>NZ_CP044523.1:3018126-3636252 GCF_008831545.1 Halorussus halophilus
CGCGGTGTAGACGCCGTCGCCGCCGACCGGACAGAAGATGTCCAAGCCGAGTTCTTTGCCGCGCTCGAAGTCCTCCTCACCGTGACCCGGCGCGGAGTGGACGAGTCCCGTACGGTCTGCTTCCACGTAGTCGGCGGTGTACACCTGCAAGGTGCCCTCGCCGCTGGCGTGGTCGGGGACCTCCTCGTCGAGGGGGTGGTCGTACTCCCAACCGACCATCTCTTCGCCGGTGAACGTCTCGCCGACTTCGTAGTCGTCGTAGCGACCCGCCTTCAGGACGCCCTCGACGCACTCCTCGGCGACGTAGAGCGTCTCTTCTTGGCCGCCTTTCTCGGCGCGGACTTCCTGATAGGTCATCTCGCCGTCCACCGCGACGAAGGTGTTGGCGGGGATGGTCCACGGCGTAGTCGTCCAGATGACGAGGGAGCCCTCGCGGTCCTTGAGGGGGAATTTCACGTAGATGGACGGGTCCTCTACGTCCTCGTACTCGACTTCGTTGTTGGCGATGGCCGTCTCACAGCGCGGGCACTGACTGATGGAGCGTTGGCCCTGCTCCACGAGACCTTTCTCGTGGGCCTGCTGGAATCCCCACCACGCGGCCTCCATGTACTCGGGGTTGACCGTCTTGTACGGGTCGTCCCAGTCCATCCAGACGCCGAAGGACTTGAAGTCTTCTTGGAGGCCGACGAGTTGGTCCTCGGCGAACTCCTTGCACTCGTCGATGAAATTCTCCTCGCCGAACTCCTGGATGTCCTTCTTGTTCTCGAAGCCGAGTTCCTCCTCGACTTTCGTCTCGATGGGCAGACCGTGCATGTCGTAACCCGGCCGGTCGGTCACGTTGTAGCCCTGCATCCGAAGGTAGCGGATGTAGGCGTCTTTCAGGGTCTTGTTCCACGTCGTGCCCATGTGGGCCGCGCCGCTCGTGTACGGCGGACCGTCCACGAAGAAAAAGTCCTCGCCGTCGGCGCGGTGGTTCTTGGCCTTCTCGTAGGCGTCTACCTCGTCCCAGTAGTCGAACACGCGGTCCTCGACCGCGTCCGGTTCGTACTGGTCGTCTACTTCGCCGAACCTGCTCATACTGGTTTTGTTCTCCTACGGAGTTAAATCGGGTTCGGTTGTGCAGTTCGATCTGTATGTCCGGGGTTGGTCGTGATTCGATAGCGGAAATAGACTTTGCTGGCGTGAAAGTGCTGGAACTATCTTAGCGTCGTTGTCAGGGCCGGAAGAGAGGATGAAGCTAGCTACTCCCGAAGCCTAGGATACCGCAGCCACACACCTCCCCAACCGATTCACGTCTCGGCTTTCAGCCTTCGACGTTCATCCCTCGCACGGGTTTGGCGCGGCCCTGACGCGCCGCGCCAGCGCGCGCCGTGACACCGGAATCCTGTCTCGAAGCTGACTTGGAACACTTCGGTGCGCGAAGTCGCACCTCTGGTGCGACCGCGCGAGGGATGAGCGAACACACGTGAGCGAATCGGTTGGGGAGGTTCGTGGCTGATGCGGTCGCGGTTTCGGGGCGGTGTGGTCTCTCATAGGTTTCGGCAGTAGCTAGCTCCGAGAAGTCGTCCCAAGATGTAGTGCTGGTCGAGAACGCTCCTCAAAATCCGAGGTTCGCTCGTGACATTCAAACCGTCGCCGGGAGGTCCCACAGCGAGTCGAGTTCGTAGGTCGGGGACACGTCGAATCCCTGTTCGCTCGCGTCCTCACGTCGAACCAGCGCAGAGTCGATTCCGGCGTTCTCCGCGGCGAGCACGTCTACCTCGCGGTCGCCGACGTAGAGGGCGGTCTCGGCATCGAGCGTTTCCATCGCGGCTTCGACGTTGCTGGGGTCCGGCTTGCGGCGTTCGAGTCCCGCAGGGGTGAACGGACAACCGCGCACCGTTTGGAACAGTCCCGTCAGGTCGAACTGGCGCAGGAGGAACGAAAGGACGCGCGGGTGATTGTCGCTGACGACGCCGAGCGGCAAGTTTAGGTCCCGAATCGCCGCGACATCTTCGTACCGCGAACGGAGACCCGAACGAATCTCGGTCAGTTGTGCGCTCACGGCTTCCCGTGCTGCCTCCGCACAGAACGAATCGCGCTCAATTCCCGCCTCTCGACAGCGTTCGGTGATAGCCGAGAGATTGCCTCTGAAAAAGTCGGCGACGACGTTCTCCGGCGGGACGGAGAGTCCGAATCGCTGTTGGACGCGCCGCATCGCGTCCGTCATGGCTGCTCGGTCGGGCATCTCGACGATGACACCGTCACAGTCGAACAACACCGCGTCGTAGCTCATCGTGACAGAACACTGTAGTGGGGAGTATAAAACACTATCTGGCAAGTGTTCACAATGGCCACTGGGGCAGAGCGGGGAACCGCTATCGGAGGAAACATCGAGGACAGTCTCGTCTCCGACAGCGACAAACTACAAACCCGAAGCGACCGAAAACACGACCACACATGAGCCAAGACGACTGCATCTTCTGCAAAATCGTCGCCGACGAAATCCCGAGTCGCACCGTCTTCGAGGACGACGAAGTCATCGCGTTCCTCGACGCCAACCCCCTCGCGGAAGGCCACACGCTCGTCATTCCGAAGGACCACTACGAGACGTTGGACGAAGTGCCCGAAGAGACTGCGGCGCGGGTCTTCGGCGTCCTCCACAAACTGAACACCGTCGTACAGGACGCCGTGGACGCCGACGGCGCGAACGTCGCGTTCAACGACGGCGAGGCGGCCGGGCAGGAAGTGCCGCACGTCCACGGGCACGTCATTCCGCGGTTCGACGGCGACGACGGCCACCCGATTCACGCCGTCGCGGGCGAGCGCCCGAACCTCTCGGACGAAGAACTCGACAAAATCGCCGGTGCGATTCACGACAACAGCTGAATAGAAGTCGTTGAACCTCGACTCTGTTTCTGCGATTCGACTCGTCCGAGATAGTGCGTCCGCTCGCCGTCGGTATTCGTTCTAGTTTTCTCGTATATTGGCCATCAGTATTATTACCTCTCGGTTTGTTTTGCTATCTGCATTTCTCTACGATTTGTAGCCTCAATAGAGATATAGACCTAGATTCTAGACTAATGTCAGACATACCTCAGAGAATTTTAGAAATATTAATTTAGATTATTAACTGAAGATAAGTTTATTTTGGTCCAAATGAATTGGTATCTGAGGTGTGGAATGCTAGAAAAAAGAGAGCAATGCGGCAGAGTGATACATGATTGAGCTACGTCGGGACGTCGTAGTAAGTGCAATAATTACGATTGGGCTCGTTACGTCCTTGCTCGTTGCCGCCCAGCCATCGGCGGCCACGGGCGTCACGGTGTCCGGCCCGGACACCGTGAGTGTTCCAGAAACGGTCACGTACACGGCCGCCGTCGAAGTTCCGAGCGACGCGACGCTCGACGGTGTGACCTTCGCGCTTCGCCCAGCAGACGGTGAGGACGGGGAAGTCGTCACCATCGACGTGGCACCAGACGGCACGGTTCGGAGCGTGACGCCCGAGCGCGGCGTCGTCGGCGAGGGCGAGATTCGCGTCAACCGCTTGCGAAAGTCCCTCGACGTGACCCGACTCGACCGAGACGGCGACTCGGGTTACGGCTACGGCTACGGGTATGGCTACGGCTACGGCGACGACGAACGAACCGTGGTCTTCGAAATCCAACTCGACGCCCGCGCGTTCAAGCAGGGCGAGTACCTGCTTCGAGCGAGCGCGACGGCAGACGGCGAACCGATCGAAGCGGGTCAACTTCGATTCGCCGTGGAGAAACCGGGCGAGAACCCCGGTGACGGTGACGACGACAACGGCGACGACGGTAACCAAGGCGACGACGGTAACCAAGGCGACGGTGACGACGGCAACGACGGCGACCGAAACAGCGACCTGCGAGACTTCGTGCGCCGCGTCGTCTCCGTCGTCGCCGACCTCGTACGGTCCATCTTCGAGGACAGGGCGACGAACGGCCACCGAACAGCCTCACTCTTCCGATAGTCGATGTCGGGAGAGTTTTCCGGTCGAACTATCGGCCGACGACTGCTTGCGTTCGGACAGACGACCGTCACCGCACTCCGCGGGGCACTCCGGGCCGACGACCTGCTCAGACACGGCGGGCTGATGTCGGCGGCGACCGTCCTCATCGGCGGACTAAACTACCTCTATCAGGTGTTCGTCGGACGAGCGCTCGGCCCCGAGCAGTACGGCGTCTTCGGGGCGGCGTTCGCCCTGCTGTACCTCGTGAACGTCCTCGGAACCGGCGTTCGGTTCAGTTCCTCGCGGTTCGTCGCGGAACTAGACGGCGAGCGCGGTGCGCTCGGAACTAATGGGTCGGTCGGCGCGTTCGTCACCGGCCTGCAACTCCGAGCGACCGCGTTCGGCGCAGTCGTGTTCGGCGGCCTCGCGCTGGCCAGCGGACCGGTCGCGTCGTTCGTCGGCTTGGGTGACCCGACACTGGTCGTGCTCGTCGCGCTGAACGGCTTCGGCGTCCTCGTCCTGCGGGCGAATTTGGGGGCGCTACAGGGCCTCCAACGCTTCGGCGCGCTCGCGGGCTATCGACTCTCGCTGGCCGTGCTGAAACTCGCCGCGGCAGTCGCGCTCGTCGCCGCGGGCTACGCCGCGGCGGGCGCACTCGGTGCGGTCGTGCTGGCCGTCCTCGCACTGCTCGTCGTCACGACGGCGTGGATACACGCTCAGTTCGAGGGTGGCCTCCGCGCCGTCCCCGACCGACTCCGTGGTCACGACTTCGACTACCGGCGGGCGTACCGCTACGCGCCCGCCGCCACGCTCGCTGGCTTCTGCCTGACGGTGCCTGCGACGGCGGACGTCATCGTCGTCAAGCACTTCTTCACGGACCATCAGGCGGGCCTCTACACGGCCGCGAGCGTCCTCGGCAAAGTGCTGGTCTTCCTCCCGACCGGCATCACGTCGGCGCTGTTCCCGAAGGTCTCCCACGACCGAGCGGACGACCAGCGGTTGCACGGCCTACTCGACCGGGCGCTCGCCTACTCGGCGGCCGTCGCCGGAGCGGGCGCGCTGGCCTACTGGGTCGCGCCCCGTTTCCTGCTAGCGCTCGTCTTCGGCCCGGCGTACGTCGAGGCCGCGCCACTCCTGCGCTGGTACGGGCTGGCCATCGTGGCGGCCGTCCTCGCAATCGTGGTTCTCAACTTCCAACTCGCGCGCGACCGCAACCGCTTCGTCTACGTCTTCACCGCGGCCTCGTGCGTCGAGATTCTGCTGCTCTGGCGCTTTCACGCCTCTATGATCCAGGTGGTTCAGGTGATGGTGGTCACCAACGCCCTCCTCTTCGCGTATGGGTACGTCGCTGTGAAACTGAAACAATGAGCAAGAACGAAACCGAGACTCGAACAGACGAATCGACAGTCGAACCGGCCGCCGCGGACGCGGCGACCGATTCGGGGAAGCAAAACGGAGCGGTCGAAGCAAGTAACGAAAGCGGAGCGGAACCAGCGAGTGAACGGAGTGAAGCGACAGAAACGAGCGAACAGGGGACCGATTCGGACGACGAGACACCGCCGCGACGGCCCGTCTCGAAGTCCACGACAGCGGCCGGGACGGCGAAGCAAGCCAGCGAGCCGACCCGAGCCGTCGTCCTCCCCATCTACGACGAACCGGTCGAATCGTGGGTCGGACTCGTCGAGGAACTACTCGCGGCCGACTGGGACGAGGTCGTCGTCTGCGCCGACGACCCCGGTTGGTCGGGAAGCAAGGCACTTCGCGACATCGACGGCGAGGAGCGCGTGACGCTCTCGGTCAGCGACGACCGGCGGGGCAAAGGCGGCGCACTCATCGACGGCCTCGACGCCAGCGACGCCGACGTAATCGGCTTCGTGGACGCCGACGGTGCCATCGACGTGCAGGAGTTGGCCTGCCTCTACCGCGTAGTCGAGAGCGGCGACGCCGACGTGGCCATCGGTTCCCGGGGAATTTCGAGAGAGCGACGAGCGGGGCAATCGACGCTCCGGCGTGCGTTTGCCGCCGGATACAGCGCCCTCGCGAGACGTGCGACCGGCGTCCCAGTTCGGGACTTCCAGTGTGGTGCGAAGGCGTTCACTCGCGAGGCGTGGGAGAGCGTCACCGCTCACAACGCCGAGGAGGGGTTTTCGTTCGACACGGAACTGGTCGCCAGACTCTACCACCGCGGGTTCACCATCCGGGAAGTGTCCATCGAGTGGAACGACAGCGGCGACTCGGACGTGCAACTGAAGAGCGACGTGCCGAAGATGCTGTCGTCTCTCCAGCGCATTCGGCGCACTCGCACCGCCGCGCCGGGGCGTGCCTCGACGCCGGGAAGCCAGCAGGTAGCGATGGTGTCGTGTCATCCGCCGTTACAGGGCCACCTCTCGGAGTACTGCGAAGCCCTCGCAACCGAACTCGGGGCGCGCGACGACGTTGACCTGACCGTCCTCGCACAGTGTTCGGACGACGCGCCGAGCGTCGAACATCGCGACGACTACGTCGTCCGTCGCGTCTGGCAACGCGACTCGGCGAGAGGAACGGCGAGTCTGCTCCGCGAACTCGTCGGCAACGACTACGACGTGGTTCACTTCAACATCCACATGACATACTTCGGGACGAAGAACCGCTATCGGTTCGCGGGTCTCGCGCTCCCGCCGCTGATAAGCCGACTCTCCGACGCCTCGGTCGTGACGACGCTCCACGACCTGCTGGAAGTCGTGGACGACCAGGTGGTCGAAGAGGAAATCGGCGTGATGGAGCGACTCGGCGCGGTGGCGGCGACCCAGATGGTCCTGTTGGGCGACGCGACGACGGTCACTTCCGAGGAGTACTTGGACGTGGTGACGAGTCGGTATCAGGCTCCGGACGTTCGCCACGTACCACACGGGACGTTCCGGACGGCCAGCGAACGAGCGGCGGGTGAACGGACGACCACCGAGCTGCCAGACCTGGACGCTCCCTTGCGCATCATGGTGTTCGGTCACCTCGGGCCGACGAAGGACGTGGAGACGATGGTCGAAGCGATGGAGTTCGTCCACGAGGAGGTGCCCGACGCCGAACTCTGGATAGCGGGCGACTCCCATCCGGGGTACCCGGGCTACCGCGAGCAGTTGGAGAAGAAGTTCTCGGGCACGCCCGGCGTTCGGTTCACGGGCTACGTCGAAGACCACGAGATGGACGAACTCTGGGAGAGCGCGAGTCTACTGGCGATGCCGTATCGCACCTGCACGGGCGTCAGCGGCGTCTTCCAGTTGGCGAAGTCGTACGGGCGGCCAGTGCTCGCCTTCGACGTAGAAGGGATGCGAACCGCGACCGTCGAGACCGGCGGGAGCGCCTCGTTCGTGCCGGAGGGTCGCCCCGAGGAAATCGCGAGTCGAATCGTCGAGTTGTGGGACGACCGCGAGCGACTCACCGAGATGGCCAGCGAGAACGCCGCCGCCTCCGACGAGTTCACGATGGCCGACGCGGCCGAACGCTTCGCGGAGGTGTACGGCGAATGCCAGACGCGGTGAGCGAGCAGCAGCGCGCGAAAAAGCGACGAACCGCCAGAGACGCACTCTCCCGACTCGCCGACGCCGACTGCCCGCTTCCGAACTGTGAGGGTACCCTATCGCGCGGCGAGTTCAAAGACACCGACGCGGTGGTCTGTCCGGACTGCGAGACGCCCGCAGTCCGCGTCTGGGGTGAGGAGCCGTGACGGACGGCCCGGTCGAACGACTCGAAAGCGCAGGAATGCGAGCGGCGGGCTACCTGCCGAACGCAGTCGTCCGGCGACTCGCTCGGCCGTACAACCGGGTACAGCGCAGACGGGCAGACAGAACATTCCAAGCCCGAGAGCGAGAGGAGTTGGCTCCCGCCACTGATGCCCCCCAACACGTCCTCGTGGTCGTCGTGGACGCGCTCCGCGCAGACACCCTCGACACCTCGCTGACGCCGTTCCTCCACGAGCGGTCGGTCGAGACCGCTCGCACGCCCGCGCCGTGGACGTTCCCCGCAGTCTCCTCGCTGTTCACAGGGCAGTACCCCCACGAACACGGAGCGATGCGCCAATCCGACGATGCAAATCGGGGGGCGGACGACCTCGTGGTGCCCCCGCAACTCCCCGACGACCAGCAGTTGCTCTCGGACGCGTTCGCCGCCGCGGGCTACGACACTTACGGCGCGTTCGCGTTCCATATGCCCTTCTTCGCGCTGTCGGGGCGGTTCGAGCGCCACGCGCTGTACGACGACGCACCAGCGAAGGAGTTGCTGGCTGACTATCGAAACTGGCTGGACGAGCGCAGCGACGAGCGAACCTTCGCATATCTGCATCTTGGCGACCTCCACGAACCCGTGGACCCGCCAGGGTGTTACTGGCTGAAACACGACGTAGACGACAGTATCCAAAATATTCGGCGGTGGGCGTTCGAGACGGAGACCGACCCCGGTTCGGCCGCGCGACGGTATCAGGCGCATCGAAAACGCCTCTACCGGGCCGCCACGGACTACGTGGACGACCAGCTCCGCGAGTTACGAAACGGACTCGTGCGCCACGTCGGAGACGAGTTCGCGCTGGTCGTCACTGGCGACCACGGCGAGGCGTTCTGGGAGCATTCGAGCTACGACGCCGACAACTTCGTGGACTCCAGACCGGCCCACTGCGTGGACCACGGCGGCACCCCCTACGAGTGTCTCACACGGGTGCCGTTGGTCGTCGAGGGCCTCGACGTAGAGGCGGGACCAACTTCGCTCATCGACATCGCGCCGACGCTCTGCGACGCGCTCGGACACCCCAACGCGCTCTCGACCAGCGGAAAATCGCTGTTCGAGGAGCGCCCGGACGACCGGGTGTTGCTCGTGGAGGCCGCGCGCTACGGCCACGAGAAGAAGGCCGCCTACTCTGGCGACTGGAAGCTCCTCGTCTCGAAGGGCGACGACGTGGCGGCAGGCTTCTCGCTCCCCGACGAAGACCCGACCGACCTCCCGAGAGACGTAGAACGGCGACTCGCCGAGACACTGCCACCGTGGCCGGACGGGACAGGTGCCGACGTGAGCGTCTCCGGCATCGCACGCGACAGACTGGAGGACCTCGGCTATGTCTGAGCAGGTCCGGACCCTGCTGGTCGCCGCACTCGTCTCGCTGTCGGCCGCAGGTGCCGTCACCGGGCACGCGAGCGCTGCCGGGGCGACGACTATCGACGCCTGTACCACACTCGACGCACCCGGTTCGTACGTCCTCACTGCCGATATCGTCACGAGCGAGGACGGCGACTGCATTACGGTCGCGGCGGCCGACGTGACCATCGACGGCGACGGGCACACTATCGACGGAACGTGGGACCGCAGTCAGTCGCGGTACGTCGTGGGCGTCAACGTGACCGAGTCCAACGTCACCGTCCGAAATCTCGACGTCGTGCAGTTCTCGCGCGGCATCAACGTCGTCGGCGGGAGCGACGGAAACGCGGTCGTCAACGTTACTATCGAAGACGCGTGGTTCGGCGTTCGGCTTGGAGACGGCGGAGCGAGCGACGACAACCTCGTCACCGAGAGCAGCATCTCCTACACGTCGGTCGGCGTCCGGGTCAGTCCGGGCGGACGGAACAACGCGGTGACCGACAACACGTTCGGGCTTAGCTGGCACCGCGACGTCCGGGTGCTGTCTGCGACCGGGACGACCCTCCGCGGAAACGACGCCCACCAATTCGAGGTGGTCGATTCGACGGGCACCGAAATCGAGGCGAACGCGGTCGGGAGACTTCGACTCTCCAACGCCGACAGCGCAACCGTCACCAACAACACGGTGGTAGACGGCGGCATCGACCTGTTAGACGGCTCTGACAGCAACTTCGTCTCGCACAACGTCGTCCGGGGCGGTTTGGATGGCTTCGACGTTCGCAACTCCCACGAGAACAGCTTCGTCAACAACACCGTCGAACACCCGGTTCAGTACGGCTACAACCTCGACCACGCTCGGAGCAACACGATACGCGACAGTCGCATCGTCGAGAGTGGTTGGGACGGCGTCTCCATCTACGGCGGGAGCGACAATCTGCTCGCCGACTCCACCATCCGGCGAGGCGACGGCGTCGGCGTCTACCTCGCGCAGACAGACATGAACGCGGTGGTCGATACGACCATCGTGAGCAACGCCGACGGAGGCGTCCACCTCTGGCGGACCGGTCCCAACCTGCTCGAAGCGAACGAAGTTAGGGACAACGACCAAGCTGGCGTGTTCGTGGAGGAATCGGAGGGCGTAGACGTGAGAGCCACGAGCCTGACCGACAACCAGCAGGCAGGGGTCAGAATCGAGCGCTCACAAGAGATGGAAGTCGAGGATATCGTCGCACGCTCGAACGGCGGTACCGGCGTCAGACTCCACGGGACCAGCGACAGCACCGTCCACGATGCGGTGGCCGAGGGCAACGACCGCGGCGTGTGGCTCTCACGGAGCCCCGACAACAACGTCTCGAACGCGAGCGTGAACTTCAACGAGTACGCAGGCGTGCTGGTCGCCGCGTCGAACCGCACCACCATCGACGGCGTCGAGACCACTGGAAACCGGTTCGGCGTCCACGTCTCGGGGTCGAGCCGAACCGCGATTACTAACGTCACAGCCGTGCAGAACGACTGGGGCGGCATCCGCGTGGACGCCGGCGGTTCCGAGACTCCGGGACCCGACGTAGCGATTGGCAACCACTTGGAGAACGTCACGGCGTTCGACAACGACATCTCCGGCGTTCGACTCGCCGGAACGAGAGACACGACGGTCGAGAACGCGACGGTCGAGGCGAATCGCTACGGCGTCTGGCTCTCGGGGGCGACGGACAGTCGTCTCTCGTCGGTCGCGGCGACGGACGCCTCGGGCTGGGAGTTCCTGGCGACCGCTGGCACGACGAACGCGACGGCGACGAACCTGACGCTGGGGCCGGAAGCTGTCGTTTCGGTCGTGGCGACAGACGTTGCACTCGGGTCGGTAGAGCGACAGCCGTGGCTCCCCGAGGGCTACGTCGGAATCGAGCGGTTCGTCCGCACCCAACCGACCAGTTCGTCGGCCCGACTCGACCTTGCGGTCAGCTACGAACAGGAGACAGTATCAGACGCAGACACCACCGAGGACGCCCTCGAACTCTGGCGGTTCGACGGAGAGTGGTCCACGGTATCGAACAGTGCAGTCTACAGCGAGGACAACTACGTGAACGCAACACTCACCGAATTCGGACTCATCGCACCGCTCGGCGAACGAACGAACGCGACGACTGGAACGGAATCACAGAACGCGCCGGCCGCACGCTCGGCCCGACCCTCGTCGGAGGTGGTCGCGTGAAGGTCTGTGTCGTCGGTCTCGACGGTGCGACGTGGGACCTGCTCGACCCGTGGTTAGACGAGTTGCCCACACTCAGCAAATTTGCCGACTCGATGCGCGCGGACCTCGACAGTTGCGTCCCACCCATCTCGATTCCGGCGTGGAAGTGCTACGCCACCGGGATGTCTCCCGGCGATTTAGGCGTGTTCACGTTCGTGGAACCGGACTTCGAGCGCGAGCGGTTCACCACCGTGAGCAACGAGACGTTCACCCACCGGGAAATCTGGGACTACCTCGGCGAAGCAGGGAGAGAAAGCGCCGTCGTCAACATGCCGAGTACGTCGCCGCCACGGGAAATAGACGGCTCGATGGTCGCCGGACCGTTCGCCGACGCCGACGACTTCGCGCGGCCGCCGTCCTTACAGAAGAGACTCGCCGCGGACGACTACACGGTCCTGCCGGAGTACTACCTGACCCGGGACGAAGACGACTTGGACGACGCCGTCGCGGCCGCCCACGAGAAGTTCGACGTGGCGGTCGAGTTGTCCGAAGACGCCGACTTCGTCCACGTCACGATTTACGTCACCGACACCGTCCAGCACACCGAGTGGGACTCGGCGGCCTGCAAGGAGTTCTGGAAGGGCATCGACCGAGAACTCGGTCGGTTCGTGGAGCGACTCGGCTCCGAGTGGAACGTCGTGCTGATGTCCGACCACGGGTTCGGTCGCTCGAAGGGGCGATTCTACCTGAACACGTGGCTGGAAGACCACGGCTACATGTCGGTGGACGACGACGGCTTCGACTTCGGCGACGTTGCGGGCGCAGTCGGACTGGACTACCAGACCGCGTACGCCATCGTCAACAAACTCCGACTCGCTGGCCTCCTGCGCACCGTCTTCCCGAGCGAGTTGCTCCTGCGAATCGCACGCCAGATGCCGGGCAACCGGAAGTTGGAGGGCACCCAAGACAAACTCGACTGGGACGGCGACGCCATCGCGCTCGCGCCCCTTATTTACACGAAAGACCGCACCGTCGCCGAGGAGATTCGAGAGGGCCTACTCGCCGTCGAAGACAGAGCAGGCGAACGATTCATCGACGAGGTTCACTTCGGCGCGGACCTCTGGCCGGACTGCGACGTGCGGGTGCCGGACCTCGTGGTCGAACACACCGACTACGTCATCAGCGACGTGGTGAAACCCGGCGTCACCTTCGAGTACGAACTCGACGGCGACATCATCGCACACCACCGCCGAACGGGAATTCTGTCCGCACTCGGGCCGGACCTCGGCGACCTCGACAAATCGAACCCCCGACTGTACGACGTTGCGCCGACGGTACTGGACGCCTTCGACGTGCCGGTGCCCGACGAGATGGAAGGCGAGAGCCTCGGCCTGTTCGGAGAGACCGGCGAGCGCGCGCCGGTCGGCGTCCGGCGCGACGAGCCACGCAGACTCGAACACGACGAGGGCGTCGAACAGAAGCTGAAGGACTTGGGCTACCTCTGAGATGAGTCTGCGCGCTCACTTGCGGCGACTTCGGGACCCCCGGACGCTCCGTCACTGTCTCGGCCTGCTCGCGTTCGCCGTCGCGTACGTCGCCCTGCTGTGGGGCATCGAACTCGGCGAACTGTACGCGTTCGGCGACTTCTCGCCGTACTTCGGCGACCGAGCGTTCGGGAAGTTCGTCGAGACGTGGCACGACCAGCAACTGGGCTACGCGTACATCTACAACGTCCTGCCCGCGTACATGGGCGCGGTGACTGCCGTCGGAGGTGCGCTCGGCCAGAACCTGTTCTACCTGACGCTGATTCCCTGCGGCTTTCTGGCGTTTTTGGTGTTCTCGGGGCGGTTCGTCGAGCGACTCGACGCGCGCTATCTCGCCGCTGGCATCTACGCCGTCAACCCGATAACCGTCGGCGAGTTCGCCAACGGCGGCCTCAGTGCGCTCATCGGCTTCGCGGGGCTGCCGCTCGTGTTGCACTATCTGTACAAAATCACGGAGACTGAGGACTGGGCCGACTCGCTGAAGGCCGGGACCGTCTTCGGCGCGACGACGGTCGTCCCGTGGCTCGGCTTCTGGATGGTCGGCCCGTTCGCGGCGTTTCTGGCGTACCGGACCTGGCGCGCGCC
Organism: Halorussus halophilus; assembly: GCF_008831545.1. Lineage (NCBI taxonomy): Archaea > Methanobacteriati > Methanobacteriota > Halobacteria > Halobacteriales > Haladaptataceae > Halorussus > Halorussus halophilus. The sequence continues at coordinate 3,031,493 of NZ_CP044523.1, forward strand.
CAGGACGCTGGCGAAGTTGGTCGCGGCAGGAGCAATCGGCATTCTGCTCTCCCTGCCGAACGTCCACCACGTCCTCCAACGCGCGGGGAACTTCGACACCGGCAAGACGTTACTCTACGAGACACTCAAGTGGAACTACGCGGCGGCCGACCCCCTCGCAGTCGTGCGACTCGCGGGCAACCGTGGCGTGCGAGCGATGAGTCAACTCGGCTACAACGACGACCCCGCGATGGTCGTCGGTCTCGCCATTCCGGGCATCGCACTGCTCGCGTGGAGACGAACGGAATTGCGGCCATTCTACGCCGTTGCTGGCGGCGTCGTCGCGTTCGTCAGTCTGACCGGCGCTGGTCTCACGTACCCCCTGTTCGACGCGATTCCGCTGTTATGGTCGGTTCGGAACCCCATCAAGCTCCAGTATCCGCTGTTGCTGGCGCTCGCGGTGCTATTCGGCGCGGGTCTCGAAGTCGCGCTCGGCCGGACGCCGGGACCTGCTGTCCGCCGCGACTCGCTGCTCTCCGAGGGACGACTCGGGGGCGACGGAACTGGGCCGCCGATTGCGAACGTCGTGCTGGTCGCCGTCGTGACCCTCTCACTGGTGTCGTACGCCGCGCCGACGGCGGGCGCGCTCGGGATGGAAGAGATTCGCGGCGACGACTACTCAGTGCCCGAGGAGTACGAGACGATTACCGACAGGTTGGAGGGCAAGGCGCTGTGGGTGCCGTACGGCTACACGACCCAGTTGCGCCTGCGCCACGCCTACCCGAACCACGTCGGCATCAAGAGCGGCGGCGTCCTCCACGGCATCGAGAACGTCGAGTACGTCAGGGAGTTGTTCAGTGATTTGGGAGAAGGGAAGGAAGTTCGCCAGCGACTCGCGGCCCTCGGCGTAAAGTACGTCGTGGTCGATGCAGACGCGCCCGCGCGGTACGACGCCGGGAAGCCGCGACTGGTCGAGAAGTGGGGCGCGCCGTGGCTCTGGGGCAACACCTCGAAGTTCGAGACGCGACTGAACGAGTCGGTGTCGTTCTCCTTCCGGGAGCGCGTCGATGGCTACGCCGTCTACCAAGTGCAGGGCGTCGAAGTCGAGGGTCGTACGTCCCAGACCGAGGGTGTCCACGCCGTCTCGGCACCCCAGAAGGCGACCGTCTCGACTGTCGGCGAGAACGTCGTCTCGAACCCCTCGTTCGAGCAGAACTTCACGGACTGGTGGGCACCGAAGAAAGACGGAGCCACCTCCTTCAAGGTGGTCGAAACCGATTCCGGACCGGCCGCGGAGTTGACGACGGGCGAAGACGAGCAAGCGCTCCCAATCGCCCAGAAGACGGCGTCGGGAGTTCGCGAGCGCCATCCCTATCGGGTGCGCGTCAACGCCACCGGCGACGGACAGGTACTCCTCTACTGGTACGACAACGAGTCTGCGAAGTCGCCGACTGCGGTCGATTCCGTGCCGCTGAACGCTTCCAAGCAGGTCGTCACGGCGCGCGGGTCGGTGCTGTCGATACGCGTGAAACCGGCCGACGAGCGCGTAGTCGTCGCGGACGTCGGCGTCCGACGGACGACGTATCCGCCGGAGACGGAGTTCCCGGCGGCCGCCGCCCGCGTGCCCGGCATCGCGGTGAACGCCAGCGAAGCCCCGGACGTGGCGACGAACGTCTCAGTCAACCTCGATTCGGCGAGCGAGACGAACGCGACGGATGCGACGAACGCGAGCGTCCGACTCGTTGACGCAGAGACGGTTCTCGGCGGCGAGTTGGTCTTCGACGACTCGCTCCGGCAGGGCGTCGGCGTGCGAGTGCCGAAAGAGCGCGCTGACGACGTAGTGCCGGAGAACGCGACGGTCTACTCCGAACCTGACGGCGAGTCGGTCGTCATCGACTACTGGGTCGTCGGCGCGTTCGACGACTCGTCGGTGACGGTGCTACACACCTCCTACGACGAGCGGTGGAAGGGGCCGCCGGACGCAGACCACTTCCGGGCCGCCGGGTGGGCGAACGGGTTCACGAACGCCGACGCAGACGAAATTCGGTGGACCGGCGGCGGGTCTCGACTGCCCGTCGTCAAGTTCTGGCTCCTGTCGTGGCTCTTCGTCGGCGTGGCGCTCGTCGGGATTCGACTCCGGGTAGTGGCCAGAGTGAATCGACGACTCGGTTCGCTGACGTCGAGTGGTTCCGCTTCGAGCGTCGATGCTGACCCGCTCGCAGAACGCGACACCTCGACAGACGGCGACGACTGAATGCTCACTGCACTGCGCACCCTCGTAACCCGAGCGCGAGTAGGTCTGTGGACAGCGCGTGGCGCGACCACGGCCTACTTCGTCGGTCTCTCGCTGTTGGTCTGGGGGCCACTGCTCGCTCCGGGGTACGTCCTCACGCTCGACATGGTGTTCGGGCCGAACGCCGACTACGTGGCGTACTTGCTGGACGCGAAAGACCCGTTGTACTACGGCCGACTGCCGTTTTTGGCACTGCTGGACGCCGCCGCGCTGGTCGTCCCCGACTGGGCGATTCAGAAGGTCCTGCTGGTCGCGCTGGTCGCCGTCGCCGGACTCGCGGCCTACCGGGCGTGTCCGGCGCGAGCGCCCGCCGCGAAACTGTTCGCTGGCACGCTGTACGCGGTCAACCCGTTCGTGTACGTCCGACTGCTCGCGGGCCACTGGTACTTCCTGTGGGGGTACGCGCTCCTGCCGCTGGCGCTCTGGTCGCTAGTGAGATATCTAGTCGCAGAAGACGGTGAAAAAGTCAGAGAATCCGAACTCCTTCCGGCGGTCGGCTTCGCTACGCTCGTCGCCGTCTTCGACCCGCACGCCGTGGTGCTGCTCGCGGTGGCGGGCGGCTTTGCGCTCGTCGTGGCGGTCGTAGTTGGTGACCAACTTCGAGCGCCCGTTCGCCGATTCGGCAAATTCGTCGCGGCGAGCGCAGTCGTCAACAGCTACTGGCTCGGTCCGGCGCTCTGGCACGCCGTCGTCGGTGGCACGAAACTTGCGGCTGTGTCCGGGGCCGACCTCGCGGTGTTCAAACCGCGACCGACGATTGCGGACAACGTCGCGCTGTCGGTCGCCATGCTCGACGGGTTCTGGCGGGGCGGGGCGACCGCGCCCGCCGCGATGCTCTCTCTGCCCGTGGCACTGGGTCTCTTCTCTGTCGTCCTCTTTTTCGCGGTGTTCGGCCTTCTGGCAGTGTATCGCGGGGATTCGGCAGTCGAAAAGAGCGACCCGCAGGTCGCCGTCCTCGCAGGTGCGGTCGCGCTCGCTGGCGCGAGTGGCCTCGTCCTCGCGCTCGGGGTCGCAGACACGCGGACGGAACCGGTGTTTCGTGCTCTCTTCGAAGCAATTCCGCCGTTCAGAGGGATGCGCGACTCCCAGAAGTTCGCCGGACTGCTCGCACTGGCCTACGCCACGCTCGGGGGACTCGGCGTGGACGCTTTGCTTCGAGGAACAGAAATACGAATTTCTAGCGTCGGCAAGACGCCACTCGGCGACTGGCAAACAGTAGGGACTGTCGCGGTCGTCGGTCTCCTGCTCGCGGTGCCGCTCCTCTCGGCGGCACCGATGCTCGGCGGACTGTCGGGCCAAGTCGGGACGACGGAATATCCCGAGGAGTGGCACGCCGCGAACGACGTGTTTGCGGGCGACGCGCCCGCAGGTGACGCGGGAGAGTACCAGGTGTTAGTGTTGCCGTGGCACCAGTACCTTGACCTCTCGTTCACCGAACGAACGGTGGCGAACCCCACGGACCTCTTCTTCGAGCGGCCGGTACTTCGGGGGAAGAACGCCGAAGTCGGAGCGATTCGCAGTCAGGCCACCGACCCTGAACACGCCCGCGTCCGCGAACTGCTTCGGACGTATCGGGGCGATTCCGACGACGCGTCGAACAGCACGACGGCCCCGTCAAGTGAATTCGGTGCGGCCGTCGCGCCACTGAACGTGAAGTACGTCGTCCTGCTGAAGGAGACAGACTACCGAACCTACGAGTTCCTCTCGGAGCAGTCGGACCTCGTGGTCGTCCTCGAAAACGAGAAGGTGGTCGTTTACCGGAACGAGGCGTACGGCGATAGGGGGGCGAGCGCCGGTTCGTGACGCTTACTCCGCGTCCGCCCCCGCCTCTGCCTCCGCGGCGGAATCGACGGTGAACTCCCGCCAGTGGCGGAGTGCCCAGTAGGCGAGACCGGTGCAGATGAGTCCGGCCGCCGCGAAGTATACCAGTAGATTCGACGCGAGTACTTTTCCGGGGAACCGAACGGCGTAGACGAATCCCTCGCCAGCGAGCGTCACGAGGACGAAGCTAGCCACCGTGACGCCCGCCGTCGCGGAGATGACCCGCGAACCGTCCGCCTCGGGGTCGTCGAGCGCGAAGATGGTGGCCGCAAACGCGACGGCCATCGTCAGCACGTAGAAGGGGAGTCGGCCGCCGACACCGTTCGCGGAACCTGTGAAAAATGCGACGACGCCGACGAAACTCGCAGTGAGGACGACGGTGCTGGCGGCGACAGCACCCCCAGCACGAGCGAGGAACTCCCTGTCGAAATCGGCCGAGACCATGGAAGGTTGCTCCAACCGGGACGCTAAAAACCTACTGGAGGATTCGGACGGCCCTGTTCAGATAGGCGGCCAGAACGGGCCACCGCTCGAACGAAGGCGACTCATCGGTCAAGACAGAGTTCGGTGACTCCATCCACCGGAATCGACCCGCTACACAAACCACGGGTGGGAATGAAAGGGGCCGCACGCTCGCGTTTACGTGGTCGCTTCAGCGACCCCTATCCGCGTGCGGTCACGCGAGCGGAGCGAGTGTGACCTCGGAAGACGCGGTTTGTCTTCCGGCGGTTTGCACGGATATGTCGCTGAACGACCGCGAGCGTGCGAGGGCTTTCTAAGCGGTTGCGTCAACAATGTCGATGGAATACTCTATTCCCGTAAATCTGAAAAACTCCCAACTCACTCCGACAGTAAGCATTTACCCTTGGCCTCGAAACCCCCGGACCGACATGGGCGACGACCAGACGATTACCGTCACGGACGACGGGTTCACGCTCCCGGTAGTCGAGGTGTTGACCGGCCGGGGATTCATCACCGGGAAGTCCGGGTCCGGGAAGTCCAACACCGCGAGCGTCGTCGCCGAAGAACTGCTCGAACAGAACGTCCCGCTGCTCGTCATCGACACCGACGGGGAGTACTACGGCCTGAAGGAAGCGTACGAGATGCTCCACGTCGGCGGCGACGACGCCTGCGACGTGCGGGTTGGCGTCGAACACGCCGACGGACTCGCCGAACTCGCACTGGAAGAGAACGTCCCCGTCATCCTCGACGTGTCGGGGTACGCCGACCACGACGAGGTCGAAGCGGTTATCGACGCCGTGGTCGGCGCGCTGTTCCGCCGCGAGAAGAGCGCCAGAAAGCCGTTCCTGCTGTTCGTCGAGGAGATGCACGAGTTCGTCCCCGAGTCGGGGGGTCTCGGCGACGTGGGCGAGACGCTGGTCCGGGTCGCCAAGCGCGGCCGCAAGCGCGGACTCGGCCTCTGTGGAATGTCTCAGCGACCCGCCGCCGTGGACAAGGACTTCATCACCCAGTGCGACTGGATTGCCTGGCACCGCCTGACGTGGGAGAACGACACCAAAGTCGTCGGCCGGATTCTCGGGACCGACGCCGAATCGACCGTCCAAGAACTCGGCGACGGCGAAGCGCTGCTGATGACCGACTGGGACGAGTCGGTCCAACGGGTGCAGTTCCGCCGCAAGCGGACCTTCGACGCGGGCGCGACGCCGGGACTAGACGACTTCGACCGGCCGGACCTCCAGACGGTGAGCGAGGACGTAGTCGCCGCGCTCGAAACGGTCGAGACGGACGCCGACCCGGCCAGCGCGGACGCAGACGTTGCAGAACTACGCGAACAGCTTCGAGAGAAAGAAGAGCGAATCGAAGAACTCGAAACGGAAGTCGAGCGACTTCGAGGAGAGGAGACGGATGATAGCGGGGGCGGTGGCAAAACCAGCAACAGGACGGTTGCCGGTGAACAGTCCGACACCCCGCTCTCGGAGTTCGGCCATCTCGTCGTCCACCTCCTCGGATGGGTCGGTCGGCGGTGTAGGGCGGCAGGAAGGTGGGCAGTAGAGCGTAGTTCGGCGGCCACGCAGTGGTTCGTCGATGTCGTCAGTGGCACCCGCGCCGACGACACCGAAACCGACGAGACGGACAACCAAGCCCAACACGACCGACTGCTCGCGGTGGTGCTTCTCGCGGTCACGCTGCTCGTCGTGCTGATTTCGACGGCGTTGCTCGGACTGGCGCTGCTGCCCTGATCTACGGCAGTCCCAAGTGTCGATGCCGATCGTAGAGATACACTGGTCCCGCCAGTAGCGACGACGCGACGAGCGCGACGACGAACGTCCCCGCGACGAAGCCGCCGAGTTCGTCACCGCTCCCGCTGGCCTGCACCACCGGGTACGAGCGGGCGAACGTTAGCGCGAGCGCGCCCGGGACGAGGTACCGCCACGGGTTCGGCGTCCACTCCGCGCCTACTGCTCCGAGCGCGGTGGCGTCTCGGTAGAGCAGTACCGTCCCAGCGACGCAGAGGAGGAAGAACGGGACGAGCAGGGCGAACGCGAGAAGTCCCGCCGGAGTGGTTCCCGTCTGGAGCGCGCCGGGCGCGAGTAGGGCGACCGGCACGAGCGCGAGGGCGGCAGCGAGCGGAGCGACGAGGAGCCACCACGCGTCGAGCGTCGGCGGGCCGTCGCTGACGACGAGGCCAGCGCGTTCGACCATCGTTTCATCGACGGCACCGTTCGCTGCGACCACGAACCGAACGTGGTCTGGGTCGTCGAGGTCTATCTCTATTCGTCCGTCCAGTGCAGTAGAGGCGTGTTCCTCTACGTCGAATCCGTTCTGTATCGTTATCGAGCCCATGGGTTGGTCCTGTGAGGTGCGGCGTGGCTGTCCGAACTCCCAGTTGGAACCGTCCGAAGTCCAGTCGCGGTCGCGTTCGGCGTCCGGTCGAACGCGTCTCGGTACGAAATCCGGGGGACAGCGTCGCCACTCTGGGAAAGGCTTATACCGTCGGACGGAGAACATAACGACGTTCCACCATCGCGGTTCTCCAGTGAGTCTTTCGCCTAGGGAGTACTACGTCTCGCTCGGACGACTTTAATCTTATCCGCTCCCTTATACTTGTCTGACAAACATAAAATTCCAGTCATTGTCGCAGTCATGCGCTTTTCGCGCCTATCCCGGTGACGACCCCGAACGTTGTCTTTCACACGACCACTCCGATGCGCGAAGTTGGACCCGTACGTTTTTATATCAACTCGAAACAAGCTCGAATCAATGACCGACTCGACTACCGCGCTCGTCGGTGCGACCGGCGGGGCCGGAACAACCCGACTGGCCGTCGAACTGGGGGCGACGCTCGCCCGCGACGGCAGGACCGTCGCCGTCGTAGACGCCGCCTTCGCCACGGAAGGACTCGCACGCCACGTCTCCGGTCGCATCGACACCGACCTGACGACCTTGCTCACGGACGAGACCGATAGTCCGCTGGACGCAGGTCTCTACGAGCAGCAAGTGAGCGACGACGTAACGGGCGAACTCGCGCTCTGTCCGGCCCGCGCGGCGTTCGAACGGATGGCTCGCGCCAAGACCGCGGGCGCGGCCGAGCGATTCGTGACGCTCCTCGCAGACGCCAACGAGCGGTTCGACCACGTTCTCGTGGACACGCCGCCAGTCGCCGCGAATCAAGCTGTCGCGGCGATCACGAGTGCAGACCGCGTTGCAGTCGTCGCGCCCGCCAGTGAGCGTGGCGTTGACGCCCTCCAGCGAACGCGTGGTCGGATTACCGACGTGGGCGCAGCAGTCGATAGCGTCGTCGCCAACCAGGCCGAGGGCGACAGTCCAATGCGAAGTGCCGACGCCGTCGTTCCCGAAAGCGAAACGACGACCGTCGAGAACGTGCCTGCGAGCGTCACCGACACCGACTCGGCGTTCGCGCCAGCGATAGCCAACGCCGCTGAGGTCGTCTGTGAGGTAGAATTGACACTGGAGTTCGAAGAACCGGGGATGCTCGACCTCGATACCGAGGAGTATCTACCGGACGCGCTACGCTGAACTGTTCAGTCTTCGTCGGCGAACGCTCGGAATTCCTGTGCGACCTGTTCGGGTGCCGTCGAAATGCCGACGTGACCTGCCTCGGATAGTTCGACCAGTCGGCTCTGGGCCAGTCGTTCGTGAAGTGTACGAACTCCATCGCGGAGATGTTCCGGGCCGTTCTCGCCCGTGAGAAGGAGCGTCGGAACCGAAATTTCGAGGTCGGCGTCGAGTTCGTACCGTTCGACCACGCGGTTCTCGCGGACGATGGTCTCGGCGATTTCGGCGACGCGACCGACCGGCAACGGTTCGAGGTTCTCGATTCCGGCGGCCTCGCGGAAGAACAGTTCGACGGCTTCGCGCCGTTCACCGGCGTCGAGGCGCTCCTGCATCCGGTCGGCGAGGACTGCACCCTCTCGATGAGAACCAGTTAACAACGCGGGTTCGTACAGCACCAATCGCTCGACTGTGGTCGTTCGCGCAACTTCGAGCGCGACCAGCGCGCCGAACGAGTGGCCGAACAGAATGGGGTCGTCGTCGAGTGCGTCGATAACTGCGCGAACGTCGGCCACCTCACGTTCGAGGCTGTACTCTTCCCCATCACCGCTGTCGCCGCGCCCGCGTCGGTCGAGGGCGACCAGTTCGTAGTCGTCGGCGAGGGGCGGGGTCAGTGCGTCCCAACTGTGGCGAGTCGCAGAGCCACCGTGGACGAGGACGACCGGCGGCCCGTCTCCATCTCGTCCGTAGGCAATTTCTGTATTATCTTGCGAGGATACTAACTGCATAGATGGATACGCCGCTTCGGGAGCGATTCGGATAAATGCTTCAGTTGACAGATTAGCTGGGGGCTTCGAAGGACCTCACCACGTCAACCCTTCGTAGACGATGCCGTCGCGCCGGTCGATCGCGTTTCGGCCGTCTATCACGACAGGAGTGGCCATCCGGTCGAGTTCGTCGTCGAGTCGCTCGATTTCGGCCCAGTCGGTCACGACGAGTGCCGCTACCGCACCCTCTACGGCTGACTGCGCGCTGTCTGCGTACTCGATGTCCGGGAAGTGTTCGCGCATGTTCTCGGTCGCGGCGGGGTCGTACGCGACGACGTTCGCCCCTCGTTCTTGCAAGCCGTCGATGACTGGAATGGCCCGAGAGCCTCGCGTATCGTCCGTGTCCGGCTTGAACGACAACCCCAGAACGGCGACAGGTTTCCCCTCGACGCGGACGTGACGGTCCATCAGCGACAACAGACGCCGAGGCTGGCGGTCGTTCACTTCGACCGCCGCTTCGAGCATCGCTGGCTGATAGCCTCGTTCCGTGGCGGCGTGGGTAATCGCGGCGACGTCCTTCGGGAAGCAGGACCCGCCCCACCCGAGTCCGCTCCGGAGGAAACGCTCGGAAATCCGGTCGTCTAGCTTGAGCGCGTCGGCCACTTCGTAGGTGTCGATGCCGAACTCCTTGCAGACGTTGCCGATGTCGTTTATCAGCGACACTTTCGAGGCGAGGAAGGAGTTGTTCGTATACTTTATCATCGCCGCAGTGGAGACATCGGTCTCGAACAGTTTCTCGCCCGGCACTCCGTCGAGCGGCGAGTAGACCTCCCGCAGTTGGTCGCGGATGCGGTCGTCGCTGGTGCCGACGACGACTCGGTCTGGGTCCAAGAAGTCCGAGACGGCACTCCCCTCTCGCAAGAACTCGGGATTCGTGGCGACGTGGAGTTCGTCGCCGACGACGCCCCCCGAGGTCCGTTCCAGAATTGGAATCAGTTGCTCTCGCGTCGTGCCCGGAACGACCGTACTCTTGACCACGACGGAGTGGTGGCCGTCCTTCGCCGCCAGCGTTTCCCCGAGTTGCTCGGTCGCAGCGTCGATGATAGACGTGTCGAGACTTCCATCGGGGTTGCTGGGGGTCGTCAGCGTGAGAAACGTGAGTTCCGTGTCGAGGATGGCGTCGTAGTCGGTCGTCGCCCGAAGACGCTCACCGCTGTGCTCGTCGATGAGTCCGTCTAGTTGCGGTTCGTCGATGGGCGAATCTCCCGCGTTGATGGTTTCGACGATATCCGCGTCGATATCGACGTTGGTAACGTCGTGACCGAGGTCCGCCAAGCACGCGGCCACGGTGGTGCCGACGTATCCCGACCCGATGATGCTGATGTTCATTGGAAGTCACTATCGAAGGCTAGCATAAAATACGAGCGGTACGCTGAATCCGGGTCCTTCACTCGAACCTTACAGCAAGTCGCCGGGCGAACTCATCGTCCCGCTCAGAACCTCCTGCTTCCGAACGGCGGCGTCGCCCTCGGGCGCGAGCGCGCCTTCCAGCGCGTCGCTCGCGCCGGGAATCGGGTCGTGAGTCTCGACGAACGTCGCCAACGCGAACTCCGTCTCGGACGCGTCGGTGAGCGCGAGGGCGTCCGAGCGCGAGAGGTCCGCCGACAGCCAGTCGCGCAGAATCTCGCGGGCGCGCGGCGTCAGCGGCGAGATGCCCTCACAGCCGAGCAGGTGAAGCACTTTGGCGGCCGTTATCGGTGCGACACCCGCCGCTCGTGCTCCGTCGCCGATAGCCCGGCCGGACGTGTGGGCGTCCACGATTGTCGCGGCCGCGTCCACGTCGCAGGGCAACTCCGCCTCGAAGGAATCGAGTCGCTCCCGGAGGTCGCTCCCCGTGTCGTCCACAGTGGCGACGCCGCGGTCGCACTGCTCAGTCGTCACCTCCAACCCGTCGGCGATGTCCGAGAGCGTCATACGCGAAACTGGTCGCGTCATCTACTTAAATTTTTCCAACAAATTTGAGGATAAATAGTTTCCGCGGCGAGGAACGTACCGATTACCGGTACGCTCTTCCCGCCGATTTCGGCCGATTCGAGCAGTTTCGTCGTTCGTTTAAATACTATTCCGAGCGAAGTTTCGATTGTGATGAGCAAAGCACACACGACGCCGACCTGTCCGGAATGTGACGGCCGACTGACTCCCGACCGCCAAGAGACCGTCTGCACCGACTGCGGCCTCGTCGTCGCCGAGGACCGTATCGACCGCGGGCCGGAGTGGCGGTCGTTCGCCGAGGACGAAGGCGAGAGCGAGCGTACTGGCGCACCGTTGACGCGCTCGCGCCACGACCGCGGCCTGACGACCGAAATCGGCCACGGCAACGACCGCAGACTGACTGGGCGCAAGCGTCGACGCGTGGCACGGATGCGCCGCGAACACGACCGCGCGCGGATCTCCTCGAAGAAAGAGCGCAATCAGGTGTACGCGTTCACCGAGATTCGGCGCCTCGTCGGTGCGCTCGACCTGCCGCGGAACATCCGGGACCGCGCCTGCGTCCTCTTCGAATCGGCCCAAGACGAAGACCTGCTCCGTGGGCGCTCGCTGGAAGGATTCTCGGCGGCCGTCGTCTACGCCACTTGTCGTACTGACTCCGTCTCGCGCACGCTCGAAGAGGTGCTGGAAGTCGCTCGCTCCGACCGGAGCGAGTTGAAGACCGCCTACGACGCGCTGAATCGTGAGTTGGGACTGCCGACCGGTCCCATCGACCCACGGGAGTATCTGCCCCGGTTCGCCACGCAACTCGACCTGCCGGTCGAAGTCGAGAACGAAGCGAGCGAGTTGGTCGAAAGAGGACGGGAACAGAACCTGGTCGGCGGCCGCGACCCGAGCGGGTTCGCCGCCGCCTGTCTGTACGCCGCTGCGTGCGAGACTGCCCACCAAGTCACTCAAAAGGCTGCCGCCGACGTGGCCGACGTGACGCCCGTGACGCTCCGCTCGACGTACTACGACCTCGAAGGGTAATTTCGGAGCGAGTTAGCGACAGCACCGAACTTCTTCTGCAACTGTAGCGAACTGCGCAGGGAGACCGTCTTTCTCGCCGACGAGCGACCGCACCGGTCGCCCGTGTCGCTGAGCGCGCGCTACTCGGTCGTCGTCAGGTATCGAAACGACCGGGGCACCGAGCGCACGCCGGACTCGTTCTGTGGGCGGGTCGCCGACGACACGGTTCAGCACCGCGGCGACGAGACCGCAGTCGAGTTCGCGGGCCAACTCGCGCGTTCGGACGGCGTCTGCGAGCGCGAACGGCCGCGGCGTCGTCACGAGGACACACGCCTCGGCGACGAGCAACGGGACGCCGACGTCTGCGGCCATCCCTGCCGGGCAATCGACGACGACGGTGCCGTACTCCGCCGCTACTGCTTCGACTGCACTTGCGAGGTCAGTCACGTCGCTGGCGCGCGCTCCGGCGAGCGTGCGACCGCAAGGAAGTAGGTGAACTCCGCCGACCCCCTGAACCGCTTCGACCGGGTCCGCGCGCCCGGCGAGTACGTCGTGCAAGTCGGGGGCTCTGGCGTTCGGCAAGTCGGCCATCCCGAGGTCGGCGTCCACGACCACGGCGTCCAATTCCGCGCCGAGGTTCAGTGCGACCGTCGATTTGCCGACGCCACCCTTCCCGCCCACGACGGCGAGAATCACTGCGTCCTCCGGTCGTCGCCCCGAGTGTTTGGCGTGCTGGCGACACGCGTCGCCAACTGTTCGGCGCGACGTGCGACCGCGAGCAGTTGCTGGCGGTCGGTTTCGAGGCGACCGACTTCGGGAGTCCCATTCGCGAGCGACGCGGCGCGCTCCGCGCGCCGCTCGACTGCGGCGAACCACGACTCGACGGGGCCGGGGAGTGCTGGTTCGGATGCTGTTTCTTCGGAAGAGACGGACACAGGCACGGCGTCGGCTGGCGGGCGACCGTCTCCCAGCGCGCGGACGACGCCGGACGGCGTCGTCGCGGCGCTCACGCTCGTCACTCTCTTCGTATGCGAGTCGTCAGGAGAGCGCGCCTCCTGCGCGCGCTCTCCTGCTCGGCCCTCGCTCGCTGCACGCTCGCTCCAGACGACTTCTGCGGGGGGTTCGGCTGCTGGCGCAGGACTCGCGTAGCCGAGTGCGAGTCGCTCGCCAGCAGGGACGACGCCCTCGAAACCGCCGTCGTCCCACCCGGCCTCGGAGACGCCCTCGTGTCTGGGCGGCCACACCGGGCCGTCGAGACGGTTGCCGATTCGGACGCGTCGAGCGACACTCGCGGAGTTTCGAACCAGCAGTTCGGCGAGCGTCACTCCTTCGGAGGTTTCGACTCGCCAGTCGAGGTTCACCATGCACCCTGTTCGTCCCGTTTTCGGTGTTAAACGTTCAGACCCGAACGACGGGCGCGTCCAGCCAGTCGGCAGCGGATTCGACGCTCTCGAAGCGAGTCTCGCAAGCCACCACGACGGGCGCTCGTACGTCGGCGACGTGAAGTACTGCGAGGGCTTGTGCGGTCGAATCTTCGTCTGAAAATCGGTCGAGCGCGGCGTCGAACTCCGAGCGCAACTGCTCGGCGAGGTGAGCGCGAGCCTCACGTCTGAGGTTGCGTTCGCGGTCCTGCAAGCGGAGTCGTTCCCGCCGGTTCTCGCGGCTCTCGCGGGCCTGTTCGCGGGCGGTCGCCAACGCTTGCTCTGCGGCGATGCGTTCGGTTTCGGCTTCTGCGAGTTCTCCCGTCGCCGTTGCCAGTTCCGCTTCGGCGGTTGTCGGGTCGCCGCCGGTGTCCCGCAGTGCGCGGACCCTCCCCTGAAGCGAGGCCACGCGCTCGCGGAGTTCTGACTCCGCACCGCTGGCGTCAGCGACACGGCGTCGGGCACTTCGGAGGTTGATAGACGCAGGAGACAGGGCTTCGAGTCGCTCGCGGACGGCCCGCAGTTCGTCGTCCACTGGCGCGTGGGAGCCACGTGAGCGAGCGGCGGCCGAGAGCGCGTCGGTGCGGTCGAACTCGATATCGGGCACGACGAGACCCACGTGACCGTGGATTGGCCGCGGTTCCGGGCAGGTCACCCGCTCGTCCTCGCCGTCTCGAATCGCCTCGAAGACGGTTTCTGGAGAGACCGTTGTTTCTGCGCCACGAAAGTCGATGGCACTGCCCGCCCACGTCCGTCCTTCGAATCGCAGTTTCATAGCTCTCGGTCGGCCATCGCCTCGGGGTCGGGGCAGTCGGTTCCGGCCGCGAACTTCGCGTAGGACGTACTCGGCTGGTCGCGGCTCTCGTACTCGCGGGCGGCCGTTCGAACGTCGTCCCCGACCGTCTCGAACTCGTTGAACGGGACGGTGCGCTCTATCTGCACGTCGGCGTCGTGCTTCTCGCGCAGTCGAAGCGCGAGGAACGCGCCGAGTTCGGTCGCCTCGAACAGCGCCGCGCGACCGAATCGCTGAACGACCGACTCCTCGTGGGTGTTACAGACGTTTCGAAGCGTCTGGCGCGCTTCCCGAGAGTACGTAACGACCAGCAGCACAAGCCAACTTGCAGCGGTTTCCGATTTAAAATTACCTCATCGGGACCGAACGACCCAGTCCCCGTCGTCGAACTCGACGACCGTGTCGAACAGCGACGTGAGCGTGCTGACCGTCTGGGTGTCGCAGGCGTCGGGGTCGAGGTGGAAGTGCGCCGTTACTTCCGTCGCTTCGAAGCGACCGGTCAACACGTGGAGGAACTTGTAGACCGTCTGGAGGTCGGCGTACTGCAACAGCGCGGTCAACGAGTGGAAACAACAGACCGTGTGGTTGTCGTTCGCGCTCCACTCTTTGAGGATCTCGCTCAGTTTGATACCGAGACCGGTGAGGTCGCCGGGACTCGACAGCGTCTCGACGAGGTCGCCGCCGGGCGGCGACGCGCCACCGCTACCGGAGACGGCCGACGCAGAACGCGTCGTCTCGCCGACACTGACGAAGCGCATGTTGTCTGGGCGTTCGCCCGCGTGGCCGAGCCAATCTTGGACGCAGGAGTCGGGCGAACGCGTGTACGTCACCCAGAGCAGATTCTCCTCGTCCGGGTCGTCGAGAGAAAGCAGGTCGAGGCAGGCGCTATCGGTAGACTCGTGGAGCGATGGAGCGAGCAGCAGAACAGAAGCCCCGCGCTCTACGTCGTCTCGAAACGAACCGCCTCCGTTGTGACCCTTCGTTTGCATCCGTGCGTTCTCTCAGATTGTCTCGCGGCCGTAGCTGACTCGAACTTGGTGGGAAACCAAGCTATTCGTATTCATCTTATACGACCTAGTTTATTTATTTTCCCCTCTGGCTGGTGTCATCATCTCATCGGCTATCCTAGCTGTTCGAGGTCGAATTCGACGTTTTCGGCGTCGAGAAGGTTCTTCACTCTACTTCTGGCCTGCGAGTGCGAGGACGCGACGACCACCAGTCCGTTGGCACTTTCCTCCCCAACCGCGCGGTAGGCCGCCAACTGGTCGTCCTCGAATTCCGTCGCGTAGGTCTGCAAGACGTTCGAGACGCGCTGTCGGGTCGTCTGGAGGTCAACCTCGCCGGACTCGAATTCGGCGAGTGCGTCCTCGATGTTCCGGAGGGCGGAGATTCGGTCCATCTACGTCGTCCGTAGGTGGTCTGTCGAGGGTTCGTACACCTCGCCCTTCTGTTTCAGTTTGTCAATCTCGTGTTCGGCCTTCGAGTGGTCCATGCCGATTTCGTCCGCGCGCTCAAGCACGACATCGACGGGTGCGCCGTCGTCGTACTCCTCTTCGATGTCGGCGATGAGTTGCTTGATATTCTTGATGCGGTCGCGCTGACTCTTCGAAGTCCCAGTCTCGACCACGTCGGCGTCGAACTGCCCCGTCTCGGGGTCCACACCGATGTCTTGCAGACAGGAGCGCGTGATTTCGACGGCACGCTCGGCGTCGGATATTTCCACGGTGTCGGAGAGTCGAACGCGCGCACTCGCCTCCGAGAGGCGGACGAGCGCTTCCAACTTACGCGCCGTCACTGGAACGGGGGCATCCTCGTCTGCGCCCTTCGTCCGCAGGTCCACGTAGAAGTCCCGAATCGTCTCCATCGCCTCGTCGGTCATCGTCGGGTAGCAGTTGCGTTTCGCGTAGGCGATGTACTTCCGCAGGAGGTCGGCGTCGATGGCTGGCGCGACTTCCTCGGTCTGGCTTTCGACCTCCTCGGCGGAGATGTTCGGCGCACTCATCTCCGTGCGCTGGGTGTTCAACTCGCCCGCGTAGTTGGTCTGGATGATGTGTTCGGCGAGTCGGCGGTCGTGTTCCTCGTCGGGTTGGTCCGTGACCGTGAAGATGAGGTCGAAACGAGAGATGAGTGCGGGTTCGAGGTCTATCTGCTCGCCGATTGGCTCGTACTGGTCGAATCGGCCGTACTTGGGGTTCGCCGCACCGAGGAGCGAACAGCGAGACTTCAGCGTGGCGTTGATACCGGCCTTCGAGACGGAGATTTTCTGCTGTTCGAGGCCCTCGTGCATCGCCGAGCGGTCCGACGCCTCCATCTTGTCTAGCTCGTCCACTGCCGCGATACCTTTGTCCGCGAGGACGAGCGCACCGGCTTCGAGAGTCCACTGTTGACCGTCGCCGAAGTCGTCCCTAACAGCCGCTGCGGTTAAACCGGCCGAACTGCTGCCTTTACCGGACGTATAGACAGACCGTGGCGCAATGTTCTGGACGTACGAAATCATCTGGGACTTACCCGTACCGGGGTCACCGATGAGAAGCATGTGCAGGTCGCCGCGAATCCGGGATTCGTCCGGCAGATGCTTCGTGACGCCGGAGAACAACTGGAGAATCATCGCCAGTTTCTCTTGGTCGTAGCCGTAGATTGCCGGGGCCATCGAGGCGACCATCTGCTCGTAGATGCCGTCCTGCTGGGAGAGTTCGACGATCTCCTTCTTGTCCTCGTCGGTGATGTCCATGTCCTCGAACTCTTCGTCCTCGATGGTCACCGAGACGCCGTCCATGTACACTTCGAAGACGGCGGACTTGTCCTGACCGCTTCCCTGCTGTTCGAGGTGCAGAATGCCGGTCACGGTGACGTGGTCGCCGGGCGTCACGTTGCCGGTGATGTCATCTTCGATGTGTACGTCGAGACTCTGTGGCGTCTCGCCGCCGCGCAATCCTTCGGGACTCTCCTGAACCCGAATTTTCTGGGAGTCGATGAATTCAGACTGGTCGAAGTTGATTTGGAAGGGGCCTTGACGTTCACAGCCCTGGCACTCGTGGGGTTCCTGAAAGTCGCCGCCGCTCTGTGGGATGTACGTGAGGGTGCCACAGCGCTGGCACTCGAAGGCGGCGTCCTGAATCTTCGGGCGAACGTCGGTGGCTTTGCGGACGATGCCCTGCGCGCTGATGAGCGTCTTGACGTGTCGCGCGCGGATTTCACGGATGTCGGTCGGGTCGGGGAGGTTGTGGATGCGGACGTGGGCCTGTCCGAGGCTCACGTCTACCGGCAGGTCGTACAGACGTAGCGCCTCTTCGGCGTACTCCTGCATCTGGTCGGGTTGGGCGAGGTAGTCGTCTGCGAGGTCGGCGTCGTATCTGTAGAGGTCCTGCCAATCGACGTAGAGCGACCGTTCTTCGTTGGGGTACTTCTGTGCGAGGTCGCCGATTTCGTCGCTGTAGTACCGCCGATAGAACTGCTCGAAGTTGTCGATGAGCTCCGTGTTTTCCGCGCGAGCCATTCACCAACTGGTTACTCCCTCATCTGCTAAGAACCTTCGCAAAGTACGCCGGAAGTGAAAGTGAGTCGGCGACGTGTCGAGGCGACGCCTCCGGTCGCTTCGCATTTCTACTCCGGTGAAACAGACAGAAAGTATATAATTGACGACTGTGACTCGATACGTATGCCGAACTGTCAAAACTGTGGTTCATTCGTCACTGCCCAGTACGCCCGCGTCTTTACTCCCTCCGACCTCGACGAACCGCGCGTCTGCCCGGACTGCGAGGACATCGTCCGCGACGGTGCCGACGTTCGAACGGCGCGCTCGCCGCGACAGTAATCTTCTGAAGTTCCCAGAGAGGGACCAATTTATCTGACACTCCGAACAACTGCCACGTAGCGATGAGCGACGACGTGGGCGCGCCAATCGTCGAGGCACCGAAGAGTGGCAAGCACGTTCGGTACCTCGAAACTGCCGACGAGACGGACGGCGAGTACGCCCGATTCGAGATGTGGCTCGACATCCCGCCGGAGTCGCACGGGCCGATGAAGCACGTCCATCCGGAACAGGACGAATACCTCGAAGTCCGGCGTGGCGTCCTCGGCGTCTGGCACGACGGGACGACTCGCCACCTCTCGGCGGGCGAGAGTACAGAGATTCCGGCGGGCGAGCCACACAAATTCTGGAACGCTGGCGACGAAGAGTTGCACGTGGTCGGAGAAGTCCGACCGGCGCTCCGCACGGAGTCGTTCATGTATCTCACCTACGGCCTCACGCGTGACTTCGTAGCGACGCCGTCGGGGATGCCGCTGAATCCACTTCGACTCGCGCCAGTTCTCGACGAGTTCGACGACTTGCTCTACCTCGCTCTGTTCCCTATCTGGCTCCAGCGACTCGGCATCCAACTCCTGGCTCCAATCGGTCGGCTCTGTGGATACGGGACCGACTACCCCGAGTACGTGCCCGACGAACGCGTGGGGCGACTCAATCGAGACTGAGGTAGCCGAGCGAACTGTTCCGCCGAAAAGACGAGTACCGTCGATAAGAGTCCGTTGGGTAGCAGAGCGCGTCTACTCCGGTTATGGCCTGTATAAGTATAGACCCTGACTAGGAAAGTACAGTCGATGACGGGTTCCGTGATAGATCTGTTATTATTCGCACAGAACCAACAACTGCCAGCAGACAATGTCGGCGATCTCCTCCTCGGGTTCGCGGTCACGCTGGCAGTCTTCGGAGTCTCGTTCGTACTCATCTACGGCATCGGGAAGCGAATCCTCGTTCGTCTCACTCGACGAGTACTCGACACGCGAGGGTTCTCACCCGCGGTAGTGAGTCTCGGAAGTAGCATCGCGGGGGCGTTCGCCCTCGTTGGTGGCCTCGCTATGGCCGCGAGCGTCGCTGGCTTCGGCGTCGTTCTCGCGGCATTTGCGACAGTCGTCGCCGCGCTCTCGCTCGCGTTCGGATTCGCCGCTCAGGACCTCATCGCTAACTTCGTCGCGGGGGTGTTCATCCTCAAAGACGAACCGTTCCAGACCGGTGACTGGATAGAGTGGAATGGGAACGTCGGCGTCGTGCGAGAAATCGACCTTCGAGTGACGAAACTGAACACCTTCGACAACGAACTCGTGACGGTCCCGAACTCCGAGTTGACGAACAACGTAGTGACGAATCCGGTCGCCAACGACGAACTACGAATCTCGTACGGGTTCGGTATCAGCTACGACGACGACATCGACCACGCCCAAGAGGCAATCACGAACGTTGGGGCGCAACTCGACGGCGTCCTCTCGGACCCGGAACCCGCCGCACCCGTCTCGGAACTCGGCGGGTCTGCAGTCGTTCTCGACGGCCGCGTTTGGATAGACCCCGAAGAGAGCAGCGCCGCAGGCGTCAAGGCGGCGTTCGTCAAGGCGGTGAAAGAGAAGTTCGACGCGGAGGGTATCGACATGCCGTATTCACACACCGAACTGACTGGCGGAATCACCGTGACGAGCGACGAAGCGTCCGGAATCTCGGACCCCGCCGCGTCCGCCGACGACTGAGAAACCTCCCGAACTCAGTTCGTGCCCGGCCGACGAGAGAGACGAATCCAGCGACCGGAGTCGTCCGCGAGAAAGTACCGGGACTACACTTATCCAGAACGTCGTCGTAGCGACGAACGATGGGGGAGAGATACGAAAGCGACCGAGTCAGTCGCACTACCTCGGAACACGATGCCGACCGATTCGGTCACGCCAGACTCGACGAGCGCGCCTTCGCGCTCGCGTGCGGACTACTCTGGTCGCTCGGCGTAGCTGGGATTGGGTTCATCGCTCGCTACGGGTGGGCCGAACGCTGGGAGAATCTTCTCGCAGACGCGTATCTGGGCTACGGAGAGAGCGCCACCGGCATCGCCATCGGAGCGGTTTGGGCGTTTTTGGACGGCGCGTCTGGCGGGTACGCCTTCGCGTGGCTGTACAACCGTCTCAGTCGGTAGTGAGTTACTTGTCCAAGTAGTCGGTTAAGCTCCGAAGGTCGTCTTCCGACACCCCGAACGCCGTCACGTCGTTCGATGGGACCACGTTGTCTGCCGCGAAGACCCGAAACTGGTCGCGGCCGAACGGGACACCGGGAACGCGCTCGGCGACCGAGAATCCGACCGACGCGAGCGAGTTTGGTACCGAAACCACCGAGACGCCGTCGTTGACCCGCTCGACGATTTCGGCGAACGTGAGTCGCTCCGGGCCGCCGAGTTCGTAGATTTCGCCGACGCGCCTTTCGTCCTCGACACCGTCGGCGAGCATCGGCACGAGGTCCTCGACCCACATCGGTTGGAGTTCCATCGTGCCACCACCAGGTAGGGGCGCGAAGATGGGTGGAGTGACGCGCTCGACGAACGGCAGGAACGCACAGCCGTCGCCGAAGACGACAGAGGGGCGATAGACGACCCAATCGAGGTCGGAGTCTCGGACGATTCGCTCGGCTTGGCGCTTCGCTCGGAAGTACGCGGTGTCCACGTCGGACTCGACACCTAGTCCGCTCATCTGGACGAATCGCTCGACATCGGTCTCTTCGCTCGCCCTAACGAGGTTCCGGGTTCCGTCGCGGTGGACCGACTCGTGAGTTCGTCCGCGAGGGTCTCGGTGCGACGGCAACGCGACGAGATTGACCACGGCGTCGTGGCCGCTCACGGCCTCGGTCAAGTCGGGGTCGGTCACGTCGAGCGCGACCGTCTCGACCTGTGATGGCAGTTCGGCAGTGTCCGGCGTGCGCGAAGCCACGGTCACGTCGTGGCCGCGCTCGGCCAAGATTCGACAGGTGGGCAGACCGACGAACCCCGCTCCACCGGCGACGAGGACCTTCATGTTAGCGCTCTTCGTCGGCGTCCGAGTCGAGGACGATATCGACCGCCGTCTTGTTCGCCGGGCCAATCGAACCGTCGCGGGCGAACCGAGCGATTCGCTGTTTCGCGTCCGTCACGGAACTCTCGCCGGAGTCTAGTTCGAGTAGTACGTCGTTGTAGAGGTCTAGCTCTGCGGTGACCGCGTCCAGTATCGCTTGTCGGGCCTCTCTGTAGGACTGCTCTTCGTCGAAGAAGACGGCGAGTTTCGTGCTGTACTCGCTCAGGTTCTCTCTCGTCTGTTCGCTCACCGCTGGATGGTCGAGCAACTCCGTCGCCGGAACGCTCTCTGCGTCGGCGTCGTCGTCCGCGGCCCGAATCTCGTTTCGGGCGAACGTCTTGGCCATCTCGTACTTCGAGGTCAACTCGGCCCGCGTCTCTTCGGTCGATTCAGTCCACTCTTCCAGATACTCGACCGCCTCGGTGACGGCCTCGATTCGTTCGGCCAACCGCTGGTCGAACTGTTCGACGTTCCCATCTTCAACAGCTTGCACCTCCTCGACAAACGTTACCATCGGTTCTGTCTCCTACTTGGACGCCACTCCCTTTGGTCTCTCGGGTAGGCGGGCGACAGACGAGAGGCGACTGGAAAGAGACGACGAACGACGAACGGCGAACGACGAGTAAGGCACATCTGTACCGGGTACTTGCAATCAGTATGGTCGAGACACTGCGAGGAGAGGTTCTGCACGTCGTGGGACCCGACGAGTTAGACGACCACGACCTCGACGGCGAGTTGCGCTCGCTCGCGGAGTCGCGGTACGTCCTCGTCTGCCGGAAAGGCGGCCACCCGTCTCCGTTCGAACGCATCAAGTCGTTCCTCCTGCGCGACCCAATCGAACCGGTGACGATAGTCGCAGAGACGGAAGCGAACGACGGCGACGAAGTCATTGCCGAAGTCGAAGAGACGGGAATCGCGGGGGTCTACGAGGCAGTGGAACTGCGATAGCTGAGAGACCGATATCGGCAGTAACGTGATAGGACTCCGACTCGTTTTAAAAGATATGAGTGCAGGTGACTCGGAAACGGGACAGTCGGAAGTCGGACAGTCGAACGACGACCGCTCGAAGGCCATCGGAGCGGGCATCGGTATCGGCGTCGGCATCGGTGCAGGGTGGGGACTCGTCATGGCGAATATGATGGGCGGCGACACTGGGACTGGCATCACGTTCGGCGCAGGTGCCGGACTCCTAATCGCGCTGGTTTCCGGGGCCGCGGTCTACAGCGTAGCGACCTCGTGAGAACAGTCGAATCCTCGCAGAGCGTCAACTCCCAAATTCGTCGAAGCCGACCTGCTCGCCCACGTCTATCTCCTCGATAACGTCCGCCGAGTCGTTCGCGGGATTGTTCACCCGTTTCGAGACGGGATACGCCCGTAGCTCGTCTGCCGGATACGGGTCTAACACGCCCTGTAACTGTTTTTCGTCGGTCGCCGACAGCCACATCTGTTCGTCTTCTCGGTCGAGAATCACCGGCATCCGGTCGTGAACGTCGGCGACGGTTTCGTTCGCGTCGGTCGTGATAATCGTCACTGTCTCGCGGTGGCCGTTCTCACCATTCGGGTGGTCGTCTCCGCCGTCCCACGTCTCCCAGAGCCCCGCGAACGCGAACGGTTGGTCGTCGCGCCGGGTGATCCTGTAGGGTTGTTTCGACCCGCGCTGGCCCTGCCACTCGTAGAAGCCATCGGCGAGGACGAGACACCGGCGTTTCTCGAACGCATCTCGGAACATCGGTTTCTCGGCGACCGTCTCGGCGCGCGCGTTGATTGGTCTCGGCGAGTCGTCTGGGTCGTCCACCCACGAGGGAACCAATCCCCATTCGAGTTGGTCGATTTCGTCGGTCGCGTCGTTCTGAATCGTCGCCAACCTGTCGCCGGGTGCGATGTTGTATCGTGGCGTAATCGGCTTCGTTGCAGTCGCGTCGAAGCGCTCTTCGAGGACGGACTGCGGGACGAAGAGCGAGGTTCGTCCACACATGTGCGACAGTTCGACGCGGAGCGACATAGGTCGTGTCGTTAGTCACACCCTCCCGACAGAAAAGGGAGACCCGCGGCCGTTAGAAGAGAGACCGGCGACCGTTCGACTTGCTACGAACTCTGGCCGAGCAGATGCACGTAATCGTCGAGTGCCAGCGCAAAGTCGCCAGACGCCGGGAGTTCGACCCACGAGTACTCGAAGTCCATCCCCACTTCTTCGCCTTCGCCAGTGACGGTGTGAGTCCAGTGGTCGCGCGACTCGTCAACGTTCGCGTGGAAGAAGTGGCGAACGTACCGCTTCGGTGGTGAGTGACGACGAGTCCACACGTCAGTCGTCAGATACTGCGTCTCACCGACTGCGAGACCGCTCTCCTCCGTGATTTCTCGCAACACCGCGGTGTGCGGTTGTTCCCCCGACTCGATGGTTCCTTTCGGTATCTGCAACCCCTCGTGGCCTGGTCCTTCGAAGACCAGCAACTCGCGTCCGGTGGCCGACTCGGGGTCGTTTCGCGTGATGTATGCACACGCTTTCTGGACGTACGTCACGTCGTCTTCGACGTTCGTCACAACTTCGCAAACGTTCGTTCCGTCTTTTGCCGCCATTTTGTAGCAGAGGACAACGAATTACGATAAAAGGATTTCGGCAAGGCATATTAAATCATTCTAGGAATATAATCGGCTCTCACGGGAGAGGAACGAGAGAGAAGACCTGGTCGAAGCCTACTCGGCGATGTCGATGGCAGGGCGGCCGGGAGCGGCCTTCCCTGCAAGATTCGAATCGGCGTCGGCGTCCTGAACGACCACGTCGGCACCGAACTCGCGTTCGAGGAGCCACGCGGCACGTTCGAGGGCCTCGCGCTCGCGCTCCGGCGAAAGTTGCTCGTCCAGTGCTTCCGACTTGGCGGCCAAGTCCTTCGCGAAGTCGGCGGCATTGCTGCCGACCTCGCGCAGTTCTTCGTCGCCCATAATGGTGCCGACGACGTTGCCGTCCGCGTTCATCGCGATTTCGTGGGCGCGGTGCTTCCACTCCGGTGCGACGGCGAGCGTGATGGTTTGAGGGTCCTCGATGCCCACCGTATCCACGATATCGCGCACGTCTTCGCGGGTGTTCTCGACGAGTTGGCGCTCGGTGTCGTAGTCGTCGGGGGCGTCTGCGGCAGGCCAGTCGGCCTCCGCGACGAGGCCGTCTTCGCCCAGTCGGTTCCACGCTTCCTCGGCGACGTGGGGCGCGACTGGTGAGAGTAGCTTGACGGCGATTCGGAGGCCGCGTTCGAAGGTGTCGGCGTCCGGCGTGGTGTACTCCCGGTAGCGGCGCAGCAGGGAAATCATCTCTCGCACCGCCTGTAGCGCGTGGTTGAACCGGAAGGCTTCGAATTCGTCCGTTGCCTTTGCGACCGTGGCGTCGAGTTCACGGGCGACGTACTCCGAGACTGCGTGGTCACTGGGTTCTGCGTCGGCCGAAACCTCGCCGTCTGCATACTCCTCGACCAGTTTGTAGACGTTCTGGAGGAAGCTGTGAGCCGACTGGACGCCCTCGGGACTCCACGCGAACTCCTTCTCCGGCTGGGCGGCCTCCATGATGAACAGGCGGGCCGTGTCGGCACCGTACTCGTCGATGATGCGCTGTGGCGAGACGCCGTTGTCGCCGCTCTTGGACATCTTGTTGCCGTCTTCGCCCAGCACCATGCCCTGGTTGGTGAGGTTCCGGAACGGCTCTCGGGTCCCTTCGAGCAGGTCGATGTCGTCCAGCACTTTGGTGAACAGACGCGCGTACAGCAGGTGCATCACGGCGTGTTCGATGCCGCCGACGTACTGGTCCACCGGCATCCAGTCGCTGGCGCGCTCGCTATCGAACGGCGCACTGCCCAGGTCTGGCGAGACGAACCGCAGGAAGTACCACGAGGAGTCAACGAAGGTGTCCATCGTGTCCGTCTCGCGCACTGCATCGCCGCCACAGTCGGGACACTCGACGTGCTTCCAGTCCTCGGCGGCGTCCAGCGGATTCCCCGTGGTGTGGACGAACTCCGGCAGTTCGACGGGCAGGTCCTCGTCGGGGACCGGGACGTGGCCGCAGTCGTCGCAGTGAATCATCGGAATCGGGGTCCCCCAGTACCGCTGGCGGGAGACGCCCCAATCGCGCAGTCGGTAGTCCGTGCGGTTCTCGCCGTCGAAGACTTTCACGAATTTGTCGCGGGCTTCCTCGCTTTCGAGGCCGTCGTACTCGCCGCTGTTGACGAGGACGCCGTCTGGCGTGTAAGCGGCCTCCTGCACGTCAATTTCGTCGGGAGACACGTCGGCGTCAGGGTTCGGCTCTACGACCTGCTCGATTGGGATGTCGTGGGCCTCCGCGAAGGCGTGGTCGCGGTCGTCGTGAGCGGGCACAGCATAGAGGGCACCCGTGCCAACGTCGTCCAGCACGTAGTCGGCGACGTAGACCGGGATTTCCTCACCCGTGGCCGGATTCGTGGCGTACTCGCCGGTGAAGACGCCCGAGGTTTCCTCGATTTCGTCTTCGTCGGCGGCTTCGACGCGTTCGACGTATTCTGCAACGTCGTCGTTCTCCTCGGCGAGGTCCTGTGCGATTGGGTGGCCGGGCGACAGCGAGAAGAACGTCGCGCCGTGAATCGTGTCGAGACGAGTCGTGAAGATTTCGGCAGTTCCGTAGCCTTCGATTTCGAACTCGACGCTCGCGCCCTCTTGGCGGCCGATCCAGTTGCGCTGCATCTCCTTGACGTTGGCTGGCCAGCCGTCGAGGTCGTCTAATGCTTCGAGGAGTTCGTCGGCGTAGTCGGTGATGGTGATGAACCACTGGTCCATCTCGCGGTGTTCGATGGGCGTGTCACACCGCCAGCAGAGTTCGGCTTCGCCTTCGACCTGTTCGTCGGCGAGGACGGTCTCGCAAGAGGGACACCAGTTGAGTTCCGCGCTCTGGCGTTCGACCAGTCCCTCTTCGTGGAACTTGTTGAACAGCCACTGGTTCCACTGGTAGTACTCCGGTTCGCAGGTCGTAATCTCGCGCTCCCAGTCGTAGCCGAAGCCCATCGACTCGAACTGCTCGGTCATCGAGTCGATGCACTGCATCGTCCAGTCGCGCGGGTTCGTGTCGCGCTCCTCGGCGGCGTTCTCGGCGGGCAGACCGAACGAGTCCCAGCCCATCGGGTGCAAGACCGCTTCGCCGCGCAGTCGCTCGAATCGGGCGTACGCGTCGGTGATGGTGTAGTTCCGGACGTGGCCCATGTGGAGGCTCCCGGACGTGTAGGGGAACATCGCGAGGACGTACTTGGGGTCCTCGGCGCTGTCCTCGATGCGGAACACGTCGGCATCGTCCCACGCCTCCTGCCACTTGGGTTCGACTGCGGCGTGGTCGAACCCCCGCTCGCGCTGCTCGCCAGTTCCGTCGGTCATTATGCTCGAATTTCGGGCTACGACGGTACTATAGCTTTTCCTTCTGCCACAGAAGCGTACGTGGGGTGATTCGGGTGGTGGCGAGGGGTAGTATCGACTGTGACACTTTCCACGAGGAACGCGCAGTGACACCTTCAACTGGAAGCGACCGGTGACGCAAACTACCGGGTGGGACTGAAAGGGGCCGGGTGCGAGGCGCGCATCGCGCGCCTCGATGCGGAGCGCCGGAGGCGCGGAGCGCGCTCGCGTTTACGTGGTCGTCTCGGTGGCCTCTATTCGGCGCGCTGTTTGCGCCGAATATGTCGCCGAGACGACCGCGAGCGGCCGGGGGCTTTCTACGAGGAAGTTGTGGTTATGCAGGTTGCTACGTAGAGATAGCCGAACAGAGGAAGCTAGCTACTCCCGGTACCAAGGAGAAACCGCACAGCACCGCAACCGCCTCAGCCACACACCTCCCCAACCGACTGCGGTCCTCGGTCTCCGCTACGCTCCGACCTACGGTCCTCGTCCCTCGCACGAGTTCGGCGTGACCACGAGGGTCACGCCAGCGCGCGCCGACTGGATGCTGAACGATAGTCACAGTCAGAAAAACGGTCTACGGATTTCGGAACCAACGATTAATTAGTCGCACGTGGTACGCCGTCAGGATGCACTGGGAACGGAGGCGGGACCTCGAAGGGGGCAAAGAACTGGGCGTGTGGCTCCTCGTGGACGACGAAACCGTCGAGACCGAACTCTACGTCGAGTCTCACGAGTATCGTGGCGGCAAGTTCGACGTGTATACCACGAGCGCCAAGGACGACGAGTGGGCACACCACGGCGAGTTCGAGACGCCACACGAGGCGTTCGAGCAGGCGCGCTCGATGCTAGAAGCGAGTCCGCACGAGGTGCGGGAACTGTAGACGAGCGCCGACTATCTTCCGAGTGATAGTTTACCGTGTTATCCAGTATATAGCACTCGTTACCGGGTCGTTAGAGCAATTTTTGGGAGCGTAAAATCGCAAGACTGCGCCGGAATCGTCTCGTCAGTTGTCTCTCGACGTAGTATATCTGCGAAGCGAGCGGAACGGTCGAAAACGGAATGGAGCGTTACTGGGGCTTAGGAGCCTCGCTAGTGTACTTTCTCGTATGTCCAAAAGTAGTTCTCCGTCCAGCGGCCACCGACCGGGGACTGGCTCCACGGTCGATTTCGAGACCCGGTTCGACGTGCGCAGCAACTCGCTCCGTCGGACAGTCATCTCCGTGCTTCACGAGGCGCAGGTGTTGACTCGCGGGGAACTGACCGAAGCAGTTGCCGAGACCGTAGACGAGACCACGGAGGGCTCCGACCGCCAGACCCGGCGACGAGTGCGCTTCTCGCTCGCGCACAACCACCTTCCGCGCATGGAGGAAGCGGGCATCGTCGAGTTCGACAGGAAGACCGTCGCCGCGACGCCTCGACTCGACGAACTCGCCAGCCCCCGTATCGACGAGTTTCAGCTGACCCAACACGCCTGACAAACCATGGTCTTTCACACGATTCGCTGTTCGAACTGTACCGAGACGCGCGTCGGACGAGATACGCCGACGGGCGTCCGTCCCGTACAGGACGAGTGCCCGAGTTGCGGCAGCACGAGCTACGGAATTCTCTCAACGTCTTCGCGGAGTTACGCCGAGTCGGCGGCGACTGGCCAACCGGAACGCGAACACTCCTAAATCGAGGACAGAACTCAGCGGTCGTCGGTCTCTTTCAACGTCGCAATTTTTCCGGCCATGTCTTCGGTCGCTCGCGCCGCGGAGTCGCCGGTCCCCACCACGTCGATGCCGTCTTGGGTCGCCTCCCACGAGCCATCCGGTCGCTTGGTGAGGTCCACGACAGTCGAGCCGACGTACTTGCCAGTCGGTTCACGCTCGGGTCGGTCCGCTGGACGAGACATATCGACGTGTGTGAACCCACCCCACAAATAGATTACTGGTCTCGGCGGCCTGCTGAAAACGAGTATAAAAGAACACTGACAATATGTGGGTATGCCAGATGGGTGCATCGAGCAGATGGAACGCATCGCCGACCATCTGGGGGACGGGTGGGTCGTCGAAACGCTCGCCGTCGCCTCCGACGGAGTCGGCGCAACAGCGCGGTACGCGTGGACTGAAGAGTGTCACGTCGCCATCGAGTGGGCGACCGGGGCGGACGGCCAGCAGGTCACACTCGAAACGTACCACGAGTCGCCACAGACGTGGTTGGACACCGACGAAACGACGACTGGTCTCGCGGCCGACGCGATTCAGGACTGTGCGTGGTACGTCGAACAGGAACTGACCGCGCCGACGCAAGTTGGTCGATATGGAGGTTCAGAGACCGGGAGCGACCTCGGCACGTTCGACGACGACCCCATGTCGTTCGACGGTCGTTCCACGCCACGCTCCGCCCGGTTTTCGCGCGTCTGATAGCGTTTTCTTCAACTTGTTCGAAACCATTTATTAGCACCAATAGTTTTAACTAATAACAGCCCGGTAAAAGTAATAACGGCGGTCTCGGACCCGCTGTGGTTCGAACGGGACCGCCACAGAATCGCACGACAACTATCGAAGGGCGTCTCGCGGCGCGC
Organism: Halorussus halophilus; assembly: GCF_008831545.1. Classification (NCBI taxonomy): domain Archaea; kingdom Methanobacteriati; phylum Methanobacteriota; class Halobacteria; order Halobacteriales; family Haladaptataceae; genus Halorussus; species Halorussus halophilus. The sequence continues at coordinate 3,060,361 of NZ_CP044523.1, forward strand.
GAGACGCCTGCCGAGAATCCATCAGCCACCACACGATGCCTAACAAACAGCTACGAGACTGGCAGAAAGTCGTAATCATGGCCTGTGCCCCGTTCTTCGGGAACCGAGCCATCTCGAAGAAGGCGAACTGCTCGGTCTGGGCCGTTCGGAAGTACCGCAAGAAGATGAAACAGCAGCGAGGAACCCTCGACATCGACGAGGACGACGACGCCGTGGTCACGCCACAGGGGATGTCGGTCCTCGACGACATCGTCGAGTCCGGTCTCGAAGAGGAACAGGGCCGTATTTAGGGTCTGACGGTCCAATTCAGTGCCCGCATTGTACTTTTTTCGGGGATAGCGAGGTTCTGAGTCACGACTTTGTTCTGAATCAGTCTGAAATCACACCGACGCGGAAAACCAGTTTATATCCTACTGTGTCTTGATTGAACCATGTCGCTCAGCAACGACGAAGAGACCGACCGAACCTACGCGGTACAGTTCGTCCTCGAAGTAGACGATAGCGCGTTCGCCGACTTCGTCCTCGACGCAGTGCCCGGCCCGGAGACCCCCGGCGTCGATGCGGCCGGGCACAAGACGTACGTAGACGAGACGGGACTCGGAAACCCAGTCGTGGGCGCGTCCGTGCCGTTCGCCGACCGAGGCGACGCCGAATCGCTGTACGAGTCCGTCCGAGAACTGGACGGCATCGACGAGTGTACCGAATCCGGCAGTTTAGCGATCCGTGAACACGGCGGCCCCGCCGCGGAGCGGTTCGAACCACCCATCGTCGCTCGGACGGCGTGCCCTAACTGACCAAACCGCATTTAGAACATGGCTAAAGTACAGTATGTGTATGTTCCACAATACGTTCCCGAGCCAGCACGGAAGTGACCGCGCATGTTGACCCACCAAGAGCGAATCAGGTTGACGAACAGTCTTCCGACCTCCTACAGCGTCACGTCCAACGGGACGACGTACACCTACGACTTCCAGACGTGGTGGGACGACGAGAGTCACACGAGAAGCTACCCCGAGGCAATTCTCGGGTGGAACGAACGAAGCGTCGAAAAGACCGACGAGCAGTCGATGGGCGGCGTGGCCGAAATCGACGAGCGAGAGGGCGAGAACGCGTACGAGTACACGTACGCGACGCGACTCTACGACGAGTTGTCCGTCACGTGCCTCGTCGAAGACGCGACGAACGCCGACGACGTGCCGCCGAAGCAACGTGCCGAGTCGTTCGCACGGCGACTGCGTGAACATTTCCAGTACGATTTCGACCAGAATAGCGCCGGTGCGAACGGTGAGCGTCCGGTCGTCGCGCGACTCTCGAAGTCGCCGGTTCACGACGCGCACGCGGACCCCTCGGGGACCGACGTGCAGGAGTACGAGTTCCGCGTTCGACTCCACTACACCGACGAACACACCGAGACGGTCGAGACAGTCGAGGACGTAGAGTACAGCTTCGACGCGGACTGAGCGGTCCGGTCGCAGTACCAGCCAGGTCGTCCTACCGAACTTCTTCTCGCGATTGCGCGATAGTTCAACGGGCAGATTCTCCCCGCCGAACTCGATTCCCGACTCCTCACACCCACCAAAAACCACCGTTCCAGGTGTTGTCGGAAAACTGATATATAAGCTCCCGGCAGTAGAGATAGTTGCCAGTCCCATGCCAGTTTCAGTAGTCAACATCGACCTGTCGGCCTCGACCGGCGCGACGGCGAAGCCGACGTACAACGACATCGCACTGATCGGTCATTCCACGACCGAACCATCTGTCGGGTACAACAACGCGAAGCGATACTCCAGTCCCGACGACGTGGCCAGCGACTTCGGCGACCAGAGCGACGTGTACACCGCGGCGCAGGCGCTCTCCGAAATGGGCGTCGAATCGTGGGTCGCGGCGTGTGCAGCAGAGAAGACTGCCTCCGGCGAACTGCTGGGCGGCGACGCGTCCAGTACGAGTACGGGCACGATTTCGAACGTCCCCGTCCACGACGACACGGACGCAGTCAGCATCGCAGTAGACGGCACCGACAAGACCGTCGTGCCGAAGACAGCCAGTCCGCCGGACGCGAACGAGTCGCCCGCGACCGACGAAGCGTACGTCAACTTCGAGACGGGCGAAGTCGTCACCGGCGAATCAACCAGTGGGAGTGCCTCCGGCATCGTCGCCGACTACCACTACCTCGACTGGTCGAGTCTGAAGCCCGAACTCGAACCGCTCGGCATCGACCTGTTCGTCCTCGCTGACACCCGCTGTGAGCGCGAGCACGTCGGTAACCTCGGCGAACTCGTCTCGTTCGCCGGGTCCATCGACGCCGCAGTCGTCGCCGCGCACATGAACGGTTCGCAAGCGGCCGACGACCAGACCGCACTCCAGACCGCACAGGATGTCGCGGGTGCGGTCCCGAGCGGCGACCTCATCATGGCCGCCCACAAGTCCAGCGACGACGTCGCGGCGTACATCGCTGGCCAACTCGGCGTCAACCCTGCGTGGTTCGACCCGTTCTGGGACGGCGACGGCTACCCCTTCGACACCGGTCTCTACCGCCGCTCGCTAGTCGGCGACCCCGGCACCACCGAGACGTTCGAAGGCGGCGACGAGAACGGCAACGGCCCGTCGAACGCCATCATCTCCGTGGACGGCACCCTCGTGCTGTCGAACTCGCTGACGACCGCCGGCGCGAGTTCGAACTACCGCTACTTCGACGTGGGCCGCACCGAGGCGTTCATCGCCAACGAAGCACAGGAGGCGCTCAAGAGCCTCCGACTCGGCAACGACCAGATTCCGTTCACGAAGGACGGCCGCTCCCAGATTCTCGGCGCGATTCGTGGCCGACTCCAGCAGTACGTCGGTTCCAACGGCGCGCCGCTCTCGGAACTCGAAGTGACCGCACCGACTATCGACCAACTCTCGGACACGGACAAGTCCAACCGCGTCTTCCCGGGTATCACCATCCAGGGAACGCTCGCGAGCAACGTCCACGAGTTCGGCGTCGAGCTGAACGTCCGCGCCTAAGGAGTGACTACAGATGCCAAACAAAGAATACGACGCCCGTGAGATCTCCATCACGGTTGACGGCGAACAGATTGCTGACTTAGACAGCTTCGGCTACGACCAGTCGAAGGCCCACGAACTCGAACGCACCCTCGACGGCGGGAGCGTCTGGGTCAAGGGCACCGGCGAGTTCTCCGGTTCCTTCGCAGTGAAGGCGACTTCCGACAACGTACCGATGCTCGAAGACCTCTTCCAAGAGGGCACGGTCTTCGACATCACCATCTCCTACGCCGAGAGCGAACCGCGCTCGGAGAGTACGTTCGTGGACTGCATGCTGACGGACTACGGTCCCTCGGACTACGAACTCGACGGCGTCCCGACGGTCGAGGGCTCGTGGGAAGCCGCCGAAGTCACTCACCGATAACACGTACCATCAGCCACTATGAACGACGATACCGTACTCGAACGACGCGACGCGAGCGACCTCGAAACGAACGACGAGGTCGAACAGACCGTAGACGAGATGCTCGACACGGACGACCTCGAAACTGGGAAGTCGGGCGACGAGGGGGCTGCCGAGGCATCTACCGGGGGTAACGAATCCTCGGCAGCCGACCCCGAGAACTTCGACTTCGAGAACCAAGAGTGGACGCTCGGCGGTAAGCGAGAACCCGAGGTCCACGAGATTCAGGGGATGAAGTTTCTGTTCGAGGAACCGGAGAACGACGACACCGTTCTCAACGAACTCGACCAGGTCGGCGACGACGACCGCAGCGCACAGATGAAGGCGCTAGTCCAACTCGTCGTCGCCAAGCCCGAGGTCACAGACGACCGCTGGGAACAGATGTCCTTCGCAGCCAAACTCGGTCTCGCCGGACAGGCCGCCGAGTTCCTCGGACTAGGCGAGGGATTTCTGAACGAGTAGCCGGATGGGCCCGGTCTGCCGCTGGCCGCATCACCATCTCGCTCGCGCTCAGGCTGAACAAGCCAATCGAGGAGATTGCGGCGTGGCCGTGGCGTCGGCGATACGCCTACGCTATCGCCATCGGGGCTCATCAGGAGGAACAGCGGTCGAACAGACCTAATCCGAACACCGGAGACGTCGGGGGTTCGACGGGTTCGGCTCCCGCATCGCCGACAGCGGCCTCGAACGGGGTCCACCCGTCGGTGGCCAGACACGAACACGTCGTCCGCGTCAAGGACGACTGAGAAGCAATTTCTTGGAAAATGGGAATTTCACAGTTCTTCAGCAGCATAGACTCGGTGAACAAGTTCAACGAGCGGATGAAAGCGACGGAGACGAGAATCAACAACGTCAACAAAGCTACTGGAGACACCAGTAGCGCGATGGACCGGGCCAAAGCCAGCGTAGACGCGGCCGGGAAACAGGTGGGGCTCGCAACTGCGGCCTTCAAGCAACTCAGCACGATATGGGGTGCCGTTCTCGCAGAGGCAAAGAAGAACAGCGACGAGTTCAAGAGTAAGACGAAGACGCTCAACAGGAAACTCGGGAAGTTCGTTGACCTCGTGATGAAGGGGGTGATTCCGGTACTGATAGCACTGGTCAACGTCCTCACCTTCGTCGTCACCGAGCTGAACAAGTACCCCGGCTTGTTGGAGGCCGTCGGCGTCGGATTCGCTATCCTGTTGACGACGGTCACTGCACTCGCCGCCAGTCAGGCAGCCGTGGCTTCGGCGATGGCGGTCAGCGCCATGGCACTGCAGACCTATGCGGCTGCCGCATGGACAGCCGAGAAGGCGACGAACGGCCTAAGCTGGAGTAAACAGAAACTCTCGGGCGCCATCAAGTGGGTGAAAAACACCACGGTCGCCGAAACAGCGGCGAAGAAAGCCAGTGCCGCCTGGGACTGGGCAGCGACGAAAGCGACGAACGTGTACAGTGCGGCGAAGACTGCGCTCGGAACCGCAGTCACCGCGGTCACGTCAGTCATCAACCGTGAGAACGCGACGAAGGCTGTCGGCATCGTCCGCGACTACGCGTCTGCGGCGGCGAGTTACGCCTCAGCAGCGGCGAGTTGGACGTTAGCGAGCGCGAAGAACGCAGTCGCCGTCGTGACGGGAACGCTCGTGTCGCTCATCAGCGCGCAAGCCGCGGCGTCCTACGCGTCTGCGGCGGCGAGCTACGCGGTGTCCGGCGCGATGTGGGCGTTCAGCGCCGCTTCGTCGGCGGCCTCGACCGCAGTCGGCATCTTGACGACAGTGTGGACGACGTTCCTCGCGATGTCCGGTGTCGGTCTCATCCTCGTCCTCGTCGGTGCCATCGTGGCACTGGTAGGCGCACTGGAGATGACCGGTGCGGTCGATGTCTCCGGCATCTTCGGTGGCTTGCTCGACTCCGTGATGGCGCTCATTCCGTCCGTCTCGGAGATTACTGCACTGCTCGGGTCGCTCGCTGGCGTCGGCGGCAAGCCCCAGGGAATGATGGAGTGGGCACAGACGCTCCTCAGCGTTCTGTTCCCCGTCATCCCTGTCGTGAGGGCAATCCTCAAACAGTTCGGCCTGCTGGACGACGTGGGCGCGATGCTCCAGAGCGCGGTCGGCAGCGTGATGGGCGTCGTGGACTCGCTACTCGGTGGTATCAAGCGACTCGTCTCGAACCCCAAGGAGACGCTCACCGCGTTCGCCAACGCGGGCATCGGCTTCGTGAAGGCGATGGCGAAGAAGCTCGTCACTGCGGGACCGAGAGTGCTGAAGAACGCGATTTCGACCGCCCTCTCGGCGGTCGTTCCGTTCCTGCCGTCGAGCGACGCCCAGCGAGGGCCGCTGTCGAACCTGACCGGTGCCGGTGCGTCGCTCGTCAAGACTATCGCCTCTGGAATCCTCGGCGCACCGGCGGCCATCGGCGGCGCGATACTGTCCGCACTGGGTGGTGCGCTCGGCGGTCTCGGAAAGGCCGCGCTCTCGCTCGGCAGTGAAATCGCCAACGGTATCGCCGACGGCATCTCGGGTGCCGCGGGTGCTATCGGCGGCGCGGTGCAGGGCGCGATGGACGCCGCGAAAGGTGCCGCCGATGCGGTCGGCGGTGCCGTCTCCGGAGCGGCCTCGGTCGCCAGCGGCGCTGTCGGCGGCGCGGCCTCGATGGCGTCCGACGTGGGCAACGCCGTCGGTGCGGCCGGGCAGGCCGCCGGAAACGTCGCTGGCGGTATCGGCAACGCCGCGGGCGACCTCGCTGGCTCGATTATGGGCGGCGGTGGCGGCGGCAAGTCCCAGCAGAACAACACCCAGATTCACTTCCACGGGGAGGTCCACGACGCACAGAAGATAGACAAGAAAGTCCGCGACGCCCAGCGACAGGCCGTCAAGCAAGCGCAAGGCGGCATCGAGGACGTCCTCGACATGGGCAGCGACGCGGCAGGCTCCCTACTCTAACATGAACGCAGCATTCGCACGACCGACGGCGGCGACGGGCGGCGAGACGACGATGCTCGTCGGCGACGTGACGCTGACAAACGTAACGAAGGTGAACGAACGAGGCGGCCAGCACGCGCCGACGAAGAAGACCGAGAAGGGCTTCGCGTACGGAACGTCGGTCGGCGCGGAACCGGTCTCGGTGAAGGTCGAGGCGGTGGTCGAACCGCGGACGTACTCGCGGCTCGCGGACATGCGCGACGCCGACGAGCCGTTTCCGGTGGCCGTGGGCTTCGTCTCGCTCGGCCGGAGCAAGCTGGACGACCTGCAGATCGACCAGCAGGCGTCCTCGACGAGTCACTACTCGGTTCGCATCTCGGTGACCCAGATTCAGGAGGCCCGCACCGGGACCGCGACGTTGGTCGTCGATTCGACCGACGGCCGCGGGAACGGGTCGGTCTTCGCCGGAAGTTCCGACGCGGCCGACGTGACGCTGGCCCGTTCGCAGGAGAACTCCACGGGCGACGACGGCTCCTCGGGCGGCGGCTGGAGCCTCGACGACACCGTAAACGACCTCGCTGACGCGATTGGTTTCTGATGACTGTCGAAACGATTCCCATTCCGACCGAGCAGGCGAAACGCAAGGAGCCGATTCGGCTCGAAACGACCGAACTCGACGCGTGGCCCGGCCATCGCTTCGAAATCCGATTCGACTGGAACAGCGAGCTACAGCGCTGGATACTCCGGGTGAGCCACGAGAACACCGACCGGGGGTTCGTCCGTGCCCCCGCGTGTCTCATGCGGGAGTACACACTGGACCCCTACGTCACGTTCGTCCTCTTCGACCCGGCGAACAAAGCCGAGCGGGTGACGCCACAGAACCTCGGGAGCGAAGTCGTTCTCGGGGTGTTCCCGCGCACGGCGGGTGGTCGAGAATGACGAAAGAGGATAACCAGATGCTGGAGACCGGTGACCGCTGATGGTCTGGAAGCAGTATCGCCGCGTAGACGTCGGCGAACTCAGCATCGAGGACCTCGACGTGGACATCGAGGTCGAGATGAGCGAAGACGGTGAGTTACTCTTCGACGTGACCATCTGGAACCTCACAGACGCCTCGTGGGAGCGAATCGGCAAGGGCGACGAGTGCCGCATCGTCCTCGGGTGGGAGAACGGTCCCTCCAAGAGCGTGGTTCACGGTGTCGTCCGCAAGAAGAAGAAGGAAGCCGACGGCAACGACGTGAAGTTCCGGTTGCAGGGGAAGGACCGGACCGACGAGCAGACGAGCCGTCGCTTCTCGAAGACGTGGTACGGCAAGGCACCGGACGGCGTGGCGGCCGACATCGCGAACCAAATCGGCCTGACTACGGGCGAGGTCGAGGCGGTCGGCCAGCAACTCGACAACAACTGGATGATCACGAAAGACAAGCCCGTCCGCCACTGGCTCGACAGACTCGTCGAGGAAGCCCAGAAGCGGACCGACACCGCGTGGGAGTGGTTCGTGGAGGCCGGAAAGCTGTACTTCGTGACCAAGGACGGTCGCAAGGAAGAGGCCGTCGAGTTGTCCTTCGACAACACGCTCGTCAGCATCGGCGAGGCAGAAGGCGACTCGAAGGCCGAAGAGAGCGGCTTGCAGTTCGAAGCGCTCTGCGAGCCACGGCTCCGACGTGGCGGTTCGGTCGTCGTGAACACCGACCGCTACCAGGGGCCGTACTCGCTGACCAAGTATCGATACGTCTCGGACTCCGAGACGGGAGACCACTACGTCGAGGGGCGTCTCGCGCCGCTCGACGTCGAATACACCGTACAATGAACGTTACGACACCACCGACGATACCCTGCCCGGCGTGCGACGGCGTGGCACACGCCATGCTGGACGACCAGTGGGGCCAGACAGAGGGCTGGCGCTGTCGCAGTTGTCTCGGCTACGTCGAACTCGACGGCGGCCGTCGAAGTTTCGACGTGACGACGATAGCGACCGGCACCGAGTTCGAGCTGTCGGCGCTCTCGAAGCAGGTGAGTCACGTCACGGGCATGGACTCCCCGCGCGTCGTTCGCGTGGGCGAAACAGACCAGCGGTACCGAGTGACCACCGATGAGTAAGCTACCCTCGCTCCTCCGGGAGTACGTCGCCGACGAACTGCGTGGCGTCTACACCGTCTCGATGGTCGTCGTCGAGTCCGTAGACGACGAGCGGCGGCGATGCACGGTGAGCTTCAAGCGGGACGAGAACGTCCTCGTGGACGAAGTTCCCATCGCCGCGACGTTCGCGTCCGGCGACGGCTACGGCGAAATTGCCCCCATCCAGCAGGGCGACGAAGGGTTCGTCCTGCACACGAAGGAGCCACTGGACGAACTGCTCATCCAAAGCGGGCACCGCGAAATCAGCTACGAGCAGCGGCAGTTCGCGCCGCAGGACGCCGTCTTCTTCCCCTGCGTCTGGAACGAGAAAGACACGATTCCGGACCACGAACCGGGCGAGTACCTCATCGCGCACGCAGACAGCGTGATTCGCGTCAAACCCGACGGCACGGTGTCACTAGCCGACGAAACCGGCCAGCAGTTGCGACTCGACCCCGAGACGAAGGAGACGACGGTGTCGCATCCGAGCGGGCAGACGATTCGGCTCAAATCTGACGGCATCGAACTCGAAGGGACGGTCAGCATCGGCGACCCCGCGGCCGCTGAGTCGGTCGCCGTACAGGACCACACCCACGACGTGACGCTGAGCGACGGCGCTACGGCGACCACTCAGTCGCCGAACGAGGATGGCACAGACACGGAGCTATCGTGATGGACGAAACTATGGTGACGGCGAACTGCCGTCGAAAACACATACATAAGGAGAGTGATAAAATTTGAATCAGATGACTCGCTTCGGGAAGACGCTGGCACTCGAATCGAGCGGTGACCTCGAAGTGAACGAGTTGAACACCATCCGATGGGTCCGCGGCCACGAGGCGGTCGTACAGGACCTGAAAGTGACGCTGGCGACGATACAGGGCGAGGACCCGTTCGACCCGGAACACGGCCTCGACATGTTCGCCGCCACGGGAACCAGCGAACCGAGACTGAAACTCGAAGTCGTACAGGCACTCGACCGCGACGACCGGGTGAAAAAGGTAGACGAAGTGGTCATCGACCGCGACGATAGCCGACGAGCGTCGGTGCAGGTGACGGTGACGCTCGTAGACGACAGCCAACACACGTTCGAGGTGACACAATGAGTTACGGAGTTCAAGACGACGGAACGTTCGAGCGAAAGCACATCGACGACATCCAGGACAGCCTGATGGACAAGATTCAGCAGGAGGCCGGGGAGGACATCGACTTGAAACAGTCCTCGCCGCTCAAGCAACTGCTGGACACGGTCGCAATCGAAGTCGCCGGTCTCTGGGAGGCCGCAGAAGAGAACTACTATGCGACCTACTACGAGGACGCGTTCGGCACGCAACTCGACAAACTCCTGTCGCTGGCGGGGATGTCCCGCATCCCGCGCCGCTCGGCGACCGGCGAAGTGGAGTTCCGCACCGAGAACCCAAACGACACGGACAAGACCGTCTCGAAGGGCCGCGAGGTGACGACGCGCAAGACCGACGAGAAGCCCGCCATCCCGTTCAAGACGGTCGAAGAAGCGGTGCTGCCCGCGGGCGAGACGAGCGTCACCGTGGCCGTCGAGGGCAAGAAACCCTGGGAGACGAACGTAGACGAGAAGTGGCTCGGCGAGGAGACGAACCTGGCGGCCAACACCCTCACCGAACTCAAAGAACCGCTCTCGGGCATCGATTCCGTGACGAACCCCCAACCGACTGGCGACACCGCTATCGGGTTCGTGGAGGGCCGCGACCGCGAGTCGGACGCCGAGTTCAAACTCCGGTACGAGAACACCTTCGCGAAGTCCGGCGACGCGACGATGGACGCGGTCCGGTCGGAGATATTCAACGCCTCCGCTGACATCGTGAACGTCTACATGGAGGAAAACGTCACGCTGAACGACAACACGGGGTCGGGCGGTCTCCCCGCTAAGTCGTTCCGCGCGACAGTGCTGGGCGGGTCGCCCGACGAAATCGCGCAAGCGATTCTCGACTCCCGACCCGCGGGCATCCAGTCGTACGGCGACGAGTCCGGCACTGCCGAGACGACTGACGGCATCACGAAGACCGAGAACTTCCAGCGGGCGACCCAGACGGACGTCTACGCCGACATCGACGTGACGACGACGAACACCTTCCCCAGCGACGGCGCGACGAAAATCAAGGACAACGTCGTCCACTACGTCGGCGGCGAAGACACCGCGGGACTGGAGTTCTCCGGCACGGAAATCGGCGAGAACGTCATCTACGACCAAGTGTTCGCGGCCGTGATGGACGTGACCGGCGTCCAAGAGGTAGACATCGCGCTCGGCGAACAAGGCGACCTCGACGGCTCGAACGTCCAAGTCGGCGAGACGAGCGTCGCCCGAACCGACCTCGATTGGCTCGACGTGGTGGTGAACTAGCGTGGCCGAGACGGAATCCGAGACGAACCCCGAACTACTGGGTGAGTTGGAGGACGAGTCGTTCGAGCGTCTCAGTCGGACGCTCAAGAGTCCGTACCCCGACGACGAGGGGACGTTCTGGCACGACCTACTCCAGACGATTGCGAGCGAAGTCGGCGAGTTGGGCGAGAAGAACCACGAGACACTCGACTCGAAGGTCATCGACGACGCGACCGGCGCGCAACTCGACAAACTCGGCGAATTAGTTCAGACGACGCGCCACAGCGGTGAGTCAGACGACCACTACCGCGGTCGGCTCAAGGTGCAACTTCGGCGCTTCCTGAGCGGGGCGACTATCGAACAGATACAGGAGACCGCCGCAATCCTGCTCAACGTCAACTCCGACCGAATCGCCATCGAAGAGGAGTTCGACGTCGAACCCGGCCGGTTCACGGTCAAGTTTTGGCAGAGCGACCTCGAAGCGGCGGGCGTCACCGACTCGGAGTTCCGCTCGTTCGTGGACCAAGTGCGGAGCGCTGGCGTTCGGTCGGTCGTGCAGGTGCGCGGGACGTTCATCCACCGGACGGTAGACGACTACGAGAACGGTAGCAACGACCCCGGGAAGGGGTACTACGACCCGGACGATGGGGTCGAGAACGGCACCTACGCCGGAATTCTGTAACCATGCAAACCGAAGAACTCGAACACGCAGACAGCGACCGGACCGAACCAGACGAGCGAACGGAATCGAGCGACGGAATCGAGTCGAACGAGCGAATCGACTCGAACGAGCGAATCGAACCGACTGACGGCGACGGGGGGTTTGCATCGCCCGAAGGTGACGAGTCGCCGACCGAACCCGGCGACTCGTTCGACCCCCAATCAGAGGGGAAAGCAGAGGCGAAACGAATCCTCACTGCGGTCGAGGGCGACACCGAGGCCGCTCGCGCTGAGACGGCGCTCGCTCGCAAGCGCGAGTCCGTCGAGCAGTTGAACCAGCAGTTGGCCGAGACTCAACGACGGCGGCGCGAGACGAACGACCGAATCAACGCGCTCGAATACACCGCCGAGCGAATCGCGTCGGCCGACGACGACCAACTCGTCATGCAGCACCTCGAAGGCGGGATTTCGACGAGCGTCCCTGCCGACGAGCGAGAAGACGTTCGCGAGCAACTCGGCGAGCGCGTTCGGCGACTCGAACAGCGACTGGAAGGTATCGACGGGCGCGTCGAAGGACTCGAACGCGCCATCGAGAAAGACCGCATCGCACTCGAACACCTGCGGAACCACCGTGACTTGGTGAGCGACCAATGACGAACGCAATCACGACCAACTCCTACATCTGGACGGACAGTGGCACGAAACCGACGAAGGGCGACGAGACCTACGAGCGGGGCAAACAACCCGTCGCGGCCTACGACAACTGGTCGATGTGGGCTGTCACGAAGGACATCGACGCGCTCAACCAGACGCTCGGCGACCACGCCGAATTCCACGAGGCGGGCGGACAGGCCGAACTCGACCTCGACGGCCTCGGCGTCGGTCGCAACCCCGCCGACACGATAACCGAGTCATCGACGCCCCAGTCGTTCACGTTCACGGCGTCGTCCCAGCGCGACATCCACACGAAGACCGACGTGCTGGTGTCGAACGGCACCTCGTCCTCGGCGACCGAGGACGTGACCGTCGAGTTGTACCGCGGAAGCGACGCCAGCGGCACGCTCGTCATCGAAGAGACCAAGAGCGTGACCGTGGCCAGCGGCGGGTCGAAGACGCCGACGTTCCTCGACACGGACAAACAACTCGACGACGACAGCTACTACGTCGAAATCACGCAGTCGGGGAGCGCCCTCTCTATCGACCAGACCGACGAGTACACGCTCGGCGGCCGCTACGTCACGAAGGAGTCCTCGACGGGCGACCTCCAGTTCGAAGACCACTACGGGGACGTGTACGCCGAGCGCCACGCGGTCGATGGTCACTGGACGACGTTCCCGGCGTTCGGCACGAACGTGGACCTCAAGTACAACTCGCTGGACAGAGTCGCCGACGTGAACGCCGACGACGTTCGCGCTCGCCACGACGACTTCCACGTCCGAACGAGCGGCAGCGGAAGCGGACAGGTCAAGTTGTACGACGAGTCCGCCGGACAGGACATCGCTCGCGCACACGAGGGCGGCGAACTCGAAGTACCGAACGGCGCGCTGTCGGTCGGCGACGACCTCCAGACGACCGGCGGAGCGACCATCTGGGACGCTTCGGCCGGACACGTCCCACAGGGTCGCCTCGAAAACGACGCCATCGACGTGAGCTACGACGGCAACCTCTCCGGAGAAGCGTCGGTCGCACTCGGCGGCACCCTGAACCTCTCGGTGGACGACGACTTCGTGAAGAACTCCGGAGACACGATGGCAGGGAACCTCGACATGGGTGGCAACGACCTCGAAGACGGCGGCACCACGGTCTGGGACACCTCGGCCGGACACGTCCCACAGGGTCGCCTCGAAAACGATTCCCTCACCGTCTCCGCGGGCGACGGTCTCAAGGGCGGTGGCCAGACGGCACTCGGTGGTTCGACCACGCTGAACGTCGAACCGGCGAACTTCGCGGGCGCAGGTCTCACCGACGACGGGAGCGACAACCTCGCGCTGTCGAACGACAGCGTGACCATCTCCGCGGGGAACGGCCTCTCCGGAGGTGGGTCGGTGGCGCTCGGCGGCTCTGTCAACCTCTCGGTCGAGGCCGCCCACGTCGAGAAGTCGGGCGACTCGATGAGCGGCGACCTCGACATGGGGTCGAACGCCACGCAGTACGGCGACTTCGAAGTCCGAGCGAACAGTTCGACGAACGCACTCGAATTCAACTACACCGGGTAGATGTCGCTCAGAGCAGCGTGGCCGTTCGACGGAACGTTGGCCGACGCCACCGGTAACGGCAACGACGGGGAGGGGGCTGTCAGTTACGCGAACGGCAAATGGGGCCGCGCGTTGGTCGGCGACGGTTCGACCGTCTCGGTTCCGGTGTCTTCGTCCATCGAAGACGTGTTCAGCGGCGAGGAGTTCACCGTCTCGGTCTGGTGGAAACAGACCAGTCACACCGACGGCGACGACTGGGCCGACATCCTCCGGTACTTCGATACCGACGGGAACAGGCGACGGCTCGAACGCGGCAACGCCGACAACAGCGCCACCGCGGACTTCTGGTGCAACTTCGCCGACGCGAGCAACCAGGTTTCGACGGACTCGTTCGGCGTCGGGAGCGACGAGTGGTTCCACCTCGTGATACGGCGCACGCCGACCGAACAGAGCGCGTGGGCGAACGGGTCGAAGATTCTCTCCGAGTCGGTGTCGGGGTCGGTCACGCCCATCGACGCGGGCACCGACCTCGCCATCAATCCGCACGACTGCGGCGGCGACATCGGCGAGATACGACTCTACGACCGTGCGCTGTCGGAGGTGGAGATTCGACAGGTGAGTCGCGGCCTCGTGGGCCACTGGAAACTCAACGGCACGGCCACGGACAGTTCGGTCTACGACAACGACGGCACCGCAAGCGGCGCGAAGACGACGGCCGACACCGCGCTCACGCGACGGTGCTACACGTTCGACGGGAACGACGACCACGTCGAAGTCCCCTACGACGACTCGCTGGACGTCCGTGAAGCAGTGACGATTAGCGCGTGGGTCCGGTCGGACATCGACCCCGACCAGACCGCGGACAACGACTGGCGAGGAATCTGTAGTCGCTCGGGGTCGCCGTACCGACTCCTCTTGGAAGAGGGCGGCACGTTCTCTGGGAGCGTCTACGTCGGCGGCAACCGACTGAAGACCGACGCACCCGACAGCGAGTTCGCCGTCGGCGAGTGGCACCACGTCGCGTTCACTCACGTCGGAGCGACCGGCGAGGCGAAACTCTACGTCGATGGCGAACTCGCCACCTCGAAGACGTTCTCCACGACGGGGAGTTTCGACACTAACGCGAGCGACTGGTACATTTCCGAGGACGGCACGCACTGGTCCGGCGAAATCAGCGACGTGCGACTGTACGCGACCGAACTCTCCGCCGAGGCGATAGGCCAACTGGCCGAAAATCGCGCGACGCTGGACGACCGGGGGAGCCTGCACGCCCACGAGTTCGTCGAGCATCCGATTCGACGTGGTGCCGACGGTGCGCGCTACGTCTCGGTCGGCGACACCGCCGAACTGGCCGCACTTCGAGACGGCACCGACGTCTACGTAGACGGCGCGAAGCAGACGACGCTGACCGCACAGGAGACCGTCTCACTGTCCGTCAGTGACGGCGACGTGATTTCGGCTGACGAACCGCTCTACTCGGGCGACTACAGAGCAGGCGTACCACTCGGCTGGCGCGGCACGCAGTTCGCGTGGCGAAACGACCGCCACGGGCCGATTACGCTTCACCTCTACGCGACGCACGCCGACGCGACCGTAGACGTGTACAAGGTGGCTTCGGACCCGTACGCGCCCGACGCGACGACGACCGTCCCGGCTCAGACGCACGTGACCGTTTCGACCACCGACGACGACGACCAATGGATAATCGAGAGTGACGAACCCGTCGTCGCCTTCGCGGAACCGAGCGGCGACTACCGACCGCTCTATCCCGCGACGGCCGAACTCACGGGGGTTCCCGGTGGCGGGATGAACGTCGTGGCGCTCGAAGACGGCACGTTGGTGACGGCGTACGCGTCGGACGGCACGTCGAGTTCGAACACGCTGAGTCGCGGCGACCACTGGTCGCCGTACTCGAACAGCCAGTACGACGGCGTCGCCGTGAATCTCGTCGCCGACGGGCCGATTACCTGCGACACGCAGGGTGACGGTGACGGCGGCGACATGACGACGTTCTTCGACCGGCGTGGGTTCGCCACCGAGTACGTCCTCCCGGTTCGCGCGGAGTTCGTCACGCTCGCCGGACTGGAAGCAGGCGCGACCGTCGAGGTGTACGACCCGTCGGGGTCGAGCATCGACACCCAGACGGTCAGCGGCGGGTCTGCCGCGAACGCGCCGACCTACTGCCAGATAGATGAGGGAGACGTTTCGTACACGCTCGCCGCGGGAACGAAGTTCGTCTGCTCGGCCCCCCAATGGGCGATGTTCGAGAACTACAGCAACGACGACGAGACGACGTTCTTCGGGGCGTCGTCGGCCGACGGCTACGCTGGGCCGACACGACTGCCGACGGAGACGGGCGTCGTGGAAGCCGCGGCGTTCGACGAGACGAACCTCTCCCTCTCGACGGGGTTGGCCCGCGACGAGGGCGGCGTGTTCGGCCTCGGAGGTGAACTGAATGAGTACTGAAATCGTAGCAAAGGAGGAGTTGGCGTGACGCTCGTCGCACAGTGGACGTTCGACGGCGACTTGAAAGACCGGTCGGGGTCCGACCACGACCTCTCGGGGTCGGTTGCCTACACCGAGGGGAAGACAGGACAAGCACTGGTCAGTGCAGGCAACGCACTCGACGTGCCGCTCACGAGCGAGATGGAAGGTGTCTTCTCGGGCACCGAACTGACCGTCGCGGTTCGCATTCGCATCGACAGTTCGAGCAAGCAGTGGGCGGACATCCTCCGGTACGACGACCCGAAAGGATGGGAGCGCCGCCTCGAACGCGGTAACGCCGACTCGAATACTGGCCGTGCGGACTACTGGTGTAACTTCGGTCTCACGGACACGAACACGACGCTGTCGAACCACGACATCGGCCCCGCCGACGAGTGGTACACGCTCGTAATCCGCCGCCAACCGGACAACGTCGGCGTCTGGGTCGATGGCACCGAAATCGACACTGCCAACGTCTCGAACCCGATTCCACAGATTTCCGGCGGCCTGCAGATCGACCAGAACGACAGCGACACGGCAATCGACGAGTTGCGACTGTACGACCACGCCGTCTCCGACGGCGAGATTCGGCGCTTCGCCCGTGACGAAGTGGGGCGCTGGAAGTGCAGCGACCTCGTCGAACCCATCGACAACATCTACGATTCAGAGAACCTCGGCCCGCAGTGGAACATGGTGACCCACGGTAACGGGAGCGGAACCATCAGCGTCACCGACGACCCCGCCGCGCCTAGCGCACCCGAGAGTACGACCAAACTCGTCATGGAGAAGACGACGACGGGGGACGACTCGGGGACGAGCGAGGACGACAAAATCTGGCACGGCGACCACAAGAACGGCGCGGACAGCGTCGTCGCCTCGGCGGGCGACACGTTCACGTTCTCGGGGTGGTACCGACTGACCGACTCGTCGGGAGACCCGCGAGGACTCTCCTGTCAGCTCTATGCGACTAACGAATCGTGGAACGAGTACGGGGACGGGACCGGACTTTCGCTCGAAGCAGACGCCACGTGGCACCGATTCGAGACGACGGTCGAGTTGACGACCGACAAGGAAGTCACTCCGTCGTGGCAGTGGGGCTACGACTACGGTCCCCAGACGCTGGAGCTGTGCGGGTTGCAGGTCCAGTACGGCACCGCGCCGTCCGACGAGTTCGTGCAGGGCAAAGGCTCTCGGCCCGGACTCGCGCCGGATAGCACCGGTCACGGCTACGACGGTGACGCTTCCGGCGTCTCCCAAGCAGACGGGAGTATCCTCGGGACGACCTGTGCGTCGTTCGACGGCACGAACGACCGCATCACCCTGCCGAACCTCGGTCTCTCTGGCGACCGGTCGCTCACGCTCTCGGCGTGGCTCCGAGTCGATTCGGACGCCGACGATTCGAACAACGTCTTCGGCTTCGGCGGCAAGGACGGGAGCGACACGTTCTCGCTACGGACGAACGGCGACGGTGGGTTCAAGTTCTACTTCTGGGGCGACGACCTGAACGTGAGTACGTCGAACTACTACGGGTCGTGGCACCACGTCGTCGCGCGATACGACGCCGACACCGGCGAGCGAACGGTGTTCCTGGACGACCAGCAGGTGGGTACGGACTCGCCTGCAACCCCTTCGTTCGCGGACGCGGACTACCGAATCGGTGGGTTCAACGACGAGTACTTCGCGGGAGAACTCGCCGACGTTCGCCTGTACGCCAGCGCGCTCTCGGCGAGTGAAATCGAGCATCTCTACCGGAACCGCGCCAGCCTCGACCACAACGGGACGCTCCACGCCCACGAGTTCGTGGAGTACGACGAGCGACTGATGATAGACGACGAGACGTTCGCCTGCAGCCAGCAGGAGTACGGGTCGCTCGCAACAGTCACCCCACTCGACACCGACCTGAGCGACTGGGCCGAGAGTGACGACACGCTCGGCAGTATCGCAGTGGTCGGCGAAGCCGAAGTGACCGACACGACGTACGTGCCGAAAACCTTCGAGTTCACCAAAGACAACAACGATAGAGGCTTCAAAGTGGCGTGGTCGGCAGGCGTCGTCTCGCCCGACGGCTGGCAGACCGGGTGGAACGAGTTCTACGTCCCCGTCGATAGCGACGAGTACGTCAGCGCGTCGAGCACGCCATGGGACGACATGGACCGACTGCAACTGTACCGGACGGGACCGACTACGGGCGACACGAACCAGACGATTCGGCTCCGCGACCTCCGACTCGTGAAGACGCCCGACGCCGCCGACTCCGGAGCGTTCGACGTAGGGGAAGACGGCGTCATTTCGGCCGTCGAGTTCGACGAGGAGACGGCACTCGACGGAGCGACGGTCGCGGAAGACGCGCCGACGCGGCTGTCTGTCGGCCGATTGGACGAGCGATAACACTACTTCCTGCCGACGTTCGCTCCGACGGCGTTCGCTTCGGCTTCGCCTCTCACGACCACTGCCGTATCGCCACCGAATCAACGCATGCAGCCAGTAGCACCGAATTCGAACGACGCGACCAACCACGACATCACAACGACGAACTACACATGCCCGACGCAACGCTCAGAAAGCGAGGCTACCTTCGCTGTCCGACCACGGACGGCGCGTCAACGCCCTCGACCGCGACGCTGACTCCATCGACGTTCACCGTGATGGTTCGGTGTCGAATCACCGGCGGTCAGGGGAACTGGCGCGGCGTCGTCCAGAAACGAAACGGCTCGAACCAAACCGGCTGGAACCTCTACGCATCGGAGAACGACACGTGGTCGTTCTGGCTCGGTTCCGATAGCGGGTGGCTCACCGCTGGCGGCGGAAACGTCGTCGTCAACCAATGGGTGACCGTCACCGGCATCTGGGACGGGACCGAGCAACGACTGTACGTCGATGGCGACGAACTGGTGGGTCGCGCCGAGAGCGGCGTTCAACCGACCTGTTCGACGGATTTCGGCGTCTGGAACCACGGAGGTGCCGGTTCGACTCCAAGCGGCGACGTGGCGTGGGTCGCGTTCTGGAACCGCGGCCTCTCCCAGCAGGAAGTTCGGCACACCCAGTACGGCCCCGGCGGCGGCGAAGCCGACCTCGCGGGCTACTGGCAGTTCAACGGCCCCGGCGACACCTCGGTATCCGACCTCAGCGGAAACGGACACGAGATGACGGTTCGGGGCGACGCTTCGGTGAAAGAGCGTCCCGGGAGCGACCTCCTACTGACCGGCGAGTTGCAAGAAGTCGAGACTGACGCGACGGGGTTCGCCGTCGCGCCCGGTACGAAGAACTGGGTGGAAAACGCCTCGTTCGAAGACGACTCGGCAGTGTGGTCGTGGAACGCGACGACTGGAACCGGCCCCGAGGTCGCAAGCGGCGGTGTCTACGGCGACCAGTGTTTGCTGATGCACGACGACGACGGCGAGTGGGTCGGCGCGTCCCAGACGCTCGGCTACGTCGGCGGCGAGTTCGCAGTCGGCGACGAACTGACGCTGAGCTACTGGTGCAAATCTCCGGACGGGAAGCGCGCCGTCTGTGGAATCTACAACCCGACGGACCAGACGTGGGTCGGCAAGGACAGCGTCGATGCGAACGCGGACGGGTCGTGGACGCGTGGCCAGTACACCTACACCGTCTCGTCGGACGACAGCGGCGACGAACTCAAGGTATATCTCTACGGTCACTACGGCGGGACCGGCGACATCTACTACGACGCGGTGCAGGTCGAGAAGCGAGCGAGCGCCACGCCGTTCGCGGACGGCGACGTGGCGGGTATTCGCGGCATCGCAAACGGTTTCACGGAATTTTGCGCGACGGAGATGCAGGTCTCGCCCAGAACCGAGAGCTACCTCTCGAACGGTCTGATGGCCGACGGCGACCGGCCGCAACCCGAAGGTGGGCACACCAACCCGTCGTACTTCGAGGTAATCGAGGAACCCACGGCGGGCAACCCGCTTAAGACGGACTACGTTCTGCACTTCGGTCCGACCTCCGGAGAAACGTGCGAGTACGAATTTGACGTGGATCCGAGCGAGGACCAGCCTGCGGGCACCTACACCCTCGGTGCGTGGGTCTACGCAACCGGCGACTGGGACGGCGACGAACAACTGTTCCACAGTCGGTGGTACGACCCCAGCGGCACCGAACTCGGGACCACAAACGGCGGGTTTCCGAGCGAACGCGACACGTGGCAGTACGTGACCAAGTCGTTCGACACCGGGACGAGCGCGGTCAGCAAGTTCCGGTGGTACTGCGGCTATCCCCAGCAGTCCACGACCGGCGACGTGTACGTGACTGGGTTCCAACTGTACGAAGGCGACCAGCGAGTGCCGTACGGCGACGGAGCGCTCGCTCTCGGTGGCCGATTGCTAGAAGACGTGACTCTCTGAGAGCCATGGTACGATTCAGTACGGACACACAGGAGACGACGATGCATAGTGACCCGAACGCGACCCAGCCAACGCCTCGCGCCACGGCCGAGTTCTTCCACGACCGGCAGGGACGACTGTTCGCGCGCAACCGAGCGATTCGGTCGCTCTCGGGACGATTCGGCGTGGACGCGACGACCGCGAGCGACCTGCTCGCGGGACTGACCGGCGACCGGGTAGACCCCGTCGTCGCGGTACAGACGCCCGACGAGACGTTCGTCGGGGTTCTCGACTACTGGGAAGGCAACGGCTGGTACGGTTACACCGATTACCACGACCTGCGTGGGCCGAGCAAACGCGGCGTCTGCGCACAGTGCGTCCACGAGGCGACGACTGACGAGGAAGTGTACACCACGACGGTCGAACCCGATGAGTCGTGGACGGCACTCGAAGCAGGCCTCCGGCGGCACTTCGAGCGAGCGCATCCGACCGTCGATTCGGGAGCAGTGACCGTCGAAACGGGCGCAATCCTGCGCTCGCGGACGACTGTCGGCGGCAACCGCGTCTGGCACACCGGCAACGACGGCGCAGGGAGCGGTTTCGACGCACCGACCGTCGATAGTCTCGACGGCGCGACGCTGAACCGACGGCAGGACAGCGGCGTGGACCGCCACCTCGACCTGAATCGACTCGGACTCAAACTCTGGTACCGGTTCGACCTCGGGTCCGGCGGAAGCCTGAGCGACCACTCACAACACGGCGCGACCGGCGACATCATCGGCCCGTCGTGGACCAGTGGTCGCATCCGAAACGCGCTCTCGTTCGACGGGGGTAGCGACCGCGTGGCCGTCAACGACGGACTGGTCTACACCCAGAGCGGGGAACTCGACGAGTTCACAGTCATGTGCTGGATGCAGACGACCAGCACGGCCGAGATGTCGCTCGTCTCGTGGGACCGAAGCGAGTACTACCGCTTCGGGATGGACAATGGCGGACCGATGCTAAAGTTGACGCGAGAGGGTGACTCGACGTACGACCACACTCCCGGCGGGTCTATCGCGGACGGGTCGTGGCACCACGTCGCCGCGCGGTACGACCACGAGACCGGCAACTCCACGCTGTACGTCGATGGCTCGCAGTTCGCACAGACGGCAGCGTTCGGTGACGGGAACTCCATCGGGACAGGGACCAACCGGTACGGGTTCGTCGGTTGTGGCTCCGAGGCCACCTACCAAGACGACGATAAGACGAGCAACTACTTCGACGGCAAGATAGACGAAGTGCGAGTCTACCACCGGGCGCTCTCGCAGGGCGACATACAGGACATCTACGACGGGGTGGCCTGATGGACGAGACGCACCTGCGAAGCGCCGCCGAGTTCTTCCACGACAGGGAAGGGACGTTCTTCCCGCGAGACGACGCAATCGGGCGACTCACGAAGCACCTCGACGTGGACGCGACGACTGCCAGTGCGCTCCTCGCCGGCCTGACCGGCGACCGAGTGGACCCGGTGGTCGCACTGCGGGCACCCCGTAATACCTACGTCGGCGTCATCGACTACGTGGAAGGCGACGATTGGTACGGTTACACCGACTACCACGACCTGCGCGGCCGACACCGCGTCGGCGTCTGCGCCCAGTGCGTTCACGAGGCGACGGCAGACGGCGACGTGTTCCGAACGACGACCAACGAAGACAGTTGGAACAGCCTTCGAACGGACCTCCAAAAACATCGCCAGCAGGCCCATCCCGAAATCGACCCGACTGCAGTCGCCGTCGAGACGGGCGCAGTGCTGCGCTCGCGGACGACCGTCGGCGGCAACCGCGTCTGGCACACCGGCAACGACGGCGCAGGCAGTTGCTTCGACGCGAACGAACTCGACGGCGTGTCTGGTGGAACGCTGAATCGCCGCGCGGACAGCGGCGTAGAGCGCCATCTCGACGTGAACCGACTGGGACTCGAACTGTGGTATCCGTTCGAGCGAGGAACCGGCAACACGGCCGCCGACTACGACACCGTTGGCGGAACGAACTCCGGGACTATTTCGGGCGCGTCGTGGACGAGCGACGCCAAGACCAGCGAGTACGCGCTCTCGTTCGACGGCGCAGACGACAGCGTCGCGTTAAGCCAGAGCTTCCCGAACCTCGAACAGTACACGCTCACGGCGTGGATTCGGACGACGGACGCGGCGAACGGGACGTTCCAGACCATCTTCACGCTCCAGACGAACAACGGAATTCACCCCGGCGTCGATGGACGGAACAACAGCGACCAAGGGAAACTCCGGTACTATCACGACGGGTCCGAACACAACGAACCGGTCTCGTCGGGAACGTGGCATCACTTCGCCCAAGCGTGGGACAGCACCACAGTCTATTGCTATCTCGACGGGGTGGAAGTGGCGACGTTCGCTACCTCCGGTAATTCTGCCGACAGTCAGAACACCGACGCTATCGGCGGGCGGGCCGACGGTGACTTTCCGTTCTATGGCGAAATCGACGACGCTCGAATCTACCGACGGAAACTCACTCGAAGCGAGATACAGGACATCTACGCCGGAGTATCCTGATTCGACCACGAAAACTGGTATTATACCGACAACTCCTATCGGTGTAATACGGTGATACGTGGGCGCGATTGCGCCTTCGACTCTAGCGACGAGTCCACCGACTTCACGAACGAAAGAGTGGCAAAGATGAACAAGACCCTACTCCGAGACGCGGCCGAGTACTTTCACGACCGGGAGGGCCGACTGCTCCAGCGCGAAGACGCGGTAGCGGCCCTCGCGCAAGCAATCGACGTGGACGGACCCACGGCAGGCCACCTCGTCGCCGGACTGACCGGCGACCGAGTGGACCCCGTCGTCGCAGTGCGAACCGTCCGCGAGACGTTCGTGGGCGTCCTCGACTTCGTGGAAGGCGACGGCTGGTACGGGTTCCTCGACTACCACGACTATCACGGTCGCCATCGCGTCGGCGTCTGCGCCCAGTGCGTCCACGAGGTGACTACCGACGACGACGTGTTCCGAACGACGACCGCCGAGGAGTCGTGGATGCCCGTCTCCGAAGACATCGAACGACACTACGAACAGACACACTCGACCGTGAACCCGGACTCCGTCGCCGTCGAGACCGGCGCGATTCTGCGCTCGCGGACGACCGCGGGCGGCAAGCGCGTCTGGCACACCGGCAACGACGGCACGGCCAGTGGTTTCGACGCCAGAACCGTGGACGGGAAGACGCGGACCGACCTCGCCCGTGGCCAGTTGCTCTACCAGTGGTACGACACCAGCAGTCGCCACAGTAGCAACAGTCATCCGACGACGAAGTCGGGACTGGACGCGTACTTCGACCTCGACTCGTCGGGCGTCTCTGCAGGTGGCCTCGGCACGCATCCGGGGTCGCTCAACTGGGCTACGAGTAGCGACTACCCCGACAGAAAACCGCCGTACTTGCCGGGCGACGGCTACGCGTGGGAAGCCTTCGGCGAGATTTGGATTCCCGAAGCGGGCGACTACACGTTCGGCCTAGACGCAGACGACGCGACTGACCTCTCGATAGACGGGTCGGTCGTCGTCGGTTGGTACGACGGCCACGGTACCGATGGCAACTACGGGCACAACGGAACGGTCACGCTCTCGCGAGGGTGGCACTCGTTCCGCGCCCGCTACGAGGAAGGCACCGGCGGCGACGGCATCTCCGTCGCGTGGAAACAACCGGGTGACAGTTCCTATTCGGTCATCCCCGGCACGCAGTTCAGAATCGAACCAACGTAACATGACCCAACTCGACGCAGCAGCAGTACTCGAA
This sequence comes from Halorussus halophilus, assembly GCF_008831545.1. NCBI lineage: Archaea > Methanobacteriati > Methanobacteriota > Halobacteria > Halobacteriales > Haladaptataceae > Halorussus > Halorussus halophilus. The sequence continues at coordinate 3,084,677 of NZ_CP044523.1, forward strand.
CGAGCAGAATCGGAACGCAAACACGTCCGGTCGTTGCTACGAGACGCGGCGACCGTGTTTCACGAACGAGAAGGCGACCTGTTCCCTCGGCCGGAGGCCGTCGCGCTACTGGCCGAGGAACTCGACAGTTCGCGCGAGACCGCCGACCGCGTGTTGAGCGGTCTCGTCGGCGACGCCGTAGACCCGGTCGTCCAACTGTCGGCCGACGGCGAGCGGAACGTCGGCGTCATCGACTACCACGAACACGAGTTCTGGTACGGCTACACCGACTACCACGACATCGACGGCCAGCGAAAGAAGGGCGTCTGTGCCCAGTGTGTCGCCGAAGCGTCCACCGACGACGAGGTGGTCTACGTCGCGGAAGGCGAAGGCGAGTTCACCGAAGGAGCGACCTGGGACGCCATCGAAGCGCGGTTGCAGACCCACTTCGAGCGGGCACACCCGACTGTCGAGGCGGTGGACGTCCAGACGGGCGCGACGCTAGCGTCCGGGTCCACCATCGCGGGCAACGCCATCATCCACACCGGCAACGCCTCCGCGAAGGCAGACGCCGACATGGTCGATGGGATGCACGCGAGCGACCTCGCACCGGTCTACGACGACGGCTCGACGAAGTGCCACATCGTGGCGACCGAACGGTTCGGCGCGGAAGGCTCCTCGACCTCTTCGACGGGGTACAACACGATTGCGAACTCCGACATCACGTTCAATCCCGACGACTACAAGGACAGCGACGGGAACCTCTACTGTCGGCTCTACGGCCACCTCAAACACTGGGACAACTCCGGCACGACGTACGCCCGGATGTACCGGCAGAACGCGGCCTCGTCGGTCAATGGCACCGAAATCTCGGTCAGCGCCAACGACGGATGGGGCGTCGGAGACAGCGGGTGGACGAGTCTGAACGATAGCGGTTACGACTCGTATCACCTCCAGTTGAAGACCAACGACGGCTACGCCGGGGAGTACAACAGCGTCCTGCTCATGCTGGGGGTGCCAGCATGATTGGCGACGTAGACCCCGACGACTTCGAAGCGTTGACCGACGACGGCGACTGGTTCCTCTCGGTCGCGGTCCCCGACGAGACCCAAGCCGTCGCCGAGACGCTCCACGAGGACGGCGAGTCGTACCGCAACGTCGGGAAACTCCTCAATCACCACCTGTCGGACCTCGACGAAGGAGCAGACGGCCTGCGACTCTACCGAGTCCGACACGCGTCGAAACCCGAACACCAAGGCGTGGTCGCGGTCGTTCCCAACAGTCACTGGTACGAACCTATCACCGACATCGAGTCGAGCGTCGGGTCGTATCAAGCGATGGTCCGATTCTACGGCGTGCCGGACGACTCGACGGTCCTCGATTTGGTCAAGCAAGAAGTCACCAAGCGCGGGTGGGCCGATTCGAGAATCGTCACCAACCACGAGTACGCGACGGCCGTCGAATCGAGTCTCGACGCGGACGCCGAGTTCCAAGCCGCGTCCGACGAACGAACAGCAGGATACTACGTCTGGGAGTGACCACGATGGAGTTCTACGAAATTAGATTCACCACGAGAGACGACAACGCGAAAGACGCGACCGTCAGAGCGCGGGGCGCGGCAGAGGCAATCGACCGTTCGATGAAGATTCTCGGTGCGACGGTCCATCGCCGACCAGCCGACCACCGCGACGCGACGGCCGTGATGGCAATCGTCTACGACGCCGACGACGCCGACGCGACCATCGAGGAGTTCGCTGGCGCGATGGCTGTCAACTACGGCTACCCGCTGGACGAGTATCGCGCGTTCGGCGACAGCACGCTCTCGCTGAAGAACGACGCCGACGCCATCGAAGAGTTCGTCGGCGACGCACTCGACGACTCGGAGTTCAGCATTGACCTCCCGTCGGACGACGGAGCGAACGACGACGAAGAGACGTTCACCATCGGTGAGGACAATGAGTGAGTTCAAAGACCCCTTCTCGGAATCCAGCGTCGGTATCGTCTGTGGCAGTCTGATGATTCAGGGGGGTGCCGAAGAGATCGTCCGCGCGCTCGCGGTCGATTTCAACGCACCGGTGTACACCCTCTCGTACGACCCCCAGCGGTTCGACAAGCAGTTCAACGCGGACATGGGCCACCGAATCCGCAAGGTCGCCAAGGACAACGAAGACGAGGACCTGGACGACGAAGTAAACACGGACCAATTCTTCGCTCAGTCGCCGATTCCAGCCGTCTTGATAGAGGACTTGGAGAAGGTGGACGTCGAGAAGTTCTCCACGGACGCGCTGGTCGCCACCGACATGCACGGCACCATCCTCGCGGAGATGACCGGGCTCCCGTACGTCACCTACATGCACCACGCCGGGAAGATGTGGAACGACTACTTCTGGGAGATGTTCGACAACACGGAGGGACTCCGAGAGAAGTTCAGTTTCCTACGAGAACGGTGGGGCAACGCACGTCGAATGAAGCGTGCGACGAAGAAGGCCGAACACATCGTCACGAACAGCGAGCGGACGAAACACCACACGAACGAGACGTGGAACGTCTCTCGTGGTCGGATGAACGTGGTGTATCCGGCCATCGACACCGGCCTGTTCACGCCGGGCGAACCCGAACGAGACGTTCTCGAACTCGACAGCTACTTCCTCGCTCCCCAGCGACTGGAAGCCTACAAAAACGTCCACGTGCTGGTCGAGGCGGCCAAGATGGCCGAAGAACACCTCGTCATCGTCGGCACCGGTACGCTGGAAGACTACGCTCGCCGCGAGGCACAGTACTCGCCGTACGTTCACACCCTCGGTTACGTCGAGGAAGAGACGCTCCGCGACCTCTATCGAGGCGCGAAGGCGACCTTGCAGGGAACCATGCGCGAGGACTTCGGCATGGTCCCCGTCGAGTCGATGGCCTGCGGGACGCCGTGTCTGCTCCCGGCCTCCGGTGGCTTCCTCGAATCGGTCGGCGAAGGGTTCGAGGCTGACCCGAAACCACCCATAGAGACCGAGCGCGGGAAACTGTTCGACCCGAAAGGGTTCGACCACTACCAACTCGCGGGCGACTTGCAGAAGTTCGACTCCGAGGAGTACGACCCCGACGCCATCAGCGAACACGCCCAGCAGTTCGCCCGCGAACGCTTCATCGAACAGATGACCAAAATCGTCGAGCGACACCTGCTATGATCCCCGACGACTCCGTCGGTCACCGCCTGCCCACAGAGTACGCATAGATGACGACGAACGTCCCGCTCGCCGAACCGATAGAGCGCGTCTTCGTCGTCACCGTGGACTGTCTGCGGTGGGACTACCACGACGAGTACCGGGAGTTGTATCCCAACGGCGTCTGGTACCGCGGGACGCCGCAGGCGACCTACACCCCGACGTCACACGCCAGCCTGTTCACCGGACTTAACCCGCCACGACACGGCGTCTTCGACTTCGGTCACGAGTACGTCGGCGACGAGAGCCTCTTCACCGTGACCGACGCAGCGAGTCGCTCTCGCATCACGCGGGACGGCGACGTAATCGCAGGGTTGAACGCCACCAACGAACCGATAGTCGAGTTCCGGAAGTGGTTCGCGCCGCGACTCGACAACGCCAAGCACGACGACGAGTTCCGCGAACCCGAGGACGCAGACGCACTGCTCGACAGTCTGGACGACCACGACGTGACGTTTCTCCACGATTGGGTCGTCCACGGGGCCGACCGCGGCCATCCCGGCGCGTGGACTTACACCATCTCGGAGACCGACCCCGCCGAGAATCACCGGCGCTACCGCAAGAGCCAGCAGATGAGTCTGTCCGCCCACGAGAACCTCTTGTCGGCCCTTCGAAATCGTGGCCTATTCGAAAACACGCTGTTCGTCGTCTGGGGCGACCACGGCGAGTGCCTGAACGAACAGCCAGACTGCGACCTCGGGCACGCTCACGACGCACACGAACCGTGCTGTCGCGTCCCGATTGGGTTCTGTTCGCCACTGTTCGAAGCGACGACAGTAGACCACGAGACGAATCCCCGGTCGGTGGACGTGCTACCGACGCTCCGGTCGGTGATGCGCCACGCTGGCCTCAGATTCGACGACCCCGACCACGAGATGGAGGGCATCGACCTCACCACGTTCGAGGGGCGACTGGCGGGCTACACGATGAGTCCGACGACGCCGAAGTCCGGGACCGGCGACGCCGTTCGCGGCCCCAAGTGGTGCCTCTACAACGGCGACGTCCGACAGCTCTACCGCACCCGTCACCGACCGGACGGCGACGCTGGGTACGCACTCGCCGAACCGACCGACGACGAAGCCGTTCGAAGACGGTACCAGTCACTCCTCGACCGCGTTCGAGGCGACGCAGACACCCTCGTCCTCAACCGAGAGTAAGACGCATGCAAACGAACATCACTGCCTGTATCCTGACACTGAACGAAGCATCGCACATCGAAGACACGCTGGACTCCGCGTGGCCCATCTTCGACGAACTAGTTATCCTCGACGGCGACAGCGACGACGACACCGTCGCAGTCTGCGAAGCGTGGTGTGACGAACACGGAATCCCGTTCACGTGTATCGAATCGAGCGAGTGGGAGTACCTCGTCGAGGGACCGGCGACCCAACGCCGCCGTATGGAAGAGCAAGCCAGTTGCGATTACACGCTCTCTATCGGCGCAGACGTGGAAGTCGAAGTCCTCGACGAGGAGTGGTTCGGCCGGGAGTTCGACCACTACGCCTACGTCCACACCCGTCGGAAGGCGAGTGGGCGAATCGGCCGCGACTATCGGCTCTACTGTCCGAATCCCGACGAAATCGACGCGGACAAGAAGCGGCCGCGCTGGCGCGGCATCATCCACGAAGAGATACTCGACCAACGAGGCCGACACGTCAGCGAAGTGTATCAGGTCGCAGAGGCTCCGATGGTCCACCACCAGCGTCGATTCGGTGCGATGGACGTTCACTCGACGGCCCCGCACCATCAGCGGCGACACGACACGCGAGTCGGCGGGAACGCTGGTGAGGCGCTGAAGAAACAGCACTACCTGCTCCAGCGGGCACTCGCCTCTGACCGCCAACGCGCGTGGGTTAGTTCCGTCTACAAGGACTACTACGCGGAGAACCGGGCGATAATCAACCAGCACTGGCAGGAAGTACGCGACCGATACGAACTGCCACAGGAAGCGTGGAACCACGACGACGTGGAGGACGTGTCGGAAGTCGGTGGCTGGGACCTCAGTTCCGGCGAACCCATCATGGACTACAAGTACAACACCGCGGGGTCGTACCTGAGGGACAAGGCGACCAACGCACTCGGAAGTGTCTTCTCGTGACGACCCCGTCAATCGAGGACGCCGACATCGCGGAGTTCGGGACTGACCGTTCACCACCATGACCACGACCGTTCCTGTAGACGACCGGATCGAGCGCATCGTCGTGATCACCGTCGATTGTCTGCGGTGGGAGTACCACGAACCGTACAGAGACCTCTATCCGAACGGCGTCTGGTATCGCGGGACCACGCAAGCGACGTACACCCCGACGGCTCACGCCAGCCTGTTCACCGGGCTGAACCCACCCCGACACGGCGTGTACGCCTTCGGCGACGAATATCAGGGCGAAGAGACGTTACTGAGTGCGACAGAGAGCGCGAGCGCCTCCGCCATCACCGACGACGGCGCGGGTCTCGTCAACGGACTGGAACCGGGCGAGAACGTCGAGTTCGACTTCTCGCGATGGTTCCCGGCACGATTAGACGACAGCGACGGCGATTCGACGGCCGTTCCCGGTCCAGAAGAGTACCGAGAGAACGTCAGGCAGTTCGGGGACTACGACCTCGTCTTCCTGCACGATTGGCTCCTCCACAAGACTGAAGCAAGCGATAGCAGCGACTGGAGTTTCACCGCCGACCAGTCGGGGGACCCCGAGTTCAATCATCGACAGTACCGAAGACAGTTGGCGCTGTCCGGTGCCGCCCACGAGCAGTTGCTAGCGACGATTCAGGAGATGGGACTGTACGAGAACACGCTGTTCGTCCTCTGGGGCGACCACGGGCAGGCGCTGACGAGCGACCCGTTCGGCGAACTCGCACACAGTCACTTCCCCGAAGAGTGCGTCGCACGTGTTCCTATCGCGTTCTGTTCGCCACTGTTCGAGAACGACTCAGTAGACGTATCGACCAACGCGCGAGCTATCGACGTGCTGCCGACTATCGAGACGATAGCGTCTGGTGCCGACGTACCGATGGATCAGATACCTCACGAGTACGAAGGCGTAGACCTCACCGAGTTCGAAGGCGAACTCGCAGGCTACACGATGGGAGGGAGAACCGCGGGAAGCGGTTTCGGCGACGGGGTTCGAACGAGCGAACAGGCGTACCTCTCTCTCGACACCGACGAAACGCTCCTCCTCGAAACCCGAACGAGTCCCGACCCAGAGGACGGGTATCGACTCCAGCGACGGATAGACAATCCGGTTCAGAAAGCGAAGTTAGCGAAGTTGTACGAAGAAGTCAGGCGAGAAGAATCAGAACTCGTGCATCGCCGCGAACCGGACACCGAGTGGCTCGAAGCGATGGGCTACCTCTAACTCGTAACAACGCGAACGTTTCTGCCGCCCAGAATTCGATTTCGGCCCGGAGTGGACGTTTCCGACTAGGGTCGTCAACTCGATTTCGAGTATCGGACGTAGCGGTTCGAGGCGGCAATCGTGGCGATTCTCACGGAGTCCGTTCGTCATTTCGAGCCGCACCGTGGAAAACCAATATATAAAAATTAAGACATAATTGTAGGGGAGGTCGCGTGGACGCGGTGCGGACGCGATTCTTCAGGAGAGTATATGACACACACGCGAGATTTCGAGGTCCTCCTCGAACTGGAAAACGTCGTCGGCGTAGAGTACGACGAACGCGACGACCGCGTCGTCGCGTTCGTGACGAAGAAAGTGCCAGAGTCGGAGCTAGACCCAGACCACGTCGTACAGCGAAACGTCGAGAAGGACAGTGCAGTCGAAGAACTCGGTGAGTTGACCCCGCTGACGGCCGAGAGCGAAGACGAACTACCGGCGGCCCACGGGATGCGCCAAGACCGCCACCGGCCCGTCGAAGGCGGCGTCAGCGAAGCCAACGCGAACATAACCGCCGGAACGGCCGGACTGTATCCCGCGAAAGTCGTCGATATCACCGCGGCCGACTGGGACAACAGTGTTTCCGAGGGCGAGCGCGTCAGACTTAGCAACAATCACGTCTACGCGCGAGCGAACGAAGCAGCCCTCGGCGAGTCGATTCTCCAACCGTCGCCGTACGACGGTGGCGACGAGTCCGATAGCGTCGGGAAGTTAGCTGGCTACGTCCCCATCGAGAACGGCACGAGCGTGGACGTCGCCGCGCGGTCGGTCGAAACCGAGCAGGAGGCCACGACGTACCACGACCTCGACGACACCTACCCGACCGGCGTCTACCGAAAGAACGCCGGAGACCTCCTCGGCGAAGCAGTCGTCAAGACCGGTCGAACCACCGGTGTCACGGCCGGTGAGGTGAAAGCGACTTCCGCGACCGTCACCGTGCAGTACGGCGGCGACTTGGGCGCGGTGACGTTGCGCGACCAACTCATCACGTCCCGGATTTCGGAGGGTGGCGACAGCGGGTCGCCGGTGTTCCTCGAATCGAGTGGCGAACTGCTCGCGGAACTGTTCGCCGGGTCCGCGAAGGCCTCGGTGCTGTGCAAGGCGACGAACATCGAAGCAGAACTCGGAGTGAAACTGATGGCAGACGACCAAGACGAATCGACCTACGTGGAATCGTTCGACGAAACTGTGAGCATCGAGATGGAAGGACAGGACCTCGAACTGGACGGACTGCGCGGCGACAAGCCGAAGGCTGGCGAAGCTATCGAGGCGACCGCCACGGTGTCGGGAAACTACGGCGGTGAGTGCTGGCTCGCCGTCCAAGGCGAGCGGTACACGTTCACCTTGGATGACGAGGAGAACGGGTCGCACACCGCGGACGTTCCCGTGACTGTGACTTCACCGGACCGACACCAGCAGTCGTTCGAGGTCGGTATTTCGGGAGGATACGTCGAATAACTCCGTCTCCGTTTCGTCGGACCGTGGTGGGGGCGGCAAAACGAGTGACAGGACACGAATACTGTATAATGGAAAACATAGGAGCGATGAAATTCGTAGAACTCGTCGGCATCGGCGTGACGATCTGCAGCACGCTCGGCGGGTTCCTCTACTGGTTCGCGCGCAGTTCCGCTGGGTTGGCGACGAAGTCGTACGTCCGAGAGCAAGTCGAGGACGAACTGGACCCGATGGAGACTCGCGTCGAGACAGCGCTGGAACACGCGCGCACGAACGAGACAGAGTTACAGGAGCTAAAGGCACTCATCGAGGGGGGAAACAGCCAGTTCGACCAGGGGATGATAGACTTCCTGGAAGAGAACATCGACCGGACGAACGAGATACGGGACGAACTCGACGAGGTACGCGAGCGCATCACGACACTCAAGTACGACGACAAAATCCGCGAAAAACGACGGGAGAACCGCTGAGATTCACTGTCGGCTGTGGACGGCAACTGTCGGACGCTGCGTCGCAGACGGAAGTAGCTAGGTCGAGACGTACCCCAAATCGGTAGCAGAGTCGGGGAAGAGTTTACAACCCCCTGCGAAATGAACTAAATACGATGCGGGAGCGAACTCCACTACCGCCGAGCGAACAACGTGCCCTCGCGCTACTCGACGCGGCGTTCGAGTCCGAGGAGGGCCGAACGTGGGAGGACGCCCAAGCCGTCCTCGCAGAAGACGGGTACACCGAAGTCAGCGCAGACGAACTCCTCCAGAGTCTGGAGAATCGCGGCTACATCTACACGGTAGAAGGCGACGTGTGGATTACCGAGTAGCTAGTCGCTCGGCGTCGTCTCGACTCGTTCTGCGGCACGGGCGTACATCCCGTCGTTCGTCGTATAGACGTAGTAGCTACCGAGACAGGCCGCCATCACCGTCGTCGCCAGCGGCCGCGCCCAGAAGACGGCTTCGACGCCGAGACTGAGAGCGATTCCGGCCACTGCGGCAATCGGCAGTTGGAGGATCCACGTCTGGGCGAGCGACGCGACCATGGTCGCCTTCGTTCGGCGCGCACCGTTGAAACCCGCTTTGACCAGCGAGAGAACGCCCTTCGCGGGATAACCGACCGCAACGATTTGGAGGTACGCGACTGCGAGGACGAACGAGCGACCCTCCATCTCAGGGACGAACAGGTGCGTGATGAATCCGGGGAGTAGCCACTGGACGGCCCCGACTGTGGCGAGGAGTGCGGTTCCTATTTTGACGCCCGTCCACGTCGTCCGGGTGGCACGGTCGAGGTTGCCAGCACCGAGGTTCTGGCCGACGATGCTCTGGGCGGCGTTGCTCAGCGCCGAAATCGACCGGAACGAGAGCGACCCGACGCGACTCCCGACGGTGTACGCCGCCAACCCGGGCGCACCGGCCACCGCGAAGACGATGAGGACCATGACGATGCCGCCGCTACTTCCGGCGGCCCCCTGCACGGCCTTCGGGAGACCGACGTCGAGCAGTTCGCGGAACTCGTCGATATCGACCCGTGCAGTCGCCCACGAGAAGATGCCGCCAGCGCGCCCCCGTGCGACGAACGCCAGCCCGAGGAGGAAACCAGCGGCGTAGCCTGCGACGGTGGCGAGCGCGGCACCACGGATTCCCATCCCCGGAATCGGTCCCGCGCCGAAGATGAACAGCGGGTCGAGACTCACGTTGACGACGACAGCGAAGACGTTCATGTAGAGGGCGGCCCGAGATTCGCCCCAACCGAGGAACGCCGCCTCGATAACGTCGCTCAGGCCCGCGAAGACGATGCCGAGCGCGATGACTTCGAGGTAGCGCGTCGCGAGGCGGGTGAGTTCCGCACTGCCGGTGGCGTCGGGTCGCGTACTCGTGACCAATTCGAGGAGCGTCTCGACGTTGAGGAACATCAGCACGCCGACGCCGACTGCCAAGACGATAGTTAGGAGGATGCCGGTGAACGCTGCACTGCGCGCACCGCTGTGATTCTCCGCGCCGACGCGCTGGGAGACCAGTACCTGCGTCCCGACGAACGTCGCGGAGATGGTACTGGCCAGCAGAAACCAGACGACGGGCGAGGCGAGACCGATTGCGGCGACGGCGTCGCTGCTGTACCGGCCGACCCAGAAGAGGTCGATGACCTGCTGGGCGACCCGCACCATGTTCTGAACGAACAGCGGTGCGGCGAGGACCACCAGCGCACGAGGGATGGACCCCTCGGTTATCTCCGTCGGCGAGAGGTCGAACCGACCCATCTACGCACCACTCCAGTTCGAGGTGAGACCAAAGAAACACCGAGTCATAGTCGAGTTACGCCGAACTACTAGCGACTGTCACTAAAGCGCTCGCAGAACGGCATTTAAGTAATATATATTTCATTTTCGTGGGGAAGAGTTACCGACCGCCACGAACTACGGACACGCGATGAACCACCTCCCGGCGATTCCGCAGGTCGAGGACGCACCGTCAGGCCTGCTCGACGGCGGCCACCTCTGGATTCAGGAGTACGTAGACGGTGCGCAGTTTCAGTTTCGACTCCTCGAATCGGGACTGCTGAAGTTCGGTGACGGCGAGCGCACCTTCGACGCCGAGGACGTGCCAGCGCCGTATCGCCACGCGGTGCGCCACGTCCGCGAACGCCTCGACAGGCAGGCGCTTCGAGACGCCACAGCGGAAGTCGAGTCTGTAGTGTTCGGCGGCGTCGCAACGCATCGCCATAGCATCGACTACGACTGGGACGCACTCCCGTCGGTTCTCGGCTACGAGGTCTGGTCCGACGAGAAGGGAGGGTTCTTCCCGCCGGACGTCGCCGAACAGATTTACGCGCGTCTCGGCCTCGATTCGGTCAACACGTTCGAAAAGGAAGTGCGGGCGACCGATTTCGACCCGGACTCGTACGAACTCCCGCAGTCGAACTGGTACGACGGACCCGCGGCGGGCGTCGTCCTCCGGAGCAAGACCGGCGAACGGGCGAAACTCCTCGGAGCGACTGCGACCGGAAGCGACCCGACTCCGCTCGACGGGTCGCCGGAGGAAATCGCCCGCGAGTTCGTCACCGAACAGCGAGTCGAAGCCGTGTCTCGCAAACTCGAATCCGAGGGGCGTCCGGCGACGTTCGACTCGGTGTTCGAGCGACTGTTCGAAGCCATCGTCCGGGAGGAGCATCGGCGACTCTTCCATCGCGAGACAAACCTCGACGTGCAGGCGTTCCGGTCGGCAGTCGCAGAACGAACTCGAACGCTCGTCGGCTAGACGTTCAGGGTTTCTCTTCGGTTCCCGACTGAGCGAGTCTGTCGAGTCCGAGCGTGGCGAGGAAGAAGATGCCGCCAGCGTAGAGGAACGAGTGAGGGTCGGTGAACAGTCGCGTCGCGTAGGAACCGCCGACGCCGACGACGGTGGTCAGATATCCGAGCATCGAAGTCGTCCACCCGAGTCCCGTGATGCCGCCGAGTCGGTGGAGGTTGTCCGGACTGAAGTTCATTTTCCGTCACCTGCGCGCGGCGTGCGCCCGCCGCTCGCCGGGTGCGAGAGCGGGCTGACACGGTCGTTCTGTGACGTTTCGGAAGAGCGGCGCGACGGAGCAGGAGGGACTCGCTGAGGGTGGGCCATACTCAGTCCCAAATACTGCCCCTATGAAAATCTTGTGGGCACAAATTCAGAAATAAACACGACAAGGTACAGATACAACAGAAAGGAGAGACGACAGTGAGCGGAGAGGAACCCGGATTCAATCCGTCTCGGCCACCCCCGTCGCACCGACTCCGGTCGCCGTCGCGTCGGAGCGAACGGGCGAAGTTGCTAACCAGAGGACACCGCCGACTCCCGCGACGGTGAGCCCTGCCCACGGCAGGAACTGCACGGGACCCATCGTCTCGGCTATCCAACCACCGAGGAGATTCGCGGCTCCGCTGGCCAGCGAGAGGACGAGCGACGCACCGGAGAGGACCGTCGCCCGCCCGACGTTGCCGAGTCTGTCGTTGAGATACTGGTTCTGAATCGGTCGCACGACTACCCGCGTAGTCCGGTAGAGAACCAGCACCGGCACCAACAGCAGCGGCGAGAGCGCGAGACTGGCGTACGCGACGCCGAAGACGGGCGCGAGCAGTGCGAAGACGCCGTACACTCCGAGTCGCTCTTCGAGCCATCCAACGGTCGAGGCCGCACCAGCGGAGACGAGTTTGAACGCGGCGTAGAGTAGTCCCAACCCGACGACGGGGACGCCAGCGGCGTCGAGGGCTGGTTGTTCGAACGTCCGGGTCAGGCCGAACAGGCCGTTGAACAGCGCAGCGTACGCGACGAACCACCGAATCGCTGGTCGGTTAGCTTGGAGTCGGAGCATTCGAACTGCTTCGCGGGCGGTGAACACGTCGTCGGTAGCGTCCGCTTCTGCGTCGTCTTGGTCGCTATCTTCGAGTCGGGGGAACGTGAACAGTAGTGGAACCCCCACAGCGGCGAGGCAGGCGTTGACGACGAACGGGAGCGCAGGGTCGAAACTGTAGAGGACGCCACCGGCGACGGCGGTCACTGCCGAGGTGGCGAGGAGGGCAGTGCTTCCGCGGCCGTCGATGCGTGCGAACGCCGATTCGTCGAAGTGAGCTTCGAGCAGTTCGTAGAGCCACGCGTCTTGGGTTCCCGAACGGAACGCCCACCCGACGGCCCAGAGGACTTTCACCCCGAGGTACGCGAGCGGTGTGTCGGCGAGGACGAGCGCAACCATCGCAGTCGCGCGACAGCCGTTTCCGAGGGCGAGACTCGCGCGCCGTCCGAGTCGGTCGCCGAGGTAGCCGGAGGGAATCTCGGCGGCGACCATCGCAAAGAGGAACGCGGCCTGTGCGAGTCCGATGAAGGCGAGGCCGAACCCTTGGTGTTTCAGATAGAGGATACTGACCGGGAGGTAGAACCCGGTCGCGCCCGTGATTCGGTAGACGTAGTATCTCCAAAGCAGGCTCCGAGCGTTCGCCATCGAATAGGTCGTCTCGCGGCACCCTCAAGGGCGTTCCCGAAAGCGCGTTTTTGTAGAATTATTTATATTTCGTCGCGACGACCGAGAGGTCGCCGTCCACGACCAGTTCCAGTCGGTCGCCGTCGAGCGAAAGCGTCAGCGCGACTTCCCAGGGGTCCCGGGAGCGGACGGTCACGGAGCGGTCGGTAGACGCGAATTCGAGGTCCCAAATCGGTGTCGTCGCCACGTCGAGGCCGCGTTCGTGGCAGAACGTCACCAGTTCCGGGTGGTCGAGGAGTGCGACGCCGAGCGACATGAAGTGAGTCTCGCCGCAGTGGTCACACGACCGCCTGGCCAACACGTCCAGTTGGTCGCCAGCGTGATGTGGCGACTCGCCAGCGGGGATGAACTCCGTCCCCACTCCGTTCAGACACGTCGGGCAGACGCCACCCGCGACGGCCAGCGTCTCGTAGCGAGTGTAGTTGGCGACTCGGGTGAGCAGTTCTTGCTGGTCGTCCACGACGCTCGGTGGCACCATCGTGTGACAGTAGCGATGGCCGCAGTCGGAACACCGGATCAAGAATTGACCGTCGTCGTACGTCGCTTCGACCGGCGCGTCACAGAAGTAACAGTCGAGTCCGACTTCGAACGGGGCGAGCGACGCTTCGCGGGTGAACGAACCGGCGGCGATAGTGCGATAGAGACTCAGTCCCTCGGGCCGTAGTTTGTACCCCTCCTCGGTCTTGGTGACGAACTGGCCGACGAGTTCCTGAAGGTGGTAGTTGAACTTGCTACTGTTCACGTCGGTGGCGACCCGCGAACGCAACTCGGAGAAAGGGAGGACGACGTGACCGCTCTGCTCAGCGCCGAGTGCGCGGACAATTTCGGCACGGACTTCGTTGCCGATAAGCGCGAACGCCTCCTGTGGAGCGGCGTCCGTCGTCTCCGGTTGGGTCGTCTCCTCGTCCGACATGGGGCCGCGTTCGAGCGTCAACGAGTAATCAGTTTGGTTCGAGAAATCCAGTAGATTCGTTGCCGCCGTGGCAACCTTGATACCGCCAACCGCCTTCTGCATGCGTATGACAGCAGCACGCACAGTCGAGTTGGAGGGCCACATCATCGATTCGGGGATGATGGAACGATGCTTCGGCGTGGTGATGGAACTCGACGGCGACTTCGACGTGGAGGTGTTCGACGTCGGGAAGCACAAAGACGCCGAGTCGTACTGCCGGATGACGGTCTCGGCCGACGACGAGGAGACGCTGAAGTCGATTCTGCACGAACTCAACCAGAACGGTGCCCACCTCACGAACCCGCCGAACGTCACCCTGAAACGGGCACCCGCAGACCAGGTCGTCCCGCAAGGGTTCTACTCCACGACGAACCACCCGACCCAGATTCGCTACGACGACGAGTGGGTCGAGGTCGAGAATATCGAGATGGACTGCGCCATCGTCGTGGAACCGGAGGGAGGAAAAGGGAGAGACGCCCCGCGAGCCTACACCAAAGTCCTAAACGCCATCGAAGAAGACGACCTCGTCGTGACCGACGAGGCGGGCGTGCGCGTAGACCCGCCGGAGCGACCCCGTGGGTCCAGTGGCCCGTTCGGGTTCATGCAGGGCGGCGTGTCGAGCGAGCGCCCGTCCGAATCGACGATTCGGGAGATTGCCGACTCGATTGTCGAGACGAAAGAGGAAGGGGGCAAGATTCTCGCCGTGACGGGGCCTGCGCTCATTCACTCGGGCGCTGGCGACGCTCTCGCACGACTCGTTCGCGAGGGGTACGTAGACATGCTCAGCACGGGCAACGGTTTCGCCGTCCACGACATCGAACGCGGCCTGTACGGCACCTCTCTCGGGATGGACGTGGAGACGATGGAACACCCGCGGAAAGGCCACAAGCACCACATCTACACCATCAGCGAGGTGATTCGCGCAGGCGGCATCGAGGAAGCAGTCGAAGCGGGCCACATCGAGGAGGGTGTGATGTACGAGTGCGTCGCGAACGACGTGCCGTACGTCGTCGCAGGGTCAATACGAGACGACGGGCCGCTTCCAGACACCATCACGGACGCGGTGGAAGCCCAGAACGCCATCCGCGAACAGGCCCACGAGGCAGACATGGTGCTGATGCTCTCGACGCTGTTGCACTCGGTCGCCGTCGGCAACTGTCTCCCTTCGACGACGCGAGTCGTCTGCGTCGATATCAACCCCGCGACCGTGACCCAACTGCTCGACCGCGGCAGCGCCCAAGCTATCGGAATGGTGACAGACGTGGGGACGTTCGTGCCGACGCTCGCGGACGAAATTCTTGGGTGAGTGGCCGAGACTATCTACGATTGGTCACGAATAATCCGACACGAATGCAAGCTTATTTAGGTAACATGTATCAATGTGAGTTTGTGACATGGATCGGGGGAGTAGCGTGACCGAGTATCGGGTACTGTACGTAGACGACAGGCCGGAGTTAGTCGAGTTGGCGCAGTTGTATCTCGAACGAGAGGACCCTCGCCTCACGGTCGATACCGCCGAGACAGTCGAAGACGGACTCGAACTACTCGAAGAGCGTTCGTACGACGTGGTCGTCTCGGACTACCAGATGCCCGAGATGGACGGTCTGGAGTTTCTAGAGACGCTCCGCGGTGAGCGAAACTGTGAAATCCCGTTCATCGTGTTCACCGGCAGAGGACGCGAAGAGGTCGCTATCGAGGCGCTCAACCTCGGCGCGAACCGCTACCTCCAGAAAGGTGGCGACCCCTCCTCCCAGTACGGGGTGTTGGCCCAAGCTATCGAACAAGAGGTCGAGCATCACCGGTCGGAACTCGCTCGACGGGAGTCCGAACGGCGATACGAATCGCTGTTCGAGAACAATCCCATCGTCTTCTGGGTCGAAGACTTCTCGGAGATGAAGGCGTACGCGGACCAACTCGCGGACGACACCGAGGACTTGGAGTCGTACTTCGAGGAGCACCCAGACGAGGTGAAGGTTCTGCTCGACAAAGTGGATATCCTCGACGTCAACGAGAACGCGCTGGACTACTACGGGGCCGAGACGAAGCAGGAACTGATGGAGAACATCGAGCAGATGTTCACCGAAGAGTCCTACGAGGCGAACAAGTCGCTGATGCTCAACGTCGCCAACGGAGAGACCCACTTCAGAACCGAGTCGGTGTCGAAGACGCTCGACGGCGAGCGGAAACACGAGATTCTCGAAGTGAACGTGCCGGACGCGTACGCCGACGACTATTCGCGGGTGTATCTCACGGCGATGGAGATTACCGACCGGAAGGCCACCGAAGACCGCGAGGCGTTCCTCCACTCGCTGTTGCGCCACGACCTCCGAAACAAACAGCAACTCGTGGCGGGCTACCTCGAAGAGATAGCCGAGCAGGACCTCGATACGGAGACGACCAAACGACTCCAGATGGCCAGAAGAGAACTCGACCAGTGTAACTCCATCATCGACAACGTCGATACGCTGTTGCGTGCCGACGACTTCGACCCGTGCGTCGAGGACGGCCACGAGCGCGACAGACTCCTCGAAACCGTCGTCGAGCGACACCGCGAACTCGCGGCGAAGAACGGCATCGAAATCGACCGTATCGACGGGCCGTCGGTCTCCGGCGGACCGCTCCTCGAAGAACTCTTCTCGAACTTGGTCGCCAACGCCATCACGCACTCCGAGGGGACGACAGTCGAAATCTCTAGTCGCACTCAGAACGGCAACGTTGTCGTTACCGTCGAAGACGACGGCGTCGGCATCCCTGCCGAGCGGCGAGAACGAGTGTTAGAACGCGGGGAGAAGATGGGTCGAAACGCCGGGTCGGGACTCGGCCTCCACCTCGTCGAGGAAATCGCTCGCCAACACGGTGGGCACGTCGAAGTCGGCGAGTCGGACCTCGGCGGTGCCAGATTCGACGTGCACGTTCCGCAGTGACGGGGAAAAGGAGTCTCAGCGACTGTGAGGAGACTGTCCGCCATCTCCGAGAGTGACCTGCTCCTGCGGAGCGGTGTTTCGTGGTCCTGCATCGACCTGTCGCCTCCACCTATCGACCAGCGACCCGTTGAGCTGAGACTCTCCAGAAGGTAGTGGCATATGGAGTCGCCCTCCCTATCACCACAAATACCTTTCGCTCAAAATACAATTTCCAATGATAGATAATTTATCCAGTACACCTTGATATCTAAGCAGAGAGCCTGTATCGTCCCGAACTGATCTGACGAGCGACGTGAACGACCACCATACATATTTAGTCTCTGGTGAGAACGTCTCCGCCAGAACGTAGCGATGGGCACACACGTCAACTACTGGGGACTCGTCGTCGCGGGAATCGGGTTCTTCCTCACGCGATTCACCGTCACGCTCGCCATCTACGAAGAACCGCTCAACTTCTACCTCGCGGGCGTCGTGCCGCTGGTACTCGGACTCGGACTGGCGGCGTTCGGCGTGGCGTTGGCCGTCGCAGACGTCGAACGCTCGCTGGTCCGGACGACGGCGCTCTGGTGTGTCGCGGGTGCCGGGACGATGTTGGTCCTCGTACTGCTCACGCTACTTGGTTCGACGACCGGTGGTCTCCCCGACGTTGCGGGGATGCGCTCGCAGACCTACCTCTCGAACTTCCTCATCGGTGGGAGCGTCGGCGGCACGCTGACCGGACTGTACGCCTCGCGCAACCGCCGCCAGCGGGGCGAACTCCGCCACCAGGCGAACCGACTCGAAGTCCTGAACCGGTTGCTCCGCCACGAGATACTCAACTCCGTCACGGTGATTCGTGGGTACGGGTCGCTCGGTGCGGACGCGAATCAGAAGGCCGCGGACGTCATCGAACGGCGCTCGGACGCCATCGAAGAGACTATCGAAGAAGTGAACTACCTCACCCAGAGCGCGGGGAGTACCGAACTGTCGGGGGGTGTCGTCGAAGTTGAAGCCTGTCTGGAAGCGAGCGTCGAAGCCGTGCGCGAGCAGTATCCGGACGCGAACGTCGCGCTCGATTTAGAGTCGGAAACGCTGGCCGTGCGCGCCAACGAACGACTTGAGCAGGTCTTCACTCATCTGTTGGAAAACGCCGTCGCTTACTCCGCGGACAAGAAGTCAGAGGACGAACGGCCAGACAGTTCGGACACAGCGGCGGTCGAAGTGTCTGTGTCGGCGACGGCGAACAGGGTCAGCGTGAGCGTGAGCGACGACGGCCCCGGGCTTCCCGAGAGTCAACAGGTGCTCCTCGAAACCGGCGACATCGACAAGTTCGACAACCCGGACGTGGGGTTCGGCCTGAACGTCGTTCGACTGCTCGTGGAGAGCTATCAGGGTTCGATAGAGACCGAGGTGGACGACTCGGGAACGACGATTACGGTCGTCCTACCCCGGGCGAGAATCGACGGCACCGACGCCGACGTGCGGCCGGTTCCGGCGACCCTCACCGGCGTCCGCCCGGCCATCCCGAATCTCGTCGTCACGCTCGGTGCGGCGATACTCGCGGGCGTCGTCTACGGTCTCGTGGCCGAACTTCTCGGTGGCTCCATCGGAATCATCGGCGTGCTGTACGGCGTCGAGAGTACCGTCGTCGGCTGGCTCACCCACGAGTTCCACAGCGCCGTCTTCGGATTCGTCTTCGCCGGACTACTCTCGCTGGCCCCGCCAGCGTACCGAACCCGACTCTCCGCGCACGTTGCCATCGGTCTCGCGTGGGGACTCTTCCTCTGGTTCGTCGCCGCCGGGTTCGTCTCGGCGGTCTGGTTGCGACTCGTCGGGATTCCAGCACCGCTTCCGAACCTCTCGATGCTCACGCTCGTGAGCCACGTCGCGTGGGGCGTCTCACTCGGTGCGCTCACGGCGATGGGTTACGAGTACGGGACGCCGTGGCTAGCGGTTCTGGGCAATCGGCTCCGCGGAAGAACCGAGCGTTCGACCGCTCGCTAATCAGTCGCGGAGTTCGTCGCCCACGTCGTCGCTCGCCGACGGAACGGCCCGCGCAATCTCGGTGGCGGTGAGATAGTTCACGACGTCTCTGTGGACCCAGTCCGCTCGGGGCGAACTGCGGATTCGGCCGAACTCTTCGTCTGCGTATTCGACGTATCCACTGAGGTCCCACGCCACCTCGCGTGCGAGTCGTCCGTACCGTGTCTGTGACGGCGCGTTCGAAATCGCTTCGACGGCCGTCGCTCGGAGCGACTTCACGTCGGCGGCGCTCTCGATTGTGAAGTTTCGACCGTCTTCGACCTGCTTGCGGAGCGACCGAAACGCGCGAACTTCTGCGAGGTCCGAGTGTGCTTCTAAAACTGCGTGGGCGTACCGGCCCTCAGTTCGGAACTCGTCGAGGTTCGAGTAGCGTGCGTCTCGGAACAGTTCTTCGAGTGCGCGCTCGGCGAGCGTCTCGGAGATGTCACGCTCGACGAACGTCGCCTCGCCGTTCTCGGTAGTGGTCGGAAGCCGACTTCGGCGCTTTGCGAGCGTCTCGCCGAGGGACTCGCTCGTCTGCTCGAACGTGGGACGGAGATTTCGAGCTGAGTCGAGCGAACCCTCGAACTGGTCGTAGAGGTAGCTTGCGTCCGCGACGGCCGCGCGGGCTTCTTCGAGCCGACCCGCGAATTCGCCGACTGCGAGTGGATTCTGCGGGTCGGCGTACCGCTGTCGCTGGTTGCGCTCCGCGTGCCGGTCGGCGATACCGACCAACGATTCGATGGTCTCGTGGACGAACACTGCTTGAATCGGGTCGTCGCCGAGATACTGCCAGCGACCCCGAAACGCGTCGAGGTCCGACCGAATCTCGGGAATTTGTCTCGCTACGTCTCGGCGCGTGCGGTCCGTCGTGATGACCTCCCACGCAGTCGCGGCGAACTGGGCGTTTTCGCGAGCGCGACGAACGTCGTCCAGTGCCGCGACCGACGGTTCTGCGCCCGAGAGGGCGTCGAGTTCGTCGTTGGCTCGCTCGTAGGCACCCACGAGTCGCTTGCGAATCGCCTCGTTCGGAACGTCGTCGGAATCGAGCGGTGCTGGCACTGTTTCGAGGCGTTTCTCCACGCGGGCGACGCTCTCATCGAAGTACGACTGCTCGACGGCGACGGGATTCGGCGGCGAAACGTCGGGCCCGTCCTCGCTCGCCATCGCTTCGAGTTCGCTCGCGTCGAGTTTCGGCGACTGCTGGTCTTCGGAGAACGGTTCCGGGAGCGCGTTACAGCCCGCGAGCGCGCCGGTCGCGGCGAGTGCGAGAAAACCTCGACGGGACAGGCGTTCGCTCGCCATCAGTTCTCCCCCTCCGTCTCGGTTGTCTGATTAGTCGTCCCGGTCGTCCGAGTCGCATTTTTTGTCTCCGTCTCTGCCCACGTCGTCGTCTCGCCGGTGGTCTGAAGCGGCGGCGGGTACCGACAGCCACCGCTACTGCCGCCGGAGCCGTATCCGGTCACTTCGTCGGGGTCGAGTGTGTCGGGAACCCGGATGAGTTGGGCGACGGTATCGCGGACTTCGACGCTACACTCGACGTCGGCGTCCCGGTACCGGCGGCCGTAGCTGGTGTCGATTTCCGTCGCGCTCCACGAGACGTAGCAGAGTTCTTCCTCGAAACACTCGTTGACCCGGTTCTGTTCGACGTACAGCGTCTCGGTGTCGAAGTCCGTGTCGGCGACGAACTGTTCTGCTTCGGCTTTGCCGTCCACGTCGGCGAACACGAGCGACTTGGCGCTCGAAGCGTCCGCGAAGAGTCGTTGGGACAAGTGACGACGAGAGTCGCCCTCGTTGCCGTCGGCCGTCTCTCGGGTCCAGACGACCTGTTCGTCGCCCGAGTTGCGGAGCGGGTACTGTTCGGGGTTCTTCTCGACGTTTTCGAATCGATTGGCGGAGGACGACGACGTGGTAGTCGATTCTCCGCCACACCCCGCGAGGGTGGCGAGGAGAGCGGTCGTGCCGTGGAGGAGGTGGCGGCGAGTGAGGGGAGCCATTCGTCTGGTGAGTACTCGTGGTCGCCGACAAGTAAGTCTAGGTTCTCCGACGCGAGCGACCTGCGTCGCGTCTCGGTCACCCGAATTCAGTCGTCCGCCGGAGTCGCGTCCGGACCGAACGACTGGCTAATCTGCTTCCAGCGGCCGGTCGAGAACCGATAGTAGTTGATAGCCGCGGGAATCGTCGTCTCGGCGACGAACGTCAGCGAGAGGCCGACGAGTCCGAGCGAGGTAGTCGCGCCGAGATACGCCAGCGGAATGGCCGCGCCGAACATCCCGACGACCTGACTGTAGAACGGCCACTGGGTGTCACCGCTCGCGTCGAGCGGACCCGCCGCGGCCGCCTTGATACCCTGCGGGCCGATAGCGACGCAGGCAACGTAGACGAGCGCCACCGCGACCGGAACGGAGTCGTGGGTCGGGTCGCCGAGGAACGCGACGACGATTGGCTCTGCGAAGAGTCCGACGACGACTGCCGCGAAGGTGTACGTCGCCACCGAGAAAATGAGGACGTCGTGGGCGTACGACTCGGCGTCCTGTTCGTCGCCGGAGCCGAGTTTCTGGCCGACGAGGCTGCTGGACGCGAGACCGAAGCCCCAACCGGGCGTGTTCATCAGGCCCCAGATTCGGCGGGTGACGACGTACGCCGCGACGACGCTCGGACCGAACAGCGCGACGATGGCCATCATGGGGAATTTCGCGACGGTCCACACCAGATTCCGACCGACGACGGGGAGGCCGATTTTGACCAACTGGCGCAAGGTTTCGCCGTCGAAGTACGAATCGAACGCCGAAATTTGCACGGGGAGTCTGCCGAGGCCCGGAAGCCACCCGGCGACGACGGCGACGGCGAACGTCGCAGTGACGACAACGTTCGCCAGCACCGTCCCGATTGCCGCGCCAGCGACACCGAAATCGAACCCGAAGATGAGGACGGCACTGAACGCGATGTTCGAGAGCGCGCCGCCCGACCGGACGACCATCGGCGTCCACGAGTCGTCCGCGCCGATGAAGATTCGACTGCCGACCAGATTCAGTCCAGCGAACGGGACACCCAACGCGACGATTTGAAGGTACTCAGCACCCAGTGCGACGGTCTCGGGGTCGTCGGTCATGACCGCGACGAGTTCTGTCGGGAACGCCCAGAATAAGACGGCGACAGGCAGAGTCACCACGAGGACGAGCGCGACGCTTGACCGAATCGCTTGCTCTAACTCCTCGCGCGCCTCCGCGCCGTAGCTCTGGGAGACGAGTGCGATGGTCCCGCCAGCGAAACCGCCGCCGAGCGAGAACGCGACGCCCCAGTACGGCGTGGCGAACCCGACGCCCGCGATGGCCACCGGGCCGACTGCCGCGCCGACCATCGCCACGTCCACGGCGCTCTTGGACATCCGCGCCACTCCGGTGAGGATACGCGGCCACGCTAGCTCCGTGGTCCGTCGCTCGTGTTCCGGGTCGAGGAGGCCCAGACGGACGAGCAACAGACCGATAGCGTGGATGAGTCCCCGCACTGGGTTCGGCAGACGAGACACGATACCTGAGTATTTCGAATCGAAACTAAAGGTCTTGCTATGTCGAGAGAAGAAGGTTCAGGGCCGAAACGGACGATAGAACTCGGACGGAAGTTCGAGCGGAAAGAGACGTTACAACATATCTCGCTGTCGGAAGTAGGCGAGTCCGACCAGCGGCACGGAGATAGTCCAGCAGGCGAGCACCACGAGCGCGAACTCGGGTGAGAGTATCACGCTGTCGAGTTCGGACGTCCGAGTAATCAGCGGATGGTACATCTCAGGCCGGAGTACGTCGGTGACGCGGATATAGGCGTTCAGCGGGTTGATCCGTCCGAACCAGAAGTACCACTCAGGCTTCGGGTCAGCGTAGTCCAAGTGACGCGTTCCGAGCCACTGAGCAACGGGCCATCCGGCGCGCAACACGGCGTAGATGCCGACGGCGAGGCTGACAGCCTGTGTGTCCGTGTCCGCCATCGCGGAGGCGGTCAGTCCGAATCCGACGAACAACAGGGCGAGTATCGCGGAGACGAGTGCGATGACCGGGACGGCGGCGAACGACCCACCCTGATAGAACCCCTCGACGACGACGGTGGCACCAAACATCCCGGCAGCGAGCGGTGCCAGAACGACGACGGAACGACTCACGAACTTACCGAGGAAGGCCTCTGCGCGCGAGTTCGGGAGCCCCAACAAGAAGCGAACGCTCCCGGTCGTCCGTTCACCGACGATGGCCGAATAACTGCTCAACAGTGCCATCAACGGGACGACGAACGAGAGAACCGAGCTGAGGACCAAGACGGCTTGGTCCGTGTCGGGCCGATACCCATTCGAGAGGTACGCCATGAGCGCGACCGAGCCGACGGTGAACGCGAGCGTGAGGATGGCGACGGCCGGTCCGAGACGGGAGCGATAGACGCTCCGGAGGTCACGGCGGGCCACGTCCTGCCACGTCATCGCTTCGCCTCCGTGTACTCGGAGAACACGTCGCTCAGCGATATTTCCCGGACTGCGAAGTCTTGGAAGACGCCAGCGTCCGCGACGGTCGTCAGCGCGTCAAGTTTCGTCTGCCCGTCGCCCTCACAGGAGACGGCGATTTTCGACACGTCCGTCGTCACGTTTCGGACGCCCTCGATATTTTGGAGGCGTTCCACCAAGCCGCTCGGAACGTACCCCACCTCGACTTCGAGCGTCGTGCCCGCGCCGAGTTGCCGACGGAGTTCGGTGATACTGCCCTCCGCTTCGAGGCGGCCGTCCAGCAAGATGCCCACGCGGTCGGCGACGGCCTGCACGTCTTCCAACACGTGCGAGGAGAAGAAGACGGTCGTGCCGTCTGCGGCCTCCTCGCTGACGATTCGCCGGAGCGTTCGCGCGCCGTTCGGGTCGAGTCCCGTCGATGGTTCGTCGAGGACGAGTAGGTCGGGGTCGCCGACGAGCGCGACGGCGATTGCCATCCGCTGGGCCATCCCCTTCGAGTACTCTTCGGCGCGGCGGTCCGCGTCCGCCGAGAGGTTTACGCGGGCGAGCAGTTCGTCGGGGTCGTCGCTCGCGTCTTTCGTCTCGATAGCGTGCTGGACGTGTTCGCGCCCGGTGAGTCGCGGGTAGACGCCGTAGCCTTCCAGCAACGCACCGGTTCGGCGGCGTATCTCGCGGGACTCTTTCTGGGCGTCGCGTCCGAAGACGAGCGCCGACCCAGCGGAGGACTGCATGAAGTCGAGCATGATGTTGATGGTCGTGGATTTCCCCGCACCGTTGGGGCCGAGGAATCCGAACACCTCGCCTTCCTCGACGGTGAGGTCCACGCCGCGGAGCGCGACGAAGTCGCCAAACTGCTTCTGGAGGGACCGGAGTTCGATGGCGGCCATACGCGGTTCATCCAAGTCGAGCGACAAGTATTTTCTCACCGGCGAGCGGTCGTTCACTCTAAACGGAGTCGTAGCGTCGGTAGTCAGAAGACGAACCGAGCGACCAGTAGCGACACCACGCTGGCGAGGACGAGCGAGAGCAACAGCACGCCGACCGGTCGAAGCCCCGTCCGACGGAAGTCAGAGAGTTCGGTGTTCATGCCGAGACCGGCGAACGCCAGCAGAAACAGCCAGTGGTACGCGACTGACACTCGTTCGACGTCGGTGGGCGAGAGCAGACCGACGTTCGCGGCGACCAGCAGCGCGACGAACCCGAGGACGAACTTGGGGAACCGACGCCACATGCGCCGGAGGTGGGAGAGACCCACCGACGAGTCGCCGCCGGTGTCGGTGTAGCGAATGGAGTACGCGACGACGACGACGCCGAGCAACACGTTTCGGGTCAGTTTGGTGAGCGTCGCCCACTGGCCGGCCACGTCGGAGTACGCGAATCCCGCGGCCGTGACGGGGCCGGTGCTGAACATGCTGAGCCCTGCCCAGATGCCGAACAGTTGGTCGGAGAGGTGCAAAGAGCGGCCGACTACCGGGAACGCGAACAGTGTGACGGCGTCGAACAGGAGGACGGTGCTGGTCGCGTACGCGATGCTCTCCTCGTCGGCGTCGATACTGCCAGCGACGGCGACGACTGCCGAGACACCACAGATGCTCGCCCCTGCCGCCAACAGCGACCCGAGTCGGTCGGAGAGGCCGAACACGCGCCGAGAGAGTACCTCGACGACTGCGACGGTGAACGCGACGATGCCGACGACGGTGACTATGAGGGGAACGCCCGCCGCCAGGACGGCGTCCAGCGAGACGCGAACGCCCATCAGGACGATGCCAGTTTCGAGCCAGAGTTTGTACGTCTCGACGCCGGACTCGAATCGGGACGGGACCCCGTAGCCGTTAGCCAGCAGGAGTCCACAGAAGACGGCGACCAGCAACGCGTTCGCGCCGACGAAGTGGGCGACCGCTTCGCTAACCGCGCCGATAGCGACTAACAGGCCGATTCCGGGGAGGAGCGTTCGGAGAGACATCGGATTAGAGGAGTGCGAAGACGAGGACGACGAGAAGCCCAAAGAACACGGCGCGCCAACCGCGTCCGAGGGAGTCCCACCCGCGTCCGAAGGAGTTCCAGCCGTGTTCGAGAGCGTCCAAATACGTTCGTAGCCACTGTATCCCGAGCATACTCGACCTACGCGAATGTAGTCCTCAATCGCCAGCGACTGCCGTGTTGGTTCACCGCGATACCACCGAACGACGTTCGAACTGCGCGAGTTCGGCGGCACGGTTGCGGGTCATTCTTACGATAATCATTATCGTGATAATGACTTAGATGTTCGGCTATTCGCCCGACTCTCCGACCTTCTCGTCCCTGCGATCCTCCTCGATCGTCGACTTCGCGCGCTCTTTTGGGTCGCCGTAGCCGCCACCGCCGGGGGTGAGAATCGAGACGGTCGTGCCAGCATCGACCTCTCTCGTCGTCTTCGCACCGACTTCTTCGCCGTCGATTCGATTGACGCCCGGTTGGCCGTCTTCGCCGCCCTCTGCACCCCGCGGCCCGTACTTGCGGCGTTCCGTGAGCAACGAGACTACAGCGTCGGTTTCGACGGTGAGCGAGCGGACGAGTCCGAGGCCGCCACGATAAGTTCCTGCACCGCCGCTGTCCGGGCGGAGTGCGTACTCCTCGACACGCATGGGGTACTCCGATTCGAGTGCTTCGACGGGCGTGTTGAGCGTGTTCGTCATGCCGACCTGCACGCCGTCCATGCCGTCTTTCTCTGGGCGTGCGCCGAACCCGCCGCCGATGGTCTCGTAGTAGGTGAACCCGTCACCGTCACGGTTGCCGACGATGAGGTTGTTCATCGTGCCCTGTCCCTGCGCCGGGACTCGCTCGGGGGCCGCCTCGCCGAAGGCTTCGAGAACGACGTCGGTCACGCGCTGACTCGTCTCGACGTTGCCACCGACGACTGCTCTCGGTGGAGTGGGGTTGAGGAGGCATCCCTCGGGCGCGGAAATCGAGATTGGCTCGTAGCAACCATGATTCGGCGGTATCTCGGGGTCCGTGACGGCTCTGACGGCGAAGTACACCGCGCTCTTGGCGACGGCGAGCGGCGCGTTGAGGTTGCCTGCGACTTCGTCGGCCGTGCCCGCGAAATCGACCGCGACGGAGGCTTCCTCGATGGTGATGGTTGCTTCGATTGGCACGTCCTCGTCGGTGACGCCGTCGCCCTCCAACACGTCGTGGGCGTGGTAGGTGCCGTCCGGGAATTTTCGGAGTTCGGCGTCGATTCGCTGGCGCGAGTAGCCGATGACGGCGTCGAAGACCGGCTGTAGCGAGTCGTCCTCACAGTCTCTCTCTGCGAGCAACTCCCCGATTCGCTCTTCGGCACGCTCGTTCGCCGCGAGCTGAGCGCGCAGGTCGGCGCGGCGTTCGTCGGGGTTGCGCATGTTGGTCACGAGCAGTTCGAGTACGTCCTCCTCGACGGAGCCGTCCCGAACGAGTCGCGTACCGGGAATTCGGACGCCTTCTTGGTAGATTTCGGTCGCGCCAGCAGGCATGCTTCCGGGAGTCATTCCACCTACGTCGGCGTGATGCGCTCTGGTGACGGCGTAGCCGACGATGCTTCCCTCTGGAGCGAGTGGCGAGACGATAGTGATGTCCGGGAGATGCGTCCCACCGAGGAAGGGGTCGTTTAGGACGTACGCTTCGTCCGGTTCGGGGTTTTTGTCTCGTATAGCTTCGACCGCGGCGGGCATCGCGCCGAGATGCACCGGGATGTGTTCGGCCTGCGCGACCATCCGGCCGTCGGCGTCGAACAGCGCGGCCGAACAGTCTTGGCGCTCCTTGATGTTCGGCGAGTACGCGCCACGGATGAGGACTTGGCCCATCTCCTCGGCGATGCCTTCGAGTTGATTGCGGAGGATTTCGAGGGTTACCGGGTCGATATCGTGCTGTTGGTCAGTGTCGTCGCTCTCGTCGTTCATCTTTTCTCACCTCGCGTCAGGACGAGCGTCCCGTCCCCTTGGACGACGCCGTCCCAATCGGGAGGAATCACGGTCGTACTCTCGGCCTGCTCGACCACTGCCGGGCCGTCGATTTCGGCACCGACTTCGAGCCCACGCCGACGGTAGATGTCCGTCTCGAACGCGTCACCACCGAAGAACGCGGTTCGACTGGCGCGATAGCTGTCGCCCTCGGGTTCGTAGGTCGGATTCGTCGTCTCGTTTTCTATCGACGCGGTGACCCGGAGGTTGACGAGTTCGATTGCTTCCTCGACGCTGTAGCCGTAGGCCTGCTCGTGAGCGGCGTGGAATCGCTCGCGGAGTCGAGACAGTTCGAGGCCGTCGCCGCCGGTATCGACCGGCACCGAGAGTTCGAAGCTCTGGCCCTCGTATCGGAGGTCTGCGGCGTATTCGACACTCGCATCGGCTTCGTCTGCGTCGGCCGCGTCTCCTGCTCCGTCGGCGAAGTTGTCGAGGACGCTCGCTTCGAGGTCGGCGAAAATCGACTCGATTTCGCCGCCTTCTGCCTCGCCCAGCGAGACCAGATGTGTCCGAACCTCGTCGTAGCGTTCGTCGGCCGCGAGCAGGCCGTACGCCGAGAGGACGCCACCTGCCAGCGGGACGACGACGGTGTCGATACCGAGGGCGTCGGCGACCGGTGCGGCGTGCATCGGTCCCGCGCCGCCGAAGGCGACCAGTCCGAACTCACGAGGGTCGTATCCTCGTTCGACCGTCACCGAGCGAACCGCTCTGCTCATGTTCGCGTTGGCCACGTCGTAGACGCCCGCCGCGACCTCGCGCGCCGAGTCGAGATCTGCTTCGTCGGCGAGCGATTCGAGGGCGTCGCGTGCAGCCTCGTCGTCGATGGTGAGTTCCCCACCGAGAGCGGCCGTGTCGCCGATGTAGCCGAGGACGACGTTCGCGTCGGTGACGGTCGGGTCGGTGCCGCCCTTGCCGTAGCAGGCCGGACCCGGTTCGGAACCCGCCGACTCGGGACCGACGCGGAGCGCGCCACCGGCGTCGATTCGGGCGATGCTCCCACCACCCGAGCCGATGGTGTGGATATCGACCATCGGCAGTCGAATCGGCACGTCGGCTATCGTCGTGTCGGTCGTCTGCTCGGCCGCGCCCTCGCGGACGAGGCTCACGTCGCTCGACGTGCCGCCCATGTCGAGCGTGACGAGACCGTCGAGATTCTGTTCGTTCGTCGTCTCGCCTGCGATCTGATTCGCGCCGACGACGCCCGCCGCAGGTCCCGACAAAGCGGTCGTTGCGGCGTTCGACCGGGCAGTCTTCGCGTCGGTGATGCCGCCGTTCGACTGCATGATTCGGGGCGCTGGCACGCCTGCATCGAGTGCCCGCTGTTCGAGACGGCCGAGATACGAGTCGATTGTCGGCGTGACGTAGGCATCGACTGCCGTCGTCGCCGTGCGTTCGTACTCGCGGAACTCCGCGAGGACTTCGTGGGACGCCGACACCGGCACGTCGAGTTCGGCGCGAAGTCGCTCGGCGACCGCACGCTCGTTTTCGGGAGTCGCGTAGGCGTGCAGAAAGACGACGGCCACGCTCTCTACGTCGGCGGCGTGCAATTGTTCGGCGAGCGCGTCGATTTCAGAGTCGTCTACCGGTGCCCTGACTCCCTCCGCCGTCGCCCGCTCGGCGAGTTCGTAGCGGTGGCGTCGCGGGACGAGCGGGTCTGGCTTCTCGGCGTCTAAGTCGTAGAGGTCCGGTCGCGTCTGGCGACCGATTTCGAGCACGTCGCGGAACCCCTCGGTCGTGACGAGCGCGGTCTTCGCGCCGTCGCGTTCGAGCAGGGCGTTCGTCGAGACGGTCATCGCGTGCGCGAACTCGCGCAGGTCGGCGGGGTCTACGTCGCCTGCCTCACAGGCCTTCTCGATGCCGTCGAGGACGCCGTCGCTCTGGTCGGCCGTCGAGGGGACCTTCGCGGTCACCAGTTCGCCGTCGGTCGTGAGCAGAGTCACGTCGGTGAACGTGCCGCCCACGTCAACGCCGATTCTGGGAGGGATCATCTTCGACACGCTCCGGAAGTGCGTACGTTCTCTCGGAGAGGGTGAGGTCGCTGCATGTGTCTCGTTACGTTTGACCACCCGTCGAACCCACTTGTATCGCCCGACAGTCGTTCACTACATAGCTTGACCGTCGTCTACTGTCCGACCAGGGACGTTCCTGCCCGGACCCACAGTGGTTTTTGTCGTGACGTTCATCGTCCGAATCGAGAGATGAATCTGGAGCCGCGGCGCGTCCGCAAGGGAGTCGCAGTCGGAGGCGGGGCGTTCGTTCTGTTCGGCATCGTCACGGGGCTGATTCCGAACCCGCTCTACGTCCGGATGATACCACGGACCGTGCTTGACTACCTGTTTCTGACCACTACGGCTGCCCTCGTCGGTGTGTACGCCGCTCAGCGACCGGTGAGCGAAGAAGAATCGGGGCATCTCGCAATCGGAAGCACGGTCGGTGGCTTCCTCGCGTTCGGTTGCCCTATCTACAACGTCTTCCTGCTGGCACTGTTCAGCAGTTCCGCGCTGATGACGTACTTCGACCCGTTGCGGCCCCTGCTCGGCGTCGTCTCGACTGGACTGTTGGGCGGTCTCGTCTACTACAGGAGCCAGAACGACTGCGAGACCTGCGGCACGGACGCCACAGCGGAAGAGCCCACAGAGAACCACTCCTAAGACGCTCCGGAGTGAAGTCGGGGGCGATGACGCTCCCCTACCCCAGTTTTCTCGTTAATTTCAAGGTGTACGACGGAACGAGCGCCGAGGACGGCGTGGCGCTGGCGAAGACCATCGAAGCAGTACAGGAGGCGACGGCGGCCAACTTCGTCGTCGCGCCACAGACGCCGGACCTGCGACTCGTCGCCGAGAACACGTCGCTCCCGGTGGTCGCACAGTCGGTCGATGCCGGTGGGACGGGCCGGGGGAACGGCGCGATTCTGCCCGAGACAGTACGGAAAGCGGGTGCTGATGGCGTAGTTGTGAATCATCCGGAATCGCAAGCGACGCTAGCAGAGATGGAGGAGACTGTACAGGCCTGCACAGACTGCGACTTGGAGACCATCGTCTGCGTCGATACGCTGGAGAAAGGGCGCGCTGTCCTCTCGTTCGACCCCGACTGTCTCCTGTTCGAGAATCCCGACGACATCGCGACGGGGAACTCGCTTCCCGAGTCGAATCCCGAACTCGTCCGGGAGTTCGTGGCGATGGTCGAAGAAACTGCACCGGAGACGAGAGTGCTTCTGGGCGGCGGCATCAGCGAGCGAAGCGACGTCGAGCGCGCCTTCGAACTAGGTGCGGACGCAGCGGGTGCGGCCTCTGCGGCGGTGCAAGCCGACGACCAGCGGAAGTGGTTTGAGTCAATTGCGAGTGCGTTCGAGGTGGCGGATTAGCGTTGCTGTGCGGTACTATGCGGTAGTGGTGCTGTGCGATTGCGGGACTGTGCGGTCGGTCGAAGTATTTGTGCCGCGAGCGAAGCGAGCGGGCCAAGCGACGACCAACGGGAGGAGCGCAGTGCTTTTCATCAACGTTTTGCCAGCGGAGAAACGCGAGCCGACGGCTCGCGTTTCGGAGCGCAGCAAAAGGTTGTATGGGATCGCCCGGATTCTGAACCTGGGCAAGACGGTCCGGGCATGCGACTTGCTGGGTTCAAATCCTCGTTACGCCATTTTCCAGCGGCGGCGTTCGTTCGCGCCGCTACGCGACGCTCACGAGTTTGCCGCTGGAAAATGGGATCGCCCGGATTTGAACCAGGGTTATCGGCACCCAAGGCCGAAAGGATACCAAGCTACCCCACGATCCCGCGTTCATCAGTAGCCGGGTGTGCGTGTAAAACGTTTCGTTTGTGGAACCAGCGTGCGTGCGAGAGTCACACGCCCCAAATCGCCGCGATGCCGACCGTCGTCACGACGGCGAAGACCAACTGCAGGGGCGTGCCGACCTTCACGTAGTCGGTGAACTTGTACCCGCCGGGACCATAGACGAAGAGGTTCGTCTGGTAACCCACAGGCGTCATGAATGCCGTCGAGGCGGCGAACGTTACCGCCAGCACGAACGCGAAGGCGTTGGCATCGAGTTGTCTGGCCGCTTCGGCGGCGACCGGAATCATCAGCACGACGCTGGCGTTGTTGCTGACGATGTTCGTCAGAATCGCCGTCACGAGATAGAAGACCCCAAGAACGGCGACTGCGGGGAGGAAGTCTGCACTCGCGACTACGAGGTCCGCCAGCAGGTTCGCCGCGCCGGTCTGCTCCATGGCGATGCCGAGCGGAATGACGCCCGCGAGCAGGAAGATAACGTCCCACTCGACAGCGTCGTACACTTCCGGCGGTTTCAGCACGCCAGTGACGACCATGACCAGTGCGCCCGCGAGCGCGGAGACCATGATAGGAAGAATGTTTAGTGCCGCAACCGCGACGACGGCGGCGACGATACCGATTGCGAGCGCGATTTTGCCCTCGCGGTAGTCGGGGCGCTCGATTTCTTGGGCGACGATAAAGTCGCGATTGACGTTCAGCCGAGAGATGCTCTCGGGCGTCGCCTGCACCAGCAAGGTGTCGCCGACTTGCAACTCGGTGTGGTCCATCCGTTTCCGGATGAGTTCGGGACCGCGACGGAGCGCGAGGACGGTGGCGTCGTAGCGGTCCCGGAAGTTCGCGGTTGCGAGCGTCTCGCCGACGAGCGAGGAGCGCGGCGAGATGACGACTTCGACGAGGCTTCGCTCGGTATCGTTGCCTTCTAACTCCTCGTCGCTCACGTCGAACTCCGAAATAAGCGAGAGACCCTCGGCGTCGAGGAGTTCGACCAGCGTATCCCGGTCGGTTCGAACTGCGAAGATGTCGTCGGGGCGAATCTGTTTCGGGCGGAGCGGTTCGACGAACGTTTGGCCGTCGCGGATGAGTTGAACGAGGTCTACGTCGAGGTCGGTCTCCGTGAGTGCCTCGCCGACGGTCTGGCCGACGAGCGGGGAGTCTTCGCGGACGACGACTTCCGTCAGGTAGTTCCCCATCTCGAACTCTTCGGTGAGGTCTTCTTTCGGCGGGATTCGTTCGGGGAGAAGCCACCGCCCGACGGTCATCAAATAAACCGTGCCGATGACGGTGACGACGAGACCGAGACCGGTGAACTCGAACATCGAGAACGCGTGTAGTTCCGGGAAGACCTGCGGTTGGTCGGCGGCGAGTCGGGCCACGAGGTCGCTCGCGAGGATGTTGGTCGAGGTGCCGACGAGTGTCAACATGCCGCCGAACATCGACGCGTAGGACAGCGGAATGAGCAGTTTCGACGGCGATGTCTTGCCCTCGTGGGCGAGGTCGGTCACCATCGGCAACAGAATCGCCACCGCGGCGGTGTTGTTGATGAACCCCGAAATCGGCCCGACGACGCCGATAGTCGCGCCGAGTTGCTTCGTCTCGTCGTCGCGGGTGAACGCCGCAATCTTCTGGCCGAGAATCTGGACCGCACCGGTTCGCTGGACGCCGTAGCTCAGGACGAACATCGCCAGTACCGTCACAGTCGCAGTGCTGGCGAATCCCGAAACGCCCTGTGCTGGCGTCACCTGCGTCCACGGTTCGAGCACCATCAGCGACACCATGATGCCGATAGCCGTGATGTCGATAGGAACCGGTTCCGTCGCAAACAGGACGAGCGCGACGAGGATAATGGCGAACACTACGAGCATACCCGTCGTCAACTCGGCGAGTACCACGAGCGTTACAACTCGGCGAACAGTCAAAAAGTGTGTGGGAACGAGGGACGGAGAAAGCGCGAGCGACAACGAGTCGAGAATCGAATGAGTAACTACTATTCGAAGACAGTG
The DNA here is from genome assembly GCF_008831545.1 of Halorussus halophilus. Lineage (NCBI taxonomy): Archaea > Methanobacteriati > Methanobacteriota > Halobacteria > Halobacteriales > Haladaptataceae > Halorussus > Halorussus halophilus. The sequence continues at coordinate 3,117,837 of NZ_CP044523.1, forward strand.
ACGAAACCGTCGCCGTCCACGATGACGGTGTACCCACCAGCAGTGAACTCGAACCGCCATCGCTCGCCGGACGGCCGGTGTTCGAACAGCGTCTCGACTGCCTCTAAATCTACAGATTCGTACAGACCGAGGTCTTCGCACATCGGGTCGATTTCTTCGACCGCCGCGATTGCGTCGATTATCGTTACACCGAGTGACGTGTCGTCGTCGTGTCGCGTCTCGTACAACGGTGCTGAAACACCGTATCCCACTTCAGTTTCTGCCGTACCCATTGACGCTGATTTTGGCCGAATGATATATTAATGTTGAGCAGACGAGCGTCAGACGTTCGTCAGAAAACGGGGTTGAGACCTGATATAGAAAGCATGAACTCGGCCCGAAAGCACGAGTTGCTCCGCGTCGCGCAGAGTCGCATGGCACCCGAAAAATCGAACGAAACTACCGACGCAAACGACCAGCCTCGCGATACGTTCGAGTGTTCGAACTGCGGTTACCGAACCCAAGCGGAACACAACCCCGGCGACTGTCCCGAATGCGGCGGCGAGATGCAGAACATCAGTCGTGGACGCGATACGTAGTGGTCACTCTTCGTCGCCGTACAGTTCGAGGTCGGCGACGATTTCGAACGGCGTCTTCTCCTTGCGGACGCCGTCCAGAATCCGGAACGCCTCGTCCGGCGCGAGGAAGTGGGTGGTGACGACGCGGCCTAAGTCGGTCGGCGAAAGTCCCTCGATGAAGTCGTACTCAAGCAGTTTGCCGACTGCGTGTTTCGTCGGCACGTCGCCTATCATCCGGCCGTTGAGTCGCTTGGCTTGGGACCCACCAACAGTGAGGTTCGCCAAGGTTTCCTCGATAGCCGCACTCTCGTCGTAGAGGGTCTCGACGTTCTCCATCTCGCCTTTGAGGAGTTTGAACGCGACTTCGTCCTCGGTCATCTCCATGCTGTTGTGGTACGAGCAGTCGGGTTCGACGAGGACGTACACCTTCCCGCGGTCGTGGTAGTCCGGGCGTCCCGCGCGGCCGAGCATCTGGTGGAACTCCTGGACGGAGAGCCATTCTATACCCATCGCTAGCGTGTCGAAGACGACCTGCGAGGCCGGGAAGTCCACACCTGCGGCGAGCGCGGCAGTCGTCACGACTGCCGCCAAATCTTGGTCGGCGAACATGCGCTCGACCTTCTTCCGGCGGCCGTAGTCCAGTCCGGCGTGGTACGGCGCGGAACTGTACTCCAGTCTCCGGGAAATCTCGTGACAGCGCCGCCGCGAGTTCGTGAAGATGATGGTCTGGCCGCGGTAGTCCTTGGAAGATTTCCGGTCGTACTCGCGCCTGACCAGTTTGTTCTCGATTTCGGGCTTCTCTTGGCCGTCGGCGAAGGTGACGTGGCGTTCGAGCGGGACCGGGCGCTCTTCGAACTCCACGAGATTGGCTTCGAGTGACTTGGCGAGCGAACCGGGGTTCCCGACCGTCGCGGAGAGGTAGACCCATTGGGCACCGCCGTAGTCGTTCTGCTTCTTCGCTCGGGTCTCGCAGTAGTGTTTCAGGCGCGCGATGAGGCCGTCCAGACGGTGACCGCGCTCCTGCTCTTTGAGCGTGTGCACCTCGTCGATGACGACGGTGCCGATGTCGCCCAAGTTTCTCCCTGTCCGAAGGGCGTGGTCGATGCCTTCGTAGGTCCCCACTATCACGTCCGCGCTCGGGTCGAAGGCGTGGCCGTCGTCGCGGACCCTGCTCGCGCCGACGCGAATCGTCACGTCCACGAGGTCGCCGTACTCGTCTTCGAAGTCCTCGTGCTTCTGGTTGGCAAGCGCGACGAGCGGCACCAAAAAGAGCATCTTGCCCTGTCCGTTCAGCACGCGGTCGATGCCGGTCATCTCGCCGACCAGCGTCTTGCCTGTCGCCGTCGCGCTCACGACCAACTGGTCGTCGCCGTCGAGCAGGCCGTTCTCCACCGCGAGGCTTTGCACTGGAAGGAGTTCCTCGAACCGGCTTTCCAACAGGTTCTGGATACCGGGGTGGAGGTCTAAGTCGGGGACCGGAACGGGGTCCACGTCCTCGACGTTCGCGCTGATTTCGTCGAACTTCGTCAGGTCCGGGTCGAGTTGCCCTTTCAGCAGGTTCGTGATGCGTTCGAGGTCTTGGACCTCCAGCAAGAGGTCTTCGAGGCGGTCCTTGGCGGCCCGCGTCAAGTCGCCTTGGAAGGCGAGTTCTCGTTCCAGTTCCTCTTTCGCGCAGTCGGGGCAGATGTACTCCTTACCCGCGTCGATTGCGGTGTCGGACGTAATCGGCGAGTAGTAGCCGTCGGAGGCGCAGAACCGACAAGTCCGGACTGCCTTCGCGTCCAGTTGGTAGCCGTCGAGCATCTCTTGGAACTCCTCGCGTGCTTGCTCGGAAGTCTGCTGTGAGATGCGGATGCGCTCGGCTCTGCGAGCGATTTCGATAAACTGGTCGGGACTCCGTGGCTCCTCGCTCGTTCCTTCGAGGACGCGGAACTTCGCCGGACGCGGCCCGGCGTTCGTCTCCTTGAGCTCTAGCTTCGCTTGCAACACGCGCTCCCGGTCTCGGTTCACGACTGCGACGTAGTCGCCGCTGACCGACTCGTGGAGGAACAGCGTATCGACCTGCGGGACCTGCTTTGACACGCTCGTGGGTAGTTGCTGGCGCTATTTTAGCAATTCGGAATGGCGGTTGGTGTTCGGGAGTGCGTGGCGTTCGGAGGAGCGAGTTGGAAAGGGACAGAGCGACAGCGAGTAAGATGAGACCCCGGCGAAGCTAGCTACTCCCGATACCGAGGAGACCGCAACCGCACAGCACCGCCAACGCACGCGACTGCCACGTCCCTCTCCACCCGACTACGCGACTCGGAGTCGGAGGAAGCGACCGAAGGGAGCGAAGGGAGGCGTGTGGCTGAGGCGGTGCTGTGCGGGGGTGGTCTCCTTTGTGACGGCGTTCTGCGGTTCACCTAGGCTGTTCGACTGACAAATCGAGCAGTAACAGCGTTTGTCTTGCAATCAGCAACAACTGCGGACGATCAGGCCTCCCGGCTCAGAAAGAAGCGATCTCCCGCGACCTTTGTCGGAGGAAATGAGACAATAACCCAGTATAAGCTCAAAATAACGTCTTGAGACAGGAGTTATTCTCAGAATACCTTCCTACAACCGGCAAATAACAAAGGCCGTCTCGGGGTAAGCGCGGGATGAACAGCGCATCGAAACCATGAGAGGGCGTCACAATCAACGATTACCCGGGCGGTTCGACGACGAAGTGCAACTCGAAATCGAAGACAGCGAGGACGGACGACCGATAGTCCGGATACAGGACCGTTCGGTACCGGAGGCGTGGATTTCGGCAAAGATAGACGCCGTCGTCTCGCTTCCGGAGTGCGAGTAGTTTCTCCTACTCCAGCAGTTCTATCTCGTCGTTACCGTTGGGAACCGCACAGAGGAAGGCACCAGCGTCGTCTCCCTCGTTGCGGTACCAGTGGACGACACCCGCCGGAATGAGTAGCGAGTCGCCCGCGCTGACGGTGTACTCCTCTCCATCAATTCCCACGACGTACTCGCCTTCGAGGACGTACTGTTCGTGTTCGACTTCGTTGGTGTGCTTCGGTACTTCCGCACCTGCGTCCAGTTCGAACCGCCGAATTGCGAAGTGGGGCGCGCCCTGCTCCTCGGAGATGAGGACGCCCTTCGACATGCCCTCCGCGGCACCGACCGACTCGTACTCGATGTCGTCTGCGCGTCGCACCAGTGGCTTGGGTGTCTGGCTCATACACCTCGCTACGAACGGCGGGTACAAAAAGTCAATCAGACCGCGGTGCGTCCGTGAGTTCCGCGTACGGCGTGAATCCGTCGTTGGGACTGATGAGACCCGAGCGAAGCGCGCAGGCCGACGCACCGAGACCACGGGAGGAGAGCGGGCCACGGCGCACACACCGGAACGCGATGTTCTTCGCGGCGTTGTAGTCGTCGTTGGCCGAGGCTTCGCACTTCAGGCACTCGAACTGCCCCTCGTCCAGATTTCGGTTTTCCGGGTGGGTAAAGCCACACTCCATGCAGCGTTGGCTCGTGTACTCCGGATTGACTTGCACGACCGAGATGTCGCGCGCTGCGGCGCGGTACTCTACCAGCGAGAGCAGTTGGGAGAACAGCCACTCGTGGAACGGGTCTGCTTCGGGCAGGATGTCTACGACCTCACTCAGTTCGCCGAACGCGACGAGTTGGCAGTCGTACTGCTCGGCTTCGTCCACGATGCCGTTCGCCACCTCGTGGAGTCGTCCGCGGACGAACTGGTCCACGCTGTAGCCTGCTTGCTTCAGCGTGCGCGAGGCGCTCCGCGTTCCGGTCGCCGAAAGCGACGCCCGGACTTGCTCGAACTGCTCGCGGCGGTGGTTCAGTTCGCCCGCCGAAAAGAATCGGGCGGTACTCGTCACCGCGAGGTTCTCGACGCCCAAATCGACGCCCAAGACGGTCGCGCCCTCTGTCGGTGGTTCGACTTCCGGGCGCGGCGTGCGGAATCCCAAATGCAGGACGAACTCGCCGTCGCGATAGTGGAGGGTGCTCTTGGCGGGTTCCCACTGCTCGTCGTCTAGAAACTGCGCTTGATAGCCACCGTCGGCTGAAAGCGAGAGGTCACAACGCACGCGTTCGTCGGTCGTCGTCAGACTGACCGTCCGGTCGTCGAAAACGGTCATCGTCCGGGTGTCGAACGTGACCGACGGGCTCGTAAACTCCGGTTTCGAGCCGTCTCGGTCCTGTGCACGCTTGATAGCCTCCGCGGCTCGATGAGTCGCCAACACGACGTGCTGGCTCCCGAGCGTCGTCTCCTCGCGGAGCGTGTCGTAGGCGAGTTGCTGTACTTCGCTCCGGGTGTGACAGACACCCCACGCCTCGTTGACCGCGAGTTGACAGCCGCGTTTCCACTCTTCGATAAGTCCGCGAAGCCGCTCCGCTTCTGCGGGTCCGACAGAGAGACCGGTAACCGCCGTCCGTCTGAAATACTCGGTGTCCGCCACGGTATACGTCCATGTCTCAGGTGGGGTCTTGAATACTTTGGGTTAGAAGGTGGTACGTCAGACTGTCTCTCGCCGGACGACGAGAGTCGAGAGAGAATCGAACGACTCGAAAACCGCTATCCTGAAAGCCACTGCGTTCTAGAGGTGCGAGATATCGACCACCCAGCCTCCAAGCTCTTCTGACACGTGCTGGGTGCGGTAGGACGCTTCGAGACAGTTCGAGGCAGTTCGGCGTTCGAGAGAGCCACCCAAATCGTCACACCGCGACCCCCCAAATCACCACGCACCCTTAAGATACTTCCAACAGTAGAGGGGAGTATGAGGAGCTTCACGGTCGGTCGAGCGTTCGGTATTCCCATCAAACTCGACCTGACGTTCCTGCTGATACTCCCTATCTTCGCGTGGATTATCGGCTCACAGGTCGGCCAGTGGGTCGATATCCTCAACCTACTCTGGGGAATCGACCTCCAAAACGGGACACTCACGGCAGGACCGATGCCGTGGATACTGGGCGCAGTCTCGGCCATCGGACTGTTCGCTGGCGTCGTGTTGCACGAACTCGGCCACTCGCTGGTGGCGATGCGCTACGGCTTCCCCATCAACTCCATCACGCTGTGGATTTTCGGCGGCATCGCTCAACTCACCGACCAACCAGAAGACTGGCGACAGGAACTCGCCATCGCCATCGCCGGACCGGCTGTCAGCATCGCGCTGGGCGTCGTCTCGTACGTGTTCGCGCTGTTCCTGATTCCCAACGGATTTCCGACGGCGAGGTTCATCTTCGGCTATCTCGCGCTGATGAACCTCGTCCTCGCGGCGTTCAACCTCCTGCCGGGCTTCCCGATGGACGGCGGACGAGTCCTTCGAGCACTGCTGGCGCGCAATCGGTCGTTCGCCGACGCGACCCGAACCGCCGCCGAAGTCGGGAAGATGTTCGCCGTCCTGCTCGGCCTGTTCGGCCTGTTGCAGTTCAACATCATCCTCATCGGTATCGCGTTCTTCATCTACATCGGCGCGACGAGCGAGGCCCAACAGACGGTGATGTCCACGGCGTTTCGCGACGTGCGCGTGCGCGACGTGATGACCTCGACTACCGACCTCGACGTCGTCTCGCCGGACACGTCGATCGCGGACCTCTTCGAGACGATGTTCCGCCAGCGACACACTGGCTATCCGGTCTTAGACGACGGCCGACTCGTCGGCATGATAACGCTGGAGGACGCCCGCGAGGTGCCACAGGTCGAGCGCGACGCCTACCGAGTCGAAGACGTGATGACCACCGACCTGAAGACGATTCCAGCGGCCGGCGACGCCATCTCGGCCTTCGAGAAGCTCCAACAGCACGGCATCGGTCGGCTGCTCGTCATCGACGCTGACGGCGAACTCGCGGGCATCATCTCGCGGACAGACCTGCTGACTGCCTTCGACATTATCCAGAAGAGTGGCCGCATGGAAGAGGTTACGCCGGTCGAGAAGCCTTCGCAGTAACGGCGTTAGTCGAGGAGCGACGGCACTGGTCACACTTGGATGCGTACCTGAGAACCAACGCGCGGGGAGTTCCCCGCGCGTGGTGCAGTCCTGAAAGGAGATAGCGAGAATCGACGGCGTCCCGAAATGAGAACTTTCGTGGGAGGTTTGGTGACACGTTGATGAGATGCCAGCCCATCACCAGCGCCTCCGGCTACGTCGGGGGTGGCCGTGCGTTGCACGCTCTGCGCCCGAGCCGCCGGGCGCACTTCGGTCTATGCCGACCAACCACTTTGTTATGGACTCTATTATCGGGAACAGGACGTGTTTGAGTATGTTCATAAGACGGCCGGAACGGTTTCGTGGACGCGTGAAATGGTTTAACATATTATATTTTTGCGTAAGTAGTTGCCTAACTCCCGACCGTGAGAAGCAAAGAGCAGGGTTGAGAGGACCTTCGGCGTGAAACAGTCAGCAGACAACGAGAAGGGGAGTAAAACGAACCCGTCGCCAGTCACAAGCCGAGCGCACGGCGAAATCTCGTCAGAAGTCCGTCCGAATTCGGGAGTTCCCGGGCGAGTACGCTGAGTTCGTCGTCGCCGAACCGGTCGTCGTGGCGAACCTCGCGCAGCCACTGATCCCACTCGGTCGGTGTCAGCGTCCCGCGCGACTCCGACCCCCACTGTTCGACCAGCGCCTCCCGGTCACGGAACGGGATGTCCATGTCGCCACCGCCCCAGTGGAGCGGCGAGAGTTCGAACTCGTACTCCTCGTCGTCCACGAAGACGACCCGGTACGGGTAGTTGTTGTACAAGAACACGTCCTCGCTCGTGACGGATTCGCCGTTGGGGAGTTCGAGCGTTCGAGCCATCTGCGTGTGTCGTCGTTCGAACTGTAGGTGCTTGAGGGTTCGCTCAGACTTTCGTCCGTGAGACGTGCGGGAGTCGAAACAAGGCTTATCGTCTGACACGCGGAACCGACGAGCAACGATGGCCGACACGCCTTTCCGTCGGGTCTCGGTTTCCCAAGTCTCCCAACCGACAGTCATCCCCGCCGAACTCTCCGTCGAGATGCAAAGGAGTGAGGTGACCAAGGACGATCCGGCGTCGCTTCGGGCCGAACTCCAGTGGGTCGGTGACGAGGACGTCACAATCAGCAGTGGGGCCGAGCAGCCGACGATGACGCTCCCGCTGGTGGATGACGTGTCGAACCAGACGATTGCGCTCGTTCCGAGCGGTCGTTTCGACCGCGACGAGACGCGACCGGAGTGCTGGCGCGTGGACAAGGGACCCGAAGAGGGCTTCGGATACCACCTCGCGGCGTGGTTCCACGAAGTCGAACTTGGCGATACCTTCTCCCGCGAGGCAGAAGTCTGGACTGACCACCGCGCCGATGGTTGTCTGCCGCCCGGTCGGTACACCTTCGAAGAGAGTTGCTATGTCGAGGAATGGGAAGCCATCGCGAAGTGGTCTTTCGAGTTGGAAATCGAAAAAGCGTAGCTCACCGCTGTGACTCCCGCAGAATCAGCGGCCCGATGGCGAGCGTACGCTTCGCTACCGTCGCAATTCGGAGGACGTAGGCCGTAAACAGCAGGAACGGAATCGTCGTAATCGTGAACGCGACGGCGACGACCCAGAGCAGGTTGCTCACGCCGAGCGTCGAACCGGGGAACGACTCGCCACCGACGAACCCGAGCATGACGCCCGCGACGAGGAGCGCGGGGACCGCCGCGTACAGAATCAGTTGCGAGAGGTCCACCAGCGCCCACTGGAAGTACAGCGTCTTGACGTGTTCGCGGGCTGGCCCGAACATCACTAGCGAGGTGCGGAGGTCGGCCAGCGACTCGCGCTGGTCGTCAGTGAGCACGTCCTCGTACTCGTCGCGGAGGCGCTCGACTTGGAAGATTTTCCACGAGTAGTTGAAGTTCAGCGCGGCGAACAGCACGTCGAAGGTGCCGAACTCCGCCCCGTCAAGTTCGTCTTTGACCTCCTCGGCGTTCCCGGTGATGCTGTCGGTGAACTCCTCGACTTCGTCTCGGAGTTCGGCGTCGTCGCTGTCGGCGATAGCGTCACCGAGCACCTTCGCCCGCTGTTCGCTCACGTCTACGATGGCCCGCAAGAACGTAGAAGGGTCCGACGGCGTCGTCTCCCCGAGCAGTTCCGAAGCGTAGGTCCGGAAGTCCATCGCGTCGCTCATCCGTTTACGCTGGTCGCCCAGCGGGCCGGTCTCCTGCGAGAGAACGAGTTGGTTGATAGTGACGACGAGCGTCGTGCCGGTGACGACGACACTGATCATCGTCGAGAAGATGGTCTCGACCACGTCGCCGGACAGCGCCGTCGAGCGAAACGTTGGGAAGACGAACTGCCCGGACAGCACGAAGAGGACGAAAATTGTTCCCGCCAGTACGCCGGTGACGGCGAGGCGATTCGACCGGAGCAGGAGGCGGAGTTTGAGACGACTCTCGTCCGTCCGCTCGCGCATCGTGTTCGCGGTGCTGATGTCGTGGTCGTTCTCGCCGTCGCCCTCACTCATCGGTCTGCCCTACGGAGTCGTCGTTCGCCACTGGGACGGGTCGCTTGAGTATCAGGAACTTCGTCCCGCCGCCGACGTATTCGATGGTCGCCGTTAGTTCCCACCCCTCCGCGCCGAGTTCGTTCAGTTGGCGTTTCGGGTCCCGAGCCTCTTTCTTCGTCCCCTCCCGCGGCGGCCGGAGCGTCTCGTACTCCCATTCGTGGTCCCCCATAGACAACCGGGAATCGACACGGAGCGTGAAAGCAGTTGTCGCCGTACGAGGCAGTTCGCCCCGGTTCGGTCAGACCCCTCACTCGCCTGCGAAAACCTTCTTTTCCGCGCTCGTCGTCACTCGGCGTCGGGGGAAACAATGAGCATACAACCTAGCCAGCACCAGCAGAGTTGGTTCCGGACCGCGAACGACCTGTCACCACAGACTAGAGCCTCGTCCGTCGAACTACTGAATCAGAGCCTCGCGGACACGACGGACCTGATGACGCAACTGAAGTACGCCCATTGGAACGTCAAGGGGCGGAACTTCTACCAGTTCCACCTGTTGTTCGACGAGATAGCCGAAGTGCTGGAAGAACACGCCGACGACATCGCCGAGCGCGCGACCGAACTGGGCGGGGAAGCGACCGGCACGGTTCGAATGGCGGCGTCGAGTTCGCGAATTCCCGAGATACCAGAGCGCGTCACCACAGGACCGGAGTACGTCGCGGCACTCGTGGAACGGGTGGCGATTCACGCCGCGAACCTGCGAGCGAACATCGACGCCTCGATGAGTTACGGCGACCAGGACACGGGCGACCTGTACGCCGAACTATCCCGTGAAATCGACAAACAACTGTGGTTCCTCGAAGCCCATCAGCAGGCCCGCGAGCGAGTCGAGACACCACAGGCGACGGGACAAGTGACGGGGAGCCAGCCGATGGCCGAGCAGACGGCGGGGAATCGACAGATGACGGGACAGGAGCAGATGGGCAGACAACAGACCGGCCAAACAGTTGGAGCGGCGATGGGCCAACAGACCGGAGTGGCCCGACAACAGACCAGTGAGACTGGACAGCAGACAGACACTACTGGACAACCGGTGAGCGTCGGCCAGACCGCGAGAGAGCAGTGGAACGTCTCGCAGGTCGGCAGCCAACAGCACGCACAGCAGCCACGGTACGGAGGGGGACCGATGTCCTAGTTATCGACCGCGGAGGCGTCGAGACCGAGGACCCGCTCGGCGGCCTTTCCGACTGCATCGACCTGTTCTTCCGGCGCGTAGACGCCGAAGCGCCACTGGGCACGGCCGGCGGCCCGCAACCCTTCGACCAGCGGCGACTCGTCGGCGAGTCGCCGTATCTCGCCGTCTACGACGACTCGCGTCGAGGTCTCGGGAATGTTGGGTTCTCCGGGCGTATCGACCAGTACGTACTCCGGGGCGACACCAGCGTCTGCCGCGATGTCGCGCTCGAACTCCCGAACCGTCTCGTGGTCCGCTGTGACGACCGGTTCCGTTACGTCTTCGAGGTCCGCCCAGACCGCGCGCTTGTAGAGGTCCCGGTGTTCGAGTCGGTCGGCCGTCTCGGCGGTCGCTCCGTGGGCGCGAAACGCCGCGAGCAGTCGGTCGTCGGTCATCCGGGCGAACTCCTCGGGGTCGAGCGGCGCGCCGTCCAACAGTCGCTCTCCGGCGCGTTCTATCATCGCGCCAGTGACTCGGGAGACGTGGTGGCGGTACACCGTGGCGTTCATCAGGGTACGGGCGACGAGGACGCTTTCGGCGGTCTGAACGTTGCCCTCCGCGAGGACGAGTTCCCCGTCCCGAATTCTGAGTGCGGAGAGCAGGCGACCGTGGTCGATGGTGCCGTAGGGAACGCCGGTGTGGTAGGCGTCCCGAACGAGGTAGTCGGCGCGGTCCACGTCGAGTTCCCCGGCGACGAGTTGCCCGAGGTCACCTTCACCCGCGACGAGTGAGGCGACTCGTTCAGGGTCGAGACCGTGCGATTCGAGGACCTCGGGGAGTTCACCAGCGGAGAGCAGGCCTTCGATTTCGTCGTGGTGTCTGCCGAGTCGTCGCTGGATGATGCCCTCGGTCTGGTGGCCGTAGGGACCGTGACCGACGTCGTGGAGGAGCGCGGCGGCGCGGACGGCCTTCGCTCGGTCGTCGTCGATGCTGAGCCAGTCGAGGGCTTGGCGCGCGAGGTGATAGACACCGAGGCTGTGTTCGAATCGAGTGTGGTTCGCGGAGGGGTAGACGAGTCGCACCGTACTGAGTTGCTTGATGTGGCGCAACCGCTGGAACTCCGGGGTCTCCAGCAGGTCGGCCGCGAGGTCCCCGACTGGTATGTGGTCGTGGACGCTGTCCTTGATGGCTTCCATGGCCTCGGCGTTCGCAAGCGAGCGTAAAAACGCCGTCGTCACGCGCCCGTCGAACTCGCCACGTGACTCCCGAAGCGTCACGCGACTCCCGAAAACGTAATCTCGCCGACGCTCGAACGAGGCGAGGTATGGGAGAGTCGTTCCGCGTCGAAACCGAGGGGAAACTGGACCCCGACGACGCGTTCACGCTGCTGGCCGACGAGACGCGCCTGCGAATCGTCCGGGCGCTCGGCGACGCCGCCGACCCGATGGGCGTCGAACCGATACCGTTCTCTGAACTGCGTCGCCGAGCGGGAATCGAGGAGAGCGGCCGGTTCAACTACCATCTGGGAGAGTTGGTCGGGCATTTCGTGGAACAGCGAGACGAGGGGTACCGCCTCCGGTTTCCGGGCGTGCGCGTCTACCAGTCGATGCGGGCCGGAACGTACACCGAAGACGTGACGATTCCGCGGTTCGACCTCGATGCGGCGTGTCACGTCTGTGATGGAGCGATGCAAGGCCGCTACGATAACTTCATCTTCAAAATCGACTGCCCGGACTGCGAGAGCGACTACTACCACCGCCACCTGCCGCCGAGCAGTCTCGCGCCGGAGTCGAAAACCGAGACGCTCCGAATCGTGGACCAGCGGATTCGAGACCACCTCTCGACCCTCTCGAATCGCATCTGTCCGTACTGCGCTGGACAGATGCCGCCGCACCTGTTCGAACTCGACGAGGACCACAGGTACGGCGGCGAGGAGGTCAACGACGTGCTGGCACTGCAAACCTGTGACCACTGCGGCGCGTTCAACTACACCCGGGTCGGTGCCCACCTGCTGTTCGAACCGGCCGTGGTGTCGTTCTGCTACGAGCGAGACGTAGACCTCTCCGAGCGGCGAGTTTGGGCGGTTGAGTTCGTCTCTTCGGACAATCTGACGGAGGTGCTGGAAGTGGGTTCGGAAGATGACTTGGAGGGGTGGCGAGTCGCGGTGGACGTGGAAGCAGGTGGGGAAACGCTCCGGGTCGTGGTTGACGGAAGCTTGGACGTGGTGGAGATGGAATCCTGACGGCGTGACACACCACCCGAGCGTATTTCCCGCGGCGGCGCAACCGACTTCGCATGCGAAGTCTCGACGACGTAATTGCGACACTGCGGAGCCAAGACATCGAGGAAGGACACATGTACTCGTCGCTAGCTCCAGTGTACGACTTCGTCTACGAGCGCCACTTCGACTACGACGACCAGTGTCGCCTCGTCACCGACCTCGCACCGGACGCTCAGCGCGTCCTCGAAGTCGGGTGTGGCACCGGGCGACTGCTGGCCCGACTGGAGCAGGAATACGACACGGTCGTCGGTCTCGACCTGCACGAGTCGATGGCCGAACGAGCGCGAGCGCGAACCGACGACACGTCGGTCGTCGTCGGTGACGCGACCCAAGACAGTCTCGAGGCGACGTTCGACGCCGTGGTCGCACTCGGACGAATCACCGGTCACACGACGATAGACGAGGAGGTTCGGGGGTTATTCGAGAACGTCCGCGCGCACCTCGAACCGGACGGCGTCGCGCTGTTCGACTACTTCCCGACCGAGCGGATGGAGGACGACCACGAGAAAGACGAGACGTTCGAGAGCGAGCGGTTTCGAGTCCGGCGACAGTCCCGAAGTACGACTTCGGACCACGACTCCGACACGGACCCGGACCGCCTCGACGCTGAATTTACGTACGAACTGGCCGACCGCGAATCGGGCGATACGGCCAAGGTCACCGAGGAGATGTCGCTCCGAACGTTCACTGCCGAGGAGATTCGACAGCGTGTCCGTGACGCGGGGTTCGCCGACGTGAGAATCGACCTTGAAGGGGCCGACGGGTGGCCGCTCGTCGTCGCTCGGCAGACCGAACGAAACGATTGAAGCGGAGCGCCGACCAACTATCGACCATGCCGACTGCCACGAGCGACGGCGTGGACATCTACTACGAGACTGCGGGCGAGGGACTGGCAGACGACACACCGGTCGTCCTCGTGCCGGACGCCGGGTACGGCGCGTGGCTGTGGGGCTGGCAACACGCCGCACTCGCCGGGCCACACGAAGTCGTCACCTACGACGCTCGCGGAACGGGGAACTCAGACGCCAGCGAACCATACGACGTAGCGACCCTCGCGGCCGACCTCGAAGCAGTGCTGGCCGACCTCGGCACGCGAAACGCCCACCTCGTCGGCGTCGGACTCGGTGGGATGGTGGCGCTCCAGTACGCTCTCGACTTCTCGCGTGCGCGGACGCTCTCGCTACTCGGCACCTCGCCGGGCGGCCCGCAGGCCACATCTACAGCCCCCGAAATTCGGGAGCAACTCGCGGCCGACCCAGAAGACAGAGAATCGCTCCGCACGTCGCTCGAACCGGTTGCCAGCGACGAACTGCTGGAGACCGAGGAACTGGTGGAGCAAATCGTTGGTTGGCGAGCGGCCGAAGACGCGAGTCGTGAGGTCCAACAGGCCCACTTCGCGGCGATGGACGACTTCGACGTGAGCGACCGCCTCTACGAAATCACGATTCCCGCGCTCGTCGGCCACGGCACGGCAGACCGAGTACTCCCAGTCGAGAACGGTCGCCTGCTGGCCGAGCAACTACCGCGAGGCGAGTTGCAACTATTTGAGGGCGAACACTTCTGCTTCGTAGAACGCTCGAAAGCGGTCAACGACGCGCTCGTGGGCTTTCTCGAAGCGGAACGCGACGACTGAGCAGAAACCCGAAGTTTTCAGTATCAGGGTTAGTAACACGGAACTAATGCCAGAGTCGATGTCGGCAGTCACTCTGTGGTTCGTGGCGGGACTCCTCGCCGTCCTCGGATTCTTCATCCGATTCCAGGGGCGAATGCACCTCGTCGCCGGGTTCGACTCTGAGACGGTCGAGAACGACGCCGCGCTGGCGAACCTCGTCGGTGGACTCACGCTGCTCGTCGGCGCACTGACTGCCGTCCTCGGCGGAGCCGTCGCACTGAAACTGACGACGGGGACGGTCTGGGGAGTCTACACAGCCGTCGTGCTGGTTTCGACCGCTGGCGTGGCACTCCGGGCGCGACGGTACTGACCAGAAGAGACGTGTCGGCTAATTCGATATATCGACACATGCGCACCACAGAGCAGATACTGACCGGCATCTCCCTCCTCTTGGTTGCCGTCGGGGGACACGGTCTTCGGAACCCACGGGGCTTCTCGGATTTTTAGCGACGGACTGCTCACCGAGCGGGCCTGCCTCTCCAACCTGTTCTCCATGTTCGTCAGTTTGGTACTGCTCGGCACCGGCGTCCTCCTCGGACTCTTCGTCGTCGTGTTGCTCACCCGGCGACGATTGACCTGACGACCGCGACCACAACCGCGACCACCTCCGTCCGGGACAACGACTACGTACAGCCACGTTGTACTGCGTTCGATGTCACTCTCGCTCGAACGCCGTGCGGCCCTCTGGGGCGACCGCACGGCCGTCGTAGACGTCACCGACGACCAGCGAGTGAGCTACGCCGAACTGGACGAGCAAGCCGAATCGGCCGCGCGCCGACTTGCTGCACTGGGCGTCGAGGCAGGCGACGCCGTCGCAGTCGTCTCGCGCAATCGCATCGAGGTACTCGCGCTCCTGTTCGCCGCTCGGCGTCTCGGAGCTATCTTTGCCCCGATTTCGCACCGCCTCACACCGGCAACAGTCGAGGGGCCGCTCGACACGATTTCGCCCGCAGTCGTCGTCCACGAGGCGGCCCAGCGAGACCTCGTTCGGGAGGTTCCCGACGAGCGAATCCACAGTTTCGAGGAGTTCGCTCGGTTGGAGACCGAGTCCTACGAGCGGCCGAATTCGAACTCCGGGACGTCACTCTACCTGCATCCGGACCCAACACGGAAAACGCGCACCGACTCCCGGAGTGGGCCTCGCCGTGCGCCTCCCGTCGTGGACGTACCCACTCGCGCCGCCGAGTGGAACTGCGTCACCGTCGGGGCCGCGTGGGGTCTCGGGCGCGCAGACTGTGCGCCCGCCCTGTTACCACTTTCCGACCCCGACGGACTGCTCAGGACGGCCCTACCTCTACTGTACGCCGGTGGCCGAGTCGTCCTTCTGCGAGCGTTCGACCCGAGCGACGCGCTGGAGACGATACAGCACGAGGGAGTCACGTTCTGTCTCGCAGGCGCGACAGAGTACCGCGAACTCGTCGCCGACGAGACGTTCGAACGCACGGACTTCGACGGTCTCGACTGGGCGGCCACGCGGACAGGACTCCCGACAGACGTGCGCGAGGCGGTCGCTCGACGCGTGCCCGTCGTTCGAATCTACGCCAGCGCGGAGACAGGGGCGAACTGTTACGTTCCGCCGGAGCGCGCCGACAGAGCGATGGACCCCGACTACGTCGGGCGTCCGTTTCCCGACTGTGAACTGCGCGTGGTCCGAGAGAGCGAGGAAGACGCCGAGCGAACAGCGGACGGTGAAGTCGGCGACCTCGAAGTTCGCGGGCCAGTGGTCGCCGCGGGGTACGTGGAAGACGGCGAACCCTTCCCAGAGTGGGTCGCCACGGGCGACGTTGCCTACCGCGAAGACGGCGATTACTGCGTCCTCGGCAGTTCTTCGGAGGAAGTTCGAGCGGGGAGCGAGCGCGTCCACCCCCGATTGGTCGAGCGCACGCTGGAACGCCACGAGGGTGTGACTGCGGCAGGCGTCGTGGGGGGAGGCGCGGGCGGCACGGACGACGAACTTCGAGCGATGGTCGTCGGGTCGGCCGACGCCGCCGACGTTCGGGGGTTCGCACGCGAACGGCTTCCGAACGGGGCTGTTCCGCGCGAGATTACGACCGTAGAGAGCCTCCCGCGACGACCGACGGGCGAAGTGAATCGGGCGAAACTGCGGCGGCAGTTGGACGGGTGAGAGACCGGAGACCCAGAACGCGACTGCAGACCCCATCCGAACGCAGATACCGGCAGAACTCCCGGTAGCGCAAGCCCTTTTTGAACAGGGTGGCTTCGTTCCTGTAATGACGCGACTTCGTATCGCCTTCATCAACGCCGCCCACGAGGGGACCATGACGCGGCGGAACTTCCGGCGCGAACTGGACGCCGACCTCGTGGAGTTCGACGCGACCAGCGGCCATCTCCCCGAGACGACCGACTTCGACGGCGTCGTCGTCTCCGGGTCGCGGTCGTCGGTCTACTGGGACGAAGAGTGGATAGTACCGACCAAGCGATGGGTCGGCGAGGCCATCGATGCTGGCGTCCCGTGTCTCGGCATCTGTTGGGGCCACCAGTTGCTCGCGGACGTTCTCGGCGGCGACGTGCAGGACATGGGCGAGTACGAAATCGGCTACCGCGAGGTCGAACAGACCGGCGACTCCCGACTGTTCGACGGCGTAGACGAGCGATTCACCGTGTTTACGACTCACTCCGACGCGGTGGTCGAACTGCCGCCCGATGCGGAAGAGATTGCGGCCAACGACTACTCCAACCACGGGTTCCGGAAGAATCGAGTCTTCGGCTTGCAGTTCCACCCCGAGTACGACACCGAGACCGCCAGAGACGTGACCGAGGGCAAGGACCTGCCCGACGAGCGCAAACAGCGAGTGCTGGACGGCATCACCGACGAGAACTACGCGAAGGCCAGCGAGGCGAAACTCGTCTTCGACAACTTCTGTGAGTTCGTGCGCGAAGTTCGGGAAGACGAGACAGGTGCGAACGACGCAGACGAAGACGAAGACGAAACAGACGCCGAACCCAGCGCGAAAGCGGCGTAAAGAGTTCTTCTCCCAGTTTTTCTGTCGGCGTTAAAATACTTATAGCAAGGCGAACAACTTCCCGGTATGCGACGTAGTACCGCCCTGACCCTCCTCGTAGCCGCGATGCTCCTCCTCGCTGGCTGCAACAATCTCCCCAGCGGTGGCACCGCCCCGCCGACCACCGCCGGAGAATCGCCATCAGGCACGACAATCGGTGCAATCGACAAGACGACCAGGACGGACGAAACGACCAGGACGACCCAGACGACAGGCGAAGCGAACACCACGAACGAATCGGAGTCCCAACTGGCCCCCGGACTCACTAAGTCCGGCGTGACCGACGCCACTCTCTTAGCCGACGCTCACGCCGCTGTCTTGGCCAACACCTCCTACACGGCAGAGAGCCAGCGACTGGCGTCGAACGGGACCGGGAATCAAAACGCGACCGTCGTCGTCCTCTCCCGAACGAACACCACGACGAAGGTCGCACACGAACCGACGCGCGTCTTCTGGCGGTACGACTTTTCGGGCAACGCGTCGGTGACGCCTGCTTTCCCACAGGACATCGAGGTCTGGTCGGGCGAGAACGAGACCTTCGAGGCCGTCGAAGGGCAGAACGGCACGACCTACCGAGAGTCGAACGGTCGCGGCGTCTCGGTGGCTAGCGCTCGAACTGGGCGTGACACGCTCAGCGTGCTGTTCGGTTCGCTGAACACGAGCGTCACCCGAACGACGACGCAGAACGGAACGACCCTCTATCGAGTCAATTCGACCGGCGTCGCCGACAACGCGACTCTCGCCTCGCTGTTCGGAGTCGAGTCGGCGTCGAACGTCTCGATGACCGCACTCGTCGATTCCGACGGCTTGGTCCACGAGTACCACGTCGAGTACGACGCCACGTCGGGCAACCGGACGTGGCACGTCAGCCAGACGAGTCGGTTCACGGCGCTCGGCGAGACGACCGTCGAGCGACCGCCGTGGTACGACGAGGCAGTGAACGCGACGGCGACGAACGAGTCGAGCAGGTAGGGAGGCGAGCAACTAATTTCCAGCGGGTGAACGCTCGCCGGTGTCGCCCTGCGGAGCGACGCCGGAAATCCGTAGCGCGTGGTTGCTGGCGAGCAAGCAGAGTATCGACGCGACGATGATTAGTGCGTCCAAGAGCGTGGGCAACAAGCCGAGCGAGACGATGAGCGTCGTCGCGCACGCTGGAGCGTGACGAAGGTCGGTAACGACCATACCGCCAGTCGTTAGCGTCACCGAAAGGATGCCACTGACAGCGAGCGACACGCCAGCGGGCGAGAGCGCAGGCGGTGGCGACGTGACGACGAGTCCGGGCGCGAGGACGTAGTAGGCGAGCAGGCCTGCGACGATGCCGACGAGGTGTCCGCCTGCGACGCGGCGCGGATGGCTCTCGGGCGCTCGCGGCTTCGTCGCCAGCAGATACGCAGAGGGACCGAGACTGGGGAAGAGGAAGGTCCGACCGGTCGCCACGGCGAATACTCCTACGACGAGAAGCAAGAGACCCGCCGTCACGCTCGCACGTATCGCCTTGGGCACACCTCCCCGTCTTCGCTCCGGAGGCTTAAGACTGCGGAAGGGGCCTCGTAGTGGGTGATTTCGCCGACAGCGTCGGGGTTCCGGGGTGAGATTGTATATAAATGCCTTTATCTGTGAACCACCAGAGACACCCCCGGCAAACGCGTATCGCAATAAGATGAAAGACGGAATCACGGACGGCAACGGGGCGAACGGTGGTTCGGAGTCGGTAACGACACCTCGCCAACCGGACATCGAGGCTCCGCCGCTGTCGCAGGACAACGTCTTCGACGCGCTCGCGTCGCGCCGGAGTCGGTACATCCTCGTCTACCTCCGCGACGCCGAGGAACCGGCGTCGGTCGAAACAGTGGCCGACACGGTGGCGTCGTGGGAGACGGGGAAGTCCATCGACCTCGTCTCCAACGAACACCGCAGTCGCGTGTTCACCTCGCTGTGTCACTCGCAGTTGCCGAAACTGTCGATGATGGGGCTGGTCGAGTACGACCAAGACGACCACGTCGTCAGTCGTGGGCCGCACGCCGAGCAAGCCGACGCGTATCTCGACGTCGCCGTGGCCCGCGACGAGAACGTCGAAACGTAGCGGTTTCGAGCAGAGAGAAGGTCACGAGGGAGCAGCGGCGGACGGTAATTCTTGCGAACGAGTAGGAGCGTTTTTCACGCTCGCTCGCCCACACAACGGCATGCTCGATTACGTCTCACTCGAAGACGACCTCGGCCAAGAGGAGCGGATGGTCCGAGACACTGCCCGCGAGTTCGTAGAGGAGAAGGTTCGCCCCGACATCGGCGACCACTTCGAGGCCGGAACGTTCCCGAAGGAGATTATCTCCGAGATGGGCGAACTCGGCTTCTACGCGCCGAATCTGGACGGCTACGGCCTGCCGAACCTCAGCGAGACGGCCTACGGTCTGTTGATGCAGGAACTGGAAGCCTGCGACTCCGGCCTTCGTTCGATGGCCAGCGTGCAGGGCGCGCTCGTGATGTACCCGATTCACGCGTTTGGCTCCGAAGAGCAGAAAGAGCGCTGGCTTCCGGACATGGGCGAAGGCAAAGCCATCGGCTGTTTCGGCCTCACGGAACCGGAACACGGCTCGAACCCCTCCAATATGGAGACCTACGCCGAGAAGGAAGGCGACGAGTACGTCCTCAACGGCTCGAAGACGTGGATTACGAACTCCCCGATTTCGGATGTGGCAGTCGTCTGGGCCAAAGACCGCTCGGCAGAGGAGAACCCAGTTCGTGGCTTCCTCGTCGAAACCGACAAGGACGGCGTGACGACGAACAAGATAGACGAGAAGCTCTCGCTCCGAGCGTCTATCACGGGTGAAATCGGCCTGAACAACGTCTACGTGGACGAGGCCGACGTGCTGCCCGGCGTCGAAGGGATGAAAGGCCCGCTCTCCTGTCTCACGCAGGCCCGCTACGGCATCGCGTGGGGTGCGGTCGGCGCGGCGCGGGACTGCTTCGAAACGGCACGGGACTACGCTACCGAGCGCGACCAGTTCGGCGGTCCCATCGCACGCTTCCAGATTCAACAGCAGAAACTCGCGGAGATGGCCACCCAGATTACGACGAGTCAACTGCTCGCCCACCGACTCGCCGAACTGAAAGAGCGCGGCGACCTGCGACCACAGCACGTCTCGATGGCCAAGCGCAACAACGTCCGGATGGCCCGCGACCAAGCGCGAATCGCCCGCGAGATGCTCGGCGGCAACGGCATCACGACGGACTACCCACCGATGCGCCACATGGCGAACATGGAGACGGTGTACACCTACGAGGGCACCCACGACATCCACACGCTGATTCTGGGCCAAGACCTCACCGGGATTGCGGCGTTCGAGTGACCCTGTAGAGTCCGAGAACGAGTGTTCTCGAACGCAACTTACCGAACCTACAGTTCGTACGTCGTAGTGCTTCCTTGCGCTGAAATTCGAACTTCGCTGACCGTGAAGTTCGTCGTGTCGAGACCACGGACGTCCTCATCGAGTTCGTTCGTCAGGTCGAACTTGGTCCGAGACGGAACGTAGGTCAGATAGACCGTCTCGTCGTAGGGCATCGTCGCCATCTCGGTGAATTCTACGTAGCCGCCATCGACGGTGACGTGCGCTCCTTTCGGGAGGGTTTCGCCTTCGGGCGGCGTGATAGCGACGACTCGAATCTCCGAGTCGTTCACCGAAACCGACTCGACAGACACGTCGTACTGGGGTCCCGAATCGACCGGGAGGGCACTGCAACCGGAGAGTGCCAGAAATCCGAGGAGGACAGCGATCAGTATCTTGGAGGGCATCGGTCTGCCATTACGTAGACCGCCTGATAAAATGGCGGTGTGAAAGCGAGTGCAGTACCTCCGCCGACAGTTAAGTCACCACGCTCCGATACCCCAGTTATGAACGGCACCGGAACCGTCGAAGCGATTCACGTCGCCGCCGAGGAGGGCGAAGCGACGGAAGGCATCGAATCGGTAGAGGCAGTCGCGGGCGAGGGACTCCGTGGGGACCGCAAGTTCGGCGGCGACAGTTTCGACCTGTCGCTCATCGAGCAGGAAGCAATCGACGCAGTCGCCGAGGACGGCATCGAGATGAGCGACGGCGAACACCGCCGCCAGATTACCACCAGCGATGCCGCGCTAAACCATCTCGTCGGCGAGCGGTTTCGAGTGGGAGAGGTCGTCTGCGAGGGCATCGAACTCTGTGAACCCTGTAGTCACCTCGAATCGCTGACCGAGAAGGGTGCGGTGTCGGCGTTCCTGCACCGCGGGGGCCTGAACGCCGAAATCCTCGAATCTGGGACGATTCGAGCAGGCGACGAGATAGAAAAGTTGTAGCCCGAACTTACTTCCTCGCTGGCGGGTTCGCGCTCACTATCTTCCCCCACCACGCGCGGTGGTCGGCGACCCACCGGTAGAGCGGTTCCCGAACGTATTCTCGGCCGGGAATCTCGCTGAACGCCTCGGCGAAGGGGGTCGCGGGCGAGTCGATGCGACACAGAATCTCCTCGGTCGCCGCACCACAGGAGTAGACTCGCTCGTCGGTCAGCAAGTGAACGCACCGCTCGTAGTCGTCGGGCAGACGGGTGCGCTGGCCAGTCGTCAGTTCCGAGAAGCCCACGAGGTCGAAGTCGCCGTGACGGGCGGCGTACCCCGCCGACCACGTGCAGAAGCCACAGTCGTCGTCGTAGACGACGGTCGGGCGACTCATTATCCGAACCCCTCGCTCTCGGCGCAGTCGTTCGGCACGCCGATTCGAGACACCGTGTCGGTCAACCCTTCGACCATCGCGTTCGTGCCGCAGGCGTACACCTCCGCGTGGTCGGGGTCGATGCGAGCGTCGATGTCGTAGGCAGGCGACTCTTCGGCGACTGTTTCGGCACTTTCCGGGAGGTCGGCACCTCCGAGGGCGTCGTCTGCGACGTACTTCAACAGCGTCTGCTGGACGTAGGCCGTCTCGCCGTCCCACCCGGTGAGACAGTGTTCGCGCGAGACCGTCGGGACGAAGTGGAAGTTCTCGCATTCGTCGGCCAGTCGCTGAAACGCCTCGCGGTACGCGAGGTCGTCTTTCCACCCCGCGCCGAGGAAGAGCCACACGTCGCGTTTCCCTTTCTCGTACTCGTCGCGGCCCTCCTGAAACGTGTAGTCTATCATGCTCTTGAACGGCGCGACACCGGTGCCGGTGGCGAGAAAAACCACGTCGCGCGCCGACGGCTCCTGAAGCGTGAAGTCGCCGTTCGGCCCTCGCAAGACGACTTCGTCGCCCTCCTCGATTGTGTCTGCGAGACGTGGCGTGAGCGTTCCGCCGGGGACCCTGCGGACGCAGATTTCGACGTACTCGTCGTTCGGCGAGGAGGCGATGGAGTAGGGCCGGGGCGTCCCGTCGTAGCGCACGGTGACGTACTGACCGGGAACGAAGTCGATGTCCGTCTCCTCTTCTTCGAACTCGATGCGGAGCAACGAGGGGTACGGTCGCTCGCTTCGGGCGCGGAGCGTCAAGAGCGTCTCGGTCAGTTCGGGCGGTTCGTCGGAGTTCTCCCAACACTCCGCGAGTACGTCCCAGTCGATTTCTTTGCCGTTGGCCGACTCGGCCTCCGCTAGCCAGTCACCACAGTCGTGGCGGTCCAGTAGCCGACTGGTCACTTTGTGGACCTCCTCGTGGCGGTTGTGGTCCATCGTCTCGACGGCGACGACTCGCGCCCCCTCCGTTATCATGGGCAGTTCCTCGGCCGCCTCGTGTTGGGACATGTGGTCCCGGACCGTCATACCCTAAAATTCAGTGCGGGGCGGTATAAATCGGATGGAAGCCCGGTGTCGCTGATTCCACGGCTTCGCCGTTCCAGTACGAGGCCTTCGCTACTCGCGGGTCGCTCTCGCTCACTTCGTTCGCTCGGTTCTTCGAACATCGCTCCCCGCTCGTTTGGACGAGATTTCTGCGGAATCTCGCTCCCTCCGGTCGCGCACGCCTCGCTCCTTCCAATCGCTCACACCTCGCTAGTTCCACGCCGCGTCGTCGGGGTCCACGAGTCTCTCTTCTCGGTCGATGGCGTCGATTTGCGCCAGTTCGTCGTCGGTCAGTTCGGGGGGAGAGAGGTTCGCCCGGAGATGCTCCTCGCCAGTCGCTTTCGGGATGGGGACGACGCCCTCACGAGCGTCCAGCCACGCTAAGCTAATCGCCTCTGGCGTGGTGTCGTACTGCTCGGCGAGGTCTACGAGTTCGTCTACGTCGCTCGCGTCACCTCGCATCAGTGGCGCGTACGCGACGACTGTGATGTCGTGCGCTCGGCAGTAGTCGAGCAAGTCGTCTTGCGGGAGCAGTGGATGCATCTCGACTTGGTTGGCGACGATAGGTGAATCCAGAATTTCGTCGGCTTCTTCCAGCAGTTCGACGGTGAAGTTGCTCACGCCGACGTTCTTGGTGACGCCGTCTTCTCGGAGTTCGTCGAACGCAGGGAGCGTCTCCTCGGCGTCGTAGGCCTTCATCGGCCAGTGGACGTAGAAGAGGTCTACCTGCTCGACGCCGAGTCGGTCGAGGCTCTCGTCGGCCGTCCTCAACACGTCCTCGGGGGCGAGATTTTCGGGCAGGACCTTCGTAGCGAGGAACACGTCCTCGCGGGGGACGTCGCTCTCGGCGATGCCGTCGCCGACTGCGTCCTCGTTTTCGTACATCTGGGCCGTGTCGAGGTGTCGATACCCCAGTTCGAGCGCGGTCGCGACGCTCTCGGTACACTGGTCTGGGTCGTCGTTGCCGGAGGTTCCGAGACCCGGACTCGGGACGTGAGTCATACTCGTGGAATGTCTGTGAGCGGGGAAAAAGCTACGCGCGTCGGCAAGGCGTCAGTCCGCAGTCGTCTCCCGGTCTCCGACGGCGACCGGCGAGGATACTACACGTACGACCACGATTCCGACGAGAAACACCGTACCCACGACACCGACCGCAAAAAGCGCCGAGTACGCGTCTGCGACTACGCCGCCGAGCAGGTAGAAGGGAAGTTTGACCAGCGCGTACAGCATCGACGCCGCGCTGAGGACCGTCGCGCGGCCCACCGACTCGGCGTTGTCGTTGATGAACTGCGAGACGATGGGCCGGAGGAGCGTACTCGACCCCCGGAGAACGAAGAACGCCGGGAACGCGAGCAGGGGCCAGAGTAGCGGCGCGAGCAGGAAGACGCCGACCAACACCGGCACGACCAGCATCGCACCGCGGACGCCAAACCGGTCCTGCACCGCTCCGGCGTAGTAGCTTGTCACGGCAGAGACAGCAGTGAACGCGGCGTACAGCACACCCATCGACGCCTCCGGAACGCCCAGCGTACGGGTGCTGATAGGCTGGACGTAGGTGTTGACGGCCGCGACGACGCCGAAGAACAGCGCGGCGTAGACGACGAACGAGCGCAGTGGCGGGCGCGCGAGTTGCCGCCGGAGGACGGGGAGCGCTTCGAGGATGGTGAAGGTGTCTTCGCTGTCGTGCGCTCCCTCGACACCGTCACCATTCTCCGAGTACTGGCGGTTCTTCGGCAGTGTGAGCAGGACCAGCACTCCCGCACCGTTCAGGACCCCGGACGCGAGGAACGGCAGAGTCGGTTCGACGCTGTAGAGGACGCCGCCCGCGAGCATCGTGACGACGGTCACCGCGCTGTTGACAGACCCGCCGCGGCCCCGAACGTAGGCGAATCGGCCTTCGTCGAGTTCGGCTTCGAGCGTGTCGTAGAGCCACGCGTCGCCCGACCCGGAGCGGAACACCAGCGAGAGCGTCCAGAGGACGTAGAGGACGGCGAGACCGAGGTACGACTGGACGACGACGAAACCGAGGATGGAGAGGGTCATGAACGCCGAACTCGCCAGCAGACTGTTTCGGCGGCCGATTCGGTCGCCGACGTAGCCGGTCGGAATCTCGCCAGCGACGGTCAGGACCGCGTAGAGCATCGAGAGCGTCGAAATCTGCGTGTAGTTCAGGTCACGACTCAGCAAGAAGAGCGTGAAGATGGGCGAGAAGAAGCCGAACGAAATCGTGGCCTGATAGAGATAGTACTTTAGGACGGGCGAAGAGGGGAGACGGTCAGACACGGGAGACTCTCTTGGGGGGAGTTGTCGGCCGCTCGGTAAAAACGCTCGCTGAATCGAATTACTGTATTTTATTTGCCAGGATTGGAAACTGGAAAGTGGCCGTGCGAGAATTCTTCTCTATGACCGAGCGCGACGTGCCGTGGGGACTGCTGGGCATCGGTGGCGTGGCGAGTCTCTGCTGTCTGGGCAGTGCGGCGGCAGTCGGCGGTGCCTCCCTCGCTGGTGGCGCAATCGCGGGCGGACTCGGCGCGAGTCTGGTGCAGATACTCGTGACAGTACTGACGGTCGGTGTCGTCGGCGCAATCTGGAAACGACGGAGTTAGTCGAAATAGCGGGATCAACTGAAGTAGCGAGGTCAGTCGAATCGACCAGTTTCGGCGTCGCACTGCTCGCACAGGGTCACGATTTCCTCACCAGAGTCCGCCATCTCGATGCGGTTCGGCGTTCGTTCCCCACAGTTCTCGCACTCGCGTCGCATGTCGAGGTTGCCCGACTCCTTGGGCGCGCCGAGTCCGAGCGCGACGACGCGCTCGGACCCTTCGTTCGTCCCCTGCTGGTACTCGCCGGGAGCGAACCGAACGAGTTCACCCGCACCGACTTCGAAGTGTTCGTCGCCTGTTTCGAACGTTACGGTGCCGGACTGGACGTAGAAGACCTCTTCTTGGTCGCTGTGGGCGTGATAGCCGAAGGCGAAACTGTCGCCCGATTCGAGTTCGTAGTAGTTCAGCGATACGTCCGTCGTGCCCAGCGATTCCGTCAAGCGCTTTCGCACTGCCGCGGGACCCATCCGAGAGTTCACGTCCTCGATATCGACCTTCTCCATATGTTTCATTTCGGACCATTCAGACAAAGTTGTGCCGGAGTCCTGCGGCGGTCGTCCGAATTACGTCGGCCGTCGAGGCCACTTAAAGCGAGTTCGGGAGATTCGACGACTCGTCAGTACACCCCTCGCCGTCCCGCGTTTTTAGCCTAGCCTAAAACTGTTTCTGGACAGATAGTTTAAATTAGGCGGCAGGATTTAAGTGCATCATCGTCGTACCACCGTGTAGGTGGACAGCTATGGCCATTGACCCACAATTCCACGAAAACCGAGAGAAAGTAGACACCCACGAGGGCCACGACGTGTGGGGACCGGTGGACGAACCCGAGAAGTTGGGTATCCACGGCACCCACGTCGCAGTCGATTTCGACCTCTGTATCGAAGACGGCGCGTGCCTCGAAGACTGTCCGGTAGACGTGTTCGAATGGGTCGATTCGCCCGGCCATCCCGAGAGCGAACGGAAGGCCGACCCGGCGAACGAAGCGCAGTGCATCGACTGCATGCTCTGCGTAGACGTCTGCCCAGTAGACGCTATCGACGTGGACGCAGGTCGGGCCTAGCTCCCTCGGAATAGTTCAAACGTTCTTTTGACTCTACTGAAAGCATATACCGGCAGGTTTAGAACTCGTTCGTATGAACCGCCCTCCGCGTTCCCCCGAAGACACTTCTCGCGCGACAGACCGGCGCGGCTTTCTCGCACTCGTCGGCGCGGGCGCGCTGGCAGGTTGTCTCGGCGGGTCGTCTTCAGCCCCCGGCGAGACGACGGCTTCGACGACACCGACTACGACCAATTCGGACGAACCAATCTCGAACACGTCTCAAACGACCGAAAACGATACTGAAACGCCAGACTCCGAACCACTGCCTGTCGGTGAGTCGCGGTTCGAGGGCGACCCGTGTCCTCCGTTCTTCGGCGGCAACGGAACGTGCTACCACGCGCTCAGTAACGGCGTCCACGACGACGCCTACATCGTTCCCGAGAGCGAGGTGCTGGAGGGGCCGAGCGACGCGACGACGTTCACGCTCTACAACGGGAGCGAGGAGAGAATCGGTATGAATCCCTACTCGTGGACGGTGGCGAAACGCCGTCAGGATGGATGGTCGTTCGTCGCGCCCCACGCGGTTCCGGAACCGTACACGTACGTCGAACCAGGCGGGCGATTCGCGTGGCAGTTCGCCATCGGCGACGCGAGTGCCGACTCCGAAGCGATGGGCGGGTCCGCCAGGGTCGAAAAGCTCGGGCCGGGCGTCTACGCCTTCGTCCACGCGGGTGCCCTCGCGCTCTTCGAGGTGACGGGCGACCCGCTCGTCCTCGAACCAGACGACGTAACTGCGACCGAGCGCGATGGCGACGTGCTGACCGTCAGAACCGGCCGCGCAGAAGCGAGCGACGCACCGGAGACACTGGAGTTGGTCGAAGCGACGAACTCCGAAACTGCTGCACCCCTCGTCGCCGAGCAAGTAATTCAGTCTCACGGCCTCCGCAACGGACTCCCGTATCTACTGAGAGACGAGATAACGACCGTGCGAGTCGAGACGACGATGGGGCACACGCCGATAGTACTCGGCAGCGCGTATCGCGACCCGACGCGAGAGATGGAGACGCCGCCCCGGTCGGAGCGCGTATACGAGTACGAAGGCGTCGCGTTCCGCGTGCCCCAGAAGTAGTGGTCAGTCCGGGCGGTCGATGTCGAACTTGTGCCGAAGATAGGCGAGTGCGTCGTTCTCGGCGAGATACTCGAACTGCTCGCGGAAGTGCTGGTCGCAGAGTCCGACCTCGACGCCGTTGAGTTCAGGCGCGAACGAGGCCTCCCGGTCGCAGTAGTGACACCGCATAGCTATCCGTACGTTCTCCACGGTTATTGAACCCTGCGCATATTTCAGCGACGGTGACAGTAGTTAGAGCGACACCGCAGAGCGGAAGTGGCGATACTCCGGTTTCGACAGGCCCGCCTTACCGAGCGTGTGGTCGTGGGCGTCGCTCCCGCCGGTCGGCACGAGGTCGTGGTCGGCGATAGCGCGTTCGAGGGGGCGTGTATCGACCTCGCGGCCGTAGTCGTAGTAACGCTCCACTGCATCGAGATGCTCGGTCAGTTCCAGTGCGGCGGTCGGGTCCTCGTATCGGTAGGGATGAGCGAGTCCGATCAGTCCGCAGGCGTCGTTCAGTAGTTCGATACCGCGCTCGAAACTCGTCACTTCGCGGGCGACGAAGCATGGACCGCCGTTGCCGATGAGGTCGTCGAAGACCGCCCCGATTTCCTCGTAGTCGGTGTCGGGGTGGTTCACGACAGCGCGGGCGACGTGCGGACGGCCGAGTCCTTCGCGTGCTTCGAGTCCGAGGTCAACGCCGAGGTGGCCTTCGACGTTGGCGATTATCTTCCGGCCGCGTTCCTTGCGGTCGCTCTGTACTCGGTCCAACTCGTCGATGAGTTCCGGCGTCGGATTCGCGCCGTAGCCCAGAATATCGACGCGTTCCCCACCCTCGGGTTCGACGCGCAACTCGATACCGTGGACGATGGTGATGCCATCGACGACGGTAATCGGCGTCGGCAGGTCGGGATGCAGTCGGTCGTGGTCGGTAATCGCCACGACCGAAACGTCCGCGTCGCGGGCGGCGGCGGGAACCTCCGACAGTTCCATCTCGCCGTCGGAGTTCGTCGTGTGGACGTGGAGGTCCGCGAAAACGCTCATACGCCCCGAAGGGCGGGGTGCGTGGAAAGTGTGTCTGTCTGGAGACGAGACCATCCCCACGACATTATATTCCTTAAATTCTGGAATCTCACTTGGCGACAAAGTTTATCATTAACTTTGATGTACGAGCTGTTGATGTCCCTGAAACAGGCGACAGAACTGTTGGCCGACCACGACTATCCGGCGACCACCGAACAACTCGCCGCAACGCACGGCGACTACGAACTCGACCTCCCGAACGGGACCGAGACCATCGGCGAAGTACTCGGCCGCGTCGATTCGGAGACGCTTCAGTCGGCGGGCGAGGCCGAGACGACGCTATACTCGGCGGTCAGTAGCAAGGCCATCGGTCGGAAGGGGTACAGCGACCGCGACCCGACGGTGATGGGGACGAACGGTCCTGAGCAAGTGAGCTTCTAAACGACGCTTCCACCTTTTTTCGCGTCGGTGGCGACGGCACGCTCTGCGCGCCTGCCACCCTCCGCCAAAAAATCTGGACCAAAAAACCGACGTCGAGAAATCTGGACGCAACGCGTCCAGATTTCTCGCGTCTTCTGAACTCTTGTAACTTCTGCACCGGGAGACCCACACGCCACTGACGCGCTCAGGGTATCACACCCACTGCAACGCCCGGTCCAAGTCGAGCGGCAGGTTCCCTTTTTGATAGCCCTCGACGTATCCGGACGGTCTAGCGCGGAAGACCACCGCAGGGCGGTGCCGAACGGCGGGTTTCTCGGCCGCCACCGCAGACCACTCGTCGTCGCGGAATCCCGAGCAGTCTACGAACAGCACCGCACCGCCACCGTGTTTCTGGAGTTGTCCCGAAGTCTTCGTCTCGGCCGTCTCCCGAACGGCGGCGATTGGCGTGTCGGCGTTCCGTCGCGTGGGTGGTCGTGGGCGCGTGACCTCCACGAGCGGCCACTCGTCTTGGTCTGGCGATTCCGCGCGGAAGTCCAGCGAGTGACCCGTCGTCACCTCGATTTCGGGCGTGACCTCGTAGTCGGCGTCCACGAGAATCTTCGCCGCGGTGAACTCGCTCATCGCCGAGGCCATTCGAACCGGGTCCACGTGCGGACTCGTGCCGAGTTTCGAGGCCATCGTGTACCGATAGTCGTCCAGCGCGCCGGTCTGGAGCAGTCGCTCGTAGAAGTCCAACGCGGCGTCGCGCGGAGCGTCCGGGAACCCGGCAGCGTGTTCTTTGAAAAATTTTCGAGAGCTGTGTCGGCCGTCCTTCGAGAAGAGAACCGGGAGGAAGAACCACGAGAGGTGGTCGTACTCGGCCAACCACGGGGCTTCGACTTGGAGATTGCCGAGCAGTTCGCGTTGCGCCCAGCGGGCGACTGAGTACGGAATCTCCTCGAAGGTGTACTTCTCTGTGCGCCAGAGCGCGGACGGCGTCTCGGTGTTTCCGAGCCAAAAGGCCTCGTCGTCGTCTCGGACGAACAGCGCGAGGTCGCCGTTCCCCATCTCGATGCGGAACGTGTCGTAACCGTTCGGACCGGCGTAATGCGGTGTCTCGTAGGTCGCGCCGAATTTCTCGTCGAGAGGAGAGAAAACGTCGCGTTCGACGCGGTCGTCGGTCCACCGCTCCGTAGAGCGGCGAAAGCGGAGCGGGCTTGCCACATCTCTTCTTGCCACGGGAGGAATTTACGTGTTGTGCAAGCGAGAGCCCAGAGCAACGCGGAAGCGCGGAAGCGCGGAAGACGAACACCGTCCCGCCGTCGAGGCGTCGGAGAAGCCACTACGTGGGCGGTGCTTCACGCGGACGAGACGCCGGTTGTCGAATCGGAGTGTTGCAATCCCCGGAGATGGCCGTTCCTCTCTACGGGGGGATAGGGTTCGACACTGTCGGGATACCAGCACTTCGAGCCTGCGAACTGAGCGAGATACGGGACCACCTTCGAACCGACGCGCATGACAGCGAAAGCGCTGCATGAGATATAGCGGCCTAAGATGAGACTATATCGTATATAACAATGCCTAAGCGAGTTTGGATAGATTACGATGGCAAACATCGACGCCGAGATGGAAAAATCTCGCAAGGAAGTCGCCGAGTATCTCAGAGAGTTCGCCGAGGAACTCGAACCGGCAGAGACGCCACCGACGCCGACGAACCGGCCGACGGACGAAGCGGAGAGCGACACGGCACGAGAGGACGAAGCGGAGACACCCAGCGGCGAAAAAGTCACGTTGCTGGTCGGCAACGAGAGTGCGACAATCAACCCACCCGGAACTGTGGACTTCGACGTTTCGGTCGATTCAGATGCCGCGCTGGTGGGTAGCAGCGAGACTCAGCACGTCAGCTTCCAACTCACGTGGGAGGGTGAAGAAGTAGAGACGGACGACGAACTCCGCGTCGAGTAGCTCCTAACCTCTTTTTAGCTGCCGTAACTCGTGTGATTATCCGTTACATTCATAATGTGGTGTTTCGAACCATGAGTGTGGTTATCATGTCAATGGGTGCCTATGACGAAGACGAACACGAACGTCGCGAGCGGAAGAACAACAGCGTCGATGCGAGTTTCGACGACGAGCGGACGACCTACCACGGAAAAGTGGAGTACGATTCGGGCGACTCCACGGAAGACCTCCTCGAACAGTTCGAGCAAATCAAGTCCGATACGTGAAACGGCGACAGTTCTGCGTTAGTTCCACCCCGGCGTAGCAGGCGCGCCGCGCTCTTCTTCGACTCGCTCGGCTACCGTCGAGTCTATCGCGTCTTCGCCGATAGCGTCGCCCGCATTCTCGCCAACGGCGCTTCCCCCGTCCTCGCCGACAGCAGTCGCCCGCGCTTCCCAGTCTTCGATAGCGCGACCAGCCCACGAGTCGGCGTTCGTGGCCTGCTCGAACGCTCGCTCGAAGTAGTCGTCGTTCACTGACGTCGTGCCCGGAGAACCAGAGACTGCGGCCGCGACGAACAGCGCACGGTCCTCAGCAGTGAGTTCGCCTGCTACGACGCGCTCTACGACACCGTCGAGTCGCTCGGCGTCGGGGAAGACGAACAGTTTCTGCCCGAGTGCCTGCGGGCCGAACAAGAGCGCCGAGAGTTCGTCCGGCGGTTCGTCGTCTAAGAGGCGCGGTCTCCCGAAAGCGCGTTCGACGCGCTCGCACTCCGTCTCCTGGTCGAGTTCGAGGTTGTGACCGGGGTACTCCGCGCACTCCTCGGGGTAGAGTTCCGAGTCGTGAATCCGACACTGGAGAGTCGTCGGGTCGAGAAAGACGCAGGTGGGGAGCCACGTCGAGTCCCCGTCGAACGGCGCGACCGGCTTGGGCGGTTTTCTGAGGCCGAGAAAGAAGACGGGAGAATCATCGATAGCGGCGACAGAGACGCCGTCGATTTCGACGCCGTCCTCGTCGTGCCAGAGTCGCGGCGTCAGCGCGTCGGCGAGTCCGGCGGCGAGGAACTCCCGAGCGTCCTCGCGGGTCAGGGCCACGAGGTTGTACGCGTCGTCCAGCGGTCGTCGCGGGCCGCGACGCTCGTGGTCGCTGGGGTCGGGTGCGATGGCTCGCCAGTCGATGCAACAGCCAGCACAGCCTTGACAGTCGAGTTCCATGACCGTCTGCTGTATGGCGTGAGAGGACATAAACGACTGGGCTGGAACTTCTATTACCTATCCCGAGTAGTGAACAGTATGGAAGAACGGACAGCGAACGACGGAGAGTCAGCGAACGAAGAGCAGACCAAGCGCGTCTGGTTAGTCGAACGAACCTTCTCCGACGACGAGCAAAATTTGGTCATCCTCGTCTACGCCACGCCCGACGGGGAGCAGTACCTCCGCAAGGAACGGGCGCTGACGAGTTTCGACGACGACCGGCCGACGACCGCCGCGTTGGACGCGCCGCTCCGGAACCTCGGAGCTGTGAACGATCCCGAAACCCGCGAGCGCTACGCCGAGGAAGCGTCCCGGATGGCGGCCGACCACGAACCAGACGACGAAGTCTGATCGGGTCGCTCGACTATCCCGTCTGCCGGACGAAGACGTGGCCGCTGGCGTGGACAGTCACGGAGTACGACCCGACCGTGAACCAGACGCGCCCGCTCAGCCGCTGGTCGGCGGCGTGCGTCGGTTGGAAGAGGTCGTTCAGCGCGTCGGGGTCGATGCTGTCGTACAAACAGACGCCCAGTCGCTCGGCCGGGCGGCCGGAGACGGCTTCGAGCGCGTCGAGAATCGTGTTCGCGATGTCGCCGTCGGTTTCGACGTCGTGGTAGGCTTGGTGGACGTTCGAAGAGTGCTTGCCGAGTGCTGCTGCGGTCGCCATCGGTGAGTGCGAGTCGTGTGTCATTTCTACCCAGTCGGGCCCCATCCCAACTATGCACACAGATACCACTGGCCACAGTTATATACGGTTTGGAATCGATTTGTGAGGGTTGTCGGGCGCTACGACTTTAGGCGTCGCCACTCTCTTTCCCAGTATGGCGACGGACCCGTGCGACGGCTGTGGCGAGCAGGTGCACATCGCGGGCGGCATTTCGGGCCTCTGGTCGCTCGACCACGAATCGACCGGTGGGATGACCTTGGAGTTCGACTCTGACGGCTCCGAACACTTCCTCTGTTTCGACTGCATGGACCGTCTGCCGGACGACCCGACGGCTGAAGACGTGGCTGGACTGCGGTCGTAGTTGTGGTCACGTTCGGCGCGTATTCGTAGTCGCGCTCGGTTCGTAACTTCCGGAGGCTTTAGGCCCCCGGCTACCGTCGTGCCCGACAGTGAAGTCCGAGCGGATTTTCGACGAGTTCCCCGCGCCCTCCTATCGCGGCAACCAGAAGCAGGCCCTCGAAGACATCAAAGCTGCCTTCGACGGCGGCAACGACGTGGTGCTGGTGCGCGCACCGACCGGGAGCGGCAAGTCCCTGCTCGCCCGCTCCATCGCTGGCTGTGCCGACCAACCGGACGACGTGGCACCGAGCGAAGCGACCGGGGCGTACTACACCACGCCGCAGGTCTCGCAACTGGACGACGTTGCGGAAGACGACCTGCTGACGGACCTCAAGATAATTCGCGGGAAGCGCAACTACGACTGCATCCTGCCGGGCGAGACCGACACCCCGGTCAATCGCGCTCCCTGTGCCCGCGAGAAGGGCTACGACTGCTCGGTCAAGCATCGCTGTCCGTACTTTTCTGATAGAGCTATCGCCAGCAATAGGGAGATTGCGGCGATGACGCTGGCGTACTTCATGCGCACCGCTGGCTCGGAGGTGTTCCGCAAGCGCGACGTTTGCGTCGTGGACGAAGCGCACGGACTCGCCGAGTGGGCCGAGATGTACGCGGCAATCGATCTGAACCCTCGGACAGTACCCATCTGGGACGAACTGAAGGTGCCCGAACTGACGGATTTGGACAGAGCAGTCCAGTATGCCGAGCGACTGGGCAACGTCTGCGAGCGCGAGAAAGACGACCTCATCACGAAACCCGAGTTGACGCCCGCCGAGGCCGCCAAGCGCGACCGCTTGCAGGAACTCATCGGCGAGTTGGACTGGTTCGTCGAAGACTACCGCAACCAAGACAGCGCGACGACGTGGGTCGTGGACCAGCCAGACGGCGAGGGTGGCGGCATCACGATCAAACCGATGAACCCCGAGCGGTACCTCAACCACACTGTCTGGGAACGGGGCAACAAGTTCGCGCTCCTCTCGGCGACGATTCTGAACAAAGAGTCGTTCTGCGGGCAGGTTGGCTTGGACCCCGACAACGTCGCACTCGTGGAGGTCGGCCACACCTTCCCCGTGGAAAATCGCCCGCTGTACGACACCACGCAGGGGAAGATGACATACGAACACCGCGACGAGACCCTCCCGAAGATTGCCCGCACGGTCGTCCGAATCATGCAACACCACCGCGGCGAGAAGGGCCTGATTCACGCCCACTCCTACGCGATTCAGGAGCGACTCGCCGAGCGACTCGACCAGATGGGTGTCGGCGACCGGATTCGCACGCATACGAAAGACGACCGCGACGACGAACTGGAGTCGTGGAAGGCCACCGACGGCGAGGAGGTCTTCCTCTCGGTGAAGATGGAGGAAGCACTCGACCTGAAAGGCGACCTCGCGCGCTGGCAGGTGCTGTGCAAAGCTCCGTTCCTCAACACGGGCGACTCGCGGGTCGCCCACCGCCTCGAACACGGCCAGTGGGCGTGGTACTACCGCGCCGCGCTCCGAACCGTGATTCAGGCCTGCGGGCGCGTCGTCCGTGCCCCCGACGACTACGGCGCGACGTACCTCGCGGACACGAGTCTGCTCCAGTTGTTCGAACGCGCCGAGCAGGACACCCCGCCGTGGTTCCGCGAGCAGGTCGAGTTGATGAGCGACCCAGACCTGCCGGAGTTCGACCCGCAGGCCGCGAGCAGAAGCCACAGTAGCGGGAAAAGTCGGACGAACAATCGACAGCGAACGCGGACTTCGCGGTCGTCGCAGTCGAACAGTAATTCGCAGTCGAGTAGCAACTCGCAGTCGGACGGGCAGTCACGTGACGAATCGGAGCGCAACGGGAAGTCCGGCCGCGACAAGAAGAGTCCGATGGCGGACGTGTGGGACGTAGAGTAGAATTCTCAACTCGCCAGTTCTGCGCGAACTCCCGACACCAAGTCGGCGAGTGCGCGGCGCTTGATGCAGGCGAATCCCGAGAAGATTACGACGAATCCTGCGGCCGTGAGCGGGTCCACGAGTTGGCCCAACAGCACCCAACTGAGGAGCGTCGCGGCCACCGGTTCGAGATAGCCGATCAGATTGATTTCCGTCGGGCCGAGCAAGTCGAGCAGTTCGAAGTAGATGAGGAACGCCCCCGCACCACAGACCAGTGCGAGGTAGACCAGCGAGGCCGTCGCGGTCGGCGTCCACTGGATGGCCGCGAACGTTTCGCCGCGGGCGAGACTCGCAAAGTGCAGAATCGGCGCACCGACGAGCATCCCCCACGCTTGGACGCTTCTGGCAGGCAAGTTCGACTCCAACGGCCTCGTCAACACGGAACCGAGAGCGAAGACGGCCGCGGCGACGAAGACGATGGCGATGCCGCGAACGTTCGCCGAGAGTATTTTGTCGGGGTTCGGTTGCGCCACTAAGGAGACCCCGAGGAGCCCGAGCGCGAAGCCGACGACGCCGAGTCCCGTGAGTCGCTCGTCGAGCAGGAAAACCGAGAACACAGCGGTCAGGAGCGGACTCAGACTGATGACGACTGCGGCGACCGGTCCCGACACGTACTGCTGGCCGATGTAGAGCAACGCGTGGTGGCCTGCAATCATGAGCGCGCCGACGAGGACGGCGACAGTCCAGTCTGCTCGCGTCCGGGGTCGCCAGCGGTCAGTCGTCCAGACGGCGAACCCCAAGACGACGAGACCCGCGACGTAGTATCGGAGCGCGGCGAACAGCACCGGCGGGAAGAATTCGAGTCCGACGTCTATCGTGACAAACGAACTGCCCCAGAGCAGTCCGAGCAGGAGGAACATCGCCGCGACGGTGCGGTCTCTCATGGCCCCACCAACTGATTTAGACACAAATATTGCCGGATAAAGTTGCCAGTAATATCTAATATCTGTATTTTGTTCGGATTACAATTCAACTTCACACGTCGAAGTCGTGTTTCACCCGTATTCAAACTTGCGTGCGGCAGTCGTGGCTGTGGTGACTGGACTGAAAGCGAGAACCAACGGCTACGGGCGTTACAATTCGAATCGCGTCTCAGACCTCGTTCAGAAGAAACTCGCGGCGTATGCGACGCCGGAGGTCAGCATCAGCAGCACGAAGAATATCGAGATGAGTTTCTGGCGTGTGTTGTCGTCCATACGAAACGCCTGCGATTCGAACAAAATAACGGTTTGGGTGTCGCCGAACGACGCGACGACTCGGTGCGACTCACTCGGCGCAGTCGTTCGTCACGGTTCACTCGACGCGGGCGTCTACGACGACGTGCCAGACGCCCTCACTGTGGCTCTTGACCTTGCGGCGGTCCAGAATCTCGACGGGACGGTCGTGGGACGCCGCGGCGTCCCGCAACCGCGAAACCGGCCGGTCCCACAGCAGGTCTTCGGGCGTCGTCTCGTGCATGTGGACGACGCCACCGGATTTCAACGCGCCGAGCGCGCTGTCGAGGTACTCGTGCGACTCGTAGTACCCCATCACCACGCGGTCGGCTTTCGGGTCGATTTCCACCTCGCGGCAGTCGGCGCGGAACGGTTCGACGCGGCCCTGCACGTCGTTGAGCATCGCGTTCTCGACCAGATACTTGAACGAGGCTGGGTTCTTCTCGACGGCGACGACGTTCGCGCCTGCGCGGGCCATCGGGAGCGTGAAGTAGCCGATACCGGCGAACATGTCGAAGACGCGCTCGCCCGATTCGACCACATCGCCCATCCGGGCACGCTCGGCCTTGTTGCCCGGCGAGAACATGACTGAAGCGAAGTCGAGTGCGTACCGGGTGCCGTGTTCCGTGTGTACCGTCTCGGTGTCGCCCTGTCCGGCGACGACTTCCACGTCGGGTTCGCGGAACGTACCGGAGACGCCACCGCGAGCGAGAACCGTGTCGGTCTCGCCGTGAAGGTCGAGTAAGGCTTCGCCGACCTCCTCACGTTTGTCGTCACCGAGAGCGTCGTCGAAGTCGGCATCGAAGTTGACGAGGACGATGTCGCCGACGACTGCCCACGAACTCGGCGCGCGTTCGACCGCCTCCTCGGACCACCTGCGGTCGAGGAGCAACGAATCGAGACCGGGCGCGCGTCGCTCCGGGTCGCGCTGTTCGACCACTTCGAGGACGGCCGTCTCCTGTGGCGGGTCAGTGACTGGGAGCGCGAGAGTCTGCTCGTCGTACTCCCGGACTTTTCGGGCGTCGTCGTAGACGCCCTCCGCTCGCAAGGCCGCGATGGTCGTCTCGCTGTCGG
Organism: Halorussus halophilus; assembly: GCF_008831545.1. Classification (NCBI taxonomy): domain Archaea; kingdom Methanobacteriati; phylum Methanobacteriota; class Halobacteria; order Halobacteriales; family Haladaptataceae; genus Halorussus; species Halorussus halophilus. Next base: position 3,155,412 of record NZ_CP044523.1, read on the forward strand.
GTTTCGGTACGACTGCCGCGAGATGTGGTGGTTGCTCGTCCTGCTGGTCGGCCATTTTCTACCTCGTCACTCCTCCATCTCGGCGGCGTCCTCGGGGACGACGTGCAGTCCGGCGCGACTCTTGAACACCGGCACGGTGTCGGCATCGGCGTCCATGTACTCCGGGCGCGCAATCGTCTTCGAGCGGTACGTCTCGGGGTCCAGCACCTGCACCGCGTGTTCGTCTTCGACGGTCACGACCGTCGTCTCCTCGGCCTCGTCTACGAAACCGAGTCGGCGCGCGTCGGGGGCGTCGCCCTCCTCGTAGGTGGCCTCGTACTGCTCGCCCGTCGTCAGTCGTCTCCCCTTCAGGTTGCCGCGGACGCTCTTGACGAGGACGGGGCCACCGTCGTCGTCTCGCAGGTCGATAATCTCGCCCGGCGCGTACGGTGGCAGTCGGACGGCGTAGGTCACGCGATACACTTCGTTGCCGTCCTCGTCCTCGGTGACGAGCGTCTCCGAGTCGGAGTAACTCCCGCCGAACTCCTCGACCATCTTCGCGGCGATTTTCTTGCCGATGTTCGACGTGGAGACCTTGATGTCGATGCCGTCGTCGGTCTCCTTCGACTCGGTGACGAAAGCGTCCCGGTCGCCGGTGGCCTCCATCTCGGCTACGATATCGTGGGCGATGACGTCCGCGCGCTCGACTTCCTCTGGCGTGGGGTCGCGGTCTACGGCCCGCACCTGCACGATGCTGGCGTAGTAGTCGCCCGCGATGCGACCGCACCGCTGGCAGGTCTGCCGAGAGATTTTCACGGGCACGACGACTTCCTCCTCGACTGCCGTGCCGCGCACGACCCCCGAGAAGTAACAGTGCATCCGAATGTTGTTCTGGTCCACCTGCTCGGGGTCCACCTGCCACGCAACGTCGTGGGCGTCGAGGTGGATACCCAAGGCTCCGCTGACCTCCTCGATAGCGATGTCCGTGTAGTCGTCAGCGTCCACGTCCACCCAGCGGTTCCCACGGTAGAGGGCACCACATCGGGCACAGACTTGCACCTGAATCTCCTCGGGGGCGTCTACGAGGTCGAAGCGGTCGAAATAACACGCGTCGCAAAGCTTCTGGGCCTTGCCGCGCTGGCCGACCGCGTCGGGAAGGGGCGTCCGTTCGGCGGGGTCTACTTCGAGGGAGTCCCCGCACTCGGGACAGAATCCGCGGGCGTCAGTAGTCATGGAGGAGGCTAGGGCGTTCTCGCTTTTAAAGTTGTAGAAGCGGGGAGGGCTACTTTGTTGGGTCTGGTTGGTCGTCGGACTGCTCATCTCTGGAACGCGGTTCCATGCCTCCGTTGCCGCGATTCCGTAGGTCGTTGATCATTTCCCAGATTTTCTCTCGGCCGAAGAAGGCGACTAATAGGCTGAGTATGGCGACAATTTCTGGGAGATATTCGACAATAAAGCCAATACCTCGCTCAGTTTGGCAGGCGAGAGAGCAAGGAATCTGTAGCTGATACTCGTCTGTATCCAACGGTCGTCCATCTAAGGAAAAGACCGTCGCCTGAACATCGTACCTTCCTGTCTGAAACCGATTTTCTGGGGAGATAGAAACCGGGACAAACACCGTATCGTGAGAGTCGAAATCTTGGACGACTGTGTACGCTCCGTGTTTCAACCACGGGTATGGTAGGTGAAACGGAACCACATCTTCGTCTTTAAATTCTCTCTCAGCCACATTCAATTCAGTCTTAATCTCAATCCTCAGTTCCTCGTAATCACTATCTGAGACATCAATTTTCAAGAAAAAGGTCTCGGTCTGGTCACGTAGGCTCTTGGCGTCATTGGGCTGGATTTCCACATTGACCGACCCGCTTCGTTCGAAATCTATCGGCACCGTCTGTTCGCTCTCGCTCTGTTCCCCAACCGACCCGATCACCACAGAACTCCCCATCGAAATCAGTAGTACACAAACCACGAGTATCGCGTGTGTTCGTTTCATGCCCCATCCGCCGGGACCCCACCCCGACTAACTCCCGGAGTACAACACGACAGAAGATTAGTCTTCTCTGGGAAAACTAGATAGATTACCAGAAAATCAAATCCCGCTACCTCACCAACTCCGGCCCCTCAACCTCCTCGTCACCAGCCTCGTGCCACGAATGGTCAGGTTCCCAGTCCAGCACCTCCCGCGCTTTCGCCACCGACAATGCTCCGTCGTCGCCCGAGACGTTGCAGTCAGCGGGCAACTCCCCGAAGACCTCCTGCAACGCCTCCTCGATGGGCATCTCCAGATAGTTCTCGGCCGCCGCGGCGTGGAACGGTTCGTGACCGTCGAAGTCGGCCGCTAAACTGGCAGCCACGATGCTCGCTACGTCGCGCACGTCCACGTAGGACCAGAAGTTGCCAGCCCCCGCTTCGAGGTCCTCGCGGGCGTCGAGGCAGTTGTACTCGCCGGGGTACTGAATCCACGAGGGGCGAATCGAGGCGACCGGAACGTCGTACTTCCGCGTGACCATCTTCGCAACTTCCTCGCCGACGACTTTCGAGGTGCCGTAGGGGTCCTCGGGCCGCAGGTCGGTCGCCTCCCGAATCGGCAGTCTGTCGGGCAGTCGCTTCTCGTCGGCGAAGGGGAACCCGTAGGCGCTCTCGCTCGACGCCCACGCGATTCGGGCGTCTGCGCGGCCAGCACCCACGAGAACGTTGTAGGTCGCCGTGACGTTCGTCTCGAACACCCGCCCTCCGGCGTGGCGCGTCGGCGACGGCAGGGCGGCCCAGTGAACGACCGCGTCAGGGTCGAGTTCCGCGAGCAAGTCGAGTGCCTGCCCGCGGTCAGTCAGGTCGGCGGCGCGAAAGTCCACGTTCTCGTGGGCGTCGATTTCCCACCCCGGATGCGTCTGGTCGATGCAGACGACGAAATTCTCGCGCGCGAGGTAGTCGGCTATCCAGCGGCCGGAGCGTCCGAGTCCGCCCGTGACGACGACGGTTTCCATGGCGGTACTATCGGCGGACCGCGAGTAAAGACTAGGTGTCCCGGAATTCGTCAGAATCCCGCGACCGCCATCGACTCGACGAGTCCCTGCGAGAGCGCGATGTAGGCCAGTGCGAACAACAGCGCGTCGTACAAGCCGTGGACGAGAATCGGCACGACGAGATTTTCCGTCCAGACGTAGAGGTAGCCCAGCAGAATCGAGAGACCGAAGAGGATGACCATCGTCACGCCCACGGCGAAGAGGTCCGGTGTGGCGATGTACATCGTCGGGAAGTGGACGAGCGCGAAGAGGACGCTGGCGACGAGAATGGCAGTGACTTCCGAGAACGTCTCGCCGAGGTAGCGTTGGATGACGCCGCGGAAGAGTATCTCCTCGGCGGGGCCGACGACGAGGATAGAGAGAGGGACGAGAACGAGCAAGGTTTCGAGAAGGCCCTCCTCCGCGAGTTGTGTGACGGAGTTGCCAGCGAGTGGCAGGCCGAGCGCTTGCGCTGCGAGGATGGCGACCAGTCGGAAGACGAACAGCGCGACGGTGCCGCCGACGACGAATCCGACTGCGCGAAGGGTCGGCATCCGAACGTTGAGGTACTCGAATTCGCGGTCGGTCAACCGGAGAAACACGAGCGCGGCCGCGACGAAGCCCAATTCCGAGAGGACGAACGCGGCGACGAACTGCGTGAGGACGTTCATCTGTACGAGAATCGCGGGAATAGACAGCAAGATTCCGAAGAGGATCCCGAGCAGTGAGAGACCGGTAGCGATCCCGACACGGCGAAGTGGACTGGCGGTGGTGTGGGACATCACAGTGGATGACAACACGCAGAAACAAATACGTTCGTAGCGATTCGAATCGGATGGCGAGAACGACGCCCCGAAATCGCCCCTCTTGACTGAACGTTTAAACGGTGTGAAATCCTAGGGGGCGGTATGAAATGGAAGTCAGACTGGGGTCTGCGGGCACGCATGGGACTGACGATGTTCCTGCTGTTCGCGCTGTACATCGTGTTCGTCGGTGTCCTGACCGAGTTCTTCAACGTCGGTATCTTCTTCGTCCTCCTGATACTGGGTGGCTTCTCGCTCGCCCAGTTCTTCTTCAGCGACAGGATTACGCTGTGGAGCATGGGGGCACATGAAGTCGAAGAAGACGAGTACCCCGAACTCCACCGGATGGTCGGCCGACTGAGCCAGCAGGCAGACCTCCCGAAACCGACGGTCGCAGTGTCGCAGAGCCGCGTCCCGAACGCGTTCGCTACGGGACGCTCTCAGAAGAGTTCGGCCGTCTGCGTGACGACTGGCCTGCTCAACACGCTCGACAACGAGGAGTTAGAGGGCGTGCTGGCCCACGAACTCGCGCACGTCAAGAACCGCGACGTGATGGTGATGACCATCGCGTCGTTCCTCTCGACCATCGCGTTCCTCGTCGTGCGCTGGGGTTGGTGGTTCGGCGGCGGCGACGACGACAGTCCGCAGGTCTGGGTCGCCATCCTCGCCTCGCTCGTCGTCTGGATTATCAGCTTCCTGCTCATCCGCGCGCTCTCGCGCTACCGTGAGTTCGCCGCGGACCGCGGCGGAGCCAGCATCACCGGCAAACCTGCCGCGCTGGCGTCTGCGCTGATGACCATCGACGGCCGGATGGACAAGGTACCGAAGAAAGACCTCCGCGAGCAGTCGGAGATGAACGCGTTCTTCATCATCCCGCTGAAGGGCGACTTCATCGGCAAGGTGTTCAGCACGCACCCGAGTACCGAGGCCCGCATCGAGCGACTCCGCGACATGGAGCGCGAGATGGAATCGGCCTGAGCGGAAGGTTTTTGGACTTTTCTGCGAGCTAACAGAGCCGTGAACAGACGGCAGTTCGTCGGGAGCGCGGGCACCGCGCTCGCTAGCGGATTTGCAGGCTGTGCAGGATTCGGTTCGGAAGCCGGTGGAACACCCTACGCGCTCGAATTGCACCACATCTCGCCGGACGGATATCGAGTCGAGTTCGCCGCGAACACCGGAGACCTGACCGACGAGATGCTCGACGTCTTCCTGAGCGCGCTCGACGGAAAGCACCGAACCTACGGGCACAGGCCGTTCAAGTACGTCCCGACGGCGGTGGAGAAAGGCGGCGAGTTCTATCGAATACACGTCGAAGAAACTGGGCAGAAGACCCACCAGCGGACGACACTTCGTGGCGAAGTCGTCACGAGCGAGAGCGCCGAGCGACGTGCAGTGGATTTCGTAGAGTTCGAGAATGGCCCGGCCGTGAGGCAAGCTATCGAGTACGCGAAGAAAGACGACGCGACATCTGAGGACTACTACGTCTTCCACGACTCCGACCCGGATTCGAGCGACCTGCTTCCCGAACCAGAACACGAGTTCGTGAGCTACGACGGCCAAGTTTTCCGTCTCGTCGTGGGTCAGTACCGCCTCATCGAAACGGAGTACACCCACACGACCGAGAAGGTCGCCGACACCGAGACGGCGTTCCGCGAGTACGTCTACGAGGAAGTCGTCACTGTCCAGTTCGACCGCTCGAAAATGTCGGAGAAACAGCGAGGGATTCTGCGGCAAGCCCGGAGAAACGACTATCGGGAACGAAAACAACTCTCGGAGGACTACCGTGCGCTCCTCAGTCGCATCTGGGGCGGGAAGATTCCCTCCGAGACGACAGGGAACCATCTCAAATACGAGAACGACGTCTGGAGAGCAACCCTACACGTCTCCAGTTACCCGCCCTAACAGGCCACCGGTCGAGTACTCTCCAAAAAGAGGCCTCACGGCGTCTTGACGTAGTTGTATCCCTCGTCTTCCCGTTTCACTAGTTCTCCCACGCCCGCGGGCACCGTCTCGACGCCTTCCAGTACGTCCTCCGGCGTGAGGTCCCGGAGACCGAGACTGTTTCGACAGGCCCGGAACGAGACGCCTTTCTCGACTAACGCCACGATTTCGTCTCGCTTCGTGGTCTCGTCCTCGGTCAGTAAGTACACGCCGTCGCCGTTCGCCACGAAGACGACGCTCTCGACCGTCGTGGAGTCGTCTTCGAGCAAATTTTCGACGTTCGCAATCGCGTGTGCCTGTTCGCCTTCGCCCCCGCTGAAGTGTAGTAGCGCGTCCATGGTTTCCCTCACAGTGCATCGTGGGCAACCATACTGGACGTTTCGGCCACCCCGGTTCGACGATCAGGGAATCTTGATGTAGCCGTAGCCCTCCGCCTGTAACTTCGTCAGTTCGCCGACGCCCGCCGGGACAGTCTCGGCCCCGGAGAGCAGGTCGTCTTCGGTCATCCCCTTCGCGTCGAGGCTGTTCTGACACGCGAGGAGCGACACGCCCTTTTCGGCCAGTTGCTCGACCTCTTTGGGCTGGTCAGAGTCGCTCGTCAACAGCGAGACGCCCGGTCCGTTCGCCACCAGAGCAACCGCATCGGTGTCGGTGGTCTCGTCCGCGAGGAGGTTCTGGACGTTCGAAACCGCGTGATTCTGCTGGCCTTTCTCGCCGCTGAAGTGGAGTACGACAGTCATATCTGAGTTCGTAGTGGTACTGGTCTCGTCTTCCGACGTCTGCTCGTCAGTCGTCGTTTCGTCGGTCGTCTGCGTGCTAGTTCGTGCGCTGGTCTGTTCGGTCGCCGCCGAAGAGCCGTCGCTGCCCGCACAACCGGCGAGCGCGACGACGGCCCCAGAGCCAGCGGCCGTCAAGAACCGACGGCGGCTACGGTGGGACATCGTACGCCATGGTTGGTCTGGGGGTTGCTTTATTACGCGCCAGATAAGCCCACTTTCGGAGACCCAAATAACTCCGGAAGGCACCGCAGTCGGAGCCGCCTCTTTTTATCCATGCGTGCGTAGACCCGACCATGGGACTGTTCGACGGACTGCGAGAGGTGCTGGGCATCCGCGCGGAAGCGGACGCGACGCGAAAGGCGGACCCCGAGGACCTCTTCGGGATGAGTACCGCCTACATCACGATGGAAGCAGAGTTGGGCTACGCGGCCGTCGGCGAGGCCGCGCTCTGTTTCTCCGAGGTAGACAACACGGACTTCCGCGACGCCGTCGAGGAAGTGCACGACATTCTGGAAGTCGGCGCGGAAGAGACGGGGACCGAAGCCGAAGGCCACACCGACGACTACGGCTACTCGTGGGTCGTTCTGCGCGACGACGACTTCGAGGACCTCGTGACGAGCCTCAACTTCGCGGCGGACACGCTGATGGAGCGTGGGTACGGCTCGCGTCTCTTGGCGGCTGTTTTTGCCTTCCGCGATGCTTCGGAGAACCATCGAAACGGAGGCGGTGGAACCGCCGACGGCAAGCCAGCCTACTGGGTCTACTCGTTCCGGCGCGGCGCGTACTACCCCTTCGCGCCGAAAGGCGACCACGAGCGCGATTCGAGCGTGGAGTTCAAACTGGAGAGCAACTTGGACGGCGAACTCGACGTGGAGAGCGACAAGGAGTACTGGTATCCGCTGTGGCCCGACGCGCCGGGCGAACATCCGTGGGACTGAACGAGTCCCGAGAGCCGAGAGCTAATTCGCCGAATGTCGCGGCAGTTCGACCTCGAAGACGGTACCGCGCGGTTCGTTGTCGGTGACAGAGAGACAGCCGTCGTAGGCAGAGACGAGAGTCTGTGAGAGGAACAGACCGAAACCGTGGTCGCCGTCCTCGGCCGGTTCGAACAGCGTCTCTTTCTCCTCTTCTGGAATTCCCGGCCCGTTGTCTGCGATGCAGACGGTCACCGTCTCGTCGTTCTCCTCGACGTGGAGCGAGACTTGGGCCACGTCTTTGTCGTTGTGCTCGACGGCGTTCGACAGCAGGTTGACGAACGCACGCGACAGCGCGTCGTTCGCAGTGACGGTCAGGTTCGACGGCACGTCGGCGTCGAACTCCGCGTCTTCGAACGCCTGTTCGACCGTGTCGAGTTGCGACGCGAGCATCGGAGAGAGTTCGACGGAGTGTAGTTCCGCCTCGTCCATAACCGTCTCCGTGACCGTCCGAGAGGACTTGATTAGCTTCGTCGCGTCCTCGCTCTGCGTGCTGAGGGTGTCGAGCCACGGTTCGCCTTCTTCGTCTACGTGGTCTTCGAGGATGGCCGCGTGACTCTGGATGACGGCGAGGTCGTTGAGGATGTCGTGGCGGAGCAGACGATTGAGGAACGACATCGCGTCCCGGGTACGGCGCACCTCCGCAGTCTCACTACGGAGGCGAACGACGAGGACGCCAGAGATGAATCCGACGATAGCTCCAGCGTCTGCCGCGAAGAGCAGGCTGAACGCCGCTTCGCCAACTTGGTGTTTCTCTGCCAATCGGACGGCGATAGTGAACCCTTGGATACCGAGCATCGTGGCGAGTCCGCCCACCGTCCAGTAGAACGTCCGCCACTCCTGGTTGGGCGTCAGTTCACTTGTCGTGAGCCAGTAGCCAGCGTAGACGACTGAGCCCGACAATATGAGACCGAAGAACAACGCGAGAATCGGGAATGCGAGAAAGTGAGTCGTTTCCAAGTCGGAGACGAGGTTCAACACTGCGCCACCCGAAAGTAGGAGACCGACGGCACTCACCGCCCACGGAGCGACGCCAGGCCCGTCCTCGGTAGCCGGAGCAGGAGAGCGGTCCATGGAAGTATCTACGTCGGCCTTGTGAGAGGAGCATCTTAAATCGGGACTATTCACGGCGACAAAAATATAGGTTTTGATACACTTCTCCCCGGGTATATATACTCGGTTTCAATTCCGAATCGACGCGCCCACGTCTGCCAGTTTCACTTTCAGTCTGGTGTTAACGTGGGTTTATATGATGGGCCGCACAAGGCAAGAATACGATGGCAGACGAAGACCTCGAAGAACTCCCGGGCGTCGGCCCGGCGACGGCCGAGAAGCTCCAAGACGCAGGTTTCGACTCGTATCCCAGCCTCGCAGTAGCCAGTCCCGGCGAACTCTCCAACACCGCCGACGTCGGTGAGTCCACCTCCGCGGACATCATCCAGGCCGCGCGGAAGGCCGCCGACGTGGGTGGCTTCGAAACTGGCTCCGCGGTCCTCGAACGCCGCGAGAAGATCGGTAAACTGAGCTGGAAGATAGACGAAGTAGACGACTTGCTGGGCGGCGGCGTCGAAACGCAGTCTATCACCGAAGTGTACGGCGAGTTCGGTGCCGGTAAGTCCCAGGTCACGCACCAGCTTTCGGTCAACGTCCAACTCTCCCGCGAACACGGTGGTCTCGGCGGGAGCGCAATCTTCGTGGACAGCGAGGACACGTTCCGCCCAGAGCGCATCGACGACATGGTTCGCGGCCTGCCGGACGAGGCACTCCAAGCGGCTATGGACGAGCGCGAAATCGAAGGGAGTCCCGACGACGACGAGGCGATGGAGGAACTCGTCGAGGACTTCCTCGACAAGATTCACGTCGCCAAGGCGTTCAACTCTAACCACCAGATGCTGCTGGCCGAGAAGGCCCAAGAACTCGCCAGCGACACCCAAGACGACGACTTCCCAGTTCGTCTCCTCTGCGTGGACTCGCTGACTGCCCACTTCCGCGCGGAGTACGTCGGTCGTGGCGAACTCGCGGAACGACAGCAGAAACTCAACAAGCACCTCCACGACCTCGACAAGGTCGGCAACCTCCACAACGTCGCCACCGTCGTCACGAATCAGGTCGCGTCGAACCCCGACTCGTTCTTCGGCGACCCGACCCAGCCTATCGGTGGCAACATCCTCGGCCACAAGTCCACGTTCCGGATGTACCTCCGCAAGTCGAAGGGCGACAAACGCATCGTCCGCCTCGTGGACGCGCCGAACCTCGCCGACGGCGAGGCGGTCATGCGCGTCGAAGACGGCGGCCTGAAGCCCGAGTAACGCGATTTTCACGTTTTCTATTTCTGAGATAGGGCGAGAAAATAGCCGGTAGAAGCCCGAACGGCGGCGTGGTACTTGTTACCGATAGTATCCAATGACTTAACCGTGTCTCGCTCCTACGGGAAGTAATGAGTGAAGAATCTGGGCGACGAAATCTTCGGATGCCCAACGACGACGAACTCTTTGCAGTAGTAACTGAACACAACGGCGGTAACCACGTTCGCGTGCAGTGCGAGGACGGCAAGAGCCGAATGGGCCGCATCCCCGGCCGAATGAAGTACCGCACGTGGATCAACGAGGACGACGTAGTGCTCGTGGAACCGTGGGACTGGCAGGACGAGAAGGCTAACGTTGAGTGGCGTTACACCGAGCAGGACGCCGACCAACTGCGCCGCGAAGGCCACATCAACTGATTCTGTAGCCGTTTTCGGTATCCGTTAGACGGTCGCGACTACTCGTGCAGTAGAAGCTTCGAAAACTGAGTCGTGACTAGTATGCGTCGGCAGTCGGCCTCATCGACCGGGAACCCGCCGATTCGTAGCGGGGACAGCCAAGCTTACCGCAGCGTCAGCCGATTCTCACTATATTGGAATTACAGTGCAATACTATACGGTTCACTGCCAACAGATAGACAGAGGGAATCCGATGACCAATTCACAGATTCAAGCCGACGAGACGGTAGACGCACGCGGTGCCACCTGTCCGGGGCCGATGATGGACCTCATCGGGAAGGTCAAGAACGTCGGACCGGGCACCGTAATCGAACTACAGAGTGAGGAGAGCGGCTCGACGACCGACGTGCCCGAGTGGGTCGAGAAGGCCGGACACGAACTCCTCGACGTCGTCGAACGAGACGGTTACTGGAGCATCTACGTGAAGAAGCATGACTGAACGAATCGCCATCGTCGGTGGCGGAACCGGCGGGACCGTCCTCGCGAACCGACTCGCGGAGTCGCTCTCGACGGAAATCGACGCGGGCGAGGTTGCTGTAACACTCGTCACCGACGACCCGAACCACACGTACAAACCGACGTACCTCTACGTCGCCTTCGGCGAGCGAGAGGTCGCGGACGCCAAGCGACCGCTCTCGGAACTGCTGGACGACCGCGTCGAACTCCGAATCGACCGTGTCGTTGACATCGACACGGATGAGAAGCGACTGCACTGTCAGGACGGGCAGACGACGCTCTCGTACGACTACCTCACGCTGGCGACGGGAGCGACGGTCACACCGAAGGAGACGCCCGGACTCGCGGAGGGCGGCCATCACTTCTACGGCCCCGACGGCGCGGAACGACTCCGCGACGAACTCGCCGAGTTCACCGAGGGCCACCTCGTCCTCAGCGTCGTCGGCACGCCGCACATGTGTCCGGCTGCACCGCTCGAATTCGTCCTCATGGCCGACGACTGGCTCCGCAAGCGCGGACGACGCGAAGCCGTGGACATCACCTACACGTACCCCATCGGCCGGGCGCACGGACTGGAAGCCATCGCCGAGTGGGCGACGCCGAAACTCGAAGAACGCGACATCGGCGTCGAGACGTTCTTCAACGCCGAGACAGTGGACTCCGACGAGAAAGTCATCTCGACGGTCGAAGGCACCGAGATGGACTACGACCTGCTGGTCGCTATTCCACCCCATCGCGGCGACGAACTGATAGCAGAGGCCGGTCTCGGGGACGACGGCTGGGTCGCCGTGGACAAGCACACGCTCGAAGCCGAGGAAGCCGAGGACGTGTACGCCATCGGCGACACCGCCGACGTACCGACGAGCAAAGCGGGGAGCGTCGCCCACTTCGAAGCGGGCGTCGTCGCCGACCGCCTCGCCGACCGAGTGCGCGGTCGGACACCGACCGCGCGCTACGACGGCAAGACCGTTTGCTTCATCGAGGCCGGAATGGACGAAGCGACGTTCGTCCGGTTCAACTACGGTGAGCAACCGACGCTGCCAGAACCGTCCCGATTCATCCACTGGGCGAAGCTCTCGTACAACGAATCGTACTGGCTGACCGCCAAGGGGTTGCTGTGAGGTGGTCGAGATGAACGAACAAGCGGAACTCGAAACTTCGGGTGCGCTCGAAGAGGCCATCGCGGAGAACCCCGAAGAGGTCGCCAGATTCGTCCGACGACTCGGACTCGTCAACGACCTCCTCGACGCGGGCGAACTCGTCAGCGAGGCTGCGGACGACGAGATGGTGACGAACGCTGCCGCTACGAGCAGCACGCTCGCGGAGGCCGCCGATGGACTGGCGACCGACGAGACGACGCGATTGGCCGAGACAGTCGGCGAGAACGGTGACGAACTCTCGGCCGCCGCGGAGACACTGGTCGAACTGCAAGCGAACGGAACGCTGGACGACCTCGCGGCAGTTGCCGACGTGCTACCACTGTTGTCCGGCGCGCTGGACGACGAGATGGTGACGAACCTCGCTCGCACCGGCAGTTCGTTAGGCGAGGTCGCCGACACCGCGTCGGACCCCGACACCGTCGAAGGTCTCCAGACGATGCTCTCGGCGGTCGGCGAGGCCGCCGACTCCGAGACCCCTCCGGAACGCGTCGGCGCGGTCGGGCTGGTTCGCGCGATACGAGACCCAGACGTGCAACGCGGACTCGGGTTCCTGCTCGATATCGCACGAGCTACCGGACGGCAGTTCGACGCGGGCGAAACGCGGCGATAGAACAGGACAACTCCGTCTACTCGTCGTCTTCTTCGGTCGTCGTCTTGTCGAGGTCCTTCTGCGCCCACCTTTTACTGCGCTCGCTATTGCGCGGCCGGGGGCCGCGAAATCGCTCGCTTGCAAAATCTGGACCAAAAACAGCCTCAGTCGTCTTCTTCGGTCGTCGTCTTGTCGAGGTCCTTCTCGCCCTCGTAGATGTCTGCACCGTCCTGGACAACTTTCTCGGCCAGCACCGCACACTTCACGCGCATCGGACTGATATCGACGCCGAGCATGTCGATGACGTCGTCGCGGTCCAGTTCCTGCATCTCCTCGACGCTCATGCCCTGCAACTTCTGGGAGAGCATGCTGGCACTGGCTTGGCTGATGGCACAGCCGTCGCCGCGGAACGCGACGTGTTCGATGGTCTCTTCGTCGTCGTCGAGTTTGACATCGACGGTGATTTCGTCGCCGCACATCGGGTTTTCGCCAGCGTGGGAGTAGGTGACCTCCGGCAGTTCCCCGTAGTTTCGGGGGTTCTTGTAGTGGTCGAGAATCTGCTGGCGATACATGTCCGAACCCATGGTCATATTGGAAGCACGTACGGGAGTGGCGTTGAAAAGGCTACCGACGACCTTTTCCTGCGGGGCGGGCGCGAGGCGCCCGCCCACTGGCAAAACGTCGATGAAAATCACCGGAAGACAAACCGCGTCTTCCGAGCCTTCCTTCACATCCGCTCAGGAAGACACGTCGTCACCGCCTACGGCGCGGCTTCGCCGCGCCTTCGACGGTTCCTCGGACGCGCTCGCTCGGCGAGGCGCGCGTGGCGCGCCTCGCCTCACTCGCGGTGGGTGCGCTGGTGATTTACCGCCACCGCCTCCGCACCGCGACCGTAACGCCACCGCCTCCGCACCACAATTTAGGCCGCGTAGCCGATTGCCGCGGCGTCGAGTACGAGGAGCGTCGCGACGAGTGCGTTCGTGCGGAACGCCATCTTCAGTCGGGTCGGGAGTTCGCCGACGTTCGCTTCTCGGGCGCTCTTCGTCTCGCGCCACGCCCAGAGGCTCGTGAGTGCGAAGATGCCGTACAGGGTCATCATGGCGATGAGGACCGTGCCGCGGAGTCCCTCGGGAAGTTCGTTGTTGTAGAGTTGCGCGAGCGCGAGGCCACCAGTGCCGCCCATCAAGAGGATGCCACCGAATCCGAACCACTTCAGCGAATCCAGCACGTCCAACGCGACGGCCGGGTCGCCGTTGCGCTCTGCGGCGGGAATGACCAACATGCCAGTGACCATGTAGCCGCCCGTCCAGAGGACCGCCATCAACGTGTGGACAGCCATCACGATTGCGAGAGTGTTCACCATGTCTACACCGTGAGACGGCGACCTCAAAATACGGCCGGTTCTCGGTGACGGCGCGGAGCGAGTGCTCGTTTCACGACACTGAAATTTATAACGTCTCGCTGTTCAGTTTTGAGGAGAATGGTCATTCCGCGCCCAATTTCGACCGAATCACCCTCCACGAACTCGACACAGCGACGGTTACGAACCGCTGGGGAACGATGAATCGACGTACCTTCCTCCGTGGCGTGGGTGCCACTCCGGCGTTCGTCGCCGCTCCGAGTCTGGCCACCAACGGCACGACCGCCCAGTCGATGTCACCAACGAGCGTCTCGCTGACCGGCGCACTCGAAGCCGTGGTCGGCGACGACGGCACCACAGTGTATCTCGCCACGCACGACGGCTTCGCAGTCGCGGACGTAAGCGACCCCGATAATCCGGAGATACTCACAGAGCGACGAAACCTGCTCGGCGACCGCGAGTACGGGCCGCTGACACGCATCTACGACGTAAAAGTCTCGGGCGACAGGCTACTCGTCGCTGGGCCGAACTACGGAGCGTTCGGCGACGAACTCGCCGGATTTCTCCTCTACGACGTAAGCGACCCCGCGAACCCCAAACAGGTCGCCTTCTTCGAAACCGACCACGGCATCCACAACGCCTTCCTCCACGGAGAGACTGCGTATCTCACCGGGACCGGGTTAGACGACGAACCGCTGGTCGTGGTGGACGTGTCCGACGACGACCCGGAGGAAATCGCGCGGTGGTCAGTGACCGACGAGAACGATACGTGGGGACCGGTCCAGAGTTCCATCCACACCTGTCACGACGTGTACGTGCAGGACGACACGGCGTACGTCGCCAACTGGGACGCCGGAACGTGGCTACTCGACGTGAGCGACCCTGCGAACCCGACCGCCGAAGCGCAACTCGGCGGCCGAGACCCCGACACAGTTCTGGACTCGAATTTCGAGATGTTCACCGAAATTAGGGAGCGACCGGGGAACAGCCACTACGTCGCGCCGAACGAGGACGGAACGCTCCTCGCAGTCGGCCGCGAAGCGTGGGACGACGACGCGAGCGAGCGAATGGGCGGACCGGGCGGCATCACGCTGTGGGACGTCAGCGACCGCTCTTCGCCCGAGCGACTCGTGCGACTCGCGCCGCCGACCTTCGAAGACGCGTCTTCGTTCGTCAACCGGACCTCGCACAACTTCGCGTTCCGCGGCGACCGACTCTACACCTCGTGGTACAGCGGCGGCGTCCGAGTGTACGACGTGAGTACGCCCACCGAACCGATGCTAGTGGATGCGTGGGCGAAGCCAGCGGAGACCTCTTTCTGGACGGCCCAACCCGTAGCTGGCGGGTTCGTCGCCACCAGCCAACTCAACCCGACGAAGTACGAGCAACTGAGTCGAGAAGAGAAACGGAAGCCGAACGAGTCCGCGAAACTGTTCACCTTCCCGGAACCCTCCGCAGAGAACGCAGAACCTGCTCGGACGGGCGGCATGTTTGTCCAGTCGGGTGGAACGGCTGAGACGACTACCGACGAAACAGCCGAAACGGCCCGGACGACCGGAACGACGAGAGAGACCCCGGCCGACGCGACGGGACAGACCACCGCTGACACACCGACCGCCGACCCCGTGGAAACCACGACAGGCACCGGAACAGGGGGCGACGTGCCGGGATTCGGCGTCGTATCCTCCATGGTCGGCGGCGGTCTCGCGCTCGCGGAGTCGCTCCGACGACGAGCAGACGATTAATCCGCACTGGTCTGCCGGTCGCTCGCTGAGGGTTTTTCGTCGGTGACGGACTCGCTCGCCGATTCGCTCTCTGACCCGCCCGCCGGTTCGCGCGCCAAGCCGTAGTCTCCGGGGTCGATGTCACTGAGTGCTGGCATCCCACGAAGCGAGGGATGGACGACCCAGTAGAAGGTCAGAAACAGGAATCCGAGGCCCGTCGCGGCGACGACGAGCGTCGGAGTCCACGCATCCGCAACTGTGCCACCCAACAACGACCCGAGTGGGGCCGCCGCAGTCCCGGCGCTCACGCCCACCGACGAGACGCGTCCGAGCAGGTGGTCGGGGACGACCGACTGCTTGAACGCAGCGAAGACGACGTTCGTCACTCCGACCGGAACCCACGCCAGCGCGAACAGCGCGACTGTTCCGAGCGTCTGGGGCACGGCGAGCGCAGCAAACCATAGCACGCCACCGACCGCGAATCCGGTGGCCGATAGCACGTACAGCGAGCGGCGCTTGAGCGGCGAGGCGACCAGCGCGCCGACCAGCATCCCGCCCGTGATGGCCGCGAGCAGGAGACCGTAGGTCTCCGGGCCGCCCCGCTCGGCCGCGAACGCCGGGAGGACCGCCATCGTCGCGCCGATGGTGAAGTTGACGACGACCGACCCCGCTATCACCGGGACGAGTACCGTCCCGCGAACGTGGTCGATACCTTCCTGGAGTTTGTCGAAGTACTCGGTGAGCGGTGCCTGTTCTTCCGCCTCTTCGGTGTCGGGGTTGGCGTCGAGTTCTACTTCGTCACCGTCACCACTACTCGGAATCCGCGCGACGGCGAACAGTCCAGCGGCGAGCGCGAACGTCACCGCGTCGAGCGTGTAGATAGCGACCGCACCGACCGCCGCGACCAGCACGCCGCCCGCCGCGTTGAACGCGAGGTCCACGCCCTGATACGCGAACGAGAACGCGGAGTTGGCGTCCACGAGTTCCTCGTCCTCCACGACGCGAGGGAGCGCCGCAGTCTCGGCGGGGTAGACGAACTGGTTGCAGAGCGCGAGGACTGGCATCACGACCAGCACGAGGCCGACCGAGAGGTGACCAGTGAAGTGCGCTATTGGGACGACCAGAACGAGAACGGCTTGCAGGAGTTGCGTGCCGACCAGCGTCCTGCTGATTTTCCAACGGTCTACGAGCGGTCCGGCCAGAAACTGGAGTGCTTGGGGGCCGAGCGTCAGTGCGCCAGCGAGACCTGTGTAGAACGCCGACCCGCCGAGGTCGTAGACCAGCCACATCGCCGCGACGTAGTAGAGGCTATCGCCCGCGTTCGTGACGAGTCGCCCGGCGAAGAGTCGCCGGAACGTCCGATTCTCGAAGACAGATTGCATGGGAGAGCGGAGGCTTCCCGACCAAAAAGGTGTTCGCAGAAATACATTTCTGTGAGCGAGCTAGCCGAAACGGATTTCGGTCAAGCGATGGACACTATTCGGCGGTCACGGTCAGTTCGTCGTCTATCGAGATGTCGAGCGTGTCCCCGTCGAGTTCGAGGGTCATTTCGATTTCCCACGGCTCCTCGGAGCGAACGGTCGGCGAACCGTTGCGAAGCCACGCTAACTCCCACCACGGCGTCTCGTTGAGGTCTATTCCGTGGTCGTGGTGGAACGCGACGACGACGGGGTGATAGAGCGCGTACGACCCGAGCGAGGAGTAGGCGCGTTCGCTACATCGCTGACAGTCGAACTCGACACCGACGTCGTCGGCGACGTGTTCCGACCCGGTGACGAATCCGGTGGTCATCGGTCCCATGCAGTTGGGGCAGATGCCACCGACCATGAGCGAGAAGACCCCGCGCATCCACCTGATGAACGTCTCGCTAAGTTCGTCGTTCATTCGGCCCTCGACCCCGCCGGGTGGGAAGCCGAACGCGGACAGTTGGTCGTCGCAGGTCGGACACCGAACCGTCACTCGCTCCTCGCTGTAGTGCACCTCGACCTGCGACTCGCAGGCCCTGCAACGGGAGTCGATTTCGAACGGGTCGAGCGACCCCTGTTTCGTGTACGTCCCCGCAAGAATCGCGCCGACGACCCGCAAGCCGGCGAACGTCAGTTCGTAGCCAGATTCAGTCTTCCGGACGAACGTCCCCGCGAGTTTGTCGAGGTGGTAGTTGAACTGACCGCTGTCGCGCACGCCGACCCGTTCGCGCAGGTCCGAGAACGGAACCGCCTCGTCGGCCTCGTGGATGGCCCAGAGGATGGCGATTCGGGTCTCGTTGCCGAGCAAGGAGAACGCCTGCTCGGGGGACTGCTCTTCGAAGGCGTCGGCGTCGGGCATGGCAGGCAATACGAGACAGGGAACGAAGAGATTGTGGTCTACTCGTCGAACGCTCTGACGTAGAGGTAGAAGAGACCGAGAATCGTGGCCGGAAGCGAGACGACGAATCCGGCGACGAGGAGGAAATCGTACCACGGGGTGACTTGGGTGAGCATCTCACCCTGCGAATCACGCGGCGTGATAATAGTCGTTCGGTGCCGAAGGGAGAACGTACGAGCGGCGAACGGAGACGACGTTCAGGCGTCGCCCGCGACTTCCCGTTCGAATCGCTCCACGAACTCGGTGACGTAGGCGGCCCGCTCAGCGGCGAGTTCGCGGCCAGCGTCGGTGTACATCCGCTCGGGGAGGTCGAGAATCTTCTTGTCGATGTGGTTCAACTGCGTCTGTCCGGCGGCGGTCTCGTCCGCCTCCGGCGGCAGGTCGGGGTCGTGGAGTCGCTGGCCGAGTTCGCCGCCGTAGGAGAAACAGCGGGCGATACCGACCGCACCGAGCGCGTCGAGGTTGTCCGCGTCGGAGAGGATTTCGGCCTCCCGCGACTGGGGTTCCACGTCGTTCGAGTAGCGATGCGCTCGGATACAGTGCTGGACCGCCTCGATGGTCTCGGGGTCGGCGTCGAGGTCCGCGAGAATGTCTGCGGCCTCCTTCGCACCCCACTCGGCGTGGTCTTCGATTTCGCCGTCGTCCTCCTTCGCACGTCCCACGTCATGGAGCCAGACCGCCGCGAACAGGACGCGCTCGTCTGGGTCGTACTGCTCGGCGAGCGTCTCGGCCAGTCGCGCGACTCGCTGGACGTGGTGCCAATCGTGGGAGGGGTTGACGCCTCCGAAGTAGGACCGTGCCCGCTCGCGCACTTCGTCTTGCATACGAGTGAGGAGTGCAAAACGTGTCAAAAGCGTGTCGAAGGTCGAACCAGCGCGTCGCTCCCCGCCACGTCCTCGCTTATGTACGGAGGCGGTGTAACCGCTCCATGGCCGACCGAGACGACGACGATTTCGACCCTGAGGAGCCCGAGCAGCGCCAGATAGGACGAGAGATGGTCGACGAGAGCACCGGACTCGGGTCGGTGATGGCGCACTTCTATCGCGGGGAGATGAGTCGAGCGACGACGTGGCGTCAGCGACTCGACCAGACGACGACGTGGGCCGTGACGGTGATGGCCGCGATCTTAACGTGGGCGTTTTCGAGCGCCGACAATCCCCATTACATCTTGCTCGTCGGTATCGTCGTGGTATCGGCCTTTCTCGGCATCGAAGCGCGTCGGTACCGCGACTACGACGTCTTTCGTTCGCGCGTTCGACTGCTCCAGGAGAACTTGTTTGCGAACGCCCTCGACCCCTCGCGAGATGTCGAACATCGCGACTGGCGCGTCGAACTGGCCAGAGACCTGCGCGTCCCGGCGCTCAAGGTCTCCTCGCAGGAAGCGCTCGCGAACCGCCTTCGACGCGTCTACCTCGCGCTGCTCGGCGTGCTGCTCGTCGCGTGGGGCTTTCGAATTACGGCGTTTACCCCGGCCGGACGCACGTGGATCGAAGCCGCCAGAGTGGCCTACCTTCCGGGAGTCGCCGTCGTGGCTGGCGTCGGAATCTTCTACGCGCTCCTGGTCGTCGTCGCGTTCTGGCCCCGAAAGCGTCGTGCGAAGGGCGAGTTCCGCGAAGGAGAACCGGGCGCGTGGAAGGATTCGACCGAAAAGTGAACGCGCCGTCTCGAACGACGGCAACAGAGAGCGTGTCGAACGCGAAACGAGAGGCGACGAGGGCGCAGTCTATGCGAACAGTTCGCGAGCGTCGTCGATAGCCTCGACCAACTTGTCGATTTCCTCTGTAGTGTTGTAGATGTAGAACGACGCACGCGCAGAGGCCGCCACGCCCAGTTTGTCGTGCAGTGGCTGCGTACAGTGGTCGCCCGCGCGAATCGCCACCGCCGAGTCGTTCATGATGGACGCGAGGTCGTGCGCGTGGACCCCCTCCAAATTGAACGCGACGAGTCCGCCGCGGTCCCGGTGGTTCATCGGCCCGTAGATGTCGATGTCTCCCAGTTCGCTCAGTTGTTCGAGGGCGTACCCGGCTAACCGTTCCTCGTGGCGTTGGACGTTCTCCATGCCGATGTCTTCGAGGTACTCGACGGCCTCGGCGAAGGCGATGCCCTGCGCGATAGACGGGGTGCCTGCCTCGAACTTCCACGGCAGGTCGTTCCACGTCGATTCCTCGTAGGTGACCTTCCGAATCATGTCGCCGCCGTAGAGGTACGGCTCCATGTCTTCGAGAATCTCCTCCTTGCCGTAGAGACCGCCAATGCCGGTCGGTCCGGCCATCTTGTGGCCCGAGAAGGCGTAGAAGTCCACATCGAGGTCCTTCACGTCCACCGGCCGGTTCGGCACCGCCTGCGCGCCGTCGCCGAAGATGAGTGCGTCGTGGTCGTGGGCGATGTCGGCGAGTTCCGAGATGGGGTTGACAGTGCCCAGCGAGTTCGAGACGTGGACTGCGCTGACCATCTCGGTGTCGTCGGTGATGAGTTCGGCGGCCGCTTCCATGTCGAGGTAGCCGTCCTCCGTAATCGGGATGTACTTGACCTCGGCGCCGGTCTTCTTGCCGACCTGTTGCCACGTGACCAGCGAGGCGTGGTGTTCCATCTCCGTGAGGACGATTTCGTCCTCGGGGCCGAGTTCGTTCAGGCCCCACGAGTAGGCGACCAGATTCTCCGCTTCTGTGGTGTTCTTCGTGAACACCATCTCCTCTCGGCCGTCGGCACCGACGAAGTCGGCCACTGTGTCGTGGGCCTCCTCGTAGGCGATGGACGCCTCTTGGCTCAACTGGTGGATACCTCGGTGGACGTTCGCGTTGTACTCGTAGTAGTACTCCGAGATGGCTTCGACGACCTGCTTTGGCGTCTGGGTCGTCGCGGCGTTGTCGAGGTAGACGACCTGTTGGCCGTCGAACTCCCGCTGTAGTATCGGGAAGTCCTCCCGGATGCGCTCTACGTCGAGCGCGTCTGACTTCTGAATTCCCATTAGGCACGTCTACGGCTTCGAGGATGAACTTTCCTTCGGTCCCGACGCTCTGCTCGAAACCACGAATGGTTACGTTTTAGCTGGACCGGCGGTGACGAAACTGGAACTCGTTGTCCGGGCGAGAGCGTGAATCGAAGCAAAGCAAAGCAAAGCAAAGCAAAGCAAAGCAAAGCAAAGCAGAGCAGAGCAGAACAGCGCGAACGGGGAACGCGGTTAAGACGCTCCGGTCCCTCCAACTGGTATGGTCTCGAAACGGCGACTCGGTGCGAGTCTGCTCCTCCTCGGCTTGGCGTTCGTCGGCGCGTTCCACGCAGTCGCGGCCGTCGCGTTCGGCACTGGACTCGCGCAAGTCGGTGCCGGATTGGCTGGAATATCGCTGTTGAGTCTGGTCGTCGTCAACCTGCCAGCGCTCGGTGAGAGTGGAGGCGATGAGTGAGATTGCGCCATCGGATTCGAATCACGTGATTGCGTACAGGTCGCCGGGGGCCGTCGCAACGTAGACGACGCCGTCCACCACGGCCGGACCGTGGTTGATTCCGGCCCGCGTGTAATCCCCGAAGAGGACTTGGCGCGTCTGCACTCGCCAGCGTTCCTCACCGCTCGTGGCGTCGAATGCGACGACAGCGCCGTCACCCGTTCGGGAGGTGTCGCCGACGTACACGGCATCGTTCGTGACGGCCGGTGGTCCCGGCTTCAAATCGCCCGTCGATGTCTGCCACTGTACACTGCCATCCGCGGCGTCGAGTGCGCCAATCGCGTCCCGACCGGCGACGAATAGGGTGCCTGCTCCACCGGCAACTGCCCCGCCAATACCGTCCTGCTGTCGCCAGACGGTCTCGCCGCTGTTCGGGTCGATGGCGTAGACGCCGCCGTCCGCCGACCCGACGTAGAGGCGTCCCTCGATGACGGTTGGTGCAATCCCCGGGTCTGAACGGTCGAGAGAGCGTGTCCACAACTCCTCGCCGCTCTTCCCGTCCAGCGCGAACAGCGTGGGCGATTCGTCGAGCGCGAACACGATACCGGTATCACCATCACTGAACGCGACGGGGACTCGAACGTCCGCGGTCGTCTGAAATCGCCACTTTTCGGAGCCATCGGCCGCATCGACGGCGTATATCGTCGGGTCGTCAATCGCGCCGGGAACGTACACGGTGCCACCCGCGACCGTGGGCGAGGGGAGCGCTCCGGCGTCCTCGTCGGTTTGAAACGTCCACGCGTCCGACCCGGTCTCTACGTTCTTCGCTTCGAGGTCGGACGTGCCCACGAACAGCATATTGTCATCGACCGCTGGCGTACTCATGTGGCCGCTCCAGTTGCCCTCGTTCGCGGTGCCGGTTTCGCCATCGACAGCCAACTTCCCGGCGAAGGCCCTGCCACTGCTGACGACGACACCGGCTCCGGCTTCCGTGCAAGCACTGTAGCGCCACGCGACGGACGCGTCTTCCTGCGGGCCGGTTGCTTCGGGATTGTAGCCGGAGTTCCCGGCGTCGTACTGGTACGTCGGCCACGCCGCCGTCGCGGGGAGGGAAACGTCCGACTCGTGGCGCGTCCGCCCAGTCTGACACTCTGTCTGGTTCCCGAATCCGGCGACACAGCCAGCGATACTCGCGAGTCCCGCTGAGAGACTGCTACGGAGCAGGCGGCGTCTCGACGGAGGCATTTTCGACAAAGACGACACTGGTCCCGTAAATGCTTTCTCCATAGCTGATACGAGACGGAAGTCAGCGAGAAATGCGGGAAATCGGTGAGAAATCGGGAATCCGCAAGAAACTACATCCGCAGGAACTGCGCGTGCCGCGTCGAATCCACGTCGAGGACGTTCTCCTCGTCCACGAACCCGCGTTCGACCGCGATTTCGACCGTCTGCTCGCCGACGAGGTTGGCGACGGTGGCGCGGGCGAGACTGTCCGCAATCGCCTGCTCGTCGGCCTCCTCGCCGCCGTAGAACTCTTCGGAGACGTGCAGTGATATTTGCCCGTCCTCGAACGTCTCGCCGAGTACGTCGTCGTCACAGACTGCCACGAGCAGTCCTTCGTCGGTCTGTCGCTCGTTGAGTATCATCTACAACTCCTGTTGCTTCTGTTGGTGTTCGTCCACCAGTTCCTGTTCGGCCTGCTCGCGCATCTCTTCGGCCTCTTCGGCTATCTCTTCGGCTTCGTCGTACTCGCCGAGTTCTTCGAGCGCACGGGCCTTCTCGTCTAGAATTTGGGAGTTGCGCAGGCCGAGTCGGATGGCGTTTTCGAGGCTGTTGAGCGCGTCCTCCGCGAGGCCGCGTTCGAGCAGGAAGAACCCGCGGTTGAACCACGCCTCGGCGAAGCGGTCGTCTATCTCGACCGCCTTCTCGGCGTGTTCGAGCGCCTGCTCGCTCCGGCCCGACTCCCAGAGCGCGTAGGCGAGGTTGGTCTCCGCGGTGGCGGCGTGTTCGCTCTCGTCGTCGATGTGCAGGGCTTCTTTGTAGGCTCCGATGGCTTCGTCCCACTCTTCGAGTTTCGAGTGGGCCGCGCCCTTGTTCGTCCACGCCTCCTGTTCGAGGAGACTGTCGTCGGGAGCGTACTGGGCGGTCCGCTCGAAGGTGTCTGCGGCCTGCTCGAAGCGGTTTATCTTCATGTAGTTCAGGCCCACGTCGAGCAGTTGCTCTACGTCTACCTCGTCGTCGGCGACGCTCCGCTGGTCGAGCAGGTCGGCGACGACCCGCGAGTCCACGGGGTCAACCTTCTCGGGGTCCACGTCGAGTTCCGGCGGGTCGAGGTCGAACTCCTCGTAAGGGTCGTCGAAGCCCTCGCCCTCGGAGAACTGGTGGTCTCGATTTTCGTCCGTCGGGTCGGTCATGTGGACGTGTTTGGGGTCGAATGGGGTTAAGAACTGCGTCTTCGAGATTGGAAGGCGTGGAAGCGAGAGGTGTGGAATCGTAGTTCTGGTTCGCCTGGATTGGAGACTGCAACCGCTCGTGATTCCATTGCAGTCAAGTCGAAGCTAGCTACTCCCGGTGCCGAGGAGAGACCGCACAGCACCGCGCCGCACCGTATGGGCCACATCCCTCCCCAGCCGATTCGCTCCACTCCTGCGGTCGTTTCGCTCATCCCTCGCACGTTTTAGCGCGGCCACTAACGGGCCGCGCAAGCGCGCGCCGTGTCGGTTGGTCAATTTCGCGCATTACACCGTCCAGATGGCGCGCGGGAGCGACGACAGGAGCGACTCGTGCGAGGGACGAGACTTGCGAGACGCTTCGCGTCTCGCTGATCTGCGGATGTAATCCGTAGACAACGAGCGTGGAAAGTGCGACCCGTGGTCGCGCTTTCCAGAACCGAATCGCGCAGTCGGTTGGGGAGGGTGGGTGCGGTATTCTCGGTATCGGAGTAGCTAGCTCCATCGCGTCAGCACCGTCAATCGACGAGAAGAGCGCAAAAATCCAAATACCAACCTGGAAACCATCACGAACCCAGCGTCCCACTACCTTCAAGCCGTCATCCAACAATAGCCCACGCATGCGACTGTTCGTGAGCATCGACCTCCCCGACGAACTCACAGCCGAAGTACGCGCGCTCCAAGAGGAGTTCAGCGGTGCCTCCGGCCTCAACTTCACCGACCCCGCGCAAGTTCACGTCACGCTCAAATTCCTCGGTGACGTGAGTCGCGGCCAACTGCCCCGCGTGAAGAACGCCGTCAGGCGCGCACTCTCCAAGACCGACGTCGAACCGTTCGAAGCTTCCTTCGAAGGACTCGGCGTCTTTCCCGGACTGGGCTACATCAACGTCGTCTGGCTCGGCGTCGGCGACGGGAGCGAGGAGATGACCAAACTCCACGAAGCTATCGAGCCAGAAGTCACGAGACTCGGCTTCGACCCCGAGGACCACGACTTCACGCCGCACGTGACCCTCGCGAGGATGGAACACGCTGGCGGCAAAGAGATGGTACAGGAGAACGTCGAGGAGTTAGCACCGACCGTCGGCCGGATGCAGGTGTCCGAAATCCGACTGACCGAGAGCACCCAGACCGAGGCCGGGCCCGAGTACACGACCGTCGAGTCGTTCCCGCTGGGGTAGTCGAAGATTCCACATGACTACCGCCACCATCCGCCTCGCCGAACAGGCCGACGCCACAGAAATCAGGGCTATCTACGCACCGATAGTCGAAGACACCGTGACCTCCTTCGAGGAGACGCCACCCACGACGGAGGAGATGGCCGAGCGCATCGGCGACACACTCCCGCGGTATCCGTGGCTAGTCTGTGAGCGCAGGAGCGAGGACAGCGGAGACAACGAGGAGCAAGACTCCGAGGAGCAAGACTCCGATACCGAAATCGCAGGCTACGCCTACGCGGGCCAGCACCGCAAGCGCGACGCCTACCGCTGGTCGGTGGACGTATCGGTGTACGTCGCAGAGAACCACCGCAGGACGGGAGTCGGGCGAGGGCTGTACGAGTCGTTGTTCGCCCTCCTTCAGCTACAGGGATTCTACAACGCCTACGCGGGTATCTCGCTGCCGAACGCCGCGAGCGTCGGGCTACACGAGTCGCTCGGGTTCGAACCGGTCGGCGTCTACGAGTCAGTGGGCTACAAGCACGGCGCGTGGCACGACGTCGGGTGGTGGCAGAAACAGTTGCAGGAGCGGCCCGTAGACCCGGAAGAACCGCGGCCCGTCGAACTGCTGGACGTCGGGTCCGAGACGTACGAGACCGTGCTGTCGGCGGGCGAGAGCGCCGTCAGGGAGTAACTTGCGGGAACAGTCTCAAAGCAACACGATTTTAAGCCACCGTAGGGTAATGTCCGGTACCATGAGCAAGAAGTCGAAGGCGAAAAAGAAGCGCCTCTCCAAGCTCGACCGGCAGAACAGCCGTGTTCCGGCGTGGGTCATCATGAAGACCGACCGCAACACGATGCGAAACCCCAAGCGCCGTAACTGGCGTCGTAACGACACTGACGAATAATGAGCGCGAACGACTTCGAGGAGCGCGTCATGACGGTGCCGCTCCGAGACGCCAAAGCGGAAGCGAAGCACAAGCGCGCCGACAAGGCGATGAAGCTGGTCCGAGACCACCTCTCCCAACACTTCAAGGTCGAGGGCGAGGAGGTCCGACTCGACCCCTCCATCAACGAGGCTATCTGGTCGCAGGGCCGCAAGAACCCGCCGAGCAAGCTTCGCGTGCGCGCCGCCCGATTCGAGGAAGAGGGCGAGACCATCGTCGAAGCGGAACACGCAGAGTAGAGCTTTGCTTCGCGCCGCCTTTCTTGGGTCGTCGTACGTCGGTGTCTTCGCACGCGCTACGGACGACTACCTGCTGGTTCGCCCGGACGTGGAGGACGACCTCGTCGCGGACCTCGCCGAAGAGTTGGAAGTGCAAGCGATTCAGACAAACGTCGGCGGTTCCTCGACCGTCGGCGCGCTGGCCGTGAGCAACAGCAACGGCCTGCTCGTCAGCAGTCGAATCACCGACCGCGAGAAAGACCGTCTCGAAGACGAACTCGACGTGCCGGTCGGCGAACTCCCCGGTCGCATCAACGCCGCCGGAAACGTCGTGCTGGCCAACGACAGCGGCGCGTACGTTCATCCGGACCTCTCGCGCGAGGCCGTCCAAGCAGTACAGGACACCCTCGACGTGGAGGTCGAACGCGGGAAAATCGCGGGCGTCCGAACCGTCGGCACCGCCGCCGTCGCGACAGACCGCGGTGTCCTCTGTCATCCCAAGACGACCGACGCACAACTCGACCTCTTGGAGGAGGTCTTAGACGTGCCCGCCGACATCGGCACCATCAACTACGGCGCGCCGCTCGTCGGTTCCGGACTGCTCGCCAACGCCCACGACTACGTCGTCGGGCAAGACACGACCGGTCCGGAACTCGGTCGCATCGAGGACGCGCTTGGCTACATCGACGTCGAGTAATTTTCTCGCCTTCTTCGGTCGCTTCGCGTCTTCCCGAGTAGGAAGATTCTTCCCTCCTCGTACCTCACCATGAGCCATGAGTGAGTTTACTGTTCGCGGTCGCTATCAAGCCCGAGACGGGTGGGAAGAGTTCGAGACGAGCATCGAAGCCGTAAACGAGAACGTCGCAGAGGAACACACGTACACGAACTTCGGTGGTCGTCACGGTCTGAACCGTTCGCAGGTCGAGGTCGAGGAGGTCGAAGCACAATGATGGGCGGTGGCGGAAATCAGGAGCTTCAGGAGCTCTCCCAGCAGCTACAGCAGATCGAAGAGGAGAAAGAAGCAGTCCAAGGCGAAGTCGAGGACCTCCGCGACGAGAAGGGAGACATCGACGAGGCGATTCGAACCATCGAGGGCCTCGAAAGCGGTTCGACGGTGCAGGTGCCGCTCGGTGGCGGCGCGCACGTCCGCGCAGAAGTGCAGGATATGGACGAGGTCGTCGTAGACCTCGGTGGCGGCTACGCCGCAGAGCGTGAGGAAGACGACGCCATCGATACGCTGGAGACCAAGCAGGACGTGCTCGACGAGCGTATCGACGACCTCGAAGACGAGATCGCTGAACTGGACGATGAGTCCTCGCAACTCGAAGAGAAGGCCCAGCAGCTTCAACAACAGCAGATGCAACAGCAGATGCAGCAGATGCAACAGGGCGAAGAAGGCGAGGACGAATAACGGGCGATGTTCGATAGCCTGAAGGACAAACTCGGGAGTTTCCGCAAAGACGTCGAGGAAACGACCGAAGAGAAGGCCGAGGAGGAAGCCGAGGCGGAAGCGACCGCTGAAGCGGATGCGGAAGCAGAAGCCGCTGCTGAGGCGGACGTGGAAGCGACTGCCGACGCAGCGGTCACTGCCGACGCAGGCGCGACGACCGAGGCCGAAGCGGAGTCGAGTGAAGCGGAGACAGTCGAAGCGGAGACGGCCGACGCCGATTCGACTGCCTCTAAATCCATCGTGACGGACGCTGGTTCCGAATCTGGCGAGGACGCGGAGAGCGACTCCGCCAGTTCCGGCGGGTTCGGCAAGAAGCTCACGTCGTTCGCCAAGGGCCAAATCGTCATCGAGGAGCAGGACTTAGAAGACCCGCTCTGGCAGTTGGAGATGGCACTGCTGGAGAGCGACGTGGAGATGAACGTCGCCAAGGAAATCTTGGAGAACATCCGGGAAGACCTCGTCGGCGCGACGCGTTCGTTCAGCGACGAGACCGGCGACGTCGTCCAACAGGCACTCCACGATTCGCTCGTGTCGGTCATCTCCGTCGGGCAGTTCGACTTCGACCAGCGAATCGCCGAAGCGGACAAGCCCGTCACCATCATCTTCACCGGCGTCAACGGCGTCGGGAAGACGACGAGCATCGCGAAGCTCTCCCAATACCTCGAAACGAAGGGCTACTCGTCGGTGATGGCCAACGGCGACACCTACCGTGCCGGGGCGAACGAGCAGATTCGAGAACACGCAGAGAATCTCGACACGAAGCTCATCGCCCACGAACAGGGTGGCGACCCCGCGGCGGTCATCTACGATGCCGTGGAGTACGCCGAGTCGAACGACGTGGACGTGGTGTTGGGCGACACGGCGGGCCGACTCCACACCAGCGACGACCTGATGGAGCAGTTGGAGAAGATAGAGCGCGTCGTCGGTCCGGACATGACCATCTTCGTAGACGAAGCGGTCGCCGGGCAGGACGCGGTCCAGCGCGCCAAGCAGTTCAACGACGCCGCGGAAATCGACGGCGCGATTCTGACGAAAGCCGACGCCGACTCACAGGGTGGCGCGGCGATTTCCATCGCGCACGTCACGGGCAAGCCCATCCTGTTCCTCGGAACTGGACAGGGCTACGACGACATCGAGCAGTTCGTGCCAGAAGAGTTGGTCTCGGACTTGCTCGGCGAAGACGAAGAGTAGTCTCTTTCTTTCAGTACCAGCGTTTCGCGGCCACGAGGACGTTGAGTGCGATGAGTACCGTCGCAGTCAGTCCGAGCGTGAACCACTCGACTGGGAGATTGCGAAACAGCACCCAGTACGACAGCGAGAGGATAGCGAGCGCGACGACGATGTTGTAGGCGTCGGACGCTAACTCGCTCGCCAAGTCGCGGGGCGACTGATTTCGGGGTTCACCGGTCACGTCGGACGTGTCGGGGGGTGGCGCGGTGGAGTCCCTTTTTTGACTTAAATCGCGTGCCATGCATTGAGGTGTGCCGCGACCGTTGATTTTCAATGGGAGGTTATAATCTTATTGGCCTTCTCGCGTCGAAAGTCGTCACGGTCGGGTTGCGAGAACTCACACAGACGACAGAACTGTGCGAAGTGACACAATCCGCAGGGTACACTGAGCAGACTCCGAGCGTCTGCGACAGTGGGAAGCACGGGGCGTGGGGCGGTAGCGGTGCGATTGCGGTAGGTGCGGTAGCGGTACGGTTGTGGTAGCGGTGTGGTCGTCGCACCAGCACGCAGAAGACGCGTGAAATCTGGCCGCGACGCGGCCAGATTTCGTCGCGTCCCTTTTTTGATCCACATTTTTTGCCGGAGTGGTGCCAAGCGCCTCTGGCGCGCAGGCACCCGACGGCAAAAAAGGTGGAGAAAAAGCCTTTAACGCGTCGGCGCGCTAACTTCCCGTAACAATGGTACTCGACGACTTGGGAAGCTCCCTCCAGAGTTCCCTCGGCAAACTCAGCGGGCAGTCCCGCGTGACCGAGGAGGACGTGGAGGAAATCGTCAAAGAGATTCAGCGCTCGCTGTTGCAGGCCGACGTCGAGGTCTCGATGGTGATGGACCTCTCCGAATCCATCAAAGAGCGTGCGCTGGAGGAAGAGGCACCGGGCGGCACGTCCGCGCGCGACCACGTCCTCAAAATCGTCTACGAGGAGATGGTCGAACTCGTCGGTGACAGCACCGAGATTCCGCTGGAGAACCAGACCATCCTGCTCGCCGGGCTTCAGGGGTCCGGTAAGACGACCACGTCCGCGAAGATGGCGAGTTGGTTCTCGAAGAAAGGGCTTCGCCCGGCGGTCATCCAGACCGACACCTTCCGCCCCGGTGCGTACGACCAAGCGAAGGAGATGACCGAGCGCGCCGAAGTGGACTTCTACGGTGACCCGGACGGTGAGGACCCCGTCCAAATCGCCCGCGACGGACTCGAAGAAACCGCGGACGCCGACGTTCACATCGTGGACACGGCCGGTCGCCACGCGCTGGAAGGCGACCTCATCGACGAAATCGAGGACATCGACCGGGTCGTGAACCCCGACATGTCGCTGCTCGTCCTCGACGCCGCAATCGGCCAGGGCGCGAAAGACCAGGCCCGCGAGTTCGAGTCGGCCATCGGCATCGACGGCGTCGTCATCACAAAGCTCGACGGTACTGCGAAAGGTGGTGGCGCACTCACTGCCGTCAACGAGACCGATTCGTCCATCGCGTTCCTCGGTACTGGTGAGACGGTCCGAGACATCGAACGCTTCGAGCCTTCGGGATTCATCTCTCGACTGCTCGGGATGGGCGACCTCAAGCAACTCACCGAGCGCGTCGAGCGCGCGATGCAGGAGACCCAGGAGGAAGACGAGGACTGGGACCCAGAGGACATGCTGAAAGGCGAGTTCACGCTCGTGGACATGCGCCGCCAGATGACGGCGATGAACAACATGGGGCCGCTCGACCAGGTGATGGACATGATTCCGGGCATGGGCGGCGGCATGATGGACGAACTGCCGGACGACGCGATGGACGTGACCCAAGACCGGATGCGGAGCTTCGAGGTCATCATGGACTCGATGACCGAGAACGAGATGGAGAACCCCCGTTCCATCGGTGCGAGTCAGGTCGAGCGCATCGCCCGCGGAAGCGGCCAGGACGAACAGACGGTCCAAGAACTGCTCGAACAGCACAAGATGATGTCCCAGACGCTCAAGCAGTTCCAAGGGATGGGCCAAGGGAACATGGAACGCATGATGAAGAAGATGCAGGGCGGCGGCGGCGGTGGCGGCGGTGGAATGGGCGGTATGGGGCCGTTCGGCGACTAATACAGAACGACCTTCTTCGGGACGGCGACAGAGCGCGCGACGCGACGGCTATTTAGAACCAGTATCGAAACTCGGGAGCCATGCCCGACGACACGCCGCTGGCGCTCGACGCCTACGAAAAGATGGCCGACGAGTACGCCGAGCGCGCGCCGACGAAGCCGTTCAACGCGGAGTTGGAACGGCCGACGACACGTTCTACGTCGTCCCGAATTCCGTCGCCGTCGGTGTCAGAAAGCAGTGGGTTCGTCCCTGCACCGAGTTCCGTGACGATGGGAACGTCGTCGCCATCGACGCTCGTCACCGTCGAGTCGAGTACGGCACCGCTGGCAACGCCGACGAGGAGGACGACGAGTAGGACACTAACGACGCGGCACATCTACAAAAACGAATGTCGATTCTAAGGGTCTGTCGCGTCCCGGTCGCGGAGCGCCGTCCGGAGTCGCCGGGTTCGCGCGAACGACACCAGACTGTAGAGGAGCGGCGCGAGGAGCATCCCCGGGAGCGCGACGACGAGCAACAGACCCACGAGGTCGCCGAGTGGTTCCGCGCCAACGTCCGCGG
Source organism: Halorussus halophilus (assembly GCF_008831545.1). Classification (NCBI taxonomy): domain Archaea; kingdom Methanobacteriati; phylum Methanobacteriota; class Halobacteria; order Halobacteriales; family Haladaptataceae; genus Halorussus; species Halorussus halophilus. Next base: position 3,186,769 of record NZ_CP044523.1, read on the forward strand.
CGAACAGTCTAAGTACATGACTCGCGATGACCAGCGTGACAGTTCCGGCGGTGCTAACTGCCAACGACTTGGCGAACTGCTGGGCTTCCGGTACGTCGCCAATGGTGCCTGCAATCCACAGTGTCCCCGCGAAACAGAGGTACGCCGTAACGGCGAGGGTGAACAACGGGAGGAACACCGCTGGCACGACCGGTATCATGCTCCGTACGTATAACCGGTAAATTATAAATGTTCGCATATGTAAGATTAAATATAGTAAACTGCCACGCCGTCGTCACCTACGCGCTATCGTCACCTACTTGCTTTGTCGCTCCCGAATCCCGGTAATGGATTATCCCGAGTCTCGGCGGGCGCTGGTCGAGGAGCGCCTCGAAGCAGTCCTCGACCGCGTCGAGCCGACGGAACTCTCCGAGGAGGTCCGCCACGTCGCGCTGTCGGGGGGCAAGCGCGTCCGGCCGACCGTCACGGTGCTGGCCTGCGAGGCGGCAGGTGGTGACACCGAAGACGCGGTCGATTTCGCGGTGGGTGTAGAACTCGTCCACGATGCCTCGCTAGTCATCGACGACATTATCGACCGCTCGGACGTGCGCAGGGGGAGTGCCAGCGCGTGGGCCGAGTACGGCCACGGCCCGGCAATCATCGCCAGCGACGGCTTGCTGGGGGAAGCGTTCGGTCTCTTCTCGAAGGACCCCCGTGCGACAGAGGCAGTCGCCGAAGCAATGGTCGAACTCGGCGAAGGCGAAGCCACAGAACTCGTCGCCAAGCCGACTGACGAGGCGGAGTACATGCAACTCGCGCGCCGGAAGACCGGTGCGCTCTTTCGGGCGGCCGCCGAGTTGGGCGCAATCGCGGCCGACGCCTCGCCCGAGACGGTCGAAGCGTTCGGCGAGTACGCGGAGAGAGTCGGCATCGCCTTCCAGATTCGGGATGACGTTCTCGACGCGACTGCCGACGCCGACGACCTCGGAAAGCCGACCGGTCAGGACGAAGAAATCGGTCGCCCCTCCGTCGTCCAAGTGACCGACTTAGACGCCGCGGAGGCCAACGAACTCGCACACGAACAGTCGGAGGCGGCTCTGTCGGCACTCGACCGCGCGGAGACGCCCGACGACGAAGCGACCGGCTATCTGCGAGACCTCGCGGAGTTCGTCGTCACACGAGAGAGATAATTTTCAACTCGGCTTCGCTCGTTTTGCCTGTCGAGATTCTGCGATAGCGAACGCGAGCGTGCTGGCGAGTCCGAGCAAGGTACCGACGGTAAGCATGACCGCGAGGTAAGTCAGTCTGGGCAGACCAAGCGGTACTCGTTGGAGGAAGAAGGCACTAATCGCGTGCAACACGACGGCGATGGCCAGCACGTAGAACGGCGCGTTGAGGTAGCGCCACCGGAATCGGTCTGCCAGATACTCGTCGGTAATCTGGCCGAGACTGGTCGTGATACCGGCGGCGGTGAACCACGTCACCGCGCCGTAGACGAGCGAGGCTAGCACCGTGGTTGGACCGACTTCGCCTCCGACTTGGCTCTTGACCGTCTCCAACGTCTCGACGCCTTGGACGCCGCCGACGACGAGGAGGGCGGCCGCGATGACGTAGGTGATAATCGTCACGCGACCCGCGTAGAGGCTGTTTCGAGCTTTTTCGGCGGCCCGGTCGAGCAGCCGTTCGACGCCTAGTCCTCTTCCGAGGACGTAGAGACCGAGCAGTCCCGAGACCATCCCGAAGACCGCCGCGCCGGTCAGGCCCATCCACTGGGAGACGACTGCCAGCGGGTAGATGAGTAGGAGGATTCCCAGCGGGACGAGAATCGTTCCGCGCGTCTCGGGGTCGTCCAACACCTGCTTGATGGTGTAATACATCGATTCGAGGTCCTGCGCCTGCCGGACGACCACGCGCCGGACGCCATCGACGGGCACCCGCGAGCGGATGACCGGGATGACGCTCTCGTCCTGTGCGCCGTCGGTGCAGATGATAGCCTGCACTTCTTCGCTGGTCGAGAGACTCGCAAGCACTTCGTCCACTTCGTCACCGACTGCGCGGTTCGCCGCGATGTCGCTCCCCTCGACGCCCGTAACGACGGCGACTTCGACCGTCTCGTCGTCGATGCGGTCCGCGAGGTGGACGCCTTCGAACATGACGTTCACGTCGCTGTCTTCGGGGTCCGCAGTCGCCAGCGCAACCGCTGCCGCTTCGACGTTGTCGCGGCCGATGACCGGGGTATCGAAGTCTGTCTTGCGTCCGAGGTCGTCGTCGAGGTCCACGCACAGGACCAGCAGCATCGTCGGGGGCTACGAGTGCTACCTTTAACTCTTTTCGGGGACGTGGTTCCGACGGTTCGAACGACGCGTATCGCCCAGCCACCAGATTCGCACGCTTTTTGGGTCTCGGGACGATAAACGGCTGTAACGAATGATTTCGAAGGGATGTGAACAGTGCGCCGAAGGGGGCAAGATGGTGCTGTTCGTCTACGGCTACTGCGACCAGCGCGATTGCTTCTACTGTCCGCTCGGCGAGAACCGAAAGAACGTCACGGACGTGTACGCCAACGAGCGGAAAGTGGAAAGTGAGGAGGACGTGCTGACCGAGGCCAAGCGCATGGACGCCCTCGGCACGTCGATTACGGGTGGCGAACCGCAGGAGGCCATGGAGAAGACCTGTCGATACCTCTCCTTGCTCAAAGACGAGTTCGGCGAGGACCACCACACGCACCTCTACACCGGCATCACGGGCGGCCGCGAGAACATGCGCCGCCTCTCAGAGGCCGGACTGGACGAGATTCGGTTCCACCCGCCGCTCGACCTCTGGGGCGACATGCACGGCACCGAGTGGGAGGAGATTCTGTACATCGCCCGCGAAGAGGGGCTGACGCCCGCGTTCGAGATTCCGGGCATCCGTGCCGAAGAGGAATTTTTGGAGTTCTTGGACGAGGGCGCGGCCGACTTCTGCAACATCAACGAGTTCGAGATGTCCGACGGGAACTTCCGCCGGATGCAAGAAGAGGGCTACGAGCTACAGGACGGCCACATGAGTGCCGTGGAAGGCTCGAAGGACATCCTCGACAAGATGGGCGACCACGAGCGCGTCTACTTCTGCACGTCTGTCTTCAAGGACGCCGCCCAGCACCGCAACCGGATGAAGCGCATGGCCCGGAACATCCGCCGGGAGTTCGACGACGTGACCGACGACGGCACGCTCGTCTACGGCAAGACGTGGGAACCGGAAGAACGACTCGCGGAACTCGGCGTTCCCCCAGAGTTCTATACGGTCAAGTCCGACCACGTCGAGATAGCGTGGTGGCTCTTAGAAGAGATGGTCGAGGAAGGCGACGTAGAGACCGGCGAAATCGTCGAGCAGTATCCGACGTACGACGGGCAGGTCGTCGAGCGGACGCCGCTCGCCTGAATTTTCTGTTCTCTTTTCCTCACTCCCACAGAAATCGCGGCACGAAAAGCATCCCGACCAGCCCAGTCGTCACGCCGACCAGTGCGAGCGCGAGAATACTCGGTTTCGTACCCAGCGTTCGCACCGAGAGACCGACTACGAACAGGCCGGCCGACCCCGCGAACACGACGGCCTGCACGCACCGATTACAGGCCAGCGACCGCTCCTGTAACGACTTCAGCGTCGTCACCGCACTGAAGAGTAGTGCCCCGGCGGCGAGTACGTAGTCGGGGACGAGGACGTACCAGTAGAGCGAGCAAGCGAGTGCGACGAGTGCGAGGAGACCCCACAGCACTCCGCTCGTCAGCATCCGGCGTCGAATCGCTCGGACGCGGTCGGAAACGAACACTGCGACGTACAGCGCGCCGACGGCCGAGAATCCGGCGGCGGCCCAGAACTCGTTTTGCGCGTACGGTGGCGCGTCTAGCACGGAAAAGCCCGCAAATGCGACCCAGACCAAGCCGACGAGGAGCGTACGAAGTGACCGCCCGGTATTCCTCTCGTGCCACTTGCGCCCCTCGGCGTCGTCCACGTCGCTACTCGCGGGCACAGTCCTACTACGACGACAACGACATTTCAAGGTTATCGCCGTCGAAACTGGCCGGAGCGATTATACTGACGGCTACCGAGACTGTGATTCGTCATGCCACACTCCGTGTTCAACCGAGAGACCCTGCTCGACATTACGGTGAACATCATCCCGCTGGTCATCCTGTTCTTCTTCATCGTGCTGTTTCTCCTGCGTTCACCGTGGCCACAGAACCTCTTCTTCGAAATCGTCGGTCTCGGTCTGACGATAATCCCGTTCGTTCTGCTCGCTATCCTGACCTACATCGCGGCCCAGTATCTCTGAAATCAGTTACTTTTCGAGAGCGCATTCACGACTTGCTAGCCACTCGCAAAATTACTACGTAGCCGCTCTGTCTATCACTTTCACTTCCGCCGCGCTAGGCTGAGGTTGATAACCTCTCCGGAGAAGAATAGGATATGATAATTGAATTCGACCGAGTAGAACGCGACGCTCCCCAGCGCGACTCCAGTGTTTCGCTCGACGTGACCGGCGTCGAGACCGACCGAATCGCGGAGTACGTAGACGAGTGGTTCGACGACGTAGATGACCTTCATTTCGAGTGCAAGGGCGAACAGACGTTCCTCGTCGCCGGGGAATAGCCGGCTACACAGAGGCAGTCAGCAGTACGGAGGCGGTAGCGGTACGGAGGCGGTAGCGGTACGGAGGCGGTAGCGGTACGGAGGCGGTAGTCGCACCACCGAGTTCCACCGCGAACTGAGGCGGCGCGCAGCGCGCCGCCGCCGAATGAGCGGGACAAGGAACCCGCAGAAGAGCGCGCTTCGCGCGCTCTGTCGCGGGTGACGCAGGCTTTTCATCAACGTTTTGCCAGCGCAGCGCCGCCTGCGGCGGCGCAAGCGCAGCAAAAGGTTGCGGAAGTGTTTAGGTAGGTGGGCAAGTAGCCTCTCGCATGTCGGACTGTCCACTTGCCGACGATTGCCCGAGTTTTCAGGAGCGAATAGAGGGTATGGGGTGTGACCACTACGGTAACCGCGGCGGTGCCGAATGGTGCCAGCACTACAACCAGCCCATCCGCGAGCTCAAGACTGCACCCGTCAAGCTAGGCGAAGAGGTCGTCATCGAAGTTAACGACATCCACGAGAGCGGTGCAGGCGTCGGCCGAACCGACGACGGGTTCATCGTCATGGTCGATGGCATTCTGCCGGAAGCTCGCGCGAAGGTGGAGATTACCAACGTCATGTCGAACCACGCACGCGCCGAGGAAATCGAGCGCCTGCCGATGGAAGAAGAAGAGGCGGAAGACGACGACACCGACGAGACCGAAGCGGACGCTGACGCCGACGCCGACAATTCGGACGATTCCGACGGCAGCACGAAGCGCCAGCGACTCGGCAGTCGTGACAACTTCTGGGGAAGCTAACCCGGCGCACACCCGGAAGCGTGGGGTGGACAGTCCCAACCGTGTGCGTCGCCGCGGGTTTTTTCGTGCCGAGTGCGTAGCACTGCCTATGGAACGCGCTACAGTGTCGGAACGGGCGACAGCGGAGTTGGCTCTCGCGGAGGAGTGGCCGTGACCGCGCCCGACCCCGACGAGTTGCTGGACCGCGCCGGGTTCGACGCCGAGTCGAGCGTCCTCACCCGCAGACAGGCGGAGGTGCTGGCGTTGCGCGAGCGCGGGGTCGCACAGGCGGCCATCGCCGACCACCTCGGCACCTCGCGTGCGAACGTCTCCAGCATCGAGGCGAGCGCCCGCGACAACGTTCGGAAAGCCCGCGAAACGGTGGCGTTCGCCGAAGCACTGCGCGCACCCGTCCGCATCGTCGTGGAGGCCGGGACCGACCTCTACGACGTGCCGTCGCGGGTCTACGACGCCTGCGACGAGGCGGGCGTCAAGGTCAACCACGCGGCACCGGAACTGATGAAGCGCGTGAGCGACGAAGCCGGGGACGCAGTGAGCGGTCGAGAAGTGCAGGACGACCTCCTACTCGGCGTGACCACCGACGGCGCAGTCACCGTTCGTCACTCTCACGACAGCGGGCGCGAGTGAACCGAAGCGCAACTGACGACTGTACCAACGCTTCTGACCGCGACCCTGAGAGCTTTTACCTAGGGAGCAAACTATGCGAGCATGGACCTCGGAATCGAAGGCAATTCGGCACTGGTAACGGCGAGTTCGAGTGGATTGGGACGCGCCTCGGCGAAGGCGCTCGCGACAGAGGGCGCGAACGTTGCCATCTGCTCGCGCGGCGGCGAGAAACTCGAAGAAGCGAGAGAAGAAATCGACGAAGTCGGCGACGGCGACGTACTGGCTGTCGAGTGCGACATCACCGACCCCGACGAAATCGAAGCGCTGGTCGAGACGACAGTCTCCGAGTTCGGCGGCCTGGACCACCTCGTCACCTCGGCGGGCGGCCCGCCGAGTGGCCCCTTCCTCGACACGACCGAACGCGACTGGTACGAGGCCTACGACCTGCTCGTGATGAGTGCCGTCTGGTTGACCAAGCAGGCACACCCGCACCTCGTGGAGAGCGACGCCGGAACCGTGGTGAACATCACTTCCACGAGCGTCCGCGAGGCTATCGACGGTCTCGTCCTCTCGAACGCGGTTCGACGCGGCGTCATCGGCCTGATGAAGACACAGGCCCGCGAGTTCGCGCCGGACGTGCGGGTCAACGCCGTTCTACCGGGCGCTCACGAGACGCCACGCATTCAGGAACTCGTGGAGGCCGCCGTCGAGCGCGGCGAGTACGACAGCTACGACGAGGGCCTAGCGGCGTGGGCCGAAGACATTCCACTGGACCGGGTCGGCGACCCACAGGAACTCGGAGACGCCATCACCTTCCTCTCCAGCGACCGCGCAAGTTTCGTCAACGGCGTGGCGATGCCCGTCGATGGCGGGCGACTACGAAGTTAGAGTATGGTGACAGACTCCACGCCGACCATCCTGTCGTGGAGCGGCGGCAAGGACGCCGCGTTCGCACTCTACGAGATGCGCCGCGGGGCGAATGGCGACGCCGAGGAAGGCGACACTGAAGAGAGCGACACCGACGTACTCGAACTGCTCACGACCGTCTCCGAAGCGACTGACCGCTCAAGCATGCACGGCGTCCGCCGCGAGTTGTACGAGCAACAGGCCGACGCAGTCGGCCTGCCGCTTCGAGTCGTGGAACTCCCCGCAGACACCTCGAACGACGACTACGAGCGCGTCATGGCCGACGTAATGACCGACTACGAGCGTCAGGGCGTCGAGCAGGTCGCCTTTGCCGACTTGTTTCTCGAAGACGTGCGAAGCTATCGGGAGCAACGACTCGGCGACACCGAAGTCGAGGGCTACTGGCCAGTCTGGGGCCGAAACACCGACGAGTTCGCCGAACAGTTCCTCGCCGCAGGCTTCGAGGCGACGGCCGTCACCGTCGATGGCGAACTACTGGACGAATCGTTCGCGGGGCGTCGATTCGACGCCGACTTTCTCGGGGACCTGCCAGACGACGTAGACCCCTGCGGCGAGTACGGCGAGTTCCACACCTTCGTCCACGACGGCCCGATTTTCGACCGTCCTGTCGCCGTCGAGACGGGCGAGACCGTAACCAGAGAGGTCGGCGACGGCGAGTTCCACTACTGCGACCTGCTCCCTTCGGAGTGAGTCTCAGGACTCGATCTTCTCGACGATTTTCGTCGCCTGTTCTCTGGCTTTGTCTTCACCGACGCTCTTCTTGACGAGGACGCTCTGGACTTCCCACTCGTCGCTGTCTTTTCGTTTGCCCGTTCTGACTTCTGCACCTTCCGACACGTCGCGGGCCGCGTTCGCGGCCCAATCCGGCGTTCGAATCTCGTCGAACTCGTCGGGGTCGCGGAACCGGACGTGGATGAACTCGTCTTCTGTTTCGACCGTCTGAATGTCGGGCGTGCGAGGCATGGCACACGAGGTACAACGGACTGCTGCAAAAGCAAACTGGCCGTCAGCACCCGCCGAAGAATCGGCGTCAGAATTCGCCGCGCTCACGAAGCGCGGCGACTACCTCTCGTACGCGCTGGGCGTCGTCTTTCGGCACGACCAACACTCGGTCGTCGTACGCGGCGACGACCACATCCTCGACTCCGACGACGCTGACGTGCGTCTCGCCATCGCCAGCGACGACGTTGCCTTCCCCATCGATGCTGATACCCTCACCGAGGAGGACGTTGCCGTCGTCGTCTGTCTCGACGACCCGTTCGAGCGCGTCCCACGACCCCAAGTCGTCCCAGTCGAACTCGGCCGGGACGACGTAGGCGTCGTCTGTGCGCTCCATCACTGCGTAGTCGATGCTGACCGATTCGACCTCCGCGAAGCCTCGTTCGGGGGCGCCAGCCTCCAACGCGTCCACGAGCGGTGCGAGCGGCGAGTCGGTGGCCTCGCGAAGCAGCGCGTCGGGCGTCCACGCGAACAGTCCGGCGTTCCAGTAGAACCCCGATTCGACGAATTTCTCTGCGGTCTCCCGGTCGGGTTTCTCGCGGAACTGTTCGATTTCGGCATAGTCGGCGTTCGAATTGTTAGGCTCGATGTAGCCGTACCCCGTAGCGGGTCGGGTCGGTTCTACGCCGAAGGTGACTAGCCCCTCTGTTTCGACTGCAACGCGGGTCGCTTCGCGGGCGGTTACTTCGAAGTCGTCACCGACGACGTGGTCGCTCGGGACACAGAGGACGACGCAGTCGCCGACTTCCGCTCCGATTCGATGCGTCGCGTACGCGAGCGCCGGGCCGGTGTCCTTGGCAATCGGTTCCACGAGAACGTCTGCTTCCGGGACTTCCTCTCGCACGCGCTCGGCGTGCGAATCAGCGGTCGAGACGAAGATTTCGTCGGCGAACGAGACGCGCTCGACTGTCCGGGCGAGGAGGGATTCGTCGTCGTCAGCCCCGAGCGAGAGGAACTGCTTCGGTCGGTCGGAGCGACTCGCAGGGTACAGTCTCGTGCCGGTGCCGCCAGCCATCACGAGTGCGACGATAGGGACGTTTTCCTGCATCCTACCACGTCTCGATGCGACCTGCGCGTACGTCTTCGACACAGCCACGGCAGTCGGGGTGTTCCTCCTCGAAACACTCCGGTCGCGCCTCTGCGTCGAGCGAGACGGCCCGCCGCTCGACGTGGCGACGGCAGACGATACGGGCGCGGCCCTCCTCGTCCTGTGGGAGTTCCGAGAGCGCGCTCTGCCGAGCGTCGGCGTAGGCCCGCTTGGCGTCTTCGTACTGTCGCCCCGCCGAGCGTATCTTCGACCGGAGGAAGTTCTGAAGGCGGTCGTCCATTTGTCGGTGCTTGTGCCCGCGGAAAGATAGGCTTTGTTCGTGGGGAACGGGCAACCGTGCGACAGGAGTCTGCTGTCGTGGTGGCTCGAAGGGGGCGACAAATCACGAAAGAAAGTCATGGCAGGACGATGACTACGGTCGTGTGAACCGCCGTGTCTTCCTCGATGCCCTCTGTACGACCGCCGTCCTCGGAAGCACGAGCGGTTGTCTCTCCGGCGGGTCTCGCTCCGACGAAGCCGACATCTCGACGCTCGAAGTGTGGAATTCAGACGATTCAAAGCGTATATTCACCGTTGAGCTATTCGATTCTTCGGATGAGAAGACATTTGAAAAGACAGTAGAACTCCCCAAAACGTCAAGAGGTCATTACTCAAGGGAGGTATTCTCAGAAGCTCCTGACTCAGCGGCGAAAATTTGGGCGAATGTCGGTAACAAAACCGCCGAAAGAGAGCTTAAAGGATACGAAAAGCCGGTTTTACTGAGTGTGAAGTTCAACTCCGAGCATCAATTGGCAATCGCGGACTTCGTCTGAGCGACCGTTCGGCCGAAAGGGTTCGACGGAATGGAGCTTCACTGCTTCACCAAGTCGATGGTGCGGAACATCGCGTAGAGCAGTACGCCGACGAGAACTGCCAGCGCGAGCACGTCCACGAGAAGTGGCAAATCCGGCACGTGTTCGTGGACGATTGCCGACCCGCGAAGGTAGAGGACGACCGCGCCGATGAACAGAGCAATCACGAGCGGGACACCGAGGAAGTACTCGACGGGGCCGCTCGAACGGATGTCTTCGCCCGGTGACCCAGTATCTCCCGACATTGTATCGGGGGTATTCGTGAGTCGGGTGTAAGTTTTGTGTCCGAAAACCAGTTTCTGCTCGTTTGGAAGTTCGTCTACGGCGCGAATGGATTCGTCGCAGTCTGGAGGCGAGAGACCGACTCCAGCGCGTCGAAGTCGTCGTCTAGACTGTAGAGGTACTCGATGTCCGTTCGGTTCATGTACGCCGCGAGGACCGCGTCTACGAACGCGATACCGTCGAACCTATAGAACAGTTCTACTGCGCGTGCAAAGTCGTCTTCCGTCGTGTGTACAAGTCGGAATCCTGTACCGTGGTCGAGTCGTTCGTAGGTGTCGAGGGCGAGTTCGTGGCTGTACCGCCCATGAAGGAGATTCAGGACTTCCGCGACGACGTACTCCGTGACATGAGCCTCCGGTAACGTCCCATGGTCGATGCCAGAAACGATAGCATCGCTGGAGTCGTATCGTTCGTCGTCTTCGTTGTGCGACGCTATCAACACGTTCGAGTCGATGACGACAGCAGTCATCGGGAATCTAGACCGAGCGTGTCGTCCGGAACGTCGCCCAACGAAACCGTCGGCGCGTCGTCGAAGACGCCGTACTCTCCTTCGACGACTTCCACCCGGAGGTCGCCGTCTTCGGTGAGGACCCACTCCACGCTGTCGCCAGGTTCAAGGTCGAGTCGTTCGCGCACTCGGCGCGGGATAGTGACTGCGTAGTCGTCTTCGACTCGCGTCTCGTCGCGTGTTTCGCCGTCGTCACGCGTCTCGTCGGTAGCCATGGTGTGGGCTGGTTACGTTCTGGTATAAGAACCTTCAGAGAAATAAGCGTTCGTCCGCGGAAGACGATTTACGACGAAAAGTCGCCAGTCACCCAACGCTTAATCCGCTCTCGTCCGACACCCAAACGCGAATGCTCCCGCACATAGATTTGCACACTTACCTTCTGTTCGTCGGGGCCGCAGTCACGCTCATTCTGATGCCCGGCCCCGACACCGTCTTCGTCCTCACGCAGGGCGTCGGCGCAGGGAAACGAAGCGGTCTCGCCTCTGCGCTGGGAGTCAGCACCGGTATCCTCGTTCACACGACCGCCGCCGCGGTCGGTCTCGCCGCACTCCTCCGAACCTCCGCGCTGGCTTTCTCCGTCATCAAGTACGCGGGAGCGGCCTACCTCCTCTATCTCGGCGCGAAGACGCTCTGGGGCGGCGGCGAGTTGGACGACCTCGGAAGCCTCGACACTTCGACTGAAATCACTGACACCGAACTCCGACAGGGCTACCTCCGGGGCGTCACCGTCAACGTCCTCAATCCGAAGGTCGCGCTGTTCTTCCTCGCGCTCCTCCCGCAGTTCGTCGGGTCGGGGGCAGGGTCCGCTTCGGGCGCGGGCACGACGCTCGAAATGCTCGCGCTCGGTGGCACCTACGCAATCCTAACCGCGCTGTATCTCGGCACTGTCGGCCTGCTCTCGGGTGGCGTCCGGAGCGCGTTCCAGACGCGGCCGCGACTCGCCGACGGTCTGCGCTGGCTTTCGGGAAGCGTCCTCGTCGCACTTGGCGCGGTACTGGCGTTGGAGTCGCGCTGAGTGGGACTGAGGGGAGTTGAAGAGCGGAGGATTTCACTTTCACTCTGGTTGCGTAGACTTTTATACCATGCAGCACTAACCCGTCAGGTGTCTCCCACTGAAAACGAAGCGGAGACGGAGCAAACCATGAGTGAAGTGCATCAGCACGCCGAAGAGATACGCGAACAGTTCTCCGACCATTTAGATATCACAGTCGAGGAGGTCGAGGAGCGCCTCGACAACCTCGTCAACGAATACCGAGTCCCCATGGAGGAGGCCCGACGGAGCGTCGTCAGTCACTACCTCGACGAGGCAGGTCTCGAACGCGACGAGATTCGAAGCGGTGGCGGCGGCACCGACCAAGTCAAGGTCGAAGACATCGACCAAGACGAGCAGTGGATCAGCCTCACCGCGAAAGTCGTGGACCTCTGGGACCCCCGAAGCGACGCTGTGGGCCAAGTCGGCCTGCTCGGCGACGAGACGGGCACCACCAAGTTCACCAAGTGGGCCAAATCCGACCTCCCAGAACTCGAAGAGGGCAAAGTGTACCACTTCGGGAACCTCGTCACCGACGAGTACCAGGGCAACTACTCGGTGAAGCTCAACCGCACGACCACCATCGAGGAAACCGAGGAAGACATCGAAGTCGGCGACGACACCGCCGAAATCGAAGGTGCCTTGGTGGACATTCAGAGCGGCAGCGGACTCATCAAGCGGTGTCCCATGGAGGACTGTACGCGCGTGCTACAGAACGGCCGCTGTTCGGAACACGGCGAACAGGACGGCGAGTTCGACCTGCGAATCAAAGGCGTCCTCGACGACGGCAACGACGTCCACGAGGTCATCTTCAACAAGGAGGCCACCGAGGAGTTCACCGGCATCGGCCTTCAGGAAGCACAGGACATGGCGATGGACGCGCTCGACACAACCGTCGTCGCTGAAGAGATGCGAGAGAAGACGCTCGGCCGCTACTACCGCGTGAGCGGTCCCACGATGGGACGCTACGTCCTCGCGAACGACGTAGAGACGCTGGCCGGGCCGACAGATGCAGAGGACGTGCTTATCAAAGCGAGGTCGATCTGACATGAGTGGAACCCCAATGCGAGAAGTCGCCCGCCGCGTGTTCGCGGGCGAGTTCAACGATTCGACGCACACGTTCAAGGAGTCAGACGAGGAGCGCGCCCCGGTGTACGCTCTCCTACCGACGGGCGAGCGGGCCAACCGCATCTTCTTCGTCGGCACGCTGACCGAGACCGAAGACATCGGCGACGACAGCGAGTACTGGCAGGGCCGCGTCGTAGACCCGAACGGCGACCCGTTCTTCGTCTACGCCGGGCAGTACCAGCCGGAAGCCGCGAGCATGCTTCGGGAACTCGAACCGCCAGCGTACGTCGCCATCACCGGCAAGCCACGGACCTACGAGACCGACGACGGCAACACCAACGTCTCCGTCCGACCGGAGTCCATCACCGAAGTCGATGCGGCCACGCGCGACCGCTGGGTCGCCGAGACCGCAGAGCGCACGCTCGAACGCATCGAAGCGTTCAGCGACGGAGAGACGTCGGAGACGTCTCCCGAAGGCGGCACCGCCGCCGTAGGCAACGAGTACGCCCGGATGGCCGAACAGGAGTACGACCTGCCGCCCGAGCAGTACAAGACGCTGGTCATCTCGGCACTGGAGAGTCTCGAAGACGAGCAGGCCGACGGTGGCACCGACGACTCGGCGTCGGAGACAGACACCGAATCAGAACCTGAACCGCAGGTGTAAGCCTGTGACGACGCGCGAGTCGGAGACTCGCGCGTCTCGTATCTCGGGTCGTCCCGCGGCGAGACGAACCGAGACGTGTACGAAATCGACCGCGTTCTGCCGGGGGCAGAACGAGACGGAAACCATCTTTCGGGGGTGAGTGGGACGAGGAGGAACCTACGCAGTAGCGAGCGAACAGAAATACGAGTAGCCCAGCGACCACGACGCGAAACGTCCGGGTGGGCCAGCACCCGCACGCTGGGCATACCTGCGAGGAAGCCCAATGACACACCACACGGCATACCTACAAGAAGCTACGGGGGTGAGTGCGGGCGCGAGACGCACCCGCACTCGACGTGACCGCGCTCGGCGAGCGTGCCCGACGTGTCGCCGAGCATGCCACCATGCCCGACGAGCGTGAGTCGCCCAGCGGCGGGTGGCACGAAGTCTACGACGAGATGGCCGCCGAAACGAGGATAGAAGACGCGACTCGCCGCTGTCCCACCTGCGGGCGCGACTGCGATAACGTCGTTAGAGACGTGTACGACTGCGCAGAACACGGGTTATTTCGGCCCACTGCGAGCGAGCGCGCTGGTCAGTGCCCGGCGCGCAGCGACGAGCGCGAAGGAAGCGAAGAGTGCGACGACGAGGAGCACGAAGAATCAGAAAATAGACCGCCGTGGGCAGACGACTGACTACGCCAACTGTCCGCCGAGCGCGTCTTCGACGCGCTCTTCCAGCAGGCCCGACCAGACGAGTGCGTCGGCGTCTTCGATGTCGTGGTGAATCGCCCGGTCGTCCCCGAGGTGGGGTACTACGTTCCGAACCGTCTCGTAGGCGGCGGCCGTGCCGACGCCGTGGTCGAGGTCTTCCTGGATGAAATCCGCCGCCTGCGCACCGCAGAGCAGTTCGATTCCAACTATCGTGATGGCGTTCGAGACCGCAGAGCGCGCGTCGTAGGCACTCTGGGCGCTCATGCTCACGTGGTCTTCCTGATTGCCGCTGACCGGCGTGTTGTCCATCGAGGGTCGCCCAGTCGCGCGATTCTCGTTGAGGAGCGCCGCGGCGGTGTACTGTGCGATCATGTAGCCCGAGCGCAGGCCGCTCTTCTCGGTCAGGAACGCCGGGAGGTACTCTTCCTGAATGTTCGGGTTGACCATCCTGTCCACCCGGCGTTCGGAAATCGCGGCGAGTTCGGTAATCGCGTTCGTCAGGTAGTCCAACGGGAGCGCGAGCGGGTCGCCGTGGAAGTTGCCGCCCGAGAGGACCGCCGCGTTCTCGGTGCCGCTGGCGCGTGGGTCCGTCTCGTCGGCGTCGAAGATGAGCGGGTTGTCCGTCGCGCTGTTCAACTCGACTTCGACCGCTTCGCGGAGATGTCGAACCGCGTCCCGGACTGCGCCGTGGACCTGCGGCAGACACCGGAGCGAGTAGGCGTCCTGCACGCGGTCGCAGTTGCGATGGGACTCCACGATTTCGGAGTCTTCGGTGAGTCGCTTGACGTTACGCGCGCTCTCGGCGTGGCCCTGATGCGGCCGAATCGCGGCGATGGACTGGTCAGAGGACGCCGTGGTGCCCATCGTCACTTCGGTCGTGAGCGCGCCTGCCACGTCTGCGGCCCGAATGGCACGCTCTGCGTCCACGACGGCGAGCGCGGCCAGTCCGGCAGACAACTGGGTGCCGTTGATGAGCGCGATGCCTTCCTTGGCTTTCAGCGTGAGCGGGTCGAGTTCGGCGGCGGCGAGTGCTTCGTCGCCGGGCAGTCGTCTGTTCTCGTCGCCACTCTCCACGTCGGCTTGCCCCTCGCCAATCAACACGAGCGCGAGGTGTGCCAGCGGCGCGAGGTCGCCGCTCGCACCGAGACTACCACGGGACTTGACGACTGGGTGAATTCCGTCGTTCAGCATCGAGACGAGTTGGTCGATGACGGCTTCTCTGACGCCCGAATAGCCCTTCACGAGCGCGTTGACTCGCCCGAGCATCATCGCTCGGACTTCTTCGCGGCCCAACTCGCGGCCCGCGCCAGCGGCGTGGCTTCGCACGAGGTTCAACTGAAGGCGTTCGATGTCCTCGCGCGGAATGCGTTCGTCCACGAGTTCGCCGAAGCCCGTATTAACCCCGTACACTGGTTCGCCGCTCTCGACTACTTCTTCGACCCGCTCGCGGGCAGTTCGGACCTTCTCGCGCGCCTCGTCCGGGACGGCGACCGGTTCGTCGTCGCGAGCGACCGCCGCGACGTCTTCTGGCGTCAGAGACTCGCCGTCGAGGCGGACCGTCATCGGGTCACCTCCGCTTCTCCTGACTCGTCGTGAACCACTTTCCCGTCTTTCAGCACCGTCTCGACGGCGTTCACGCCGAAGTTGTACGGCACGTGGACGTAGCTTGGCGCGTCCAGAATCGCCATGTCTGCCGGTGAGCTTTCCCGGAGGGTACCGACCGACTCCGGCAAGTCGAGGGCCTTCGCGGCGTTGCTGGTCGAAGCGACCAGTGCCTCCGCCGGGGTCATCCCCATCTCGACGCAGGAGAGCGAGTTTGCAAAGCCCATGCTCTGACTGTAGCAGTTCGGATTGAAGTCCGTGGCAACTGCGACCGGTGCGCCCGCGTCGAGGAACGCACGGGCGTCAGCGTACTCCGCGCCAAGGCCGAACGCCGTGCCGGGCAGAAGGACCGGGACTACGTCGTTCTCCACGAGCGCGGCGATGTCGTCCTCGTCAGAGTACAATAGGTGGTCGGCACTCGTTGCGCCGATTTCGGCGGCTAGTTGCGTGCCGCCGATGTGCGCGAGTTCTTCGGCGTGGACTTTAGGCGTCATGCCTGCTTCCTCGCCTGTTTTCAATACTCGTCGGGACTGCTCGACGCTGAAGACGCCCTCCTCGCAGAACACGTCGCAGAACTCCGCGATTCCTTGGTCGGCGACGGCCGGAATCTGCTCGTTGACGACTTCCGCGACGTATTCGTCGGTGTCCATCTCCTGTGGTACCGCGTGGGCACCCATGAACGTCGGCACCACGTCTACGGGATGGCGAGTGTCGGCCCGGTCGATTACGTCGAGCATCCGGAGTTCCGTCTCGGTGTCGAGTCCGTAGCCTGACTTCACCTCGACGGTAGTCGTCCCGTGGGCCAGCATCGTGTCGAGGTGGTCGAGCAGGTTGTCGAGCAACTGCTGGTTGGTGGCCTCTCTGGTGGCTTTGACGGTTCGGAGAATTCCGCCGCCGTCTTCCAGAATCTCTTGGTACGTCTTGCCCTGCAACTTCGCTTCGAACTCGTCGGAGCGGTCGCCCGCGAAGAGGGCGTGCGTGTGCGGGTCCACGAAACCGGGGAGGACGGCTTTGCCGCTGGCGTCGATAGCGTTCTCAGCGTTCTCCGGGGGGAACTCGCGGGTAACGGGACCACTGGGGCCGACCCGCGCAACCTCGCCGTCTTCGACGGCGATGGCCGCGTCGGTGTAGACGCCGAGCGGGCCGTCACGCTCGTCAGACTCGCGCGACTCGCCTGACCCGGTTTCTGTTTCGGCCTTTCCTTCCACAGTCACGACTTCCGCGGCGTCGTAGACGACGGTCGTGAGCGTCATCGATTTCCTCGCTTCGGTCGGGCACTCAGCAGGTGTGCGATTGCTCGCGCCCCGACTGTTGCTGTGCGACCGCCTTCGTCCAACGGCGGCGAACACTCGACGACTTCGAAGCCAGCGAGTCGGTTCTCGCTTCCGAGGAGGCGGAGCATCCGGAACAACTCACGAGACGTGATTCCGCCGGGCGTCGGCGCGCTGACTCCCGGTGCGGCCGGAGCGTCCAGCACGTCTAAATCGACGCTGACGTAGATGCGATCCACGCCACCCAGTGCATCGAGTGTGCGGTCCACGGCCTCGATGTCGTCGTCACCGACTTCTTCGGCAGTGATAACGTCGCCGCCCTGCTCGCGGACGTACTCGGCGTACTTCGTGGACGTCTCGAAGTGGCGCGCGCCGACGCAGGCGTAGGCGTCGAGTCCGGCCTCGTACAGTTGCCGGTAGGGCGTCCCGCTGGTCGGGTCGTCCCGGACCTCGCGCACGTCGAGATGTGCGTCGAAGTTGACGACGCCCACGGTGCCCTCGTCCAAGAGCGGCGCGACGTTCGGGAAACTCATCGAGTTGTCGCCGCCCAAGAAGACGGGGAACGCGTCGGTGTCGTGGACCTGCTCGGTGATGCTTCTGACTTGCTCTTGGAGGTCCGCGACTGTCGGCGACTCCGTGTCGCCGAACGTCACGTCGCCCAAGTCGGCAATCGAGCTAACGGGACCCGCGTCGAAGTGGTGGGTCTTCGTGCCCGCGAGTCGCTGGCGGAGTGCCTTCGGCCCGTCAGCGGCCCCCCTGCGGCCGATGACCGCCTTGTCGAACGGCTCGCCGACCAGCACGGTGTCGTAGTCGTCCGCTTCGTCGATGCTCGCCAGCTCGACGACGTGGCCGAACTGCTCGTCGTTGGAGTCGCTGGAGGTGCCCATCCAGTCGAACGTACGTTCTCCCATCATTTACCGTCTCGCATCGGTACGACAACGTTTGACTCACTCGCTTCCGCTAGTGCTTCCTCGTAGCCGGCGTCCGCGTGGCGAACCACGCCCATGCCAGGGTCGGTGGTGTAGACGCGCTTGGCCTTCTCTGCGGCCAGCTCGGAACCGTCAAGCACGACGTGGTTGTTCGTGTGCAGCGAGTTGCCGATGCCGACCCCGCCGCCGTCGTGGACGCTCACGATGTCAGCGCCAGACGCGCAGTTCAGCAGGGCGTTCAGAATCGGCCAGTCGGCGATGGCGTCCGAACCGTCTTTCATGGCTTCCGTCTCGCGGTTGGGCGAAGCGACCGAACCTGCGTCGAGGTGGTCGCGCGTGACGACTATGGGAGCAGAAATCTCGCCTTCAGCGACGAGTTCGTTGATTCGGAGTGCGAAGCGCGCGCGTTCGGTGAGGTCGTCTTCGTCTTCACTATCTCCGGATTGATACCCCAACCAGCACACTCTGGAAGGAAGTCCCTGAAACTCGACCTGCTCCTGGGCCAGGTCTATCCAGCGATGCAGGTGGTCTTTCTCGGGGAACAACTCCTTGATGGCCTCGTCGGTGCGGTGGATGTCGGCCTCCTCGCCCGACAGCGCGGCCCAGCGGAACGGTCCCTTGCCGCGGCAGAACAGGGGTCGGATGTACGCTGGGACGAACCCGGGGAAGTCGAACGCATTTTCGAAGTTGCGGTGTTCCTCCACCTGCCCGCGGATGTTGTTGCCGTACTCGACGGCGATTGCTCCCTCGTCTTGGAGGTCTAAGATGCCCTGCACGTGACGTGCCATCGTGTCGAGGCTCTCTTCGACGTAGGTTTCGGGGTCTTCGTCTCGAAGTTGGTCGGCTTCTGCGACGGTGTATCCCGAGGGGTAGTACCCCTCTAACTCGTCGTGGGCACTCGTCTGGTCGGTGATTACGTCCGGGACGAAGCCGCGTTCGAGCATTCCTTCGAGCATGTCGGCGGCGTTCATGTGAACCCCGATGCTGTAGGGTTCGCCGTTCTCGGCGGCTTGCTGTGCCTTCTCGATGGCTTCGTCCAAGTCGTCGGTCTTCTCTTGGCAGTAGCCAGTCTCTATTCGGCGGTCGATGCGCGCTTCGTCCACTTCGGCGGCGATGCAGACGCCATGGTTCATCGTCACCGCGAGCGGTTGCGCGCCTCCCATGCCACCGAGGCCGCCCGTGACGGTTATCTTGCCGCGGAGGCCGTCGTTCTCGGGGTAGTGCTGGTCAGCCAGTTCGGCCAGCGTCTCGTAGGTGCCTTGGATGATGCCCTGCGTGCCGATGTAGGCCCACGACCCCGCGGTCATCTGGCCGTACATGATGAGACCCTTCGATTCGAGTTCGTGGAAGTGGTCCCAGTCGTCCCACTTGCCGACGAGGTTCGAGTTGGCGATGAGAACGCGCGGTGCGCGTTCGTGGGTCTGGAATCGGCCGACTGGCTTGCCGGATTGAACGAGTAGGGTCTCGTCGTCGGCCAAGGTCCGGAGTTCGCCCAGAATCGAGTCGTAGGCGTCCCAGCTACGGGCCGCGCGCCCGGTGCCGCCGTACACCACGAGGTCCTCTGGTTTCTCCGCGACTTCCGGGTCCAAGTTGTTGTTCAGCATCCGGAGCGCGGCCTCCTGTCGCCAGCCTTCGCACTCGATGTCGGTGCCGGTCGGTGCGCCCTGGTACTCTCGCCACTGCTCGCTCGGGTCGCCGACGCCGTGGGAGTCGGCTTCACCTGTGGACTGTTCACTCATTCTACTGTGACAATGCGTGCCGAGAGCCAAATAGCTCGGTACCGCCACACGGAGGGTAGTTTAAATACTCTCGGCCGAAAGGTCCGCTCGATGCACGAGGCCGTTCTCGGTATCGAGCAACCCGGCGCGTACGCCGACGCCACCGCAGGCACCGACACGACTGTCGAACTGTGGTGCAACGACCACTGCGATTTGCTCCACGTCAGCGGCGGTTCGGGTGGGAGCGAGGGAGCAGCCACGGGGGCCGAAGCAGTCGTCGCGCACGTCGAAGACGCGGTGGGAATCCGCGAGCGAATCGTCGAGGACGACGAGCGACTGCTCATCACCGACGCCTGCCTAAAAGAACAGGACGACCGAGGAAGACGAGATGGTCAGAACGAAGAGCGAAGCGGCCACGGTGACGACACAATCGAAGCGATTCTGGCCGAACACGACTGCTTGCTCGTGCCACCACTCAGATACGCCGACGGCGCGAAGTGGTGTCGCGTGCTGGCGCTCGCCCCCGAAAATCTGACCGCGTTCTACCGCGACGTGGCCGCCGAATTCTCCGTGACCGTCGAGAGCAAGCGCGAAGTCGGGTCCGTCACCGGCGACCGGCCGCTTCTCACCCTCGATTCGGCACTGCCGGACCTCTCGGTGCGCCAGCGCGAGGCGTTCGAACTCGCGATGGAGATGGGCTACTACGAGATTCCACGCGAGACGACGACTGCCGAGATTGCAGGTGAGATGGGCGTCGAGCGTCGGACTTGCGAGGAGCATCTGCGGCGCGCGGAGAACAAACTTCTCGGGGTGTTAGCGAATCGGACAGAGTATTGAGGGTTCTGCAAGTTCTGACAGTATTAGCCGAACTCTTTTCACTGTCTGTTGGAAAGCGTTGGCAATGCTCACCGTGCGGCTCAGTGTCCGGTATCCAGACGATTGGACCGAGAAAATCGGCCGCCTCGGAGTGAGTGGTGACATCTACACTGCGACGCTTCACGACCGGGAGTACATGGGGCTGATTCGTCTGCAGGGAGAAGACTTAGACGAATCGCTCGACCTGATCCGAGCGACCCCGTATCACGAGAAGGTCGAAGTAGTCGAACACACGAGTGGGGAGTACGGGGAACGAACTGCGACCAACTCGTCGAAACGGACCGAACAAGCGACGATACTCGTCACCGCCCAACTGCAGGACGAGACGCCCTTCCTCCTGATGCTCGAACACGGGTTCATGCCGCTGGACCCAACGACGCTGAAACACGGCCGAGAGTACTTCGATCTCATCATCCGGGACCGCGACCGACTCATCGAATTGGTGGAGTTGCTAGAGCAGGTCAGTGACGTAGAGATCGAGCGCGCTCGCCCACAAGTCGAAACGGCGACGCTACCGAGCCAGGTCGCGTGGAACATCCTGCTCGGAGATTTGACCGACCGACAGTTCGAAGCACTGGCACTGGCCGTCGAGTCTGGCTACTTCTCGGTCCCCCGCGAAGCGACGCTCGAAGACGTTGCCGATGCGATGAACGTGGGAAAATCGACCGCTGGCGAGCATCTCCGGCGTGCACTCGCGCACGTCGCGGGGTTCGTCGTCGAACATCGCTCGTGAACAATCGCCATAGACAACTTAAAAAACCGCACAAATGCGGAGTCACGGTTACACTCGAACCATGAGGTAGAACAACATAGGCATGACAGGGAATATCAACCGCCGGTCGCTGCTCAAGGGAGCGGGCGCGGCCGCTGCGGGAACGGCGACAGGAACGGCTGGCTGTCTGAGCCTCGTCGGTGGCGGCAGCGGGAAGTCGCTGACCGTCTCCTCGAAGAACTTCACCGAACAGTTCATCCTCAGCCAGATCAGCATTCAGATGCTACAGTCGGCGGGCCACGAGGTGGAAAGTAAGACTGGCCTCGGCGGTTCGCCAGCGAACTTCAAGGCGGTCAAGAACGGCGACTCCGCGATGTACTGGGAGTACACCGGCACTGCGTGGTCGTCGATTCTCGGCAAGGACAAGGTCATCAGCGACCCGAAGAAGCTCTACGACAAGGTCGATAGCGCGTACAACGAGCAGTACAGCATCGACTGGCTACAGAAAGCGCCGTTCAACAACACCTACGTCATCATGGCCAACCCCTCGTGGGCCAAGGAGAACGGTATCAAGAATTTGAACGACCTCGCGAAGCACGCCAAGTCCGGCAACACCGACTTCTCGGTGGCGATGAACCCCGAAATCAAGCGCCGCGAGGACGGGTGGGGAGGTCTGCCCGACACCTACGGATTCGCAAAGGAAGCCAAGAAGGTCGAGACGGTCAGCATGAAACTCGGGTTGGCGTACAAGGCCGTCAAGAACGGCGAGGCGGACCTCGGATTCGGCTTCAACACGAATCCGAAGATCAAGAAGTTCGGTCTCGAGGTCCTCGAAGACCCGAAGAACCACTTCATCATCTACAATCCCGCACCGAACGTAAACAAGGACGTGTTGGACGACTCGATGAAGAAGACGCTGAACGAGCCGACATCGAAACTCACCACCGAGAAGATGCGTTCGTTGAACGCGAAAGTGAGCATCGACGGCAAAGATCCGAAACAGGTAGCGAAGACGTTCCTCAAAGACAACGGCTTCCTCTAACGATGGTTTCGATTGGGAGTATCATCTCGTGGATGGCCGCAAACAGCGAGACGCTGGTCTCGCAGGCAATCCAGCATCTGAACATCTCGTTGACGGCACTCTTGTTCGGTGTCCTGCTCTGGATTCCGGCGGCGATAGCCGTTCGGAACCACGACCGGGCCGCCGACGTGCTCATCGGCACAGCGGGCATCGTGCTGACGATTCCGAGTCTGGCGCTCCTGTCGTTGCTCATTCCCATCATGGGTATCGGCGTCGCTCCGGCGGTGACCGCACTCGTGCTGTACTCGGCACTGCCCATCGCCCGAAATACGTACACCGGAATCGAAGGCGTGGACCCTGCCAAGATAGAGGCCGGTCGTGGACTCGGCATGACCGACCGACAACTACTCGTGCGAGTCCAACTCCCGATGGCCCTCTCGGTCATCATGGCTGGAGTCCGGCAGGCAGCGGTCCTGCTCATCGCAATCACGACCGTCGCAGCGTTCTTCGGCGCGGGTGGTCTGGGCAACTCCATCTTCGCTGGAATCCGACTCAGCAACGCCAACCAGATACTCGCCGCGACGGCCGTCATCTCGGGCATCGCCATCTCGCTCGATTACGGCCTCTACGCGGTCCAGCGGTTCCTCCCCGGTGGCGCGGAGGTGCAAGAAACATGATAGAACTACGGAACGTCTCGAAAGTCTACGGTGACGGCACGAAAGCAGTCGATAGCGTGAGTCTCGAAGTCCCGCGTGGCGACGTCGCTACGCTGGTCGGTCCCTCTGGCTGTGGGAAGACGACGACGATGAAGATGATAAACGCGCTCATCGAACCCACCGAGGGAACCCTCTCTATCGATGGGACGTCCATCGATCAACTCGACTCGATAGAGTTGCGGCGGAACGTCGGTTACGTCATCCAAGAGATTGGGCTGTTCAGCCACATGACCGTCGAGGAGAACATCGGCATCGTTCCGGACATCGTCGGCTGGGACGACGACCGCACCGAGCAACGAGTCACCGAACTCCTCGAACTCATCCAACTACCGGCCAACGTGCGCGAGAAGTACCCTGCAGAACTATCGGGCGGCCAGCGCCAACGCGTCGGGGTCGCTCGGGCACTGGCGGCTAACCCCGAGGTCGTACTCATGGACGAACCGTTCGGCGCGCTCGACCCGATTACCCGCGACGAACTCCAAGATGAGTTCCTCCGAATTCAGGACGAACTGGACGTGACTATCGCGTTCGTCACCCACTCTATCGACGAGGCCATCAAGATGGGCGACCGGGTGGCTGTCCTCAACGAGGGCCGACTCGTCCAGTACGACACCCCCCGCGAACTACTGGCGAACCCGGAAAACGAGTTCGTCGAGAGTTTCATCGGCGAGGACCGATTGCTCAAACAGTTACAGACGATACCGGTTCGAGAGGCGATGCGAGAGCGGCCAGACTCCGTCGAGAAGACTTCTCGGACCGTCACGCCAGACGATTCGCTGAAGACTGCCTTGCAGCGACTGTTCACCGACAACCGACCGGAGATATCGGTCGTGTCGAACCACGAAGTCGTCGGCCTTCTCTCGGAGGACGACGTGCGCCGAGCGGTTGGCGGCGACCCATCAACCGTACTGGAGGGCCACCATGCTTGAGTTGCCGCTCGGTATCTTCACTGGCTGGTTAGAGTACATCGGACAGAACCCCGGCGAGTTCGCCGAGATGGCCCGCCAACACATGACGATGGTGCTCGTTGGCGAGTTCGCGGCTATCCTCGTCGCGGTGCCCGCCGGAATCGCGGCGACCCGCAACGAGAAAGTCGGCTGGCTAGTGATGAATCTCGGTGCAGTCTCTCAGACAGTGCCACCGCTCGCAGTGCTCGCGCTGTCGTTTACAGCACTCGGACTCGGCTACAAACCCGCCGTGTTAGCGTTGTTCTTGTATGCGCTCCTCCCGATTCTGAAGAACACCGTCGCCGGAATCCGGGACGTGGACGACGCACAGAAGGAGGCCGGACGCGGGATGGGAATGACTGAACTGCAACGACTGCGCCGCATCGAACTGCCGCTGGCGGTGCCAGTCGTCTTCGCGGGTATCCGAACTTCGACGGTGCTGTCCATCGGCGTAGCGTACCTCGGTGCGTTCATCGGGGCGGGCGGACTCGGCCAGTGGGTCATCCTCGGTCAACAGCAGTTCAACACCAACATCCTGCTCGCCGGAGCGATTCCAGGCGCACTGCTCGTCATCGCGCTCGACAGGACCTTCGAGTGGCTAGAGGGACGAGTCACCCCGGCAGGCGTCTCCGCGACGGACACAGACGGAGCGGCCGCCTAACCATGCTACGTCGAGGTTCACCCCCACCAGCGAGAGGCATCGCGCGCGAACCGACGGCCGCCAACAAGAATTTAGAATGATACGAATCACCGGCGAACTGACGATAGACGAACTCGTCGCAGTCGCCCGCGAACGCGAACCCGTCGAACTGTCCCCCCAAGCACGAGACCGAATCGAAGACAGCCGTGACGCCGTCGAAGACATTATCGACGGCGACAACCGCGTCTACGGCGTCAACACCGGGTTCGGCGACCTACAGTCCGTCTCCATCTCGCGAGACGACCTCGACAGTCTGCAAGAGAATCTCCTTCGAAGTCACGCCACTGCCGTCGGCGACCCGTTGCCGACCGACGTAGTCCGGGCGGCGATGCTCGTCCGCGCGAACGCCCTCTCAGTCGGCGTCTCCGGCGTGCGCGTCGAACTGGTCGAACAGTTTCTCGCGCTTCTCAACGAGGGCGTGCACCCAGTCGTTCCCGCGACGGGGAGCACCGACGACCTCGGGGCGGCCGCACACATCGGTCTCGTGCTGATGGGTGAAGGCGAGGCTGAAATGGGTGGGGAAACGTTCGACGGTAGCGTCGCCCTCGCAGAAGCGAACGTCGAACCGCTTGACCCACGCGCGAAAGAGGGCCTCTCTGCCGTGAGTGGCACGCCAATCATGACTGCACTGCTGGCACTCGCAGTCGAGGACACCGAGCGACTGGTCCGAACTGCCGACCTCGCTGGTGCGTGGACGTTCGAACTGCTCGGCGAGGCCCCGACAGCGTTCGCAGAGCGAGTCTCGGGGGTCCGACCCTACGACGGCCACGCGGCCTCTGCGGCCAACGTTCGCCGACTCGTCTCGGCGACGCCAGAGGGAGACCACCAGATGACTCAGGATCCGCTGTCGCTGCGCTGTATCCCACAGATTCACGGCGCGGTTCGCGAGCAACTCGACTTCGCACGGCACGTGGTCGAGACCGAACTCCGGAGTGCGACCGACAATCCACTCGTGTTTCCCGATGGCGAGACGTTCTCCTGTGGCAACTTCAACGGCCAGCAGGTAGCCGCTGCCGCCGACATGCTGACGACTGCCATCCAGAAGGTCGGTCGGGTGAGCGAGCGTCGCGCGGACAAACTGGTCAGCGACGTCGGGAGCGAAGGAGTTGCGGACTTCCTCGCCGCCGACCCCGGCTTGGAATCCGGACTGATGATAGCCCACTACACGGCGACAGGGTTGGTCACGGAACTCGAAACAACCGCTCCGGCGAGTGGCCGGTCAGTCACCGTCTCGGGTGGGCAAGAAGACATCCACAGCCTTGGAACTATCGCGGCACGTGAACTCACAGACACAGTAGAAACAGTCCAGCAGGTGCTGGCCGTCGAACTGCTTTGTGCCGCGCGGCGTAGCGAACTGGTCGATAGCGACCTCTCGCCACCACTCGACGCCGTCGCGACGGAACTCGACGACGCGGTCGGCCTCCCACTCGCGGACGTGTCGCTCCACGAGGAAATCCGCGAGACCGCCGCGCTCGCCGACGAAGGGCGGTTCGCCCGGATTGCCGAGGGAACGGGCACAGAACTCGCATAGTGCTACCCCTGGTAGGCACCTCGATACTCGTCAACCCGGCGGTAACTCGATTCCTTCCGCCCCAAACTGCTCGGTGACGCGCCGCAGATACGCGGAGCGAATCTCCACCACCTGCTCGCGGGTCGGATTCGAAACCCAGTAGCGCGCTTCGACCGTCGCCCGGCCCTCGTCCAACTCCGTCACTTCGACGGTGGGCGTCGGCGCGTCGAGAATCCGATCGTCGGCATCTGCGGCCGCGACCAGAATACTGCCGACGCGACCCAAATCCTCGTCGTCCGCCACGTGAAAGGAGTGACGCACGCGGAGGCGATTCTTCGCCACGAGGTTCGTCACGGCGTTGGTTGCCAACTCGGAGTTCGGCACCGTCACCAACTCGTTGTCGAAGGTTCGGACCCGCGTCACGCGAAAGCTGATGTCCTCGATGACGCCCTCGCGGTTCTTCCACTGTATCCAGTCGCCGATATTGAACTTCGGGTCCGTGACGATGAACGCGCCGCTGACGAGGTTCGAGGCGATGTCTCGGCTTGCGAAACCAATTGCGACCGTCAGCGCGGCGGCCAACGTCGGCGGTATCGACAGCAGATAGCCGTAGTCGGCCACGTCGAGCGCGATTCGGAGCGCGACCACGACGACGCCGAGGCGGACGATTTTCAGCGCCGTGTTCGCGGCCGTGCGCTGGATTCGCTTGCTGGCGAGCGTTCGGCGAGCGACGGGTTCCACGACGCGCCGTCCGAGGACGTAGAGGACGGCGAATACGCCGAGAAACACCGCGACACTCCAGAGTGCGTCGAGATAGCCGCCGACTTCGGGCGGCAACTCTGGCACACCTGTCTGTAGGACGACTCCTGCCACGGGGAAACCGACGACGGACAAATCCCTGAAAATTCCGGTCGTTCACTGATTAGGGCGGTGCTATGCAGTCTGCTGATTACGGCGTTGTGCGGTCTGCGGGCCGGTAGTCGCACCAGCACACAGAAGACGAGAGAAATCTGGCCGCTCAGGCGGCCAGATTTTTCTCCGTCCGTTTTTTGGGCCAGATTTTTTCTCGGAGTAGTTCCGAGCGCCGAGAAGCGGCGTCTGCGTGAGCGAAGCGAACGCAGGCTTGGACGACGCGGTTTCTCTTCCAGCGCGTCGGAACTCGACGAGAATAAGGTGGTTTAATAGGCTTCTTCAGGGTCTATCGGGCCGCTAAACGCCGAGTACAGCACGACGAAGTAGGTCAGCACGAGCGGCAACAGCAGCGCCGCCGAACCGGTCAGCAATTCGATAGACGGCGACCCGACGGCGGCCTCAGCGACCGTCAGCCCTCGTACGGGTTCCACGACGGGATACATGAGCGTGCCGACGAGCGCGACGAACGACCCGGTCATGCCCCCTGCCGTGACGAAGGAGACGTAGCGATACCCCTGCTTCGTGGCGAGGACGTATCCGACTCCCGAGGCAACCGTCAGCGCGACGAGTGCCGCGCTCGTCACGTCGTAGGAGACACGGGAGGCGAGCAGAACGAGCGTCACCACCGCGAACGCGAGAAACGCGAGCGTTGCTTTCGGCCCGTATGCGACCATCTCTTCGCGTAGTTCGCCACGCAGTTTGAGGCCGAGGAACGCCGCACCAGACGCAATCGTCATGCAGACGACTGCGAGGCCGACGACGAGCGAGGTGAGCGTCGGCCCCGCCGTGCCCAACAGCCAGTTCGCGGCGAAGACGCCGAGCAGGAAGGGCGCGCCGACGCTCCCGACGACGAAGGCTCGGCCCCACCAGCGTTGCCACGACTCGTCGTGGCGCTGTTCGTAGAACTCTGGGGCAAGACCGCGGAGGATGAGCGTCCCGAGGACGCCGAACAGGAGCAAGTAGTGGCGACTGAACAGCGCGGCGTACACCGGCGGGAACGCCGCGAATAGTGCACCGCCGAAGACGACCAGCCACACTTCGTTACCGTCCCAGAACGGCCCGATTGCGGCCAGCAGTCGTTCTTTCTCTTCTGGGTCGCCCCTCGTCGCGAAGAGCGCGCCGACCCCGAAGTCGAAGCCGTCCAGAAACAGGAAGACGGCGAGGAAGGCGAACACGACAGCGAACCAGAGCGTCGGCAAGTCGAAGTTCGATAGTTCAATCATCCGCTGGCACCTCCCGCGTAGGTGTCGGCGACTCGGGGTCGCGTGGTTGGTCGTAGTCGTCCGGAACCGGTCCTGCTGGTCCCGTCCGAATGATGCGAGCGACGACGTAGCTGTAGACGGAAAGTAGGGCGAAGTAGACGACCGCGAATCCGACGAGGGTGGCGAGTGCCTCCGTCGAACCGAGGTTCTGGGAGACGCTATCGCTCGTCTTCATCACGCCCTGAATCACCCACGGTTGGCGGCCGACTTCGGTGACTATCCAACCGAGTTCGACCCCCAGAATTCCGAGCAGCGACGAGGCCATGAGCGCCTTGTGGAGCAGGTGGTCCTCCAGCAGTTCGCCCGTCCGCCAGCGGTACGCCGCCCAGAACGCGAGCGCGATGAACCAGAAGCCGAGCGCGACCATCGCCCGGAACGACCAGAAGACGACGGCGACCGGGGGCGAACTCTCGAACTCGTTCAGGCCCGTGATTTCGGCGGACGGGTCCCCGCCGCTAGCGAGCCACGAGGCTCCGCCTGGGATGCCGATGCCGAAGATGTCCTTCGCGCGCGGGTTCGTCAGGTCCTCGACGCTGGTCGGGAACGCGATGATGTACTCGGGAACGTAGCTATCGGTCTCCCAGACAGCCTCCATCGCGGCGAACTTCTGTGGCTGTGTCTCGGCAACGTGGCGACCGTAGGCGTCACCGTGAATCGCTTGGAACGGCGCGCTGATGACCAGCGCGACGATGGCGACTTTGAGGGTGGTCTGCCAGAATGTTGCGTCGAGATTCCCCGTATCGACGACGTTCAGGTGTCGCCGACGGTAGAGGTGGTACGCCGCCACGCCAGCCATGAACAGCGCCACGGAGAGGACGGCGGCGTTCTGCATGTGGACGAACATCCACGGAAACCGGGGGTTGGCGTAGGCCGCCACGGGGTCGGTCAGCAGGACGACCGGGTGGCCGTTTTTCGTCGCCATCTCGAACCCACGGGGCGTCTGCATCCACGAGTTGGCGACCAGAATCCAGACCGCAGAGAGCCACGTTCCGAGACCGACCATGACGCTCGACAGGAAGTAGAGGCGGTCGGAGACGCGTTCGCGCCCGAAGACGAACACGCCGAGGAACGTCGCTTCGAGGAAGAACGCCATCATGCCCTCGGCGGCGAGGGGGCCACCGAACAGCGCGCCCGCCGTCTCGGAGAACGCCGCGAAGTTCGTCCCGAACTCGAATTCGAGGACGAGTCCGGTGACGGTACCGACCGCGAAACTCACCGCGAAAATCTTCGTCCAGAACCGACGGAGTCGCTCGTAGAGCACTTCGCCGGTCCGAATCTCTTTCCACGTGAAGTAGACGAGGAAGGGCGCGAGTCCCATACTCATGACGGGGAAGACGATGTGGACGATGGTCGTCAGCGCGAACTGAAGTCGGCTAGCGACGACGGGGTCTACCATCCGACCACCGCGAAGTTTGCTCCGCTCGATTGGCTGGGAACCATCACAGGCGGAGCTACGAATCGAGCGACTATCAGGGGGAAGCCGATTCTCAACTGATGAGAATCTACCAGTCGAGAAGTGCGACAGACCGACACACGGCACTCTCGTCTGACGAACGCTTAAGTACCCGGACCCTGTCAGTTATTGGCAAGATGGGCAACAAGAACAAGACGATCTCCTTCCGCGTCAACGAGGACTCCTTCGAGACGCTCCGGGAGATCGCCGAGGAGCGCGATATCTCGCTCTCGGCAGTGTTCCGCGACTACGTAGACTTGCTCGTCTCCCACGACGGTCGCGTGAAGGTCGTCCCCGAGGCGGAACTCGGCGAAGGCGTCGAGACCGACGAGTTCCCGCCGAAAGTCGAGGTGCCCAAGAGCTTCATCCGCGAACACGAGCGACTGGAGTTAGAAGCAGACCACCTCCGCGAACAGTTACAGGAGTACAAGCAGTTCGCCAGCCACCTCCAAGAGAAGTTAGAGCAAGAGGACGACGTAGAGGAAGTCATCCAGTTAGAGGAACTGGACGAAGAGTTAGACACGGACGAGACGTATCGGATTGGGTAGTGCTTCTGAGTGGTCTCTCCCTACGGTAGTACCACGGTTTCGTTATATAGAATCGACCTCGAAACCGAGTTGCCTGTTTTGCTACGTTCGTGGTGGGAATTGTTCATTCCACTTCCTTGTGTTGGGCATGTTCGACCCATTCGTCGAGTGCAGCATCACCGGTGAACCGGATGGTTCCTTGTCGCGGGTCGTACTCGATTACTTCTGCGTCTTCCAGTTTCGGCAATAAGGAGTGATGGAGTTCGATTCGGACGTTCTCCCGGTTGACCTGAATGTCCGTTTCTTTTCCTGCCACTTTGTACTTGCTTACGCCTTTCACAGCGTCCTCGATTTCGGCGACCTCTCCGTCCATCGTAGACAGATAGTACAGAAGATAGCGACAATGTGCGTTACTCAGCAGGCTAAAGACCGTATCGAGGTTGTCGGTTACGTTTGCAGAGCGATTTACCACCTTGTCACCCACCCATGTTAATTCCCGAGTGTCTTCCGAGAAACCATCGTCAGACATCTGTCTATGTTTCTACTATCCATCAACTAAACCTTGGTGCCTAAACACTTAGGCCCCCCGTCAACGGGACGACGAGAGCCACCCGGCAGTCGGTAACTTCGTTACACGACTACGACAGAGCCGACACTCCTACCGGTCGTTTTCTCTCATTGTCGCTCCACCAGGTACGGACAGATACCACTGTTGTCTCTGACGGGGTAGTAGCGGGGTTGAATCGATACGTACACGCGCTAATGCTCTCAGCAATGTCAGTCTCGACGGTGAATACAGAACTCGTACCACCGGCTAGTGAGAAACAGAAACAGAAACAGAAAGAAAACCAGAAATCTATCCGGAGAGATTCTGCTTCTTCCGACTCGCTTCCTGTTGAGCTTCGCGATTGCCATCGACTTCGGCGAGTTCTTCGACTGCTTCGAGGGTCCGCACCGAGTCGTCGAGGAACGACAGCACGTCGCCCTCGTAAGCGTACACCATGTAGTCGTCGCTCATCACGTCCACGATGGCCTGGGGGCCGAGACCACCCTCTCGCAGTTCGAGCAGGTACTGCATGAACTTCTTCTCCGGGCAACCACAGTACGGATTGGACTCACAGTTGCAGTCCAGAAAGTCCTCGGCGAAGTCCAGCACCCGCTCTTGGGTCGCGTCGTCCAGTTGCGCGAGGTTGTTCCCCTGAAACAGCAGGTCGAGCGTCGCGCCCTTGAACGCGCCCTTCGGGATGTTCGTCTCCAACTGAGAGCCGATTTGCCGATGGTTCTTGACGTAGATTTTGTCCGTGATAGCCACTGTTGAGCGTCGGTAGGGGCGGTCCGCTGAAAAGCGTGTCGTCGCTCGCGTCGGGGTCGGTCGCAGAAACGAGATGGGAACTCGTCCCAAACCCCCTCGTTTCCAGTGCAGAGACCTCGTCAAAAACCCACTTATTGGCAGAATTGAATCCCCTATGCGCAATTTAGAGCGTGTATCTTGCAACGGAAATCCTTTCGGCTGGGTGAGAGACTGTTACTGAAACGCCATCAGCCTACATAGTAGAAAAACACAAACGCGAGAATCAGACCCGAAACTGTCGCAATGAACAGTGCTTCTAACAACGAAAGTGCCACTCCTGCTACAGCGAGTAGCCCTACAATGAGCGTTCCAATGAGGACTCCGACACCAATGATGTGCTTTGCGACCTCAAACTCGAACTCGTCGGTGATTGGCAACGTGGTACTCCAGTCTACACGAGTACCAATCAATTTACCGACTGTTAAGTCCGCACCACGGATTGCTCACACCACCCCCTGTCAGGCCTGAACGATTCAACAGAACCAATCCAGACTGTCACGCAGACACACCGAGCGAGTGAGTCGTAACGTATTTTAATTCCAAGGAACTACCATCAGTTGCGTGTCCGGGTTGGGGTAGTGGACTATCCTTCAGCCTTGTGGAGGCTGAGACGCGGGTTCGATTCTCGCACCTGGACCTACCATTCTTGGAAAATCGTTCAAAACGAACGGTTTTGGTTTATGGATTCACTTTTCGATGAGTGTTCGGAGTTTTTCCGGCGGTATCTTCTCGAACTCGGCTTTCCGATGACAACTCGGACAGAGACAAGCGACGTTGTCGAGGAAGTGAGCGTCTTCGCGGGTGTGGTGGTCTGAATCGATGAACCACCGTACGGGGATGATGTGGTGGACGTCTGGATGACGACCGAGTTCTTCTCGCGTAATGCCACAGACGACACATTCGTCCTCGTCGCGCTTGCGCGCTTTCTTTCGGGTTTCGTTCCAGCCTGTGCCGTAAGCGCCGTTCCCCCCGCCGTTCCAGTTTGGATGTCCTGAACCAGTGAATGCCTCGGAGAGCCATGTTTTTCGGCAGGGTTCGCTACAGACGGTGGTGTCTCCGATGTTGCTGGGGTATCGTTCGACAGTGTCGCCACAGACGTCACATTCGACTATCTGCTTTCCTCCGTTCCATCGAGGATTCTTTTCCCCGACGATCTCTGGTGGGGTCTGCCAGGATTCGTTCTGGACACAGTCGGGACAGTACAGGCCGCGTTTGCTTGAAGAGTAGTATTCGAATTCACTCTCACAGATTTTGCAGGTTCCAGTGGTCTTTCCACGTCGGTAGTTTGAGTTGGTCGTTCCTGAGTGAGTTCGGGTGGTTTTTCGACGCTTGTCGTTTGAGGTGGTCGTTCCCGATTGAAAGTCGCTCTTCCGACAGCACGAACGAGAGCAGAACCGTTTCGCGTAATCGACGTAGAATTCGTTCGTGCAGTAATCACACTCTTGGGTCAGAAGTTGTCCGCCGTGTCGTTCGGAAAAATGGATTTTGAGATTCTGCTCTGTTTCGAATCCGCGCTCGCATGTCGGGCAGACGTGAGTGGTCATTCGCTGCCCTCACGTGTGGTCATCTGCGTGGTCGTTTCGCGTGCCTGTTCACCAGTCAACGAGTTGGAGTTGGTTGCTCGTTCGTTCATGGGGTCTCGCAGGCCCAATTGTGCGCGCCTGCACCCCTGCAGGCGCGCGTGAAAACTGCTGGGCGCGTGAGGCGAGGCTCACAGCGGTGGTTCAGACGTCTCTCTTCGTACTTACTTCTCAATAAACGAATGCACAGACGAGCAGCAGTGACTCGAGTGTCGATGCCTTCTCAGTGTTTCTAGCTTCTGTGTCGTTCGCTTGAGAAATTGGGTTGCCAGATGAATCAGTGTTTCAATCCCGTTCTGGGTTTTCTTGCTTCTGCGACCACAACACCGGGAACATCCCCGCACACTCGAACGGGTTTCAATGCCGTAGTGGCTTTTCTGGCTTCTGCGACGTCCCGTTTACGTCGCCACGTCGCTCCAGAACAAGGTTTCAATGCCGTAGTGGCTTTTCTGGCTTCTGCGACGGTGTTTCTGGATTCCATGTGTCGTAAAGGTAGCAGAGTTTCAATGCCGTAGTGGCTTTTCTGGCTTCTGCGACATGGTCACGTCTTGCTCGAAGGTCGAGACGTACTGTTTCAATGCCGTAGTGGCTTTTCTGGCTTCTGCGACGGACGACGAGCGTCCCGGTGGGTGAATGTCATACGGTTTCAATGCCGTAGTGGCTTTTCTGGCTTCTGCGACCCACTTGAAGACGACATCATAGATGGTGTCGATAAGTTTCAATGCCGTAGTGGCTTTTCTGGCTTCTGCGACTCGGTCGTACACCCACGGCCATGCAGTGACGATTACAGTTTCAATGCCGTAGTGGCTTTTCTGGCTTCTGCGACATGTTGTAAATCACATCGTATATGTTGACCGAGAAGTTTCAATGCCGTAGTGGCTTTTCTGGCTTCTGCGACCCGCAAGGCCATGCTACCGAAGGCGTCGGCCACCCAGAGTTTCAATGCCGTAGTGGCTTTTCTGGCTTCTGCGACTCGACAGTATGCTAATCTCGCTCGGCTCCTACGCTGTGTTTCAATGCCGTAGTGGCTTTTCTGGCTTCTGCGACGAGATGTTCGGCACCGTCGATTTGTACCCAATCGAGTTTCAATGCCGTAGTGGCTTTTCTGGCTTCTGCGACACTGCGTAATCTGCCGCCACCACATCCACGGCCAGCGTTTCAATGCCGTAGTGGCTTTTCTGGCTTCTGCGACCGTTCGACTACACGGACGGCGGCGCTCAGGAGTACCTGTTTCAATGCCGTAGTGGCTTTTCTGGCTTCTGCGACATTATCGGCACCGCGTTCACAGTGCTGTTTCTGCTGTTTCAATGCCGTAGTGGCTTTTCTGGCTTCTGCGACAGCCCCGACGTCACTGCTCGCGCGTGTTCTGCCTCTGTTTCAATGCCGTAGTGGCTTTTCTGGCTTCTGCGACCGGACATCACGAATCCTCCCAGCACTCTTGATGAAAGTTTCAATGCCGTAGTGGCTTTTCTGGCTTCTGCGACGAGACGTTTTCGGGGACGTGTCCAGACTGCAACGGTTTCAATGCCGTAGTGGCTTTTCTGGCTTCTGCGACACGAGGTGATTAAACGGTGATTTACGGCGATATTTGTTTCAATGCCGTAGTGGCTTTTCTGGCTTCTGCGACGTCGCCGTTCTCCGAGACGGCCGTGATCGAGACGTACCGTTTCAATGCCGTAGTGGCTTTTCTGGCTTCTGCGACGTTCTCTCTCGTACCCTCATTTCGTACACGCTCGGCGAGTTTCAATGCCGTAGTGGCTTTTCTGGCTTCTGCGACGGCACGAACCAGCCACCCGCTCTCTCCAATCCCTGTTTCAATGCCGTAGTGGCTTTTCTGGCTTCTGCGACGGCACGAACCAGCCACCCGCTCTCTCCAATCCCTGTTTCAATGCCGTAGTGGCTTTTCTGGCTTCTGCGACGACCTTGATCCGGACCTTAATCCTGACCCCGACACTGTTTCAATGCCGTAGTGGCTTTTCTGGCTTCTGCGACCGTTACATTAGATTTCCGTGTCGGTACAGAATCTGTTTCAATGCCGTAGTGGCTTTTCTGGCTTCTGCGACGTAGTCGAGTATGCGGCCACGGTGGGTGCGGTAGTCTTGTTTCAATGCCGTAGTGGCTTTTCTGGCTTCTGCGACGTAGTCGAGTATGCGGCCACGGTGGGTGCGGTAGTCTTGTTTCAATGCCGTAGTGGCTTTTCTGGCTTCTGCGACACCGAGCGCGTCCAATCTTGATGGGCGTGAATTGAGTTTCAATGCCGTAGTGGCTTTTCTGGCTTCTGCGACCGTGGGTGTCGCGTTCCAGCAAGGCGTCCGAAGCGTTTCAATGCCGTAGTGGCTTTTCTGGCTTCTGCGACCTCTGCTGGTTCGGTCGGGTCTTGCTTGGTCTGTTTCAATGCCGTAGTGGCTTTTCTGGCTTCTGCGACGAATGCTCGACCAGCGTCAGCGTATCTCCTTAGTCAAGTTTCAATGCCGTAGTGGCTTTTCTGGCTTCTGCGACGCAGGCGACGAAATGAGTCAAGCCGGACGCAAAGGCACGTTTCAATGCCGTAGTGGCTTTTCTGGCTTCTGCGACCGGAATCGAGGTCACCCGAACCGGCGAAGCGGCGGAGTTTCAATGCCGTAGTGGCTTTTCTGGCTTCTGCGACAGGCTTCACGAAGGATTTCGAGGAGGTCGTCTTTGCGTTTCAATGCCGTAGTGGCTTTTCTGGCTTCTGCGACAGGGGGTGAAAATACAGTCATAGGGCCAATAAAGCTTGCTCCACCGCTCGTTCACGCACCGCTCTTCGTGGATCGGGGCTGTACACAGAGGTTAAAAAGGTCGATGAAGACTTCGGTCACCGAGCAGAATCGGGGGTTCGCTGGAGCAGTAGTTTTCCGGTGAGTGTAAGCTCGACCTGCTTCGTTTTGCCTTCGGTTTCAGTTCGTACGGCATCAACGGTGGCGAGTTTGTCGATGTGGCGACCGACCGTACTTTTTGCGACTGTGCTGTGGCTCGATAGCTCGGAAATCGAAATTGGTTGGGTGACGTTTGCAAGCACCTGCAACGTTTCGAGCGACTTCGTGGGTGGGTTCGCGGTGACGTTCGGCAGTGACCACTCCTGATGTGAGCGGTCGAGGTCGCTGAAGAACAACACCGTCTCGACGCGGTCTAGGTGGACGAGCGTCGCTATCGTCAGCGGGAGAAGAATATCGCGTGCGCCACCGCCGAGGTTGACGATAATAGAGCCTTCCGCTGCTCGGATGATGTCACTGCAGGCGATGACGCTCGCCTCGAACTCCTCGTGCGGTACGCGCTCGCAGTCGAATGACACGGCTGGCTCGATTTCACTGACGAACTGCTCGACGCCGGTGAGTGCTTCCTCGGCGCGCTTGTCGTCGCTGTCATGTTGTGGGCGCACAATGACGACTTCGTCGCCTTCGTCGATTCCGCGCTTGAGTACGGGCCGCGTCACGCGGGCCTCGTCGAATCCGAGTGTCGAGATGTACGTTCGCATTGGAGCGTATTCGTCTCGCAACTGGAATAATACCACCGTTGCAACTGAGCGCAACTATTGCGCCTGTGTGTCATTCTTGTCGATTCGTGTCACATAGTCGTGGGTTTTAATGTATCAACCACTCAAATCAGCAACAGCGACCACACGAAAACGTATGCACGACGATAGTGAGACCACATAGAATGCGCCAAATCACTCTCACCGTCCGACCAGAAGCTCGGTTCCCAGTGCCAATTTCGGACGGCTACAGCGTCTACAGTTCGCTCCTCTCTGCACTCGATTCAGTGGACGATGCAGTCAGCGAGCGTATCCACGATTCAGAGCTTGGGAGTCTGCACTGTAGCGGCTTGCTCGGTAACTTCGGACACAGCGACCGAAGCCATCACAAGTCGGTCCACGCCGACCGGACCTACGAACTCACGCTCGGTGTCGTGGACCCGGGTGACGAGGAAATCTTTCAGGCACTAGTCCAAGCGTTGGTCTTCGACGACGATGAGCTGGAACTGACGAATGGGACGTTGCGCGTCGAGAGTTTCGAGAGTACGAACACGACCCACGAGGAACTGCTCGCACGCGCGAACGACTACGACGACCCGACCATCGAGATAGAATTTCGCACGCCAACTTGCATTGAGGAAGCAGGGGACGTGACGACGATGTTCCCCACGAGGACGGCGGTGTTCCAGAGTCTCCTCGGTAAGTGGAATCGGACGGCTCCGAGCGATTACGAGTTCGACCTGTCGCACGACGACCTCGCATCCAGCATTATCGAGAAACCCGACGCGCGCTCGTACCAGACTCACAGCGTGTTAGTGAATCGGATTACCAACGACGACGGTGAGACGCGACCACTGTTCCGGCAGGGGTTCACCGGTAACTGTGAGTACGATTTCAAGGGAGCTTCTGAGAGTCTGCGGAATGCGGTGACGGCGCTTGCGGTGTTTGCTCGGTACTCGGGTGTCGGGAGTGCCGTAGCTCGGGGTTGTGGAGCAGTCAATGTGGAGGTAAAAGAATGAAAATCCAGAGGAGATACTTGATAGCATGACAGAAAACGAAAGACCGCTATCTGGCGGACCATTCGGTAAACAAGAGTCTGAGAAAGAGGCTACCACAACCCAGCGAGTCCTCAATTCCTACCTCAACGAAATCGACCCGAAACTGCTCGACGTAGGCTGGGGGTTCGTCCCAGCAAAGAGTGTCGAGTATGGGAAGACGGACCAGCCGATGGTGAACCATGTCCGAAACGGCGTGTTCGTTCTTGGCCAGTTGAACGAAGTCATTCCCAAGCTCGGTGGGCGAGAGTTAGATGAGAAGGAGTTCCGTGAGGCTGTCGCGCTGTTCGTGATGCACGATCTCCACAAACTTCGAGGCGAACGAGCCCGCGAAGACGAGTACGAAATCGAGACAAAGGAAGTCGAACTGCTCGTGGACCGTCTCGAACTTCGAGAGTTTACGCAGGGTTCAGACGCTGACCCACTCGAAATCGAGGACTTCCACGCGTGTGCGGTGGACCACGAGAACTCAGAGCGGTCGAAGTCTGGCAACGCAACTCGTCGGTACAACAGGCTTCGTCCCTTCATCCGTCTGGCCGACGCGCTGGCTTCCAGTGACTCACCGGAAGCGGCAGTCGAACAGCGAAATCAGGATGCGCTCGCCGAAGCGTATCCGGGGCTTCCAAACGTCTCGCTCCGGTATCACGCGCTGGACGACGTGAAAGGCGTGTTCACGAACATGCTGAACGGCGTTGTTTCGAAGACACTCGCCGAGGGGTACAACTACCAACTACTCTCCATCTATCAGGACGGCTGTGTTTACGTCACCACGAACGAGGAGGACGTTGCTTTAGATGACGAACTCGTCGGGACGTTGTACGACCGACTGAAAGACGACATCAACGAGTCGCACGAGGCCTACGGAGACGAAACCAAGCTAGCCGAGAACTTGGCGACTCAGTCACAGGGTTTCTACACGATAAACGAGCAGGATTTCTTCTATGCCGGAACCGGAACCGTTCTTTCGGCTATTGTGGTGAAGGCGACGCAGGACGCCGACCCGGATTCTGACCCAACAGCGACTATGGAAGAGACGATGGAGGAACTCTCCGAGTTTCTCCCCTTCGACATCGACAGTTCGAGCCGAGTCGCACCGGGCTACGCCCGTCTCGTCTACACCGTCAAGCGTGCGTTCGTAGACCCCGTCGTCGCAAAGAGTGAGTCGAGCGACGACCCGCTCGTGGCGACCTGCGAAGTCTTCGACCTCTCTCAAGAGGCGACAGACGCGCTCGTCTCAGTCCGTGAGGAGAGCGAACTAACTCTCACTGCAGGTGGCAAGTGGGACTACGGATACGCCATCGGTCAGCACGTCGCGGAGCGAGTTCGGAGTAACTCACTGTCACCGGGCGACGTAGCAAGGTGGGTCATCGACGGTCTCCTCGAACTCAACGAAGAGTGGCCCGACATCGTGATGGAAGCTCACACCGGGGAACTCGCCGACGAACTGCGAACATACATCGCGGACGTAGTTCGAGTCGAAGGAGGGTCGCTTCCGCCGACCGAGACCGAACCATCCGACGCCTTCGAGGAACACCACGCGAAGCGCCGCGGAAAGACCTGCACGTTCTGCAACCGCGGAACGACGAGTACCCGTAAGAGCGACATGGAAGCCCCCAAGTCGTTGACGACGTTCCAAGCGGGCTATTCGAACCGAATTCCCGCGGACTCCGGCAAGCCAGACAAACTTCTCGTCTGCGTTCCATGCCAAGTCGAGTTCTCGCTCCGGGAAACAGGGTCGCAGTGGCGTGCGGACGACAGACTGTTCGTCCACCTCGTGCCGGACTACTTCTACACGCCACAGATGTGGAATCTCTACGCGAACGAGATTTTCCACCGATTCAGTGGCGAG
Source organism: Halorussus halophilus (assembly GCF_008831545.1). NCBI lineage: Archaea > Methanobacteriati > Methanobacteriota > Halobacteria > Halobacteriales > Haladaptataceae > Halorussus > Halorussus halophilus. Next base: position 3,226,315 of record NZ_CP044523.1, read on the forward strand.
GAGATGACTCGAATCGGGTGGCTCGCCAGTGCGATGTTTGAGGTCGCCAGCAGAGACGACGGACGGTTCGACTACGACGACGAAGGCCGATTGAGCTACGTTCCAATAGATGGCGAGGAACCGAAAAGCGCCGAATCGTTTGCACAGGTTCTCCGTGAGGCGACGACCACCGAAGGCGGCCGTCGAATGGTCGAAGAACTGAGTCAGGGATTCGACCCGAAGGCTGGTTTCGGCGCGCAGACGATGAGCTTCCACAAGCCCCAAGATAACGAGGTCGAGTTCCAGTTCTTCGGCGTCTTCGTCGGGCTCTCGATTGCCACGGCGATGGGTCTGCGGGCGTACGTCTCGCAGTCGCCACTGCCCGACGTTCGCGGGCGAGATTTCTCCGAAATGGTGAAACTCGGTGCAGGATTCAGTCGAATCACAGATTTCTACGGGAGCGACATTCCGCTCTCGGCGCTTCGAGAACGACTCGGCGCGGCGTCAGCACTCGTTCAACTGGGCTACGAAAACGACAGGGAGGACTCGCTGTTTGCGAAGTATCTTCGTCTGACTCGGAACGAACTGCTTCCGGGTTCGTACCTGCTGAAGCGGGCGGCCCAAGCTTCCGATGACGGCGACAACGTTGCCTACCTGCTAGAGGAAGCTGACCTTCTGGACCGCTACAGCGGGACGGCCCTCACTGACAAACACAGATACGACGACAACGACATGACCAACGACACCAAAGAACGGATTTCGACGCTCGCAGACTACGCGTTCGACGCGATTCGTCCCGTCGGGGGCAACAGCAAGGCGTACGCCATTGAGCGCGTGTTCCGCGAGAGCGTCAAAGCCGTCAAGGAATCGAATAGCTTGGAGATAGACGAGCAGGACGCAATCGACCGAATCACCGGTCGGTTGCAGAAGCTTCCCGACCGAAGCGATCAAGTGTACCGCGTCTCCGAGGAGAAGAGCAAACGTGGTGGCACGCCGAACGAGCGAATCGAAGCGTACGCCGAACTGTTCGTCACCGACTTGCTCGGACCGAAGTACGACATGAAACCATCACTGCTGAAGCGGGACGCGAACAACCTCGCGGACGGCTTCTACGCGGCGACACTTCGACTCCAGCGAGAGCTGTGGAACGACGAGGACGAGGAGTAATTTATGTTCGACTACGACACCTACCCGACGCTCGAACGAGGCACCGTTCACCGAGACGAGATGACGACCCAGCCGCAGAACAACTTCACGAATATCCTCGTTCTGCGCGAGTTGGAAAGCCACGCCGTCTTCACAACAGACGGCCAGAGTGCGGACCTCGCCGACGTAGCCGTCAGTGCGGACGGCCAGCGCGAGACGTATCTTCCGGGGTTGATGTTTATGCGGAAACAGACCGGAAGCGACCGTCGATTTGCGAAGGCGCTTCAGCGCGACTATCTCGACGACATAGAATGCTCGATGAAAGTCAACGAGATGTGTCAGAAGTGCCCCGAGTGTATCCTCTACGGAAGTGCGGCGAGTTCCGACGCCGACCAAGCACTCTCTATTACGTCACGAGTCATGTACGACACCGCGTACACGCTCCGTGACGCGAGCGCAGTCATCGACGAGAAGTTCCAGAACGCTCCTGGCGACGACTACGCGAAGAAGGCCCAACCGACAATTCGTGAACCCGACTTCTTCGAACCGGGAACGCTCTTCCCCTCGGTCATAACGCTTCGGGATGCCACTCCCGAAGAGCTAGCGTTCGTCCTCGGTATCACGAAGAAGAACAAGCGATACGGAGCGACCACCTCGCGCCTCGGTCGCGTCAAGAATCACGTCCTCGGCGTCTACACGGGGAGCGAGGAAGGTCCGGCAAACCTCGAGCTGACACGCGAAGTCTTGTCTCGGCTTCAGGAGGAATCCGACGAGGACCTCAAAGAGATCGTAGCTGGATCAGCGTTCGCCCCCGGTGCTGTCTCTGACCATCTGTTGAGTGCCTTCGACGAGCAGGTATCGAACGGTCTCGACCTCGAACGTGTACCCGAGGAGACTGTCACGGACCTCCTTGACGCGGCGACCGGCGACAATCTTGCGGACGTTCTCGAAACCCAGCGTGAAGCTTCGCAGAAATTCATCGACAGCGCGACGGACGAGTGAAAACCATGACCGGACAGGTACTCGAAGCGAGACTACAAACACAGGGAGAAGTGTGGTTCGCTTCCCGCGAAGTCGGCCGACTCGCCGACACGGAGTCGTTCGTACTCAATACGGCACTCTACTATGCGCTGGGGTTGGCGGCCGGAAGATATGTCGATACGACGTTCGAACCGACGTATCTCGCGGATACTGCCGACGTATCGGATCGTGTGTACGTCTCGCCAGCAGTTCCGATTAGTGACTCTGGGAAGACGAACTTCATCACGTCGACCTACAACACGAGCGACGACGACTACGCGACGGTCAATTACTCTGCACAGGAGGACCCAGACGCAAAGAAGAACCTCCCGTCGTTTGGGCGTAGACGAGTGCTTGGGCACGGCAACGACATGCGGTTCTATCTCGTTCCACGCGAGGGAGACGCCGAAGCGATTCAATCACGACTTCCGAAGTACGTTCGACTCGGCAAGAAGCGCGGGAAGGTGCGAATCGAGACAGAGATGCAGTCCGTCAAGCGAAAGAGTGGTTCGTACGAATTGGGTCACCCCATCGGTGCCTACGACACTGAACAGACACCTGTCGGGAATCTCGTCACGAAACGAATGCGTCCGACGCCGCTCGTCGCGCAAGCTGACTTCGAAGGCGAGTATCTGTCGTTCGATTTCGCTGACGACGATGGCGTATCAACTGGACTCCCGGCCGACGTTTCGTTCCTGAAACAGAAACGATGACGACGATTCCACTGTCTGGTGTGGCGCTCCGAGAACACGAAGATTCGTACCCGGCGTCGATAATCGACCCGTATCATCACCAGCGAACGCTGCGGGACCTCTTTCGGGACGAGGATGGGTTCGTCGCCGTTAACGACAGTCCGACCGGTGGTGGAAAAACGATGTCGTGGCTCACACCTGCAGTTGAGTCTGGCGAACACACCGTCGCGGTTTACCCGACGAACGCGCTCATCACCGATCAAAAGGAGTCCATCGAAAGGGAACTGAAGACACACTTCCCGGAGCGTGAAGATGGTATCAAAGTACTCCATGTCACATCTGATACGATACGGACCAAGTACGCAGAGCAATTCCCGCAGTTCGAGACGAACCGCGAAGTCCTAGAAGCCCTACTCAGAGTCGAATTCTCGAACGCCGAGCAAGTCGTGCTCCTGACGAATCCGGACATCCTCGTCATGATGTACCGGAATCTGTACCGAGGCGGGTTCACCTACCAGAGTGCGGGCGACATCATTCGTGAACTCAACGAGTTCACGACGGCAGTTGTGGACGAGTTTCACCGCGCGAGCAGGAAAGAGCAGAATACATTGTTGTTCTTGCTGGACGAGATGTACGACGAAGACGACGACTACTGCGCGGTCTCGAAGCTCGTCTTCCTGAGCGCGACTCCCGAAGAACGACTCGAACATCGTTTCCGCGAAGCGATGTCTGCACCGTACTCTCGTGTGACGAAGAGCGACCAAAAGGAGCGCATGGCGTTCAGCTCGCCACCGGCACCCGACGGCTGGCGGTCGGTCATGCCACCGACTGACCTCGACGTTCGGCGTGCTTCGACGTTCGCTACGGGCGATGTACTGCTGGGAGAAGACTGGGAGGACACCAAGTCCTTCTGCGCTCGTGAGGGCAAGACGGTCGTCATCCTCGACGGGATTCACGAAGTCGAAGTCGTGACGAAGAACCTCCGCGAAGCACTTCCGAACCAACGTGTTGAGCGAATCGACGGCTTCCACGGCAGTGAGAAAGAAGAGAAACTCGAACGATTCGACGTACTCGTCAGTAATTCGGCAGTCGAGGTCGGTATCGACTTCGAGGTGAAACGACTCGTCTTCTCGGGGCACAATCGGGCAAGCTTCCTCCAACGATTAGGTCGAATTCGCGGTCGAATCGACGACGGCAGTACGGTCCGCGAAGCACGGTGCTACGTGCCGGATGCTGTCGCAAGTGACCTCGAAAACGAGGTAGCAGAAACCAAGGGCCGCGTATCCCGCGAGCAACTAACCGCATGGCTCGAAGACGTGTACGAAGACCCACGCGAACCGGAGACGTTCGACTGGCGCTACTCCGCTGCAGAGGCACTTGCACACGTCAAATCACAGGCCGAGAAGTACGTCGAATCCGACGAAACAGTCGCTCTGGAACAAGGTGACGAACGAGTCGAGCGTCACTTCAGTGCTCACGAGGAGGGGATCGGTCTGAAGGAAATCAAGCAGTTCGCCGACACGGTATCCCGCGAGGTCAAAGCAGAACTGCAACGATATCGAGGCGAATCACTCGACGTGCTCGTCTACGACGTGTCGCCGGACTCGGAGAACGAACTGAAGACGTACAACCCGCTCTATCTGCTACGATACGGGGACATTGAATTCTTCACCGAGTCCGAATTCCTGCGGAAGGTCCCGTCTGAGCTACGTGGCGAGGTAGAGTCGAAGGCCGACTACGTGGTCGGGTTCTGCGTATATTCCGGGTCAGTTCCGATGAACGAAGACGGCTACGGACGGTCGGTGACGTTCAAATCGACCTCTGATGTGAACGAGTGGGTCTATCGTGAGAGCGACAGGAACAATCGTAAGCCGAAGAAAGTACGACTCTCCATCGACGTTGACAGCGTATCCGATGGACAAGGGCGAATTTCCTCTCTTCAGAAGCTCCGTGACAAAATGGAGCGCGAAGACAACAAGATTCTCTGTTATGCGCTGGAGCAAAACAGCAGTGGCGCGAAGCGACAATACAAACTCGGGGACTTCTTCTTCCTCTATGGACTGACCACGGGACACTGGGACGACCCCGGATGTGTTGCACTGGGCAACGACGCGCTCTACCTGCACTGTCGAGTCGAAGAGGAGGCAAGTAAACTCAATTTCGATGACCTTGGACTCGACCTAGGGCCATGAAAGCCAGCTTTAGGGATGAACTCGTCCCAGTCAGCGCACTGAACGAATACGTCTACTGTCCACGCCGGTTCTACTACCAACGATACCAAGACGAAATCGGCACGCCGTACGAACTCGTAGACGGCCGGTCGAAGCACGAACGGCAGTCTCGCCGCGGTGGCTGGGTGCGGGAACGGTACTTTCGCTCGAACGACCTGGGCCTCCACGGCAAGATAGATCTAGTAGAGAGCAACGATGAAACCCTAACGCCCGTCGAGCGCAAACGAGCTGAGAGCGCCGAATACTACCCGAGTGACGAGGTGCAACTCGCAGGCTACTGCATGCTCCTCGAAACTGCACTCGACGAGTCAGTCAACGTTGGGTACATCTATCTCTACTCAACCGATCAGCGCTATGCGATTCAAATTACAGAGAATCATCGAAAGACCGTCCGCGAAATCGTTCGCCATATCCGAACTATGACCGTCGATTCGATTCCACCACTCACCGACAACCCGAGTAAGTGCGAGGCATGTTCTGCCCGCGAGTACTGTATGCCAGAAGAGACTGCAATGCTTGAACCCGACAAGGCAAAGGGAACGGGCTTCGAGCGGGAGGAACGAAGATGAAGGCTTCTGAGGGGATGTTTGACGAGTCCGTTATCTTCGTCACCAAGCAGGGAACACAAGTTCGGACCGACGAGGGTCGTATCGTCGTCTGGGACGTGGATGGCGACGACGGAGAACTCGCATCCTATCCGACCGAGAAACTGGACACCATCAATGTCTTCGGTGGCGTGAACTTCAGCACGCCGTTCGTCGCGCGGGCGAACGAACATGGCATCGTCCTTAATTACTTCACGCAGAACGGCAAGTACCGTGGGAGTTTCGTTCCTGAGCGAAACACCATCGCAGAGATTCGCCGTGCACAGTACGCGCTGTCTGATGACGATGAACTCGATCTTGCGAAGGCGATGATTGCGGGCAAGATCCGGAACGCGCGGACGCTTCTCTCGCGCAAGGGCGTTCACGGAACGGATGTGCTGAAAGACCTCGGTGTTCGCGCCGAGAACGCAACGAATAAAGACGGCCTCCGTGGAACCGAGGGCGAGGCTGCAGAGCGGTACTTCAACAGGCTTGACGAGACGCTCACCGACGGCTGGACATTCGAGAAACGGACGAAGCGACCACCTGAGGACCACATCAACTCACTGCTCTCGCTCACCTACGTCATGATGAAAAACGAGGTCCTGAGTGGGCTGCGGCAGTACAATCTCGACCCATTTCTGGGCGTGCTGCACGCGGACCGCCACGGTCGCCCTTCGCTCGCGCTTGACCTACAGGAGGAGTTCCGGCCCATCTTCTGCGACGCGTTTGTCACGCGGTTAGTGAATCGTGGTGTGATTACCCACGACGACTTCACGGCGGACAATCACCTCGCGGATGAGGCGTTCAAGACCTATTTGTCGAAGTTCGACGACTACATGCAAGAAGAGTTCACGCATCCGCACTTCGAGTACAGCGTTTCTCGACGGAAGGCAATTCGCCAGCAAGTGATTCTCCTCCGGAAAACGATGACAGGCGAGATGGACGAGTACCACGCGCTCACATTCGATCGATGACCATGCGACTCGCAATCACCTACGACGTAAGCGACGATGCGAACCGTCGCCGAGTGTATCGCACGCTCCAACGGTACGGCGCGTGGAAACAGTACAGCGTCTTCGAACTAGAGGTATCGAAAACCGAGCGCGTCGAACTAGAAGACGAACTTGAAGACCACATCGAACCTGCAGATGGCGACCGAATTCGAATCTACCGCCTCTGTGAATCCTGTCTCGACGACACGACCGACCTCGGTGCAGATCAACCCGGCGAGCAGTCGAACGTTGTCTAACTGGCCGAGTCTTCATCGACCTTTTTAATGTCTGTGTACAGCCCCGGTCCACGAAGAGCGGTGCGTGAACGAGCGGTGGAGCAAGCTTTATTGGCCCTCTGGCTGTATTTTCACCCCCTGTCGCAGAAGCCAGAAAAGCCGAGAAGGCATTGAAACGATTCCCGTGCCAGCCGTTCTCCGGCGCGCGGAAGTCGCAGAAGCCAGAAAAGCCGAGAAGGCATTGAAACTCATAGAGAACATCACGGATAGTACAGAGATATTTGGTCGCAGAAGCCAGAAAAGCCGAGAAGGCATTGAAACACTGAACGATGTTCCCCGCTAGATCGTACTCACCGTCGCAGAAGCCAGAAAAGCCGAGAAGGCATTGAAACAAGTTGAATACGAGACTGTAGACTGCGACAGTTGCGGGGTCGCAGAAGCCAGAAAAGCCGAGAAGGCATTGAAACACAACGGCACCGGACGCTTCCAAAGCACCAACGAGGTCGCAGAAGCCAGAAAAGCCGAGAAGGCATTGAAACGAAACGCAGTTCGAGATTCCCACCGGACTGGAAGACGTCGCAGAAGCCAGAAAAGCCGAGAAGGCATTGAAACAGTATCGTGACGCCGATGATGAGCGTATTCGTCGGTCGCAGAAGCCAGAAAAGCCGAGAAGGCATTGAAACCATACAACTGGCGGACCTCTACAACACCGACACGGGCGTCGCAGAAGCCAGAAAAGCCGAGAAGGCATTGAAACTATGCGCGGTGACTACGTCAGCAGTTGGCCCAAGCTGTCGCAGAAGCCAGAAAAGCCGAGAAGGCATTGAAACTTCACCAAATTAGCGACGAGTCTCGCTACTGAGTTCGTCGCAGAAGCCAGAAAAGCCGAGAAGGCATTGAAACCACACCGACTCACGGAGTTCAACGACGATTACGACGGGGTCGCAGAAGCCAGAAAAGCCGAGAAGGCATTGAAACGAGGAAGCCCGCATGGACAAGATCGCGTTCAACGTCCGTCGCAGAAGCCAGAAAAGCCGAGAAGGCATTGAAACTGGTAGAGGACCAGCACATGTGGTTGAAGATTGGTGATGTCGCAGAAGCCAGAAAAGCCGAGAAGGCATTGAAACACACCGAAGTCGAGGAGAACGACGACATCGAGACTGTCGCAGAAGCCAGAAAAGCCGAGAAGGCATTGAAACAAGGCTTCCACGAAGCGATAGATGACGCATTGGATGCAGTCGCAGAAGCCAGAAAAGCCGAGAAGGCATTGAAACAGACAGATGCTCCGGCGGTTGTCGTGCGCGGAGAGTCGCAGAAGCCAGAAAAGCCGAGAAGGCATTGAAACACACTCTCGCGCCGAAACTGGTTGCGGACTAGCCGGGTCGCAGAAGCCAGAAAAGCCGAGAAGGCATTGAAACAGATACACTGTCGCGCTTGGGTGTCGGTCTGGATAGGTCGCAGAAGCCAGAAAAGCCGAGAAGGCATTGAAACCGGTCGCCGCGCGTCGCCGACGCAGTAGGGGCAAATAGTCGCAGAAGCCAGAAAAGCCGAGAAGGCATTGAAACGCTTCGACCTTGTTCCAGCGAACGCGGACATGGCTGGTCGCAGAAGCCAGAAAAGCCGAGAAGGCATTGAAACTCTATCAGGGATGCGACCACGAGTGCCGAACACCAAGTCGCAGAAGCCAGAAAAGCCGAGAAGGCATTGAAACTATTTGCATGATGTGGATGTGCGTCCGGTGGGTGTGGTGTCGCAGAAGCCAGAAAAGCCGAGAAGGCATTGAAACTGGGTTGCGGATAGTAGTGAAGCATCTAGGGAGGTTCTGTCGCAGAAGCCAGAAAAGCCGAGAAGGCATTGAAACATGCGTTGGTCTTGACTGCTCGCCAGATGAGCAGTGAGTCGCAGAAGCCAGAAAAGCCGAGAAGGCATTGAAACTCACCGTCGTCTATCAACGCTACTGCCGCTACTTCCGGGTCGCAGAAGCCAGAAAAGCCGAGAAGGCATTGAAACCGAGCGGCGCGGCCAGCATCCAGATTCCTGACGGCCGGGTCGCAGAAGCCAGAAAAGCCGAGAAGGCATTGAAACGACGTGTCGGTTACATCGCCCCCCTCAAGTACTGGATGTCGCAGAAGCCAGAAAAGCCGAGAAGGCATTGAAACTCGAAGACGCCGATGATGTCCAACAGACAGCGGTTTGTCGCAGAAGCCAGAAAAGCCGAGAAGGCATTGAAACGATGCGGCTTGCTGTGGAGGGACTACACTCATGAGTAGTCGCAGAAGCCAGAAAAGCCGAGAAGGCATTGAAACAATATATCGGAAGCCACGGGGAAGAGTTGTTCAATGTCGCAGAAGCCAGAAAAGCCGAGAAGGCATTGAAACAATATATCGGAAGCCACGGGGAAGAGTTGTTCAATGTCGCAGAAGCCAGAAAAGCCGAGAAGGCATTGAAACTTCGTTATGCAGCCGGGACTCGATGAACAGATGCGTCGCAGAAGCCAGAAAAGCCGAGAAGGCATTGAAACAGAACTGGTTCTACGATATCCCACTCCAAGACGACACGCTCGTCGCAGAAGCCAGAAAAGCCGAGAAGGCATTGAAACTAGAATAAGACGGCGTCCTGTCCGCGGGTCAATGCCGTCGCAGAAGCCAGAAAAGCCGAGAAGGCATTGAAACTCCACGACACGCTCAACGACCTGATGGCCGCGGGTCGCAGAAGCCAGAAAAGCCGAGAAGGCATTGAAACTGGCCGAGCAGTCTGGTCTCGGAGACTTCGGGGCGTCGCAGAAGCCAGAAAAGCCGAGAAGGCATTGAAACATCACGCGCAACTCGACATTGAGCCCCAGGGAGACGACGGTCGCAGAAGCCAGAAAAGCCGAGAAGGCATTGAAACGAGCGATGAACCACTCCGACGAGGTCGCGAAGGTCGGTCGCAGAAGCCAGAAAAGCCGAGAAGGCATTGAAACCTCGTCGCTCGCGACCTCGTCGGGCTCTCCCGCCCCGTCGCAGAAGCCAGAAAAGCCGAGAAGGCATTGAAACAGCGTGTAGATTCCGAAGTGGTTGTGCCTCAAATCCGTCGCAGAAGCCAGAAAAGCCGAGAAGGCATTGAAACACTTGGTGGCCGTCTCGTGCCTGACTCGTGAGGAACGGGTCGCAGAAGCCAGAAAAGCCGAGAAGGCATTGAAACAGGGTCACGGGGAACCGCCGCACAAGCCAGCGCGCGGGTCGCAGAAGCCAGAAAAGCCGAGAAGGCATTGAAACTGGAACCTGGAGAACGGCGCGCTCGCCTATTTCGGTCGCAGAAGCCAGAAAAGCCGAGAAGGCATTGAAACCGGTCGCGTCGTGGTTCGACCTCGGGACGGTCGGGTCGCAGAAGCCAGAAAAGCCGAGAAGGCATTGAAACATATTGTGGCCGCGGAGACCGTCGCTCAGATGGACTTGTCGCAGAAGCCAGAAAAGCCGAGAAGGCATTGAAACAGGTCGCCCGGACTCAGGCCGAGTCCGGCCGTAATGTCGCAGAAGCCAGAAAAGCCGAGAAGGCATTGAAACCGTCCGAAGCCCCTGAGACGTTCCTGCGCGTAGTACGGTCGCAGAAGCCAGAAAAGCCGAGAAGGCATTGAAACGAAGCTGGCTTCGACACCAACGCCCGAATCAGCCGGACGTCGCAGAAGCCAGAAAAGCCGAGAAGGCATTGAAACCGACGGCCGTTCACGGTCACGAGGTGCAAAAAGTCGCGGGTCGCAGAAGCCAGAAAAGCCGAGAAGGCATTGAAACACGTTCGACCGGAGTTTCTGTCTGAGGTTCAACATGGGTCACAGAAGCCAGAAAAGCCGAAAAGGCATCGAGAGAATCGTTCTCCTGCAGGCGCGCGAGAAAACTGCTGGAAAGTGATGGAGAAGTTCGGAACGAGTGTATGTCGTCGCGTCTCTGAGGTCGGATTGTACACTCTCCAGAGACATGGTTGACGCGGCGAGATTGCTCGAGCGATTCGCTAGGCGGACTGCTGTTCGTGTACACCCCGCTAATCAGCCGGGAGAATGGCTCTTGTGGCAGGGTGGACACTCAACGAGAGTGGTTGCACATGGGCCTGACTAGGGTAGCAAGGAGGCAAAGATGAGAACTAGGGATAGACGGCCTCTGTCCCGGGTTCTTGATTTTGAGGAGGTCGGTAGGTTAAGCTCGGAAACCGCGATTTCAACATCAGAATCGGGTGTACACCGCCATCCTCTAGTTTTCTGTTGAGATATTGGATGGTCTGGCGAATGTTGGCTGACCCCCTAATTCGTGCGAATACAGGGCTAACAAGCGCCAAGAGAGTGGGTTGGAACGCATAGTCGTAGCCATCACAGACCACTTCCGGAATTCCTGAAACCCCCGAATTCAAGTTCAAAACCGGGGATGTACTGTCAAAACCGGTATTATTGTCGGAATGGGGATAGAAAGCGAGGATTCAGCGTCTACCACCATCTCGCCCCCGCCACAACAAAACGCCACAACAGCCATCAGAAAGCCCTGAAACCACAAACCCGACACCGACCGACATACTCGACTGTCGCCGCTTTCTCGACCTAGAAAACCGCCGTGTACACCCGATTTCTATCGTGCTTTCCCGGATACTGGGTACTCTGTATTCAGGCGTGCGAGGGTATGAGATGTGAATCGAGACGAAAGACACGCTCCAATTTCGGGTGTAGATTCACCTATCGGTCAACCCGAATTGAGACCGTCGATTCTCGTATCTGGACACAATGGAAAACTATGCGAAGCACTCAAACCCCAACCTGAGTCAGGGGAGAGTGTCTCGCATCACCTCAACAACCCGACTCCGCGAGCAACGTTCTGAGTGCGAACGTTTATATGACAGGTATCTGAGATAGCGTACGGGACCGGACGAGCCAACACATGTGCCATTTGGGTTGAATCAATCCGGTCCCTTTTCGTACTGCCGAAGATAGCGACACACGTCTCACTGAGAAATCTGTCTGAGCAGAACGTTTATGCGACTTCGCTCCTCTTAATTCCACCCGGATACCGCCCGCACATCGGTATCTGTCATCCGGAAGCCAAGGCCCTTCTTCCCAAACTGGCCTTTCGAACCCCCGAATCCCGTTCCGTCCAACGGGCCCTAATAACGCCGAAACGTTGCGGACTCGTCGCCGTTGCGGTCGGCCACGTTGCTACCACGAGTCCATTCGATACCGTCGCGGCGTTTCTGGGTTATTCTATCACTGAGACTCCACTCCTATAGAAGAGCCAACGAAGAAGAGAGGGGGAGTGACGGAACTACTCCGGTGCGAGACGTTCGAAGGCGGATTCGAACACTGGTGACCGACCCAGAAAGGCCCCGACTGACCCGAACACCAGTGGGGTGAGCAGAACGAAGATGAACCATCGAGTGGAACGTATGTTCATGGGGAGCGCGAAGGATGCATCGATAGGGCCGACGGTACCTGAGAACACGACCGTAGAAGCGAAGACGGCGAGCAGGTATCCGAGTGTCATATAGGCTCCGACGCTGAGTGGGACGGGTGATTGGCAGCTTCGCAGAGTTACTCCGAGACCAACGAGTAGGCACGCGAGCATCGGGAGGAGTCCGAGCGAGCCTTGAATCACGCCGAGCCATGCGCCCTGGTGGTGGACGAAGTTCATCGCAGCGACGACGTTTCCTGTCTCGTTCGCGATAGTGACGGGTACCCCGTGCGCGTTCAGAGTGAACCAGCCGATGGCCTGCCAGACTGGATTTCCGGCCGATTGGTAGACGACGATGGGGTCGATGGTAGTGGCCGAATCCAAGGTGAGCAGGTTGTCGATTCGGGTGACGGTCGCCAGCCCAACCAGTAGGTACGAGACGACGTAGGCGAGCGCACCAGCGGCGATTCGGTGGAGGGCAGTACGCATGCAAAGATTGTGTTTCTGTCACATGTGTAAATGCTTCATGGCCACCGAGAGAATGCGCCGAAGCGGAGTTTCAGGGGATTCGAATCGCCCACGTCGCAGTCCGATACTCGCGCTCGGCCCTGCTCATCGTGACCGATTCGACGCGGCGGGAAAACTGACGAAGAAGTAGTCTGTTCAGTCGAGTCCCTCGACTATCTCCGACCCTTCCAGATACGCGAAGCCGTGCCGCTCTGCGTACGCCCGAGCGTCCTCGGGCGAGAGCGCGGCACCCGTCTGGTCGTCCAGCATCTCGCAGACGACCACCGCAGGCCCCCGATTGGCCGCGTCGGCCAGCACGATACCTAACTCCGTGTGGCCCTCGCGGTCGGCGAGCAAGTTCGGGGCGGCCCGCAAGAGATGAACGTGGCCCGGTGCGCGGAACTCTGCGGCGAAATTAGTTTCTGCTGGGGCGTTCGCGGCCGCACCGAGTTCCGTAATCGTCGTCGCGCGGTCTTCGTCCGTAATTCCCGTGTAGGTGTCGCGGTGGTTCACCGTGAGTGAGAACGACGACCGTTCGTCGTAGCCGAGTTCGTGACTCCCGCTCGCGGGGTGGTCGAGCGCCTCCTGCATGAACGGCAGGTCGAATGCCTCGGCCACCTCGTCCGAAAGTGCGACGCAGACGAGTCCCCCGGCGTCGTTGCGCATGCGCGAGACTGCCTCGGGCGTCACTGCTCCCGCAGGATAGATGAGGTCCGTCTCGCCCTCGCGGTCGGCGGCGTCGTGGACTAAGACTGGTCTGCCTTCGCGGAACGCCTCGACGGCCGCCTCGACGCCTGCGGCGGCTTGGCTCATGGTTCCTCCTCGACGTGGACCGTGACGTGGTCGCCGTCTTCCAGTTCGAGTTCCTCGCGCAGTTTCTCCGGGGCGATGACTTCCAGTTGATCCTCGTCGTGGTGGGTTCGCTCGGGCGCGATGGTGTGGGCCTGTTCGTAGATTTGGCCGTCGTCGATGTCGGCGGTTGCACCGCCTCCGTCTCGTTGCCCCTTCGGCGCAACGCAGATCGTTGCAGGATAGCAGACCGCCGGGCCATACGTCCGGTCGTCGTCCTCCCAGCCGTCGATTGGCACGGGGTCGAGTGCTTCCATCGCGGAGCGGGCGCGAACGCTTTCGGTCGTCAATTCGACGTTGAGCGTGCCGAGGAACGGTTCGTAGCCGAGTCGGTCCTCGAACTGCTCCATGTAGCCCGACAGCGAGATGTAGTGGCGGCCCTCGCCCATCCCACTGGTGACGGTGCCCGACAGTTCGATGCCCGCGGGCGTCTCGAAGATGCGACGGTAGTCTTCGTACTCGCGCTTGAGCGACCACTCGCCGTCGTCGGTGATGGATATCCACTGGCCGTCGCTGACCATCTCGCGCTCGACCAGTCCGGCGTCGTCCAGTCGCTGGAGTCGCCGGGAAGCAGTCTGATTGGAGGCGTCGAGACGCTCTGCGAGCGCCGAACAGGAGACTTTGACCTCGCCGTCGAGACCCCCGTCGAGGGCGAGTAGTTTGAGCGCGGCGAGTTCGTCGTAGCCGACCGCGCGCGGTCGCGTCGCTGACATAGGTGGTACTCCGGTCGCGTCCGGTTTAAGGATAACGGGTTTGGGACGGTTCCCAGAATTGGAACGGTGTGCGATGGAGGGCCACAGTTTACGTACGACGTTGGGGCGGCAGTTCGCCCAGCAAATCGGCTTTGTACTCCCGGACAGCTGCTTTCACGCCGCGTTCGATTTCGGAAGCCGACGCCTCGGTCGCCGCGTCGAATCGGTGCATCTGCCCGAGCGCAGCGAGCGATTCGAGGAAGTGTGCGAACATCCCGTCGAAGGGTTCCTCGGTCGGGTCGAGGTCCGGATAGTCACGCTTGAGAACCGTGAGTTTGCTCCGATACGGCTCGTGGTCGAGCCATCCGGCCTCCCACTCGTGGCCGCCTTCGGAGTGTTCGTAGAGGCCGACGATGTGGGTCGCCCGGTTCGCCATCACTTTGAACTGCGTCGTCCAGAGTAGTAGGTCGTCGAACCCGCCGAGGTCTTTGAGTAGGAACGGTTTGCCGACGGCGTCGAGTCGGTCTGCCACGAGTCGGAGTCGCGCTTCTTCTGCCTTGCCGTAGCTTCCGAGGACGAAAAACGAGCGGTCGGCCTCGGCGATCGGCACTACGTCGGTGTCGATTGCGCGCTTCAACTCGGCGTAGTCGCGCCGGTCGATGGACTGGCCAGTAAAGGTCTCGTACTCGTCCAACAAATCGCCCAACAGTTGCCCCATCGTTGCTGGCCACTCGCCGTTCGTTTCGCTCCCGTCGTCGGTCACAGATACCGGAGAAGTCGCCGCAAAGAAAGTAAGTGTTCGGGCCGCGAACGGTGACGGCGCGTTATTTGACCGTCAGCGTCGCGGTCATGTCGCCGACCGAAATCGTGTAGTCGCCCGAAATCACGGTCAGTTCCTCCTGAGAGAACATGCCACCGGGGACCGTCGCTAAGGGCATGATGGACCCTCGAACGGTCACGCGCGTCGATTCTCCGGGGGCGAGCGATACGCGGTCGAAGCCGACGATTTCCTCCTGTGGGAAGAGGACCGGGCCGTGGCGGCGACTGCCGTAGACGGGAACGACGTGGTCGCCAGCGCGGTCCCCGGAGTTCGTCACCGTGACCGAGACGGTGAATTCGTCGTTCGAGGCCACCTTCGGGAGCATCGCGGGCGTCACGTCTAGGTCGCTGTAAGTGAACTCGGTGTAGGACTCGCCGTGCCCGAACGGGAACAGCGGGTCCTGATTCGAATGGGGCGGACCGGGGTCGCCGCCGGAGTGGAACCTGTCCGGCGGGTAGTTGTTGTGGAGATTGAGGAGTTGGCCCGTGCCCTCTGGCCACGTAAACGGGAGGCGACCGCTGGGGTTGTGGTCTCCGAATAGGGAGTCGGCGACGGCGGGTCCACCCATCGTCCCAGGAAGGTAGGCCATCAGCGCGGCCGGGAGGTTCTCGAACACGTCGGTTCCGCGCGGGCGGCCAGCGAAGAACACGCCTGCGTGGGGTGTCTCGACGCCAGCGAGTGTCTCCACCAAGCGTTGTTGGGCCGACGGGAGTTCCAGCGTGTCGGTATCGCCTTTCTCCTCGGCGTAGGGTCCTTCGCCGATGACCGCCACGACTGCGTCGGCGCTTTCGGCGGCGTCCCTGACCTTCGATTCGCTCTCGAACGAATGGAGTCCGGTCGGGACGTGGACGACGTTCGTAGACGAAGAGACTCGCTCTTCGATTGCTTCGAGCGGCGTGACTGCGGGCGGTTTGACTTCACCGGGACCTTGCCAACCGAGCGTCCACGCACCGGTCATGTTGCCGATGGTGTCCGCGCTCGGACCGGTGACGAGGAGTGTGCCGACGCTGGGGTCTAGCGGCAGCGTGCCGTCGTTCTTGAGGAGGGTCATCGAGTCGGCGGCCGTCTCGCCCGCGAGAGCGCGTGCTTCGTCAGAGCCGACGACTTTCGAGGCCGTCTTGGGGTCCGCACTCGCGTCGTCGAACAGACCGAGAGCTTCCTTGAACGCGAGGACGTTCGTCACCGCGTCGTCGATACGCTCCATCGGCACCTCGCCGGATTGAACGAGTTCCGTGAGGTTCTGCTGGTACGTCTCGACGGTGTCGCTCTCGATGCCGCCGGCGGGAACCATGTACATGTCGATACCCGCGTTGATGCCGAGCTTGGCCGCCTCTTTCACGTCGGCCGCGAACTCGTGGACTTCGACCATCCGGTAGAAGTCGTGCCAGTCGGAGACGACCATGCCCTCGAAGCCGAGCATCTCACGGAGGATGTCTTCGAGTAACTCCTCCGAGGCGTGGGCGGGGATGCCGTTGAGCGACCCGCTGTTGACCATCACTGTCTCGGAGCCTGCGGAGATGCCTGCGTGGTACGGCGGCAGGAGCGTACTTCGGAATGTCCGGTAAGGGACTTGTGCCGCACTGCGGTCGTTGCCGTTCCGTGGCTCGGAGTAGCCTGCGAAGTGTTTCGTCGTCGAACCGGCGCGCTTGTGGTCGCCCTCCTTCGTCTCGTATCCGCGGACCTTCTCGCTGACCATCTGGGAGGCGAGATAGGGGTCTTGACTGAATCCCTCGTAGAATCGACCCCATCGCGGGTCGCGATTGATGTCGGCGACTGGCGAGAACGTCCACGGCGTTCCCGTCGCACGGAGTGTCTTGGAGGTGTGTTCGGCCATCTGGCGGGCGTAGTCGGGGTTCCACGTTGCGCCGAGGCCGTGGTTGTGCGGGAAGATGATAGCGTCCTTGAGGTTGTTGTTGCCGTGAACTGCGTCGAGACCCCAGACGAACGGCACGTCGTGGGGTTGGGCCTCGACCATCTTCTCCTGGAGGTCGTTAGCGTTCTTCGCCTGCTCGACCGCGTCCTTCGAACTCGCGTACATTATCGAGCCGGGGAGGTACTCTTCGAAGAACGACGTTGGGTCGTCTCCGAGTTCGTAGGCGGCGACCTGTGTCATCTGGCCGATTTTCTCGTCCAGACTCATGTTCTCGACTTTCTTCTCGACCTCGGGACTCGGGTCGGCACTTTGGGCTGTTGCCATCCCCGAACCGACGTAGGCAGAGAGCGCAGTGGTCGTCGCCACACCGCCGGTAGCCTGCATGAAGTTCCGTCTCGATTCGTCGATGGCATCGCTGTCACGCTCTACCATACCTCATTGTGGCCCACGGAGGAGACTTTAATCATGTGGCCAGTAGAGTATAAATTTCTAACCTTGCCAACCCATTAGAGGTACAGAGTTAAGTAATAAAGTATTTTCGAGATATTAGGTAAGAGAAGTTGAATTTCATCGGTTGAGTTTCGAGAGGGGCCCGTACGAGTATCGTTGACTTCGGAATGTCGCGGATTCCGGCGCGTGGGATGGTAGGGTACGGTTACGGCACCGTCACCAAACGCACTAGCAGGCCATGTGCAGAATCTGCACAAGGTTATTGTACCCGGCCACCCTACACGTACGTAAGAACGGAGCCATGTCCGAAAGTACACCGACCGCCGGGCGAACGAACCCCGCAGGCACGGACGGCGAGTCAGAGTCCCGTCGCCAACTTCTCCACGTCGCCACCGAGGACGTTGCCCACGAGTTGCTCATCGACGTGGCGGGCCACCCCGAAGGCGCGCCGAGCGAGAAGGAACTTGACTGGATGAACCCAGACGTATCACGCCGGACTGTCGGCCGACGACTGGAAAATCTAATCGATGCTGGCGTCCTCGAACGGTTGGCCTACGAGCAAGGCGAACAACCAGACGACGCCGAATCCAGTGTGCGGACGTTCTACCAGTTCACCGACCGCGCGCGAGAACTGTTCAGCGAAGTCGGCATGTTCGACCCCGACGTGTGGCGACCGGTGTACGCCCGCGTCGAGAAATCGGACGACGTGCAAGCGGCCGAGGCAGTGCCGCGGCCATAGTACGAGGAGTCACTTATCTTCCCATTCGGGATGGGTTCGCGGTTTCGGAACGATTCCGACGGCGTCTCGCAGTTCGGATTCACCGACCCACGGTTGACAGCGGTCGTGTAATTCGAACAATCGAAATTCGTTGAGATGGACCCAGCTGTACGAAACAGTGTCGTTGTCCTCTCGTTCGCTTACGGCGTCGGAAAGTTCTTGTTTCGAAACGTCAATCCCTGTCTCTTGCGCTTCCACGACCAAGGATTCGAGTTTGTCTGCCTTTTCGTCGTCAGTAAGGTCGGCGTTGTAGGAGATTGTCATCGCAGCAGCGACGACATCTGGTTTTCCGTCGAAGTTCGCACTCGTCATCCAGCAGTAGTCCCGAGGGAGGACGTACGATTTGTCAAAGTATGGTGTTTCACTGATTTTTCCGAGTTCAGTTACCTCGCCACCTGCGTCCTGTTCGTACACGCCGACGACGTAATCTGCGTAGGATGCCAAGAGATGGAATCGAATCCGGAACTCGGGGAGTCTGTCGAGTCCGATTTCTTGGAGATCGCCCATCACGAAAGCGTATGCACCGAGTCGCTTGTTTAGTTCGTTCTCGACGGTTCGGAGTCTTCGGACGTACGGGTCCCGATAACTCCCGAGGACGTAGTAGGAAGTTTCCGGCGTCTGTAAGTGCGGTAGTTCCTCGTTTGCGAACCCGAGAATCGCGGCAGTTTCGTCGGGGTCGAGTTCGAGACCATGAAGAGCCTCGTCTACTGCGTCCTCGATTTCGCGTGCATTTGGCGGGAGCGAGGGACCCGTCATCGAATCGTGGGTCGTACTACGTTGGCTTATATTTTTCCAATCAATTTGGTTATTTCGGGAATAACCAGAGTGGTTCACCCAAACTATTATTGCTCGACTCGTACTACGACTCACTATGTCCGATAGCTCGTCTATCAACCAGTCCGGGCCGTTCGAGGAACAACGGCGTCTCTTCGATCTACTCTCCCAAGAGACGCGCCACCTCGTCATTCAGTACCTTCTCGGTCATCCGAAACATCTCATGTCTCTCGACGAGTTGGACTATATGATTCCGAAGAGCAAGGCGGCAATTAGCGACCAACTCGATACCCTCATCGAAGCAGGAATCGTAGACCTGTACCGCTACGAACCGAGTGAGAACAAACGCGATTTGCCGTCGAAATTCTACGGACTTACCAAGCGCGGTGTGGAAGTCCTTTACGAATACAATTACCTCCGTGGCGTCCCCGCAGCGCGTGCATTGTACAAGAACACTCGAAAATCTTCGAAAATCGAGCGACACGAGAGCGCACCACGACCCACCCTTCCTGATGCAGTTCGAGACGGACTCTCGATAGACGACGAAGAGACAGCACAAGCCGAAAACTAACTCAGTCACCACTCACAGGGTCGCGCGCCCAGAAGTCGCTGTCCTTCTGCAACTTCGGAATCCACGTATCCTCTTCTTTCGACAGCAAGGCAACCCGAGAGGCAGGCACCTGTTTCAGATGCTCGTGTTCGGGCATGTGTTCCTGTACCTGTTCGGCGAACTCGATTACGTCCTCGTGGTCGAGCATCGACGTGCGCTCCACCCGGTCGCGGGACTCGCCGACGTGCATGTAGGACTTGAGTTCGATGTGGTCCGGGTCGGCCTGCTGGTAGAACCCCGCGTACCAGTCGGGGTTCTCGACGTTCTGGCCGCCGACCAAGGTCGTTCGGAGGACGGTTCTGGTCTCGTCCTTCTCAGCCAGCACGTCCATCGTTTCGAGAAGTTTCTCCCACGCGTCGTCCTCCATGGCTTTGACGACGCGGTCGAACGTCGCCCGCTCGGGGGCGTCCACGCTGATGTAGAGTTGCGTCGGGTCACACTCCCGGATGACCTCCGGACGAGTGCCATTTGAGACGAGGAAGGTAGTGATGTCGCGGTCGTGGAACGCCTCGATAAGTTCAGGGAGATAGGGATAGAGACTCGGTTCGCCGTCGAGACTGATGGCGACGTGGCGCGGTTCCATCGACTCCTCGAACACTTCTCTGGGCACTTCGTCGTTGCCACCGAAACCAGAGAGGAGTTTCTTCTGGAGGCGAATCGAAGCGTCCACGACCGCTTCGGGGTCGTCCCACTCCACGTCCCCGAGTTCGTAGGCGTGGCCAGCGTGGTCGCGCCAGCAGAAGACACACCGCTCGTTGCACTTGACGACTGGCGTCATCTGGATACAGCGGTGGGACTCAATTCCATAGAATATATTTTTATAACATTTTCCTTCGCCCCGGAGAGCATTAGCTGTCCACCCGCATGTTTGGGCTGCCGTATGATTCTCACTGTGGTAGTCCGGACTGTCTACCTGTTTGGGTCCGTCCGATTCGCTCATTGTAGGACGAATGACCGCCAAGGCTAAAACGTTCTTTCCTCTCTGGGCACGTGCGTCTCGGCTCTCGGCGAGTGTCAAGAAAGCGCTAGATCGTCTGGGACAGCCTTCAGTTCGAGTCCGTGTTCCAATTATCGTATTCTTCTTGCGTTCGTTGCCGTCGTTGTTCGATTTCGTGCTCGGAGAAGTCCTTGCTCTCCATCGTGTACTGGTGGTCGTATTCCAGTTGGATGACAACGTAACAGTCACCACCATCGTTATCTGTGAGCCAGTTCGGAAGCGCGTCTTCGCTGATTCCACCGCATCCAGCCCAATTTCCGTCTTCATCGTAAATATCGAATTCGAGATAATCACTGAATTCGTATTCGAACGTTGCCGAAAATCTCGTACGGGACGTGTCTGCGGTGATTTCGTTGTCAACTTGTTGTGCGTTCTTCGCCAAGTGGAGAGACAGTTGGAGTTGTGCGCGAGAGTATCTTCCAGCGACGGGAAGATATTCGATATTGTACGTCAGATAGTCGAAATTATCGTTCTCTGGATACCCGTAGAGTTCTGCGAAAAACATGTTTCGTCCCGGCTCGATATCACCGGTTTCTGTCATACATCGATAACTCCAATCCATAATTAGATCTCGCTACCTTCCCACATGGTATTTACGACTTCTCAAGTCTCGGATCAAACCACGAAAAACTGCTCGGGTTCAGTGAGCGAACTGGAGTCAAATTTGAATCTCAAGCGAAACAAGCGAATAATCTGCTTGTTAACCTGAAACGGTCGCTCGTGGGACGTTACTCGGATGAACCAGATCTTTCTGTAACTCGTCCATAATTTCTCCGGGATCAGTTACAGATGAAGCTCCACGAACCGACAACCTCCCGTCTTCGGCCACGAACGTAACTGTACCGGAGATGCCAGTTACATGAGTCTCAGGCTCGTTCTGAAGATTATTCAGCCGTATTAGCACCTCATCGTGAGGGTGCGTGTTGCCTTTCGCGGTGATCACAACGTGCGAAGGATTTCTTTGCTCGAACCACTCTTTGCTGTTTGCTCCGTTGGTAGCCGATCCGTGGTGGCTGGCAGTGAGAACGTCCACTTCCCCATTCACACCCAGCTTCTCTTCGTCATAGATGTCAGAGGTTATGAGGAATGTTTTCCCTTCGGAGTCGATTCGCAGAGCGAGAGATTTTTCGTCTGCTTGATCGGCTGTTCCGTAACTGGACTCAGGATTTAAGACTTTGATATCCACACCACGCAGCGAGATGGCACTCCCATCGCCGGTGGAAATATCATCGTCAAACGTCACTCCCGAGTCTTCGATAGCTTCCTCGGCCGCTTTTGCTTCTCCGCCAGTGACATCGATCTTGTTCCAATAGACCGACTTGACGCTGATATCTTCGTCTTCCAAGAGATCGTCAATGTACGCAACGTGGTCTTCGTGACCGTGGGTGATGACCAGTTTGTGGATGGTGCTGACACCCTGCTTTTCGAGTTCAGATTTAAGTAATTCCTCGTAGCGAGAGGTTCTCGAAGACCCTGCATCAATCAGCATATTCTGCCCCTCGGGTCCCTGCACGAGGATGCTCTGGCCCTTCGCAACGTCGATGAAGGAAACGTCGAGATTGCCGTCACCTTCAGGGTCATCGTCCGCACGTTCGGTGATTTGATAGGCCTTGATGATGGTTCGACCGATGGTGCGGATGATGAGCTTCTCTTCTTCCGAAAGCTCGTACGTACGCTCCTTGTACGGACCCTTGCGTTCGACGTCTTCGGGTTCTTCTTCTTCGACTTCCTCTTCGATTTCCTCTTCGACCTGCTCAGCACCGACACCTAAGGTTACTCCAGTGAGTGCTTTCCCGAACCCACGTAGGTGATCACCACTGAGCGGACGCGGTGGGGTATCGTACGCGGCACCGCCCGGGAGCGTGAGTTCCACGCCTTCTGTCGTCGTGATGGTGCTTGCAGCGCCAGCAGTGGCGACTGTCGGCACCACGTACGAGGTCTGTCCTGCGACGACATCTGCGTCGTACCCGCCTGCTGGCCGTTGGTCGTACGCCCAGTACGCTGCAGAGCCAACGGCGACGACGACACCGCCAGCAACGGCAGCGGTCCCGAGACTGACGCCGCCGACGATGCTGCCACCGGTTACTGTCCCTGTGGTCGCCCCGGCAGGAGCGCCTGCAACAACCGGCACAGCGGCAACGCTGGCACCTTGCACCAGTGACCCCTGAGATGGGTTGACCAGCATCGAGAGTTCGTTCTCGTGGACGTCACTGGCGTTCACGTAGTACTTGTTCGGCGCTTCGCTGGCAACACCGTGCTGGTAGATGCCGACGAGGTACGTCGAGATGTACTCCGTCTCGCCGTCCTCGTCTTCGACGGTCCGTCGGTCAGCGAGTTGGACGTTGGATTCTTTCCAGAACTGGTCGCCGTAGTAGGGGTTGTACGACCCTTTCAGTTCGACCGACGCTAGTTGTGAGCTGTCACGAACCGTCACGCGGACGCGCTCGCTGTAGTCTTTCTTGAAGACGATACCGGACTCAGCGGCGGTGATCTTCATCTTCGGCGGCGTGTCCTCGGTGGTCGGTCGCGTATCGACGTAGTCGATGAAGCCGTCACCGTCGGTGTCCGTCGAAAGCGGGTCGGTCTGCCACGCCCGTTCGCTTTTGTCGTCGAGGCCGTCGGTGTCTGTGTCGGCGAACTGCGGGCTACTGTAGAGACGGTACGCACCGTCGATGCGAGCACCGAGTTCCTGGCTGTCCGTGAGGCCGTCACCGTCTGTGTCGGCTTTCAGCGGGTTCGCGTAGTCTTTGGTGCCGCGTTTGCCGTGGATGATGACGTCGATCTCACCTTCTCGGCCGTCGAACAGGCCGTCACCGTCCGTGTCGCGGTCGGTCGGGTCAGTACCGATTAGGTACACTTCTTCGCTGTCAGTGAGGTAGTCGTAGTCGGTGTCCGCGAGGAACGCGTTCGTCTGTTCTCGTTTCTCTGCGTCGTCGTCGAGTCCGTCCTGGTCAGTATCGACTTCGCCGGGGTTCGACGTGGCGTACCGCACTCGGAGCGGAGACGCCGGGTTCGACGGTGCAGGGCCGAGCGAGACCTCTTCGTCGTCGTCTAAGCCGTCACCGTCGGTGTCCTGGTCTCGTGGGTCGAGCGTGAACGAGTCACCGTAGCCGTACGGAATCGTCCAGCGTTGATTCTCTCGATAGTCCGACAGGGAGTCGCTGTCGGAGTCCTGATACACGCGGACGTTCCGTGCCTGAATCGTTGCACTTCCCGTGGTGCTGAGTCGAACAGTGACGGTCTCGCCTTCGAACTGTCCGAGGTCGAGCGTGCGCTGTCGCCACTTGTTTGTGTCTTGGAGCGAACTCAGCGTCTCACCACCGGAGCCGATGATCGTGAGGTTCGCTTGCTCGTCCGAGCTTTTGTCCACCAAGTACTCCATCTCGAAGTAGACGTTGCCCGTGCCTGCTGGCACGTTTAGCTGCCAGGAGGCTTCGTCGTAATCGGGTTCGTTCGCGTCACAGGCCGCACCCTTTCCATCACCGTCACGGTCAACTTGCGCGGCGTTCGCCACGTACTGACAGTTGTCCGAGTCGTCGTCGATACCGTCGCCGTCGTCGTCTGCGTCACAGGCGTCTCCATCGGCGTCACCGTCAGCATTTGCCTGCCCGCTGTTTTCGGTGCTCGGACAGTTGTCTTCGTCGTCGTCGACGCCGTCGCCGTCACTGTCGGGGTCTTCCGGTGGGTCGTCACAGCGGTCGTAGGGGTCCGTTGGACATGGGTCGTATTCGTCCCAGGTTCCGTCGTCGTCCTGGTCACGGTCCGGGCACCCGTTCGATTTGCTACCCCACGTGTCTGGACAGGAGTCGTCGTCGTCGTCGACGCCGTCGTCGTCACGGTCGGAATCTTCGGGTTCCGGACACCCGTCGTTGGACTTCGGCCCTGCACTGTAGTCACAGTCGTCCTTGTCGTCGGGTATGCCGTCGGAGTCGCTGTCCTCGACGGGGCAGCCGTTCTCCCCGTTAGCGCCTTCTTTCTCGTATTTACACTCGTCGTCGCCGTCGTGGACACCATCGCCGTCGGTGTCCGGACAGCCGTCTCCGGCGTAGCCAGCAGTAGACGGACACTCGTCCCACGAGTTGAGCGTGCCGTCCTCGTCTTCGTCACAGCTACCGTCTGGGCCGACGACACACTGAATCGTCACGTTGTCCGAGGACTTGTTTTTCGTTCGTGTTCTCCTCGTTTTGTTTCGGGTCGTATTCGTCGAGTTGACCTCCGTAATCGAAGCGGTACTCAGCGTGGACGTACCGGCGTCTTCACCGACAGAGATCGTGTTGTCCGCGCCCTCACACGAGCCAGTGCAGTCGAGCGAACTGTCGTTGAACTCTCGGGGTTTCTTCTTCTCGACCGAAATGGCGTCTTCCCAGGCGGTCTTGTTCAGCACCGTCACGTAACCACCGGACTCGACGCTCGCACTCGCGGTCCTGTTCTCCACGTCCACGTCTGTTTTGACGGGATGCCAGGCTTGCTTGGTGCTCCCGTTCCAAACGTAGACCGTCAAGTCCTCGGTTCGCGTCTCGGTAGCGTCGGTCTTGACGGGAACGGTGACGTTCGTGGAGTCAACTCCACTGTCGTTTTTCGTCGCGTTGCCGCTCTTAGTATCGACCAGCACAGTCGGTCCAGCACTTGCGTCCGTACCGTTGTGATACGCGGGCTGGTGTTCGACAGTCGTATTGCTCGCTGCATTACCGTCTCCAGTCACCGACAGCGTAACACCGCTCTCCTCGTCGGTCTTGGCGGTCGTGTACGTCTCGTTGCCGTCGAGAGTTCCGTCACCGTCCGTGTCCGCGAGGAGTGGGTCCGCGCCCACGTTTAGTTCTGCGAAGTCAGTGAGACCGTCGTCGTCGGTGTCCACGACGAGTGGGTTCGTGCCGAGATTACGTTCTCGACCGTCGAGGACACCGTCGCCGTCCGTGTCGTTTATCGCGAGTTCTGTCGCGGTAGTGGCCTCTCGGTTGTTCGTGAGTCCGTCGGCGTCGAGGTCGTCGGCACCGTCGTCGAGACCATTACCGTTCGAGTCAGCGACAGTCGCGTTGAAGGCCGAATACTCGATTTCGACCGAATCGTTGAGGCCGTCGTCGTCAGTGTCAGTCGCGAGTGGATTCGTGCCGAGGTCACGCTCTTCGCTATCGGTCAACCCGTCTGCATCGGTGTCGGCAGCCAGTGGGTCGGTGCCCAGGTCGGCCTCGGTGCCATCGCTGAGGTTGTCCGTGTCCGTGTCGTTCACCAACGGCATCGTGCCAGCGGCCTGCTCGTCGACGTTGGACAGGCCGTCTGCATCCAAGTCCTCGTTCGCGTCACTGGTACCGTCACCATCCGAGTCGGTGGCTCGCGGATCGAGGTCGCTGAACGCGATTTCGAACGAATCGGTCAGTCCGTCGCTATCGGTGTCGGAACTGAACGGGTCGAGGTCCGCGTGCTGTTCGAACGCAGTGTTGAGACTGTCGTTGTCGAAGTCTTCGCGTCCGTCCGGACGGTCGTTGTCGGCTTCGCTGCTTGCAGTCTGGTTCGAGTCGCTGTCCGGGTTCAGCGGGGCAGTCCCAGTAACCTGCATCTCGTAGCCGTCGAGCAATCCGTCGCTGTCGGTGTCGTTCAGGATGGGATTCGTGCCGAGCGTCTGCTCACGGAGATTCGTTAGGTTGTCGCCGTCGAGGTCCTCTGCGGCGTCGCTGACGTCGTTTCCGGCTTCGGTGGTGTTCGTTGCGGTAGAGTTACTGTCGGTGAGCGTCGGGTTCGTCTTCGTGGCGTTGACCTCGAAGGAGTCGGTCAGACCATCACCGTCTGTGTCTGCGGAAAGTGGGTTCGTCCCGTATCGCTGTTCGAGGCGATTTGGCAGTCCGTCCCCGTCGAAGTCCTCGCGCGCGTCTGCGAGACCGTCTCCGTCAGAGTCGTTTTCGAGTGGGTCGAGTGGGCCGTACTTGTACTCGAAACCATCACGGAGCAGGTCGTCGTCGGTGTCTGGGTCGAAGGGGTTCGTCTGTGCGTCGTACTCCAGTGACGTGATGAGGTCGTCCGCGTCGAAGTCTTCACGGCCGTCGAAGCGGTCGTTTCCTGCTTCGTCCGGTCGGGTTCGCTTCGAGTCGCTGTCGGGGACTATCGGATTCGTCTCCGTCGTGTTCACCTCGTAGGCGTCCGTGAGGTTGTCTGTGTCGGTATCAGCAGCGAGTGGGTTCGTGCCGTACTGTTGTTCGAGGACGTTCGGCAGTGTCTCGTCGTCGGGGTCTTCTCGGTCGTCGCGGATGCCATCTTGGTCCGTGTCTGCCTGCAACGGCTCGATAGTGTCGTAGGAATGTTCGAACCCGTCGAGCAGTCGGTCGTCGTCGGTGTCTGGGTCGAAGGGGTTGGTTGCGACGACTGCTTCGATAGCCGTCTGTAGTGCGTCTTCGTCGAAATCTTCGGCTCCGTCGCTGATGCCGTTCGACGCTTCGTTCGTCGCAGTACGACTGGAGTTACTGTCGGCCGTGAGTGGGTTCGTGAGTGTGACGTTCACCTCGTAGGCGTCCGTGAGGTTGTCTGTGTCAGTATCTGCAACGAGTGGATGGGTGTCGTAGTGCTGTTCGAGGACGTTCGGCAGCGTCTCGTTGTCAGGGTCTTCTCGGTCGTCGCGGACGCCATCGTCGTCCGTGTCAGCGGTGATCGGTGAGACCGTCTCGTATGCGTGTTCGAACGCATCGGTTAGGCGGTCGTCGTCGGTATCTTCGTCGAACGGGTCGGTCTCGATACTGAACTCCAACGCGGTTCGAAGCGTGTCGTTGTCGAAGTCCTCCGCCCCGTCGAGGAGACCGTCGTTCGATTCGTTCGCGGCGGTGTGGTTCGAATCGCTGTCGGGATTCGTCGGTGCCGTTCCCGTCGTATCGGCTTCGTATTTGTCGGTGAGATTGTCCGCGTCCGTGTCAGGGTCGTGAGGGTCTGTCTCCCACTGTTGTTCGCGGATGTTTTCGAATCCTTCGTCGTCGAAGTCTTCGAGGTCGTCAGTCGTCCCGTCGGCGTCGCTATCTACGACGCGCGGGTTGAGCTGGGTGTAGGTGAGTTCGAACCAGTCCGTCAGTCGGTCTCCGTCGGTGTCCTCGTCGAACGGGTTCAACTGGTTGCGGAACTCGAGGAAGTTGGTGACGCGGTCGTCGTCGAAGTCTTCCGCCCCGTCGATGAGTCCGTTGGCGGACTCGTTCGCGCTCGTGTTCGCGGAGTCGCTATCGGGGTTCAATGGATTCGTCTCGGTGGTCTCGCGCTCGTAGTAGTCCGGAAGTCCGTCCGCGTCCAACAAGAGTGTGTCACGGCCAGTCTGTCGTTCGACAGCGACGTCGGTCTGTTTGCCGTCCGACCCACGCTTTTTATCTGTATCTTTACCTTTATTCTTGTTTTTCTTCCCACCTTTCTTCGACTGACCGCGATTGTTCGCACCGGTCGTTTCGAGTTCGTTCGCCGCATACGTCGTCCCCGGGTCGGTAGTCCGAACGGTGATATTGTTGATGCGGTCGGTCAGCGTGACGTTCGTGTAGAAGTGGCTCGTCCCACCGGGGGTAGTGTTCTTGTAGAACGACACCTCCCGTCGTTCCCCGTTGACGGTTAGCGTCGTGTTCTCGAGGTCGTGCATTCGGACGTCTGAGACGGTGCCTTTGACGGTGTAGGTGACAGAACCGTTGTGCGGGAGGTCAGTCCGATGGGTGATAGTTACGGTCGGCTTCGTTGCCGCATCCATCCGGTCGAGCGCTCGCTGGGCAGCGGTCCACGCACGCTCGTAGTGCGAGAACGCACCCATCGAACCTTTGCGTCGCAGTTCGTCTCCCTTTTCGAGCGATGATTCTGCGGTATCGAGGGAGTTCTGAACGGCGGCCTCGTCGAATTCGACGTCTCTCGCACGAAACTGGGAAAACACTCGTCGAGCGTCGGTGACGGCGGTCCGTGCGAGTTTAGCGTCCGATGCTAGCAGGTTCGTCGAGACGGGAGTAGCGTGAGACTGTGTCTGAGCGGCAACTTTCCTGTCGGTTGCAAACACTGCTGTAGAAACTCGGTTCTCGTCCGTATAGACGCCGAGCGTCTCGTTGAGAGTAGTTCGGAGTTCTGGTCCCTTCTTTCCGGGGAGGTCAGCGTTTCGTAACGCTTGGTACGCCTGTTGACGTGAGGTCAGTGAATCTTCTTGAATAGCAGTCGTAGTTTCCGTCGATTGCTGGGCCGCCCGAGCAGGGTCTGCAGTTACGATGGGGCCCATGAAGGACGCTGTGAGTAATAAGAAGGTGAATAAGAGACTCACTCCTTTTTGTCCTCTGTATGTCATTGTCAGTATTAATTTATTCTTTTTATTTAGTATTTTCTATTATGCTAATTGGGTTGAAATAGGAGTGTTGAGAGAAAAAGTGAAATGTATATTTTTTTATATTACGGGGGATCTCACTTCGTCACGCGAAACGGCCGGTACATCACTCGCGACTAGTCAGGTCGCTCTCAGGTCACAGTTGGCGTCAACATCTTACGAGATAGGGAGACGACAGATTCGAGGGTGCTATAACCGGAATGTTGAGGGAGTAGCGATTTACAGACCGAGTAGTATCCGAAGGATACGCCGTGTAATAGAGTGTAAAGTGTAGTAGTATCGTCTGTGAGAACGGAGGTTCGCGGAGCATTTCAGCGAATTAAGTGAGTGGAGGGTTTCACGGGAGCGAGCTCCGGTAGCCGTCAAAATACCGGAATGGATTGCACGTCGTTCACAGTTCGGAGACGCGAAGCGAGCGCCTTCGGGGTTGTCTGACTCCAGCGCAACTACTACTGAGTGACGGACGAGTCAGAGAAAGGCGACGTAGAGTCACATCCCGCTCGTCCGGAACCCCTCCAGCAGGTACTTCCGGAGGACGACGACGAACACGAACGCTGGGAGGACGATCATGATGCTCGCGGCCATAATCTGACCCCAGAAGACGCGCTGGCCTTCCGAGAGCGTGAAGATGCCCACCGTCAGTGACCACTTGCTCGTGGCAGAGAAAGATACATGTATAGCCACTGAGACGACTGGCGTGATGCAGTGGTCCCCGACGAGACGCGAGTTCCTGAGTGTGGCAGGTGCAGGAGGCGTTCCAGCCACGGGTGTCGGAAGCGCGCCATGGAGCAACACGACGGACGCGATTCCGGACCACCCATTCGCTCCGGAGGCCGACGTGCAGTGGGAATCCGGCGTCAGCGACGACTCGGTGTTCCTCCAGCCGTTGCCGAGCGGTGGACTAGTCGCCGAAACGACCACCGGAGTCGCCATCCTCGACTCGGACGGGAGCGAACGCTGGCAGACGAACGTGAGCGCCGAACACTCGGACACGTTCGTCGCACAGCGGACTCAGGTTCCGAGATACGGAACTGCGGTGTACGTCGAAGAGCGACACGGGATTACCGCGTTCGACGCGCGCGACGGGGACGTTCTCTGGCGGTTTACCGACCGAGGACGTGTCGATGGTTCGCTGGCAGTTCCGGGAACGTTCTTCGTGACCGACAGCGGCATCGCCGCACTCGACGCCATCGACGGCAGAGAGCGGTGGCACGTCGCACTCCCCGGTGGCGTCTGGCTTCGGCCAGTGTTCGACGGAGACAGTCTCTACGTGGGAACGACGAAAGGGTCGTTTCACGCACTCGACGCCGACAGCGGCACGGAACGCTGGCGGGTCGATTTCCCGCCGACCACCGAAACCGAATACAATACCAACTACCCGAATATCGAAGTTGCCGGCGCGTCGGCAGGGAGCGTGCTGGTGTGGAACTCCAGCAACGGGGCACTCTCTGCGTTCGACGTCGAGGACGGCACGCAACGCTGGACGTTCTACATGGGGGAAACGGACACGACGTTCGTTGGGACGATTCGAGATAGCGTCGCATACGTCGCCGATACGACGGAAAACACAGTCTCGGCAGTCGAGATTGCCACGGGGATGCCCAAGTGGACCTTCGACGTGCCCACCGAACTGAGTTGGCAACCGAGCATGTTCGGCGACTCCGTCTACGTCGCCGGGGAGGACCGCCTGTTCGCACTTGACTCGGAAGATGGTAACGAACGCTGGCAGTCAGGCGCAGGACGCCATCCCGTCGGAATCATGGCAGATACGCTCGTCGTCGGCGACCCGAAGAACGCCGTAAGCGGCGTCTCTCTGCGAGATGGGACGTTGCAATGGCGACACTCCTACTCGGCAGACCCGGCGTGGATGCCCCAGATACAGGACGACAGCATCTACGTCGGCACCAAATCTGGGTCGGTGTACGCGCTTTCACCACCCGATTCGACGCCCCTCTACGACGCCTACAGAGCCGCGACCGGTCCACTCGGTCTCGCTACAGGCGGCCTGCTCGGCACTGCCGCGCTCGCAGGGGCGTATCGTCGCCGCAAGCGCGCGAACGCCCCACCGCCGGAACCGGAGGCGTTCGAAGACTACGAACGCCTCGAAGCCGTCACGGAGAGCGACCACGCCGAACTGTTCGACGCCGAGACGCCAGCGGGCGAGCGAGTCGCGCTGAAGCGACTCCCCGACTGCGACCCCGACGAATTCACCGACGCGCTCGAAACGTGGGCGAGTCTCGATTTCCTCGGCGTCCTCGAAGTCAGGCGGTGGGGAACCGACCCAGAGCCGTGGCTGGCGACCGAATGGGCGTCTGGCGGCAGTATCGCCGATTGTGCAGCGGAGATGGCCGACGAAGAGATTTGCCGAGCAGTCGCAGACGTGGCCGAAATCATCCATCATGCCCACCGCGAGGGCGTCGTCCACGGCCGACTCGTCCCCGGAAATATCCTCTTGACCGAGGACGGCGTGCGAGTCGCCGACTGGCGACTCGCCGCCGAAGTTCGAGACGCTCCCGTGTGGCTGGCCGCACCCGAAACCGAGGGGTCTGGCGAACCGAACCAGTCCTCTGTGGCCGAGCGGTCGTCTTTGGACGACCGCTCGTCCGCAGTCGAAGTCTATCAACTCGGCGCGCTCGCGGACCATCTGCTTTCTCAGAAGCGGGCCGACGACCTCGAAGGAGTTCTCTCGACTGCGCTCGCTGCCGACCCGGACGACCGCTACGACTCCGCGCTGAAGTTCGCCGACATGCTTCGGTGGGCGAGTTCGAATCGGTAACGCCGATGAGGCGAGAGTAGCACGACGCGTTCACCGCGCCAGCGCGGAGAGGAGGGTATATACTACTGACCGCCTACTGAAAGATATGATTTCGCTGGCAATCTGGGCCGAACTGACGAATTTACTCGACCGACTCCCCCAGTGGCAAGCCGTGCTACTCATCGCCGTCGCCTCGTTCTCGGCCGCAGGTGCAATCCAACTCCTCGGCGACCCACTGCTGCGTCGCGTCACGACCCGCATCGACGGTGAAATCGACGACGTGGTCTTGCGGACGCTCCACCCCGCGCTATACGTGTCGGCGCTATTGGTCGGCTTCTATCTGGTTCGCCAGCCGTTGAACCTCGCCGCGCCGCTCGACACGCAGGTCCGGGGTGCTGTCCTCTCGCTCCTCGTCGTCGTCTGGGGAGTGACGTTCATCCGAATCGGACGCAAGGTCTCGAACGAACTGACCGGTAGCGACCGGGTCGAGCAGAGCGTCGTTCCGATATTCCAGAACGTCTGGACGGTTGGGGTCCTCGGAGCCAGCAGTCTGGCACTCCTGCGCATCTGGAACTACGACGTCACGCCGCTCCTCGCCTCGGCAGGTATCCTCGGTATCGTCCTCGGGTTCGCCGCGAAGGACACGGTCGCCAACTTGTTCGGGTCGTTGGCGCTGTACTTCGACGGCACCTACCGAGTCGGCGACTACATCGTGACGGAGGGCGGCGACCGTGGCCGCGTGGAAGACATCTCCATTCGCTCGACCGTCGTCCGGACCCGCGACGACGTCCTCGTCACGATTCCGAACGCCGTGTTGAACAGTTCGCGCATCATCAACGAGTCGGAACCGGGACGCAAGCGCCGTATCAGACTGCCGATTAGCGTCGCCTACGAGAGCGACCTCGACTACGTCGAGGACGTGCTGCTGGAAGCCGTCGAAGACATGGCTCTCGTCCGAGAGCGGCCGTCCCCTCGGGTTCGCTACCGTGCGTTCGGCGACTCCGGGGTGGAACTCGAACTGCTCTGCTGGATAGAGACGCCCGTCTTGCGAGGACGAGGAACGCACGAAGTGCTGAAAGCGACGTACGCGGCCCTGAATCGGGCCAACGTCGAGGTTCCGTTCCCCCAGCGAGACCTTCGTCTTCGGACGACCGACAGCCCCGCGACTACTGGGATGGCGACCGACTTCACCGACGAGACCGACCCGGCGGCCAACTGACCGGGAGGTCGGTATCGGAGTCAGTAGCACGGTTCATAGTAGCGTTTGCAAGCCTTCGTAACGTGTCTACGCGAACTCGGCCGTTTCGCTCCGTGAGAAAGCAATTGCGAGCTGAAAGTAAGTAGAAGCGTGCAAACGCGACTATCAGAAACCCCTTTAGTCGCCCGTGGAAAATCATCGAGTAGTATGTATCTGCAGTTCCGCGACGACGTGGAGGCCGCGCTCACGTCGGCACTCGAATCGCTCGACCTGCCGACCGACGACCTCGGCGTCGAGGACCCGCCGGAAGGCGTCGAGGCTGTCCTCGCTTCGAGTGCGGCGTTCCGTCTCGCTGGCGAGGTCGGCGCACCGCCGCCGAAAGTCGCAGTGGATATCGCCGAAGCAATCGACGCCGAAGCGTACGAGTACGTCGAATCTGCGTCGGCACAGGGACCGTACGTCAACTTCGTGCCGAGCGACGCCTACTACGAGGGCACCGTCGAATCTGCGCAGGACGAGGAGTTCGGCCACCTCGAACCGACCGGCGAGTCGATCGTAGTCGAACACACCAGCGCGAACCCGACCGGACCGGTTCACGTCGGACGTGCGCGCAACCCCATCGTCGGCGACGCCGTCGCTCGGGTCCTCGACTTCGCAGGCAACGACGTAGAGCGCCACTACTACGTCAACGACGCGGGCCGCCAGATGGCCGTGTTCACGTGGGCCTACGAGAACTTCGACGAATCGGACCTCGATTCCGAACCGGAGCGCGAGAAGGACGACTACGATTTGGTGCGCTACTACCGCAAGGGCAACGACTTCTTGGAGAACGGCGACCCCGAGGACGTAGAGGAAGCCGAGACCGAAATTCAGGCCATCATGCAGGGTCTCGAAGCGGGCGACGAAGAGACCTACGAACGAGTCCAGACGGTCGTCGATACAGTGCTTGGCGGCATGCGCGAGAGCTTGGAGCGCCTGCCCGCGGAGTTCGACGAGTTCGTCAAGGAGACCCGGTTCCTGCGCGACAGCTCTGTGGAAGACGTGGTGTCGCGCCTGAAGGAGTTCGACGAAGCAGTCTACGAAGAGGACGCGTGGCAACTCGAACTGGACGAGTTCGGCATCGACAAAAACCTCGTCTTCCTGCGCTCGGACGGGACGACCCTCTACGCGACCCGCGACCTCGCCCATCACGAGTGGAAGTTCGACAACTACGACCGCGCCGTGACGGTGCTGGGCGAGGACCACAAACTGCAAGCGCGCCAGATGAACGCCACGCTCGAGCTGCTGGGCAACGACACCGACCAACTCCAGCAGGTGCTGTACTCCTACGTCAACCTTCCGGAAGGTAAGATGAGTACGCGCGCAGGCACTGGCATCGACTTAGACGACCTGCTGGACGAGGCCGTCGAGCGCGCGCGCAACGAAGTCGAAGACCGTCTGGACGACCGCAGTCGCGACGACGAGATTACGGAAGAAGACATCGAGCGTATCGCCGAACAGGTCGGCATCGGCGCGGTTCGCTACGACATCGTCTCGAAGCAACCGACGAAAGCCATCACCTTCGAGTGGGACCGCGCGCTCGACTTCGAGGCCCAGAGCGCGCCCTACGTCCAGTACGTCCACGCGCGCTGCTGTGGCATCCTGGACGAGGCAGGACTCGAATCTGCACCCGAGGAGTTCGACGCCTCGCTCCTACAGGCAGACGCGGAGCGCGAACTGCTGGAAGTCGTCGCGCGCTTCCCTGCCGTCATCGAAGAGGCCGCAGACGACCTCGAACCGCACGTGGTCGCCACCTACACCCGCGAAATCGCGGAGACGTTCAACACCTTCTACCGCGAGTGTCCGGTGCTGAAAGACGACGTGGACGACGACGTGCGCGACGCACGACTCGCGCTCGTCTCGGCGTCGAAACACGCGGTCGGCAACGCATTGCACGTGCTGGGCGTCGCCGCGCCGCACTCGATGTAAAACTAGCGAGTTCGCGTTTTCAGAACGGGACGACGAACTGCGGCGGAGTGACGAGACTTCCGCCGACGAACAGCACCGCGCCCGCGCCGACGGCGAGAGCTAGTAGTATGAACAACAGTATCCACCAGAACGAAACCGAACTATCGTCTGCCATAGTAGTTGCTGGAACGGTGAAGCTCCTTAGTCGTTGCCGATTCACTTGAACAGCGAGCCGAGTCGGCCGAGAACGCCCGAGTTAGCGCTCTCTTTGTCGTCTGTCTCCGAGTTATCGTCCTGCGAGGTTCGGTCCCCGTCGTCGGACGACGACTCGCCGTCTGCGACTTCGTCGGCGAGGACCGTCTCTCCACTGTCGTTGTTCCCGACGCTCTGGGCGTCTCGTTCGACGGACGAAACGTCGTCTGAGGGACCGTCGCCTTCGAACGGGACCGCGCCGACGACCGGCGTCGCGGATTCGAGGTCGTCGCCAGCGTCGGCGCTCTTTGGGTCGTCGAGGGAGTCCGAGTCGGACGCTACGGACGTCTCGGAGTCGGAGTCCACGGAATCGGACCCCGAAGAATCGGAGTCAGCGCGCTCGTCCGATTCGGCGTCTGTGTCCTCTTCGTCAGCCACTTCGAGCGGGTCTTCGAAGTCGGCCGTCTCCGCAGTGTCGTCGGCCTGCGGTTCGCTCGGCGAAGCGAGCGGGTCGTCTGCGTCGTCCTCCACCGTGTCCGCGGCTTCTTCGGTTTCGACGCTTTCGGCTGCGTCGTCTTCTGTTTCGTCACCGGCCTCCTCTAGCGAATCTTCGACCGAAGCGAGCGGGTCGTCGTCGCCGAGTCGCTCGTCGTCGATGTGCTGGCTGATGAGGTCGTCTACGCTTCGTGCCCCGTCGTCGGTGTCGTCGCTCGTCGTCGCGTCGAGGGGGTCGGACGACTCCTCGTCCGCGTCGTCTACGTCGGCGAACGGGTCCTCCGACCAGCCGTCTTCGTCCGGGGTGTCTGCCGTTTCAGCGTCTGCCCTCACAGTATCTACGGCGTCAGCGCCGTCGGCTTCAGTGCCTTCGAGGTCTGCGGGCGGGTCGGCCGATTCGTCGTCCGCGCTCCGCTCGCCGTCCGATTCGGGAGTCGCCTCGTCATCAGACTCGGGAGTGTCGAACACGTCGTTCTCCACGTCTGCCTCGGACGCGGTCTCGTCGGCCCCGGGCGCGGTCTCGTCGGCCTCCGTCGCGGTGTCGGACTCCTCCGTCTCGCTCAGTTCCGGGTCCGGCACGGCGTCGCCGTCCAGAATCGCCGCGAGGTCGTGGTAGGCGCGACCGGCGGGTGCGTTGGGCGCGAACGCCGAAAGCGGTCGTCCCGCGTCGATTCCCATCGGAACCGCTTCGTCTTCTGGAATCACGGCCAGCACGTCGGTGCCGAGCGTCTCCTCCACGTCGTCTGCGTTCAGGATGTCGCTACTGCGCTTGGTCAGAATCGCGCCTTCGACGTTGGAACCCACGCGGGCGGCCAGTTCGCCGGTCTTGGCGGTGTCCCGGACGGAGGCCACGTCTGGCGTCGCGACCAGCAAGACGGCGTCGGCGAGCGCCAGTGGAATCAGCGTGTCGTAGCTGACGCCCGCACCAGTGTCGAGCAAGACGTAGTCGTACGTCTCGCGGAGGTCGGCGACGACGCTCTCCAAGTTCGAGGGGTCGGACTTGGCGAACGCCTCGATGTCGGTACTGCTAGGCAGTACGTCGATGCCGCCGGGTGCCTCGTAGATTCCATCTTCGGGGTCGGCCTCGCCCGCTAGCACCTCGTGGAGCGTCGGGTCCTCGATTTCGAAGTCGAGGAAGCCCGCGAGGTTCGCCATCCCGAGGTCGGTGTCGAGGACGACCACGCTGTTTCCTCGGTCGGCCAACGTCGCGCCGAGGTTGACGGCGGTCGTGGTCTTGCCGACACCTCCCTTACCACTTGCTATCGCGTACACCGTGTCGGACATAGTACTCGTTGTCCCAACCGAACCATGACACGCATATAAAATTAGTCCGTGTCAGCCGACACATCGAAGACAGTTTCGGGGAGGTTCGCGGCAACGACGAGTCGAATCGACGTGCGTTCGTGCTGAGTCGGTCAGGGGTGGCGAATCGGTACGACCCCGACCCGAAGGTCGTAGGTTACTTACCGACTGGAGCGGCTAGAGTACCGTAATGAGTGACGACGACGGACAGTCCGACAGGAAAAAGTACGAGTTCCGGAAGGTCATCGAGGACCTCAAAGAGTTCGAAGGCTCAGGGACGCAACTCGTTACTATCTACATTCCCGAGGACAAGCAAATCAGCGACGTGGTGGCACACGTCACCCAAGAGCACAGCGAAGCGAGCAACATCAAGTCCAAGCAGACCCGCACGAACGTCCAAGACGCGCTGACCTCCATCAAGGACCGACTACGCTACTACGACGTGTACCCGCCCGAGAACGGCATCGTCATCTTCAGTGGCGCTATCGACTCCGGCGGCGGCCAGACCGAGATGGTCACGAAAGTGCTCGACAGTCCACCGGAACCGATTCAGTCGTTCCGCTACCACTGCGACTCGAACTTCCTGACCGGCCCGCTGGAGGACATGATGGCCGACAAAGGTCTCTACGGTCTCATCGTCCTCGACCGCCGCGAGGCCAACGTCGGCTGGCTGAAAGGCAAGCGAATCGAGCCGGTGAAGTCCGCGTCCTCGCTCGTCCCGGGCAAACAGCGCAAAGGTGGCCAGTCCGCCCAGCGTTTCGCCCGACTGCGCCTCGAAGCCATCGATAACTTCTATCAGGAAGTCGCGGAGATGGCCAACGACCTGTTCGTCGCCGAACGGGAGAACATCGACGGCGTCCTCGTCGGCGGTCCCTCACCGACGAAAGACGAGTTCCTCGACGGCGACTACCTCCACCACGAGATTCAACAGAAGGTGCTGGGCAAGTTCGACGTGGGCTACACCGACGAGTCCGGCCTCTACGACCTCGTAGACAACGCCGAAGAGGCGCTGGCCGACGCCGAAGTGATGAAGGACAAGAAGCAGATGGAGGAGTTCTTCAAGCAACTCCACGAGGGCGACAAGGCCACGTACGGGTTCGAACCGACCCGCCGGAACCTCGTCATGGGGTCGGTTGACCGTCTGCTCATCTCCGAGGACCTCCGCAAAGACGTGGTCGTCTACGAGTGTGGCGACAAGGAGGAACACGAGTTCATCGACCAGCGCAAGAACACGCCCGAACACACCTGCGAGAACGGGGCCGACGCAGAGGTTCTCGAACGCGAGGACGCCATCGAGTTCCTCATCAACATCGCCGAACAGCGTGGCACCGAGACGAAGTTCATCTCTACTGACTTCGAGAAGGGCGAACAACTGCTGTCTGCGTTCGGCGGCGTCGCGGGGCTTCTGCGGTACTCGACTGGTATCTAGAACGACCACCTTTTTTTCCGCTCGGGTGGCTCAGCGCGCGAAGCGCGCTGGCCACCACTCGCGCAAAAAAGGTGGATCAAAAAACCGACACGGCGAAATCTGTGCGCGGGGCGCACAGATTTCGCGCGTCTTGGGTGTGCTTGTCTGCTTCCGCCTCCGCACAGCACCGCTACGCGGCCTCCGCACAGCATCCACACCGCAGTTGCGCGCGCCAAAAGCGCGCGCTGGGGTCTGAATAGGTCACTTCGACTTTCCAAGGCCAGTATCACGTCACCGACCGGACAGCCAACGGACGCTTGCAGTGGAGAACGCTCTGCTTGAGTCCTGCGGTTGCGGCGCTGTACTCGGCTGCGACGATTCTCTGACCGAATAACAAAGCCGTTCACGTACGTTAAAACCGGCGTGAAAACCGCCGTGCGCTCTCGACCGCGAGCGGCCGTTCCATGCCGGGAAATCGAGGGTTTCGAGCGAGAAAACGGGCGAATCGAGACAGCGGAACGAACCGAGGTGGATTGAGTGACTAAGCTCTCGCGTCGCCAGTTGCTGGCGGCGGTCGGCGGTCTCTCGGCGGCGTTCACCACGAGTCTCGATTCACCGGAGGACGAAGAAACGGGCGTTCAAGAGGCCTTTCTCGACCAGTTGTATCGGCGACCGACCGCGAAGGAGTTGCCCGTTCCCGATGTTCGGCCAGCAATTGGTGTGACCGACCACGGACTGTACGAGTTCACGGAGGGCGCAGACGGGTGGCAACCAGTTCCGCTCGGAACCGAAGACGCCCCCGTCCCGAGAGCGAACATCGGGTCGCTCGGCGTCGAGGAAATCTCTGTCGAACCAGTGAAAATCGGACTGCTCGCGGACCCGCACTATCCCGGGGACGCCAGAGGACTCGGTGCGACTGGCGTCGAGAAAACGACGAAGAAACTGAAGCAGTTCGTCCGCGCGATGAACGACTGGGAGGCCGACCGCGTGTTCTTCATGGGCGACATGATGCCCACGTGGGGCGGCCGCGCCAGTTCCCAGCGGAAGATTCGAGAGTTCCGCCACCTCGTCGAAGACGACCTCGAGATGCCAGTCCACCCAGTCTGGGGCAACCACGAGTACCAACACGCCGATTCGTGGGGACCAGACTGGAGCTACGCGCCGTGGGGCGTCTCCACGCACGCCGACACGTGGTACAGCGTGGACGCCTCCGTCGCCAAAATCGTCGTTCTGAACAACGGCTACTCCGAGAGTGACCACGTCCACACCGAGTTTCTACCGGAGCAAATCGAGTGGCTTCGAAACGAGTTGAACCGGACGAAGCGCCCGGTCGTGGTCGTCTCGCACCTCCCGCTGTCGGTCGGCACCGGACAGAACTACGACTACGCAGTCCGGGAGGAGGAAGTCGGGACGCTCCTCTCGCGGTACGACAACGTCGTCTGCTGTCTGTTCGGTCACTGCCACCACGACAGCAGTTCGCCGCCCGAGGAGACGAATCAACCCGCCTTCTTCGACCAGATGCGCGAACAGCGACGGTACGGCATGCGCCACTTCTTCGTGCCGTGGATTCACCGCCTCCAGTGGGACCAATCGGTCACCCCATTCGGGAAGCTGTTCCTCTACCCCGGCGGCGAGGCACGACTCGAAGCCTCCTACGAAGAGACCGGTACGCGCGAGTCGTTCGTCGTCAACGCCGGAGCCTCACCGCCACACTACCCCGAGGATGCCTACCTTCGGCCAGTTCGCAAGCGACTCCGGTGGCAGAGCCACTTCGACTCCATCGCTGGCTTCGGGACCGAACAGAAGGGGAGCGGGAACGTCACACTCCACGAACGCGGCGTCGAGTTGACGACCGGGAAAGCAGGCGGACGAGCGGTTCTGCGAAAACGCCGCGGATT
This sequence comes from Halorussus halophilus, assembly GCF_008831545.1. Lineage (NCBI taxonomy): Archaea > Methanobacteriati > Methanobacteriota > Halobacteria > Halobacteriales > Haladaptataceae > Halorussus > Halorussus halophilus. Next base: position 3,266,459 of record NZ_CP044523.1, read on the forward strand.
CGCCGGCTCACCGCCAGTGTCCGACGGCTGGACCAACTGCGTCTGGCGGTGTCACGCCAAGCTGAACTCGGTTCGGGGTGCCACCGTGGACCTGCTGTGGGGCGACCCCGAGTCGAACTACGTCGGGTACCGAATCGAAGACGGCGAAGTCCGGGGCGTCCGCGCGGACGGGAGCGCCGAGCAGGAGACCCACCGCATCGAATCGATTGAAAACGACACGGCGCGACTCTTCCAGTTGTTCTACTCGATGGAGTTAGACCGGGTTAACTTCGTCCTCGGCGCGCGCGGCCAACGGCCGAAGGCGGGACTCACGCCGGGAAACCCCAATCGGGACGGGTCTGACAGTGTCTTCTTCGCGCGACTGAACAGCGACAGTTCGGGGTCGCTCGACGTTGGATGGGTCGCGGTCCACAAGCATCCGGACTTGGCGATTCGACAGTGAGAAACTTGGGCGACGGAGGACGATGACCCCCAAACGCCCGGTGACACCATCTACCGATACCGCCCGACTGACCAACCGACAAAACGCTTGGCCCAATCCACCGAAGGGGTGGATTGAAAGGGGTCATCCGCTCGCGTTCGATTTAGTCGCCTGACCGACCCCTATCTGCGCCGGGTTGTGCGGAGAGGCGCAGATATATCGGTCAGCGACCGCGAGCGGATGGGGGCTTTCGAAGTGGTTGCAGTCGCGTTTTTCCCGGTTCCAAGTTACACCCACGATACTGGACCCGATACGCTGCGAACCAACGACTCCGAACACTACCAACCAGAAAGACACCGCTTATCAGTGCCGCCGACCCCATAGTTGGACAATGACCGACGAGGAACTCATCGCGGCGCTCCGAGACGCTGACGCGGTCAAGTACGGCGAGTTCGAACTTTCCCACGGCGGCACCAGCGAGTACTACGTGGACAAGTACCTGTTCGAGACCGACCCCGACTGCCTCGAACGCATCGCCGAAGCCTTCGCCGAACGCGTCGGCGACACGAAACTCGCGGGCGTGGCGCTCGGTGGCGTCCCGCTGGTCGCCGTCACGAGCGTCGAGACCGGAAATCCGTACGTCATCGCGCGCAAACAGCAGAAAGACTACGGGACGGCGAACTTGGTCGAGGGGCGACTCGAAGACGGCGAAGAGGTCGTCGTACTCGAAGACATCGCCACCACCGGCCAGAGCGCCGTCGATGCCGCCGAAGCACTGCGTGAAGCGGGTGCAACGGTGAACCGCGTCCTCGTCGTCGTGGACCGCGAAGAGGGTGCGAGCGAGAATCTGGCCGACCACGACCTCGAACTGGAGTCGCTATTGACGGCGGCGGAGTTGCTGGCGGCGGAGTAGCGAGACTCCTTCGGAGTCTCGGAAAATCGAGCGGCGAAGCCGCGAGTAGCGAGGTTCGCGGAACGCAGTGGAGAGAACCTCGAAACGGAGCAGTGCAACCGCGAGCAGTCGAGGAACCCGACTGCCTCCGACTACCCACAGTTACGCAGTTCTGTTCTAGACCCCTCCATTTCGCTTCGAGATATTCAAGTTCGTGCAGTGGTAGTCGAGAGTATGAACCGCGCAGAGAAGGCGCGCCTGCAGTTGCAGGCGGTCGCCGTCCTTCGAATCTTGAAGGAGACGCGAACGTACGACGAACTCGCCGAGGTCACCGGACTTCCGGCGGGCGACCTGAACCGATACGTCAACGGCCACGTCCTGCCGAGCGTGGACCGTGCCGAGGAAATCGTCGCGGGCGTCGGCCGGGACGAGTTGGCGACCGAACTCGAAGCACGAATTCGGGTGGACGAGGAAGGCTACGTCGATAACTCCGCCGTCGTCTTCGACCAGTCGTTTCTCGATTTGGTCGCACCGGTCGCCGCGAACACCTTCGACTTCGAACGCCCGGACGTCGTACTGACCGCGGCGACTGACGGTATCACGCTCGGGGCGGCGATGGCGAGTTACTTCGGTGCTCGGGTCGCGTACGCGAAGAAGTCCAAAGAGACGGCCGTCGAGGAGTTCATCGAATCGCGCCAGCGACTCGCCTCCGGCATCGAGTTGACGTACTACCTGCCAGCGTCAGCCATCGACGACGGCGAGACGGTGCTGGTCGTGGACGACCTGATTCGCTCCGGCGAGACCCAAGAACTCCTGCTCGACATCGCGGACCGCGCGGACGCCAACGTCGGCGGCGTCTTCGCACTCATCGCGGCAGGCGAAGAAGGACTCGACCGCGCGAAGCGGATGACCGACGCACCCGTCGGCGCGCTGACGACGTACGACGAGTAATCACCGACTGATTTTCCGAGCGACGTGCTGGCGAGGCTAAACGTTCAATTTAAAATCACCAGAACGGAGATATATACTCACGTTCGTGCCCACAACAACCCTCTGATTTGGGAATATTTAAGTTGTGACTGCAGAATTGTGCAACATGGGACTCGCGGAGTACTTCAATTTCGAGGAGCACGGGACCGACTTACGAACGGAGGTTCTTGCCGGACTGACTACGTTCCTGACGATGAGTTACATCGTCGTGGTCAATCCGGCCATCCTCTCGAACGCCATCCAAATCGACGGCGTCGGGCCGGGCCGAACGTTCCAAATGATAGCCGTCGTGACGCTCATCTCGGCGGCCGTCGCCACGCTGACGATGGCGCTGTACGCGAAACGGCCGTTCGGACAGGCACCGGGACTCGGCTTGAACGCTTTCTTCGCGTTCACCGTCGTCGGGTCGCTCGGCGTCAGTTGGCAGACGGCGCTCGCCGCAGTGGTCGTGGAGGGTATCATCTTCATCGCGCTCACCGCAGTCGGCGCTCGCACCTTCATCATTCGACTGTTCCCCGAACCCGTGAAACTCGCAGTCGGTGCGGGTATCGGTCTCTTCCTCGCGATTATCGGCTTAGAAGAGATGCGAGTCGTCGCGGGTGACTCGGCGACCTTCCTCACGTTCAATCCCGTCTTTGCTTCCGACCCCGTCGCCATCATCTCCGTGGTCGGTCTCTTCCTGACGCTCGCACTCTACGCCCGTGGCGTCAAAGGCTCGATTATCGTCGGCATCGTCGCCACCTCGCTCATGGGCTACGCCGCCGACGCGATGGGCTACGCGGCGTTTGCCGCGGACAACGCACCGCCCGGAATTACGCTCAAGTCGCCGATTCCGCTGGTTCCGAGCACGCCCGTCACCTACGACGCTGCGAGCTACAACATCGCGCCGCTCGCTGGCGCGTTCGTCACCGGATTGCAGAACGTCGAAGCCTTCTCCTTCGCACTCATCGTGTTCACCTTCTTCTTCGTGGACTTCTTCGACACTGCGGGCACCCTCACGGGCGTCTCGCAGGTCGCTGGCTTCCTCGACGAAGACGGCAACCTGCCCGACATCGACAAGCCGCTCATGGCCGACGCAGTCGGTACGACAGTCGGCGGGATGCTCGGCACCTCGACGGTGACGACCTACATCGAGTCGGCGACAGGCGTCGAAGAGGGCGGACGAACGGGCATGACTGCGCTCGTCGTTGCGCTCCTGTTCCTCGCCTCGCTCGCCGTCGTCCCACTGGCAGTCGCCGTGCCGACCTACGCCTCCCACCTCGTGCTGGTCGTCATCGGCATCGTGATGCTCCAGAACGTGGTCGAAATCGCGTGGGACGACCTCACGTACGCGGTTCCGGCCGGGATGACCATCCTCGTGATGCCGTTCACGTTCTCCATCGCGTACGGCATCGCCGCGGGCATCATCTCGTTCCCCATCGTGAAGGCCGCGGCGGGCGAACTCGACGACACGCGGCCTGGCCACTGGGTACTCGCCGCCGCGTTCGTCCTCTACTTCGTCGTGCGGACTGGTGGGTTCCTGGCTGGCAACGTCTAAGCGAGACGCCCGACTTTTCTTGCGAGACACTCTCTCGCCGCGGAAACGGTTATATCGTCTGCTGTCGATATGTAATTCGACAATGAGCGAATTCAGTGACGAGGACACACACAGCGACGACGACAAATATAGCGACGACGACACCCTGGACGGACAGGAACAGTACGACCGAACTGAAGCGGACGAACCGATTGCGAAGATATACTACGCAGACGAGGAGGCGACGCAGGTAGACGCCGCCTTCGTCATTGAGGACTGGGACTGGGTCGTCGGGTTCAACCAGATAGCGACCGACGAGTACGACTACGTCTCGATTCCGGTGGAGAAGGTCATCGGCGTCATGTCGCCACAGTACGCCTCGTTCTCCCAGAACGGACGCCGAATCACCGGGTACGGAGTCACCGACGAGGAACTAAGTTCGTTCGCCGACCTGTTGCCGGTCTAGAGGGTCACTACTTTTAATCTGGGGCGAGTCGTGACGCGGTACGTGAATCTCCGCACCCTTCCACGTCGCTGGGTCGTCCGCGGCGTCGCCGCGCTGTTGGTCCTCTCGTTGCTCGCACCTGCGGGCATCTCCGGGGCGACGCACTTCGCGACGACAGAGGACCCGACGAACCTCCGGGCGTCCATCGACGAACCTGCGAACGGCACGACCATCATCTCGATTCAGGGGTTCCACTTCCAGGGGATGGCCAACGAGAACAAGCCCGCGCGACTCGTCGCGGTCGGTCCCCGCGGGCGGGTGCAGTGGGTCCACAACGGCTCTGGCTTCGACGCGACGTGGTTCTACGACGTGGACCCGTTGGAGAACGGGAACCTGCTCGTGACCGCGACGGCGAAGGGCGAGACGCTGGTGTACGAGTTGGATATTGAAACGCAGGAGCGCGTCTGGACCCAGCGACTGCCCATCCACGACACCCACGACGTGGACCTAATCAACGGCGACGAACTCCTCGTGGCGAACATGCGCGCGGAGGGCAAGCGAGACCGTCTGTTCGTCTACAACATGACGAAAGACGACGTGGTCTGGCGCTGGCAGTTCGGCGCGCACTTCCCACTCTCGGGAGGCGGTAAATCGCACGACTGGACCCACGTCAACGACATCGACAAGATCGGCGAGGGCAGGTACATGGCATCGCCGCGCAACTTCGACCAGGTCATCGTCGTCAACCGCTCGACCAAGGAAATCGAGATGCGACTCGGAAGCGACGACGACTACTCGGTGCTGAACGAACAGCACAACCCCCAGTACTTGGAGAGCGAGAACGGCACGCCGACGATTCTCGTGGCCGACAGCGAGAACGACCGCATCGTCGAGTACGCGAAGGAGAACGGCGAGTGGAAGCGCACGTGGAACCTCGGAACGAAGGGGCTGAACTGGCCGCGTGACGCCGACCGACTGCCGAACGGCAACACGATGGTCGTGGACACGATGAACCACCGCGTCTTCGAGGTGACGCCAGAAGGGAACGTCGTCTGGGAGTTCCACGCGCCGTGGGCACCCTACGACGTAGAGCGCGTGAACCTGGGCGACGAACCGGGCGGCCCGACCATCCGCGACATGGGCAAGTCGGGGAGCTACAACGTCAGCGGGAGCGGACTGGCGATTCAGGGCAAGAACAGCAAGACTGTCTCGTTCTGGCTAGTCGAAGTGACTCGCGGGACGTTCCTCCAGCAACCGGCGAACGACTTCGCCCGGACGTGGGCGCACGTCACTCCTTGGATTCGCCCGATTTGGATGAACAGTTGGGAGTTCTTGGGCGTCGTGGTCGGACTGCTGACGCTGGTGGTGTGGGGTCTCGGCGAAGTCGTGTATCAGCGCAAACGGATTCAGTACGGCGCGTTCGAACTGTTCGACAGGATTTCGGACTGGGTGAACGGGCGGCGAATCTGAGAGGACGCTACTTTCGACTGCGTTCGGGTTCGCGCTCTCGGGCGCGAGCGCGGTCCTCCACGTCTTCTAACGACTCCGTGTCGAGCAGTCGTTCGAGCTTTCGTTCGAACTGCTCGTCGGTGAGTTCGCCGCGAGCGTACCGGTCCCTGAGCGTTTCGAGCGCCTCCTTGTTGTTCGTGGGTTCGTCGGGCGTCTCGTCCTCCGTCTTTCGGCCCTGCTTCCACTGGTCGCCCGACCAGTCGTTCCACTCGCCGCCCCCCACTCGTCTAACTCGTCTTCGTCGCCGAAGAGGTACGAGACGACAGGCACGACGACGAGATAGCCCAAGAGAAGCGCGGCCAGCCACCAGTCTTGGCCGGTGATCAGTGCGACGAGCCAGACCCCTGTGACGACTGTCCCGGCAATCTCGGACGCGTTCTCTCGGAAGCGTTCGGAGGGGGTGTCGGCCATACGTGTCGTAGTTCTGTGTGTCAACGTAATAAACGGAGGTGTCGCGCAATCGGACGCAAAGTCCGAAATCAGCATTCGATTTTTCAAAGTGCGCATTTTCATCGATGTGGTGGCGCGCGGTGCTGTGACGGGCTGTGTGGTCTTCTAGGTATCGGGAGTAGCTAGCTTCTCTGCGTTCTTTTCCACGTCGCCGATACTGAAGACGGTCTGATTGAATACCCGGAGCAGTTCGTTTCAGTTTCACGACTCGACACCTTCAAACACTGAACCACCAAAACCCTCCGTCACAGATAACGTCACGCGCTTCCGCCACCATCACCCTAATACCACTGAAACACCAACCCGAGGACGAACATGACGAACCTCGAACTGTACGACCTTCCGGGCTGTCCGTTCTGCGCGAAAGTGAAGGACAAATTGGACGAACTCGGTCTCGATTACGAGTCCCACGAGGTCCCGCGCTCGCATAGCGAACGCACCGAAGTCGAGCAGGTCAGCGGCCAGACTGGCGTGCCCGTGCTGGTGGACGAGGAACAAGGCGTCGAAGGCATGTCCGAGAGCGACGACATCGTGAAGTACTTAGAAGAGACGTACGGCTCGGCGGCGTGATTCGACACGACCGAACGGATTTTCCGAGAATTACGAACTAGCCGGTTCTTCCGCTCGCTCCCGAATCAACTCGCGCAGTTCTTCGGGACTCGAAATATCCTCTAGTTCCTCGCGTTCGACCAGTCCAGTGCCATCGACGTTCTCGCGCTTGGCCTCGTCCACGAAGTAGACAGAACGCGTCTGGACGACGTGGCCGATGGAAGACATGATTCGGGCGCGCTTCTCGGCAGCCTTGGTGAACGCCGAGTGGCCGGTGAGCACGTTCTCGGCACTGTCGTTGTCCTCGCTGACGGTCTTGAACGGAGCGCGAACCGTCGGGTGGACCTCGAAGCCAGCGCGGGTGAGGACGGTGACGATACGCTCGTCGTCGCCCTCCGGTTCGGGGTCCTCAGGCGTCGGTTCCTCCTCCCGAACTTCATCGGCACCGTCGAGTACGTCCACGGGACTGGTGAGGTCGCCCTCGAACATCTCTTCGAGTTCGAGAGCGACTTCGACGCTGGCGTTCATGCCGTCCTCGTACTTCGAGACGGTGCGCCGGGAGACGCCCAACTCGGAGGCGAGTTGGCCGAGGCTCCAGTCGCGTTTCTCGCGTTCGTCGCGCAGGATATCGCCATCGATGCTGACGTAGAGGCCGCCCGGTGCGGCGTAGACCAACGGCGGCATGCCCTCGACGAACAACTCCATCGCGGTGTCGGGGCTGAAGACGGGAACGCCGTGCCGGAAGTAGACGACACCAGGTTCGAGGTCTTCGTCGCGGGTTCGCAGTCCCACGACCAGCGGCGTCGCGTCTAAGTACGCGCCGAGTCGCCGCATCTCTAAGCCGGTCTCGCCGTCGAAGGCATCGACGTTCGCCAACACTTTGAGTAACAAGAGGTCCTCGCCGCGGCGGGCCGCTACGTCGAAGCTCTTCGGTCGAATCGCACACCGGTCGCTGACCGTGAATCCAGCGTCCTCCAGCATGGCGGTCAGGTTCCCGACCAGTGCAGACCGGGACATATCCGGACGTAAGTGATTCCCCCATATATACGTTGTGCCACTCCCAGACCCTCCCGAGGCTTGCGATTCTCCCGCGACCAGGCGGTAGTTTGAAGTAGGACGGTCCTGCCTTCGAAAGCCGTTAGTTCCCGACCCTCTAACCCCGGAACAGTGACGGTTATCGGCCTCGACGACACGGATTCGCGCGAACTGGGGATGTGTACGACGTACCTCGCCGCCCGCGTCGCAGAGCGCGTGGGCGCAGAGCGGTTGGTCCTCGTGCGCCTGAATCCCGCCGTCGAGTACAAGACGCGAGGCAACGCCGCGCTGGCAGTTCACACCGACTGTGACCCCGAGACGGCCTTCGAAGTCGCCAGCGAGGAGGTCGCCCGCGCCGCCGAAGTCGAGGACCCGCGAACGAATCCCGGACTCGTCGTCGCGCCGGGCGACCCAGAGGACGTGCCGGACGAAATCTGCGATTTCGCTCGGCGAGCGGTTCGAGAGTTGCTCACGAGCGAGGAAGCCGACGCGAAAATCGAATCTGCGGGCTACCAGAGTGAGGGCTGGAAGAACGAACGCGGGAAAATCGGCGCGCTCGCCGCGGTTGGCGCGTGGGCGGCGGGAGCGGCGGGGGCAGAAGCGGCCTCTCCGAGGCCGCTCCCCGAAGGCGAGTCGGCGGATGAGTCCGCCGACTCGACGGTGAGTGAGGAAGTCTTCGACGACTGGACGCACGAACGCATCTCCTACCGCGAGAGCGACCAGTGGGGCACGCCCAGAGACGTAGACGCCGAATCGGTCTTCGACGCCGCGAACGAGGGCTACCCGGACGTCTGGGACACGGTGGACCGCGAGACGGGGCAACTCGTCTGCGTACCCCACACGCCGGGGCCGATTCTGCACGGCATCCGGGGCGACGACCCCGACGCAGTTCGACAGGTCGCCAACGAAATCGACGGTGAAGCAGTCGAGCGCACGGCGACGTTCGTCACGAATCAGGGCACCGACGCACATCTCCGAGACGCCACGCTTCGAGAGGTCGAAGACGGCCACGCGTACCGAGTCGAGGGGACAGTTACCACCGAGCCAGAAACTCACAGAGGTGGGCACGTCTTCTTCGACCTACGAGACGGAGGCGAGGAGGGCGACGAAGGCGGCGAATCCGAACTCCGCTGTGCCGCCTTCGAACCAACCAAGCGATTCCGCGACCGAGTGCGCTCGCTCCGCGAAGGCGACCGAATCGTAGCCTGCGGCGAGGTTTCGGACGGTACGCTGAAGTTAGAGAAGTTCGCGGTTCGAGACCTGAGCCGAACCGAACTCGTCACGCCGGACTGCCCCAACTGCGGCCGGTCGATGAAGAGCGCCGGAGCGGAGCAGGGCTACCGGTGTCGGAACTGCAAGACGACGGCACCCGGAAAAGTCGAACGGGAAGTGGAGCGTGAGTTAGAATTTGGCTGGTACGAGGTACCGCCGGAGGCGCGCAGGCACATCTCCAAACCGCTGGTTCGGGGTGGCTTCGACGCGCCGATTCACCCCGAGAAGTGAGTTTGCCGAATATCGGAGTGTGAAACCGTTCTTTCAGTCAAGAAGACATTCATTGTCCGAGAGGACGACGCACAACTATGAATCGGAGCAAGACGGTCCTGCTCGCTGCGCTTCACAGGCGTGCGACTTGCAGGGTTCAACACCCAGTCACGCGGATTTCCGGTGGCGAGGCTCGTCCGTGCCGCGAAGGGACGCTCACGAGTTTGCCGCCCGAAAATAGAGGTGTTCGGAGTTGAACCGCCGAACGTTCGTCACCGCCCTCCTCGGCGTCTGTTCAGTCTCGGGTTGTCTCGGGAGTTCGATGCCGGGCGACTCGTCGGAGAAGACGACTGATACGACTTCCCGAGAGAGGACAGACACGACCACCGAGAAGACAGTTCGCGAGACGAAGAAGCCGAAGACGGAGACGAGCGGCCACCCGCTCACCAACTGGGAGCGGTCGACCGACTGCGAGGGCGAACACGACGGGATGTACGACAGCGTCGTCAAAGTCGCCAGAGTCGCCGAGGAACTGCCGGAGATATACGACCCAATCGAGTTCTCGAAACTCCCCGAGGCAGAGAAAGACATCCTCCGAGAAGTGACGAGCGTCGGTGGCTACGGTACGTGCAACACCTCCGACGCGTTCGACAGCTTCGTAGACCGCGTGACCGACCACCGGGAGCACCAAGAGTCGGACGAGATGCACGTCTATCTCGAACGAGACGGGACGTACTACGGACTCTACGTCGAAGTGTTAGACCAAGTGTACGCGTACTGAACGCGGGAGACCGCTTTCAGCCGAGTCGCTCCCACGCCCGCTCGAATCGTCGGTCGTGCGGCGGGAGAAACACGCCGTCGAAAGCGGCGAACGAGTCGGGCGTGAACCAACCGACGCTCGATACTTCCGGACCGGCGTGCGGTGCGCCGTCGATGTCGTCGTACTTGACCACGAAACCGATTGAGACGATTCGTTTTCCGTCGAACGGCTCGGCCGTGAACGTGTCGAGCAGTTCGAGAGCGTCTGGGTCCGCCTCGACGCCGGTCTCCTCTCGAAGTTCGCGGACCGCGGCTTCTTCGGGTGATTCGTCCACTTCGAGATGGCCGCCGGGAACTGCCCACTTACCGACACCGGGTTCGACCGCGCGCTCGGTCAGTAGCACGCCATCGTCGCCGACGACTGCAACCCCAGCAGTCGGGACGGGGTTGCGCCACACGACGCGGTCACAGGCGTCACAGTACTGCCGCTCGCGCCCTTCTATCTCGCGGTCCGTGAGTGGCGTGGCACAGTCCGGACAGAAATTTGCGGGAAACGTCGTCATCCTTTCAGACCGCTCCCGGTGAGCGGGACGACCACGTCGTCCGACTGGTCTACGACGCCGCGTTCCCGATACGCTTCGAGCGCGGCGGGTGCGGCCGCGCTCGTCGGTTCGACGTAGAAACCGCCTCGGCGAAGTCGTCCGAGCGCGTCCTCGACTTCCGGTTCGCCGAGCGTGATTGCGTCGCCGTCTGTGTCCTCGATAGCACGCAGAATCTGGTCTTTCCGTGCGGGGTCGAGAATCTGGATGCCGTCGGCGACCGAGTTGTTGGCGTTGGGGCCGTCATCGCTGGGCAGTTCGTCGGCGATGGGCGCGTACCCCGCAGCCTGCGCGCCGAGCAGTCTGGGCATCCGGTCGGTCCAGCCAGCCTCCTTCAGTGCGCGAAAGCCCCGATGGGCTCCCAAGAAGAGCGTGCCGTGGCCGAGTGGCATGACGACTGCGTCCGGAACCTCCCAGTCGCGCTGGGCCGCGACTTCGTAGGCGAACGTCGCGGTGCCAGCGAAAAACGCCGGATTCCACGCGTGGCTGGCGTACCAACCGGACTCGTCACTCTCCACAGCATCTATACAGGCGTCGGTCACGTCCTGTCGCGTCCCCTCGACTTTCACGGGAGTCGCGCCGACGCGCTTGATGGCGTCGAGTTTCGACTGCTTGGCGTCTGCTGGCACGTAGATGTCGGCGTCGATTCCGGCGCGGGCGGCGTACTGGGCGATTGCCGCGCCAGCGTTGCCCGAGGAGTCCTCGACGACGCGTTCGACGCCCAGTTCTTTGGCCCGCGAGAGCGTGGTGGTCGCGCCGCGGTCCTTGAAACTCCCGGACGGAAAGACGTACTCCAGTTTGAACTGGGCGTTCCAGTCGGGTGCATCTTGGAGCGGCGTGAAGCCCTCGCCGAGCGTGACCTCGGGCGAGATTGGGAGGAACTGTGAGAAGGTCCAGAGACCCTTTCGGGTGTCGAGAGCGGTGAAATCTGGCGGGAAGTTACGCTTCGGGAGCGGGCGGTCGGCGAATTCGAGCGCGTGCCCACAGTCACAGCGCCACGGTTCGTCAGGTCCGGCGACGTATGAGGCTCCACAGGCCGGGCAGGAGAGATTAGAAGGGCCCATCAGAACTCGTCGATGTCCGTGCCGACCGAACAGACGTACTCGCCGGTCGCCACCTGCGGGAGACGGCGCGAGCGCCAGAAGATGCCGCTCCCGTCGGCAGTCACTTCGGCTTTGAGTCGGCCGAACGGGTCGGTCACTTCGAACAGCACGTCGCCCGCGTGTACTTTCTCGCCCAGTTCCTTCTCGAAGCGGACGATGCCGCCGTTCGGCGACCCGTAGCGGTCGAAGCCCTTCGCGCGAGTCTGGGGGTCGAGGGAAACGTCGCCGTCCAAGAAGCCGTAGTAGCGCAGGACGTTGAACACGCCTTCGACGCCGTACTCGATGCTCTCTTCGTCCCAGCCGATGCAACCGCCGAGTTCTGGGTCGATGGTCGGGATGCCCTCGTCCGGGGCGGCGCGAGCGAGTTGGCCGTCCGGTCCCTTCTGGTCCAAGACGTTGCCACAGCCGAACACCTTCGCCAGTTCGAGACACTCGTCGTGCATACGGTGACGACGGCCACAGCGAACTCGCACCTCGTTGATCATCTTGCTCGTCGAGCCTTGGTGAAGGTCGAGGATGTAATCCGCGCGTGTGGCCGCTTCGAACGTCGCCGCGGCGATGCGCTCGCTGGAGGTGCCCGACTCGTTGCCGGGGTAGGCGCGATTCATCTTCGTGTCGTCGATGGGGTTGCGATGCTCCGCGACTTGGAACGCGTGGTAGTTGACGATGCCGACGACCAGCACGGTGCCTGAGAGTTCCTCCGGCGCGATTTGGGGGACGGCGCGCTGGACGACGCCGAGACCGTTCAGTTCGTCGCCGTCGCTGACGGCCTGTACGTAGAGCGTCGGGCCGTCTTCCGCGCCGTTGATGACTGCGACGGGGAGTCCGAATTCGCTCCCGTCGCGGGTTTGGCCGACCTGCAACCGCCCGGTATCGAGTTCTCCGGGGGCCGCACTCGCCGTTCCGAGCGTCTTCATTACCTATACGGGGTTGCCACACGTCCTTTAGCGATTCGGTATGCGAGAGTGGTCAGCGAGATGGTTTCTCGCCGTTCGCACGAAAGCGACCTCAATCATCCAGGAGACCCATCTTGAGCGCCCGCTCGGCGACGTTACCACCGTGGTCGGCGGTTCGCCCGACCGCTTCGACCAGGAGCTCTGGCCGACCTTCGAGCGGAACTCGACACTCTCCGGGCGTGGACAGACCGGGAGGACGCCAACACAAAAGACCAAGCAGAGAGCATCGAGAGTCACCTCGACGACCGCACGACTGGCGACGGCGGAAGAGCGACTCGACAGATTCGCACGCGAACGACGCGGGAGAGCGTGCCGTCAGGAAGCACTGTGTCGAAAGTAGACATGCGACGAGAAACAGTGTCTTCAGCATCCTGAGGGAGGAATCAGAGCCGATTCGGGTACGCTATCCCACAGAATTTTACCGGCGTTCTTCGAAACTTCGACCATGGGGACCGACGGAGAGCGAGCGGACCCGTTCGCGGCGTTCCGGCAGTTCTTCGCGCTCGAACGCGACGTGCTCGTCCTCTCGGTGGCGATGTTCGCGTTCAGCCTCGGCTTCCAGATGACCGGCCGGTACATGCCCCAGTACCTGAGCTTCCTCGGGGCGAGTAGCGTCGTCATCGGACTGTACGGGAGCGTCGGCAACCTCATCGGCGCAGTGTATCCGTATCCGGGCGGCGCGCTTTCCGACCGCATCGGCTCTCGCTCGGCGCTGACGTTCTTCGGGTCCGCCTCGACGCTCGGGTTCGCGCTCTGGTTCTTCGCTCCGGAACTCGGCCTCGTTGGAGTCCCGACGTGGGCGTGGATTTTCGTCGGTCTCTTTCTCGCCCAAGCGTGGAAGTCGTTCGGACTGGGTGCGACGTTCGCCATCGTCAAGCAGAGCGTCCCGCCGAGCGAACTCGCGACCGGGTTCGCCAGCACCGAGACGTTCCGCCGGACGGCGTTCCTGCTCGGGCCGCTGCTCGCCGCCGCACTCATCGCGGCCTACCAGTTCGAACTCGGGTTTCGATACGTCCTTGCTGTCGCGGCAGGCTTCGGTTTGCTTGCCACCGTCGTCCAGCACGTCCTCTACGATGCCAGCGAAGACACCTTCGGCAAGTCGTTCGCGGGCGTCTCGCAGGTCCTCTCGGACCTCCGCGGGATGCCGAGTCCGTTGAAACCCCTGCTCGTCGCCGACACGCTCATCCGCTTCGCTAACGGGATGGCCTACGTCTTCTTCGTCATCGTCGTCACGGAGTTCCTGCAAGTCGATGTGACGCTCCCCGTCGTCGGTTATCTCGGCCCGGAAGCACTCTTCGGCGTCCTGCTCGCGGTGGAGATGGCCGTCGCGCTACTGGTGATGGTCCCCGTCTCGAAATTGGCTGGACGCGTCGGTCTCAAACCGGTCGTCGGTCTCGGGTTCGTCGTGTACGCTATCTTCCCGGCATTACTCATCTCCGCGCCCGCGGACCCACTCGTCGTCGGCGTCCTCTTCGCGTTCTCGGGGCTTCGATTCGCGGGACTGCCCGCACACAAGGCGCTCATCGTCGGTCCTGCGGAGAAAGACGCTGGCGGGCGCGTCGTCGGGTCGTACTACCTCGCGCGCAACGCCATCACGATTCCCAGTGCCGCGCTCGGCGGGTGGATATACAGTTCGTCGCCGACGCTGTCGTTCTGGCTGGCGACCGCAATCGGCCTCGTCGGCACGGGCTACTTCCTCGCGTTCGGCGAGGAGTTAGAAGCGTATCGGTAGATTTCGTCTGTTCCTCAGTCGCTCCGTGAGGTCGGTGCGTCCGTCTCGAATTGCTGGTGACGTGGCGTCGCTTCCGTCGAGACGCGCTTTCGTTCGCTCCCTGAGTACAGCAGCGCCCAGATGACGAACAGACAGCCCAACCACGCCGCCAGCAGGAAGACCATCATAGAACAGTCTTCTCGGAGAGCGGCCTTTGTTATGAAGCAGTTAAGCGAGTTCTCGGCGTGCGTGAAACGGTCTCGAACACTAGCACCCAGGTTAGTTTCCACTCGTTCGATACCCCTCGATGAAGCGCCGAACGGCGAGCACACCGAGCGCGGAGACGAGGCCGACGACCACGAGAGTGATTAGGAAGACGACCACGCCGAAGACGACTGCGAACGTCCGGGAGTCGAAGCCGAACTGCGTCTCGAAGCCGTAGAACGTCGCCGCAGTGAGCGAGGCGGCGAGTCCGACCAGCCACCAGACGTAGCGGCGGGGCGTCGAGTCGGCGTCGTTCGACTCGCCACTCGTGGTTCGAAAGCCGTCTTCGAACCGACGAACGACGAGGTAGCTTCCCGCCGCGAAACCACCGACGATGAGCGTCCCGAAGAACAGGTACACCGCGACGCCGACTGCGGGGAGGAGCGAATCGACCGCCGACGGCCAGAGCGCCGCGACGACGAGCAGTTCCACGCCGACGATTGGGACGACGTATCGCCAGAAGGAGACGCCGTCGTCCCCCGCTTCGTCGCCGACGACGTTCCGGTAGCCGTCCTCGAACGCCGCCGGGATGCGACCAGCCAGTCGGAGGAAATAGTACAGCATGGCGAGTTGGATAAGGCCACCCAGTACGGTGAAGAGGAGCGCGGCGACGGAGTCCACGCCGCCCAGAAGCGGAGGGGAGAGAGAAAGCATACCCGTGAGTAGTTTGTCAGTGAGAATGAGTTTTGTGGTGGAGTCAGTAGTTCCGAGTAGAAGCAATCGAACACGGGTTTTCCAATCTATTTAGCGCGAGCGCGAAAAGGTCCGACGACACCATGCGCGACGTTCTCGCCGACTACCGTGGGTTCGACCGCCCGGTTTACGTCGTCGCGGCCGCCCGATTCTTGAACGTCCTCGGGTCGGGACTGGTCTACCCCTTCGCCACGCTCTACTTCTACGGCGTCGTCGGCATCCCGTTCACGCTCGTCGGCACCGGCCTGCTGGCCAACAGCGTCGCGACTGCCGTGGGCACAGTCGTCGGTGGCTCGCTGGCCGAC
Organism: Halorussus halophilus; assembly: GCF_008831545.1. NCBI lineage: Archaea > Methanobacteriati > Methanobacteriota > Halobacteria > Halobacteriales > Haladaptataceae > Halorussus > Halorussus halophilus. Next base: position 3,282,138 of record NZ_CP044523.1, read on the forward strand.
ACCTACGGTCGCAAGCCAGTGATGGTAGCGAGCATGGCACTCTCCGCGCCGACGCTGGCGGCCTACGCGCTCGTCGGCGACGCGGCGAGTTTCATCGCGGTCGCCAGCGCGGCTGGATTCGCCGCCGGACTGTTCGCACCCGCGAGTCAGGCGATGGTGGCCGACCTGACAGCCGACGCGGAGCGCGACCGGGCGTACGGCCTGCTGAAAGTCGCCAGCAACGCGGGGTTCGGAAGCGGGTTCGTGGTCGGTGGACTGCTCTACGGCGTGGCCCACGTCGCGGTGTTCGTCGCCGACGGTGCGACGAGCGCAGTCGTCGCGGTTCTGCTCGCTGGCGCGCTTCCGAGCGTCGGCGCGAGCGGGAGCGACGTTGGCCAGAGCAAATCGTTCACAGCGACCGTCCGAAATTGGACGCGCACGGTCACGCAACCGACGATTCTCGCGCTGGCCGTCCTGAACGTCGGGTTCGCCATCGCCTACGCGCAGATGCAGAGTACAGTCCCCGTCTTCGCCGAGCAGGCGTTCGGTCTGACCAGCGAGCAGTTGGGGACGCTGTACGTCCTCAACCCGCTCGTCATCGTCCTGTTTCAGCTTCCAGCGGTCTCGTGGGTCCAGTCGTGGCGACGGACGCGCGGGTTGGCGCTGTCGGCTTGCTCCTGGGCGGCGAGTTTCGTGGCTATCGTGCTGGCCCACGGCGCGCCGTGGTTGCTCGGGGTGGGACTCGTCGGCGCGTTCCTCGTCCTACGGACCGTGGGCGAAATCTTCCACGCGCCGCTGATTACGGCGCTCGCCAGCGACGTGGGGCGCGTCGAGGAGCGCGGCTCCCAACTGTCGGTGCTGGAAGTCGCCAAGCGACTCGGCTTCGGCATCGGACCGGTTCTCGGGGGACTGTTCTTCGACTACGGGGCCGAGGCGTTGTTGTGGCCCGCGCTGGTTGGACTTTCGCTACTACTTGGCGTGGCGTCGCTCGCGCTGGAGACGCGGGTGTCGCCGAGCGCGAACGGGCGAGCGACCGTAGAGTGAGCGTCCTCGTTCGACACCGACGAGCATTTTATCGAACCGGCCCAACTCCCGAACGTGTCACAGAACGTCCCCGAGCGCCCCCGCACCAACTTCGCGGCGGCGCTGAACGTCCGCCAGAACGCGATTCGCGGGTTCACCTTCGCGGTCTTGTTCACCATCGCGGTACTGGCGCTGTTCGTCTTCCTACCGGGGACGACACGCCCGACGCCGTACTACGTCGGCCTCGGGTTCGTACTCGCTTCGTCGCTCGGCGCGCTGGCGACGACAGTCTTGACCCTGGTTTCTGCGTATCGGCTGGCCCAAGAGGAAGAAGTCACTTAATCCGGAAACTCCGCTTCTTCGGGGTCTTCGCCGGTCAACTCCACCAGTCGCTCGGCACCCGAGCGAGTCCCCTTGGCGAGGAACACGTCGCCAGCGTGGAGTTCGGTCTCGGGGCCGGGTTGGATGACCCACTCGCGGTCCGCTCTGGCGGGCCTCCTCTCTCTGGTCTCGTCCTTCGACCGCCGAACCGCGAGGACGCGCATACCCGTCTCAGTTTTCACTGCTCTGTCGCCGAGGGTCACGCCGTCGAACTCGCTTCCGGGAGCCACGGTGAGGCGAACGATGACTTCGTCGCTCTCTTCGACTGCCTGCTCGACCACGGGATGGGTGCCGAGACCACGGAGGACGCCTTCGCTGATTTCGACCGCCGCGTCGCTGATGACCTCGGTGCTGTTGGCGAGGTGAACCAGACCCCGTAAGCTCACTGGGTCGTCCACTCGACTCGCGGCTTGTAGCGTCCACGCCTCGAAGCGCGACTTGAGCGCGTCCACTTCGGCTTCGAGTTCCACGACTTCCTCGGCGACATCCTCGCTGTCGAAGAGGACGCTCCCGTACGCCAAATCGACCGCGAGTTCGCTCACGTCTTTCATCAGGACGATAGAATCGACGGCGCGTTCGAGGTCGCCGACGTTCGACTCTGGGGCGTCCGGTGGTTCGTACGAGTCACCGGTAGCGCGCTCGTACACGTCGGCGACTCCCTCCTCCGGGCCGCGCAGGAGTACTGTGTCGCTGGGTTCGATGCGAGTGTCTCGGTCCGGGTTCGTAATCCAGTCGTTCCCGCGGTGGATGGCGATGACGCGGACGCCGGTCTCGGTTTCGATATTGATGTCGCCGAGTGTATGGTCGGCGAGCGCGGAGTCGGGGACGACTTCGGCGCGAACGAGCGTCTCGACTGCTTCGGGGAGCGCGGCCCGCATCGCGTCGGGCAGACCGATATCTTCGAGGACGACTTTGGCGATGTCGCCCGCGGCGTCGCTAATCTTCTCCGCCGCACCGACGACCCCCAAGACGGGGGCCAGTTGTTCGGCGTCTTCGGGGCTTCGGGCGGCCATCAGCAGGCTCATTCGGGCGCGCAACTGGAGCACGTCCATCCGAGCTTCGAGGTCCAGAACCTCGCGAGCGATGTCGTCGCTGCCGTTGAGAACGGCCGAGAACGACAGGTCGATGAGCAACTCGGCGGTGTCTTTCATCTCCGCCAGCACGGCTTTGACGCTGACGGGTTCGTACTCTACGTCCGCCGACGGTTCCATAGTCGATTGTTGTGCGCCTCTCGATAAAAACGTTCGTAGGGGAAGGTAGTCGCTCGCTACGATAGACCAAGACCCGGCAGAACGAAAAGGAAAGATAATCCTTTTCCGGTGTTGCCGAGAAGTATCACGGTATGTCAGACGAGGTCAAGAAAGGCCTAGAGGGTGTCGTCGTCGCAGAATCGGGACTGAGCTACATCAACGGCGACGAGGGCCGACTGGTCTATCGGGGCTACGAAATCGAGGACCTCGCCAACGAGGCGAGCTACGAAGAAGTGCTGTATCTGCTCTGGCACGGCGAACTTCCCACAGAAGACGAACTCGCGGAGTTTGCCGACTCGATGGCCGCCGAGCGCGAACTGGACGACGACGTACTCGACACGGTTCGCAAGCTCGCAGAAGCCGACGAAGAGCCGATGGCCGCGCTCCGCACGGCCATCTCGAACCTCTCGGCGTACGACCCGGACGACTCCTCTGGGGACCCGACCGACCGCGAAGTGAACCTCCGCAAGGGCCGACGCATCACCGCGAAGGTGCCTACCATCATCGCGGCGTTCAAGCGCATCCGCAACGGGAACGACCCGGTGTCCCCGCGTGAAGACCTCAACCACGCCGAGAACTTCCTCTACATGCTTAACGACGAGGAACCGGACGAAGTGCTGGCCGAGACGTTCGACATGGCGCTCGTCCTCCACGCCGACCACGGCCTGAACGCCTCGACGTTCTCCGCGATGGTCACCTCTTCGACGCTCGCAGACCTCCACAGCGCGGTCACCTCCGCGACGGGGACGCTCGCCGGAAGCCTCCACGGCGGTGCGAACGCCAACGTCATGCGCATGCTCAAAGACGTGGACGACAGTGAGATGGACCCGCTGGACTGGGTCAAGAACGCACTGGACGAAGGCCGCCGCGTGGCTGGCTTCGGCCACCGCGTCTACAACGTCAAGGACCCGCGCGCGAAGATTCTCGGCGCGAAGTCCGAGGAACTCGGAGAGGCCGCTGGCGACACCAAGTGGTACGAGATGTCGGCGACCATCGAGCAGTACATGCAGGACGAGAAAGGTCTCGCGCCGAACGTGGACTTCTACTCGGCTTCGACCTACTACCAGATGGGCATCCCGATAGACCTCTACACCCCCATCTTCGCGCTGTCCCGTGTCGGCGGTTGGATTGGCCACGTGCTGGAGCAGTACGAGGACAACCGCCTGATTCGACCGCGTGCGAAGTACACTGGTGCGGACCATCAGGACTACACGCCGGTGGACGAGCGGTAGTCGAACCCCCTTCCGAAATCTACTTTCTGCTGAGTTCTCCAGCGAACAGCGTCCACGGGTGGTCGTCTTCGGACTCCGCTTCGCTGGACTCGTCCTCGTCTTCTTCCAGCGTCTCCGGAACGCCCCAACTGTCCGTAATCTCGAAGCCAGCAGTCTCTAATTGCTCCCGCGTCTCGTCCGCGCCCGCAATTTCCCACTGCATCTCGACGCCGCTGTCGAGCCAGTCGGGGTTGTCGCCGACCCACTCGTTGGTGCCTTCACAGACGAGGACTCGGCCACCAGGGCGCAAAACGCGGGCGAATTCATCGATGACAGCCTGATGGTCGTCTATCGGCACGTGAATCAGCGACCAGTAGGCGACGACGGCGTCGAAGCTATCGTCTTCGAACGGCAGTTCCGTCATGTCGCTCTGGAGGAGGGCGGCGTCGGGGGCGTTCTCCGTCGCCAGTCGCAGTTGCTCGCTCGAGAAGTCGATGCCGACAGCAGTCGCGTCCTCGCTGAGTCGTCGCAGAATCGGCGTTCCCTGTCCACAGCCAGCGTCGAGAATGCTGTACGAGTCGCGCTCCGACTCAAGTTCAGCCAGCGAGTCGAGAAACTCCGCGAGTACATCCATCCCGACGCCGTTCTCGGACCGGTACGCGGCGTACGTCTCTGCTAGCTCGTCGTAGGACCGACGGACGGCGTCTTTCTCGACCATCGGTGGAAGGTATCGAACGGGGTTTGTTCAATCTTTGGCTGGTGTGCTAGTCACTCTGGCGTCTCAGTCGCTTCCCCGCTTCCGCGTTCGGCCATCATGTCGGCGGCGCGAGTCGCCCAGTCGCCCCACTGGAACCCCGCGCCCACGAGAAGTGTCATCCAGACGTAGTAGCAGAAGATGCCCGCGTAGGTGCCAACGACACCGTATCCGAGGTAAACGCCGACCAGCCACGAGAGACCTACCATGAACCCGACCATACCCGTCGTGCGAGCGACGAAGGGCGTCCGAGTGTCGCTCCCGCCCTGTAGCGACCCCGAGAGGACGACGAACAGGACGAGAAACGGCGCGGAGAGCCCGTACACTTTGGCGAAATCGATGGCGTACGCGCGGGTCGCGGCGTCGTCGGTGAAGAGTCGGACGAACCACTCAGCCGCGAAGAAGAGCACGACGCCGACCGTTCCGACCGTCAGCAGTCCGAGAGCGGCCGTAGCCCATCCCTCGAAGCGTGCCCGGTCCGGGTCGCCCGCGCCGAGTGCCTGCCCGACGACCACGCTGGAGGCGACACTGTAGCCCCGCGAGAGCGGGCCGGTGACCTGCTGGTACATCCGGCGACCGATTTGGTAGGCGGCGTTGACCTCGGTGCCGAACGAGAGCAGGATGGCGTTGAAGGGGAACTCCGCGACGGTGGCCACGAGACCCTCCACGATTTTGGGCGCGCTGATGGTCAGCAGTTGTCGCGTGATGGTGCCGTCCGTAGGACGCGCGAACGACGCGGCGGTCCACCGCCCGCGGATAGCCAAAACCAACGCGAGGGCGGTGAAGAGGTTCCCGAACGCGGTGGCGACCCCGACGCCGACGATTTCCCAGCGCGGGAACGGTCCCAGACCGAGACCGAGCGCGGCCGTCAGCGAGATGTTGAGCAGGTTCGAGACGACGTTGACGTACATCGGCGTCCGGGTGTCGCCGGTTCCCTGCAACGAGCGCGCGGCGACGAGCGCGACGTGTCGCGCGGGCGCGGTGGCGAAGATGATGGTGAGGTAGGTGCCCCCCATCGCGGCGACCGCAGTTGGCGCGCCGAGGATGGAGATTGCTTGCTCGCTCAGGAACGCGCCGAAGAGGACGAACGGAATCCCCGCGAGCGCGCTGACGAGTATCGCCTGCGTAATCGCCTCGTCGCGGTTGGCGAGAGCATCACTCCCCGTGTCCTGACTGGAGAGCGCGACTGCACCGCCGCCGAGTCCGAGGCCGATGCGGAGCGGCAGGCGCGCGTAGAGGTCCGCGAGACCGATGGCCGCGACGGCGGCGGGCGAGAAGAGTGCGGTGACGAGAATGTCGGTGGTCCGCATCAGCGTGCGGAGCGTCTGCTCGGCCATCACGGGCCACGAGAGCGCGAGGACGCGCCGCCAGACCGAGAGCAGACGGGAGCGAACGGCACCAGCGTCATCCGGCATCTCGTAAGTCCGAGGGACGAGAGCGGTTTCAGTGTACTGGTACGCAGGGTCGCCTGCCTGTTGTCTGCTCTCGAACTGTCGCAGAAGAACCAAATCGGTAGCCGTCGAACGGCCAGCTATGGACGTGTTCGTCTACGGGACGCTGACCGACCCCACGCGAGTCGCACGCGTCGTTTCTGAGTTCGAGTTCCTCGGTGCGGCAGCGTTGGACGGGATGCACAGCGTCGAGGGACAGTATCCGACGCTCGCGCCCGGCGGGTCGGTGGAGGGGAGAGTGCTTCGAACGACCGACGTCGAAGCACTGGATGCGTACGAAGGAGTCCCCTCCGGGTTGTACTCACGTCTGCAAGTTCCGAGGGAGGACGACGACCAGAAACCCGTCGAACTCTACGTCGGCGACCCCGAGAAACTCGGGGCGGACGCGTCGTGGCCCGGCGAGGGGTCGCTAACCGAGCGAGTCGCCTCCTACGTCCGAGAACAGGGGGTCGTGGTTCGAACCGACGACCGAACGTGACCGGGAGACGGTGTGTAACCGTGGATAGAATCACCGCGTCTTCGTCTCCGACTCATCGCAATACTTATTTTCAATTGACACAACCTCCACTCCATGCAAATCCGGCGGGTTCGCGCCGACGAGTCGGAAGTAGAACGCTACGTTTCGGAGTGTTGGGAACCGTACCACGAGGACTTGAGTGGTGCCGTCGCCGGACACGCTCTGGTGGACGCCAACCGGCGAGCAGTCGTGGAACACCACCAACAACTACTCGAATCACCGTCGAGTCGTCTTTGGGTTGCACTGGACGCCGCCAGCGATTCGACTACGGCACTGTCGGCGACCGATGCGACGTTCGCCGGATTCGTGAGGACGAGCGTCGAGTCGTCACCTCAGACGTTCGACTGGCCCGACCAGCTTGTGATTCACGACCTCTGGGTACGCGAATCGTACCGCGGGTCGAAAGTCGTCGAAGAACTGGTTGCACGCGCGATTCGACAGGCGCGCGAGAACGGTTGTGAACGTCTGACGCTCAATGTCGGTATCGACAACGAGCGGGCCGTCACGTTCTTCGAAAAACTCGGCTTCGAGACTCAGGGCTATCGAATGGACGTGTCTCTCGAAGACGTGGCTCTCGAACGGGACGAGAACTCGCTACAGAGCGGGAACTCGCTAAGCGATGACGACTCGTCGTTCCATCTTCGCCGACTTCGCGTCGATGAAGACGTGATGCATCGGTTCGTCGAGAAGTGCTGGATGCCGTTCTGGCAGGACTTGGGCGAGGCTGTCGGTGAAGAACACCTCAGTCCGGACCTGGACCGAAACCGACTCGTCGAGAACCTGCTCGAAGAGTACGACGTGCCGAACCGACGGTGTTGGGTCGTGCTCGACGAGGCCGAGGACCCGACAAAGGGCTTGGACGAAATCGACGCAGTCTTCGCTGGCTGGCTGAACGCCGGATTCGAACCGACCGACCGGTTTCTCGACGCGCCGGAACGACTGTTCGTCGGGAATCTGTACCTCCAACCGGCGTACCGGGGGTCAGGATTGGCCAACCGCGTGATGGCGCGGGCCGTGCAGTACGCACGTGAAGAGCGGTGTGTCGAACTGACGCTCGGCGTGGAAACGGACAACGAGCGAGCGAGTGCGTACTACGAGAAACTCGGCTTCGAACCACGACGACAGCGGATGTCCGTCCCACTCGATTCGATTGAGCTGTGAAGCGACCGAGAGCGAGGGGTCGTCGTTCGGGCGCACGACTGAGAATGACGGCCGTCATCGCGTCGTCAGACGGGGGTGTGTGCCAGCCGTCAGACATCGAATATTTCCCTTCGCAGTCGTGCGATTTTCACTTTCACTCCGTCCACCGGGGCTTTAAGTACCTCCCGCGACTGTCTCCAACTGCGCGTCACACGTTTCGCGCCCATTTCCTCACATTCCCCCCTTCGGACCAAACTACCAGAGAGCGTAGCGGTCAGCGAACGACAACACCACTGGCCGGCCCACTGGCAATAACTGACGTGTTCGAAAGCGTTGGTAAAGCATTAAAGAGACACACCGACTAGTCGCGTCTATGCTCGAACTCGCGGATATTCTGGATGCCCGCGTCCGGGTGGCGGAGACCGCCCGCCGGACACCACTGGACTACTCCCACACGTTCTCGGCGATGACCGACGCGAAGGTTCATCTGAAACAGGAGACGTTCCAGCGAACGGGGTCGTTCAAGATTCGCGGCGCGACGAACCGCATCGAGACGCTTTCGGACGCCGAAAAGGAGGCTGGGGTCGTGACCGCCAGCGCGGGCAACCACGCCCAAGGGGTCGCCTTGGCCGCAACCAAGAGCGGCGTAGACGCCAAAATCGTCATGCCGGAGAACGCGCCCATCTCGAAGATAAAGGCGACCAGAGACTACGGCGCGACCGTGGTCCTCGACGGCGAGGACTACAACGAAGCGCAGGCGAAGGCCCACGAAATCGAGGAGACGGAAGGCCGGACGTACGTCCACGCCTTCGACGACGAGAAGGTGATGGCCGGGCAGGGAACCATCGGTCTGGAAATCGTCGAGGATTTGCCCGAAGTCGAGACTGTCGTCGTCCCCATCGGCGGCGGCGGACTCATCAGCGGCATCGCTACCGCCGTCAAGGAGCAGAAACCCGACGCACGCGTCGTCGGCGTGCAAGCCGAAGGCGCGTCCTCGGTCGCCACCTCGCTGGAGAAAGGCGAAATTCACACGCTCGACAGCGTCGATACCATCGCGGACGGCATCGCCACTCGAAACGTCGGCACCGACCCGTTCGACGTCATCGAGAAGCACGTTGACGAAGTCGTCACGGTCTCGGACTCCGAAATCGCTGTGGCGGTCACACACCTTCTGGAGAGGGCGAAGACGCTCGTGGAGGGGGCAGGCGCAGTCCCACTGGCCGCACTGCTCTCTGGCGCTATCGACTACGACGAGGACGAAATCATCGTTCCAGTCCTCTCAGGTGGCAACATCGACATGAACACGCTGACGACGGTCATCATGCGCGGTCTCGTGGAGACCGGTCGATACGTGAAGATTCGAACCGTCCTCAAGGACCGACCCGGGGCACTCGGCGACCTCCTTGGCGTCATCTCCAGAGAGAAGGCCAACATCTACGGCATCCAGCACGACCGCACCTCGCGGGACATCGCGATGAATGCCGCAGAAGTCGAGGTGGACATCGAGACCCGCGGCCACGACCACGTCGAAGAACTGCTCGCGGCACTCCGCGAAGACGGGTTCGACGTCGAAGTGCTCGTCTGAGTGCGGAACAATCCAAGCACTCTGCTTGTGTAGGTTTAAGTCGGAGAATGAGAAACGTAAGCATATGAAGCGAACTATCAGCACGCAGGACGCACCCGCGGCGGTCGGGGCCTACAGCCAAGCGACGACGAACGGCGACCTCGTCTTCACGGCGGGCCAGATTCCGATGACGCCGGACGGCGACCTACTGGACGACGAAGAAATCGCGGTCCAGACCCGCCAGAGCCTGGAGAACGTCAAGGCCATCCTCGAAGAGGAGGGCCTGACCATGCAGGACGTGCTGAAGGTATCCGTCTTCTTGGACGACATCGATGACTTCGACCAGATGAACGACACCTACCAAGAGTACTTCCAAGACAATCCGCCCGCCCGGAGCGCGGTCGAAGTGGCGAACCTCCCGAAGGGCGTCGGCGTCGAAATCGAAGCCATCGCCTCCGGCGAGTGACGCCGCGAAAGAAGTCCGCCCTGCTGTGGGGCGTCGCCGGTACGCTCGCGTTTCTCGTCCTCTATCAGGGATACGTCGCGCTCGGGAACGAGGGTGTCGGGTTCCTGTCGGCCCTCGGGGTCGGCCTCCTCGTCGGGGTTGGCGTCGCGCTGGGTGCGTACGTTGGCGAAGCGCGACTGCTCGTCCGCGGGCGGTAACTCGTCTCACTCGCGCCCCGAAACAAAGCGGTTAAATGCGCCACCGGGCAAGTGTTTGTTGAGCCAGGATGGCCGAACGGTAAGGCGCACGCCTGGAAAGCGTGTTCCCTTCCGGGATTCAGGGTTCAAATCCCTGTCCTGGCGTTTCTACAATTTCTATCGGTGAGTCGAGCGAATCACGTAAGACCCTCCCCTCGAATCACAATGACATGCTCGTGCGGGAACTGATGACCACGGACGTCGAGACAGTCGAGCGCGACCGCTCGCTCCGAGACGCCGTGGCAGTCATGTTGAAGCACGGAATCGGAAGCGTCGTCGTCACGAGCGACGGGGACCCGACTGGCATCGTCACCGAGAACGACGTGCTACAGGCAGGGTACGCCTCTGGGCGACCACTCGACGCGATACCCATTTCGAAGGCGATGAGTCACCCGCTTCGGACGGTTTCGCCGACGACCACAGTCCGAAAGGCGGCGAAGAAGATGGGCGACGACGACAGCAAGAAACTCCCTGTCGCGGACGGGATGGAACTGGTCGGCATCCTCACGCTGACGGACATCGTGAACAGTCAAGCGGACATTCTCCGAGAGGTTCGACACCTCGATAATCGGCGGGAAGCGTGGGACGACGACGGAGTATAGTATATAAAACACGCCCGCGACCGTGGGCCAAGCGCCACCCACGCCATGCGAATTGTTCACAACTAATCCGCAGTCAGTGGTCCGGACGCTGGTTATTTCCCCTGCATTCGTGCGACAGATGGCCATGTCACCAAGTGACGAGGAAATAAAGGTTTATATAGAAGCACAATCATACTATCTGCTGAACCATGAGTCAGCGAGGTCAGCGAATGCAAGGCCAGCCGATGATCGTAATGTCCGACGAGTCCCAGCGCGTCAAAGACAAAGACGCCCAGGAACACAACATCAACGCGGCGCGTGCCGTTGCAGATGCTGTACGTTCCACACTCGGACCGAAAGGGATGGACAAGATGCTCGTCGATTCGATGGGCGACGTGACCATCACGAACGACGGCGTCACCATCCTCAAAGAGATGGACATCGACAACCCGACGGCCGAGATGATTATCGAGGTCGCCGAGACGCAGGAAGACGAAGCCGGTGACGGTACGACGACGGCCGTCGCGGTGACTGGCGAACTCCTCAAGAGCGCAGAGGACCTGCTCGAACAGGACATCCACCCGACCGCCATCATCAAGGGCTTCCACCTCGCCAGCGAGAAGGCCCGCGAGGAAATCGACAACGTCGCAGAGGACGTCAACACCGACGACGAGGAACTGCTCCGCAAGGTCGCAGAGACCTCCATGACCGGCAAGGGCGCAGAACTCAACAAGGAGCGCCTGAGCGAAATCATCGTGGACGCAGTCCAGCAGGTCACCGTCGAGAACACGGTGGACCTCGAATTCATCAAGACCGAGACCCAGACCGGTCGCTCCTCCGGCGAGTCCGAACTGCTGAAGGGCGCAGTCATCAGCAAGGACCCCGTCCACGACAACATGCCGTCCAGCGTCGAGGACGCAGACGTGCTCCTCCTCAACGAAGCGGTCGAAATCGAGGAGACCGACGTGGACACGAGCGTCAACATCGACAACCCCGACCAGCTCCAGAGCTTCCTCGACCAGGAAGAGAAACAGCTCAAGGAGAAGGTCGAGCAGATCAAGGACACGGGCGCTGACGTCGTCTTCTGCCAGAAGGGCATCGACGACATGGCCCAGCACTACCTCGCCAAAGAGGGCATCCTCGCGGTCCGCCGCGTCAAGAAGAGCGACGTTGCCTTCCTCAAGGAAGTCCTCGGCGCGAACGTCGTCTCGGACCTCGACAGTGCCTCCAGCGGCGACCTCGGCCACGGCGACGTGACCCGAGACGATGGCGACGAACTGTTCTACGTCGAAGGCGAGGACAGCCACGGCGTCACCCTCCTCCTGCGTGGCTCCACCGACCACGTCGTTGACGAACTCGAACGCGGCGTCACCGACGCGCTGGACGTCGTCGCACAGACCGTCTCGGACGGCCGCGTCGTCGCAGGCGGCGGTGCCATCGAGGTCGAAATCGCCAGCCGACTCCGCGACTACGCCGACTCCGTCTCCGGCCGCGAGCAACTCGCCGTCGAGGCGTTCGCCGACTCGCTCGAAATCGTGCCTCGCGTCCTCGCGGAGAACGCAGGTCTCGACAGCATCGACACACTCGTGGACCTCCGCGCAGCCCACGAGGACGGCGACCAGAAGGCTGGTCTGAACGTCTTCAGCAGCGAAGTCGAGGACACCTTCGAAGCTGGCGTCGTCGAGCCCGCCCACGCGAAAGAGCAGGTCGCGTCCAGTGCCACCGAGGCAGCGAACCTCGTGCTCAAGATCGACGACATCATCTCCGCGGGCGACCTCTCGACCGACAAGGGCGACGACGAGGGTGGCCCCGGCGGTGCAGGCGGCATGGGCGGTATGGGCGGCATGGGCGGCGCAATGTGAACTCAGGCGTAACCTGACATCACGCTCTTCCGACCACCCACCGCACCGCTTGCAGACCAATTCGGAACTCTGTGTTTTCTTTCGTGTCCAGTCGTCCAGTGGCAACACTGGTTGGCTGGCAAACACTGCGCGAATCGGTACGGCTTTAGGAAAATTATAGTGCCGCGGGCGATTTCGTTCACGTATGGATACGCTGCTGCTGAATCAGGACGCCGTAGACGAAAACACGCAGATGGAGGAACTTATCCGGGCAATCGAAGACGCGTTCGCCGCCTACGCCCGCGGCGACGCCCAGATGCCCGCGAAGTCCTACATCGACCTGCCACAGTACAACGGCGATTTCCGCTCGATGCCTGCCTATCTGAAGGCTGACGACTGGGACGCCGCTGGCATCAAGTGGGTCAACGTCCACCCGGACAACCCCGAGAACTTCGACCTGCCGACAGTCATGGGTACGATGATTTACTCGGACCCCGAGACGGCGTTCCCGCTGGCTATCATGGACGGCACCGAACTGACGATGAAGCGAACTGGCGCGGCCGCCGCCGTCGCCACCGACCACCTCGCCGTCGAGGACGCGACGACGATGGGCGTCATCGGCGCTGGCGTGCAGTCGTACACGCAACTGGAAGCGATTTCGAAGGTTCGACCCATCGAGGAAGTCGTCGTCAGCGACCTCAGCGAAGAGCGCGTCGCCGCCTTCATCGACTACTTCGACGCCGACTTCGAGGTCCGCGCTGGCTCCATCGAGGAGGCCGCCCAGTGCGACGTGCTTTCGACGGTCACGCCCGTCGAGGACCCCATCGTCTCCCGCGAAGCAGTCGGCGAACACACCCACGTCAACGCGATGGGTGCCGACGCCGAGGGCAAGCACGAACTCGCCGACGAGATTCTGCTCGACGCGAAACTCGTCATCGACGACCACGCCCAGACGACCCACTCGGGCGAAATCAACGTCCCGTACCACGAGGGCGTCCTCGGGGACGACGACATCGACGCCGAAATCGGCGACATCGTGGTCGGCGACAGCGAGGGTCGCACCGACGCAGACACGATTACCGTCTTCGACAGCACCGGACTGGCGATTCAGGACGTTGCGGCCGCGCACGTCGTCTACGAGCACGCAGACGAGAACGACAACGGCTACCCGTTCGACCTCATCGGCAGCGACGTCGAGTAAGTTTTCGCGATTTTCTCAGTCCGCGGTCGTATCCCGACGGAAGACTTCGATTGCTTTCGAGATGACCCACACCAGCAGTAGAAACGGCAAGAGTGGAATCAGCAGTATCACCAACCCGAGGAAGTAGGCGAGACCGATGGTCGTCATCTCGGCGTCCGGTCGTCCCCGATAGGGCGGTGTCACTGTCCGCATCACTTTCTTCGCTGGTGCTGGCACGACTCCTTCCTCGTCCTGTTCGCTCTCCCCCGAACTCATGCCACGACGTATCGACGAGCGGCGGGATAAACATTTGTGAGACAACAGTTTCGTTCACCGACGTGACGACTCGGTTCTACCGGGTTTCGAGTGGAACAACGGAAACGGTGGTGTCTGACGAGAGTCTGACGTTCGCCAGAAGATTCGCGCCACCGCCTCACCCTCAGAGGTCCCTCATCACCCGTCGTCAGACGGGACTCGGATCAAGAAGTCCCCATGGCGCATGGTCCGTCGGGAGAGACAACGCCACTGATGGTAGAGCGTCCACGCTTGCCGGTAGGAGTCTTCGGCTTTCAATCCGAGTAGCATCGCGAGGTAGAACAGCGGGACACCGATCAACGAGAGGAGCACCTGTCGCTCCGAAGAGGGAAGCACCCAATCGGTGTGGTCGACCCAGTCGTACTGGAGGTCCCGCGCTTCGAGGAGCGATTCAAACCCGCTCCAGGTGCTCAGGTGGTCGATTCGCCACCCTTCCAGCATCCGACGGACGTCGCATCGCGTGTCTCGTGGGTCGAGGTCGGCGGTGAGCCAACCGTCCGAAACCAAGACTCGGTCTCTCGCCACGCGGAGCAGTTCGTCCAGAGCGAGCGCGTACTCTACGCAGTGGCAGACGGTCTCGATACCGACGACCGCGTCGAACGCGTCGTCACCGAACGGAAGCCGATGGTAGTCGGCCACGGCGAACGCCCCCGTCTCGACGTGGTCGTCCGCATCTCGGAGTACTCGCTCACTGAGGTCGATACCGGTCACGTCGAGTCCTCGGTCGGCGAGTTCGCGACAGAACCCGCCCATCCCGCAACCGACGACGAGGACACGCTCGACGCTCGGACCCAGTCGGTCGGCGTAGTACCGGTTCGAGTTCTCGATGGCCACCGACAACGGTTCGAGCCGCGAGGCGTGGAACCCGTAGTGCATCGAGTTCGAGTGCCAGAACGTCCGGTACTCCCACCGCGTCGCGTCGTAGAACCGAGCGACGTCCGGTTGTGACCGCTCGGTACGTTCCTCGGCCTGGACGCTCGCCATTGACGACTGTCTTCCCCCCACCATCGATGCTGCAGACGAGACGATCCAATTTATGTGTATCCGTGATTTCTGCGCGGCTACTCTAGATGAACCGCAGGCCGCAACGGCACCGCGTTCCCAGCTTTGTCGCCGGGGTCGTAGGCGTCCTCGCCCTCCACGTAAATCTCGAAGTCGGCGTCGAACTCGCGCTCGAAGAATCTCCGGGCGTCCTCGTAGACCGCCGACTCGTCGATTTCGGCCAGCACCTCGACCTCCTCGTCCGGTAGTTCGCGAACGACCGCCACGAGTTCTTGGACGAGGTCGTTCACTTCGTTGCCCTTCTCGCGCAGACTGTCGTACTGCATCACTTTGCCCATGACTGCGCCCACGTCGGGACCGGATTCAAGCACTTCTTCGAGGACTTTTCGCTTCCAGTTGGCCGCGACGTACACGCGTACCGTCTCCGGATCGGCGTCGGTGACGCCGACGATGTCCCGAACGTCCGCAGTCATGTCAGCAACCAGCGACTCCTCGACTTCGGTCAGGACGCTCTCGAACTCGGGGTCTGGTTCGGGCCAGTTCGCGTCGTCTGCTGGCGCTCCTTCCAGTCGCTCGTACAGTTCGTTCGCCAAGAAGGGAACGAACGGTTCCAGCAGGCGCAGGCGTGTGCGCAAAACCTCGCGAAGCGTCCACTTCGCGCCCGGTCTGCCGAGGTCGGTGCGCTTGCGGTACCACTTCAGATGCTCTTCGAAGTCGTAGAAGACCGCTTGGCTGGCGCTCCGGGTTTCGAAGCGTTCCATCGAGTCCGTCGCGGTACGAACGGTCGATTGGAGCTTCGACAGTAGCCAGCGGTCGATGTGCTTGAGTTCGCGCTCGTCGCTCGGTTGCGAGTCGCTCCGCGCCTCGCCGCCCTCGATTATCTCGTTGGCCCGGTCCCAGAACCGCGCCAGTTGGTCGTGGGTCGATTGGACCTGTTCTGCCCGCCAGTCGTAGTCCTGCCACGGTTCGGCGGCGTTCAGCAGGAAGAACCGTACGGTATCCGCGCCGTACGTCTCGATAGCCGTACTCGGCAGGACGACGTGGCCTTTCGAGGACGACATCTTCTCGCCCTCCAGCAGTCCCATCCCCATGACGGTGATGCCACGGGGCCACTTCGGTTCCTCGAACAGTTCCGCGTGGTGGAAGAGGTAGAACGTGAGGTGGTTGCTGATGAGGTCGTTACCCGAGCAACGGTAGTCCACCGGGTACCAGTAGTCCCACTCTTCGCGCAGGTCGAGAGCGGTTGGATTTGGCTTTTCCACGGCTTCAGGGCCGAAAAAGAGCGTGTCGAAGAACTCCCGGCCCATCTCCTCGACAGGCACGTCGTCCAGTCGGTGCGCGATGGTGTAGTAGGCCATGTAGATGGTCGAGTCCGACAGCGGTTCGATGACGAACTCGTCGTCCCACGGCAGTCGAGTGCCCAACCCGTAGTTCCGAATCGCTGGCCACTCGTTCAGCCAGTCGATGGTGTGGTCGTACTGCTCGCGGGTGTTCTCGGGGATGGCGTCCAGTTGCGCGACCGCTCGGTGAGTCTTCGCTTTCCACTCTGAGTCGTTGTACCGCAGAAACCACGTCTCCTGCTTGGCGACCTCTACGTCGCCGCCACAGCGACAGACGACTTCTTCGCTGAACTCGTACATGGACCCGAACGCGCCGCGGGACTGGTAGTTCTCTTTCAACTCGTCTCGGACCTCCTCGACAACTTTCCCCGCGTACTCGCCGTACTCGTCGTGGAGACGGCCACTATGGAACTCGGCTTGATAGAGGTCGGCCGTCACGTCGTGCAGGTCAGGGTCGTCGCTGTCCTCGATGCCCGCGGTTTCGACGGCGTCCTTCGCCGGAATTTCTCCGTAGCCCTCGATAGTCAGAATCGGCTTGGGTTCGATAGCGCGGACCGCCTCGGGGTCGATGCCGTACTCGGTGAGGTCTTCTGCCGCGCCGTCGGCCTGTATCTCCCGGAGCGCCACGTAGTCGTCGGGGCTGTGTGCGGGCACCGACATCACGACGCCAGTCGCGTTGTCCGGGTCCACGAACGACGCCGGGAGCAACAGGATGTCCTCGCCCGTGACGGGGTTCTCGACGTGGCCGCCGACCAACTCCGAACCAGCGAACTCGTCTTCGACTTCGACAGCGTGGGCTTGTAGTTCGAGTTTTTCCGCGGCTTTGGCACTCACGACCCACTCCTCGTCGTCCACGGTCGCCTGCACGTATTCTGCGTCCGGGTCCACGAAAGCGTTCGTCACTCCCCGAACAGTCTCCGGCCGCAGCGTCGCCATCGGGTAGACGACACCCTCCTCGTCTTGGAATTTGACGAGGGTGTACTCCTGAAACTCTGCCTCCTCGCCTTCCAACAAGTCGTGGGTCGTGACGGGGTTCTTCTCGACTGTGCAGTACTTCACGGGGTGCAGTCCCTTCTCCA
The DNA here is from genome assembly GCF_008831545.1 of Halorussus halophilus. Taxonomy (NCBI): domain Archaea; kingdom Methanobacteriati; phylum Methanobacteriota; class Halobacteria; order Halobacteriales; family Haladaptataceae; genus Halorussus; species Halorussus halophilus. The sequence goes on from NZ_CP044523.1 coordinate 3,299,448, forward strand.
GCAGTCCCCTGTCTCTCAGCGTCTCGTACTGCCACGTGATGAACTTCGAATAGCGGTCGTCGTTCGTGGTGAACTCGCGCCGCCAGTCGATAGACAGACCGAGCGCCTGCATGTTCTGCTTGTAGTGGTTCTCGATGAAGTAGCGGGCGAACCCCATCGGTGTCTCCAACTCCTGCAAGGTTTCCTCGGGCACCTCGTAGGTGTCTTTCAGCACCGACAGTTGGTCCGCCTCGCCCTTCTTCAGGCGCTCGACGGCACCGATTATCGGAGTCCCCGTGACGTGCCACGCGATGGGAAACAGTACGTTGTTGCCCTGCAAGCGCCGATATCGAGCGTACACGTCCGGGACGGTGTACGTGCGGGCGTGGCCGATGTGCATCCCGCCGCTGGGGTAGGGGTAGGGAACGGTGACGAAGGTGGCCTCGTCGTCGCTGTCGGAGGGATTTGCTTCGTATCGACCCTCCTCCGCCCAGCGATTCTGCCACCTTCGCTCGATGTTCCGTGGGTCGTAGCTCATGTACAGAGAATGGTTACCCAGCTAAAAGAACGCTCACACCTGACTGGTCCACCTGTTCGATAGCGGCAAAAGTTGCCCAGCAGTCGAAACGTTGAGGTGTCATCCGTGAGTTCGCCCAGCTCGTGGGCGAGTTCGCCGACGACGTGCGCGACAAACTCCGCGACGACCTCCGAGAGCGACGGCCGAGTCTCGACTGGGAGACCGAACATCGGGTTCGTCGCACGCCAGTAGACGTTGTCGGAGAAAATGACGAGCGATTCGTCGCCGTCGAATTGGAGTGGCGTCGCGCCGACCCGGCGAACAATACTGCGAAACTGTTCTACTACGTCTCGGAGGGCGAGTTAGAAGGCTACGACGAAATCCTCGTCTGTCAGGTGTTCACCGGCTACTACGACCTCGCGTCCGGGGGTGTATCTTCGAAGCGCGAAGTCGCGGAGTTCGTCGGCAAGACTGCGGCGGACGCCTTCGACCACGTCGAATTCCATCCCGTCACGTTCCCGCTCGAACCGCCCAAGCGAGGTGGCGAACGACCAGAAAACTGGCAGTCGCTGGTCGGCGAAACTGCCGACGAAATCGAGTCGCTCCTCTAAATTCAATCCAGCACGACCAGACCGTCGTCCAACATGTCACCGAGTACGTCGCGGGCGTGGCCGTCGGGTTCGACGCCGGAGTAGACGGCTTTCACTTTGCCGCCGTCGAGGACGAACGTGACTCGCTCTGCGGCCCCACGAGACGTATCGACGCCGAACGCCTCCGCGATTTCGCTATCGGGGTCCGCAAGCAGGTCGAACCCGAGGTCGTACTTCTCGGCGAACTCCTCGTGGCTCGCTACGTCGTCTGTCGAGACGCCGTAGACGGCGACGCCTGCGTCTTCGTAGGTCTCTAGCTCCGTGTTGAACTGCTTGGCCTCCACAGTGCAACCCGGCGTGTCGTCGCGCGGGTAGAAGTACAGCACCGTCGGCGCTTGGAAGTCGAGCGAGACGGTTTCGCCGCGCTGGTTGGTCGCTTCCACGGTCGGCGCGCCGTCGCCTGCGTCGAGTGTCATACCCGACGATTCGTCTAGCGCGGTAAGCCATTTGTGCTTGCGGCGACTCGGCGAGGTATCTTCCCTAGTCGGCTACCCGATGTCGATGTGCGTCGAGTCCTCCTCTTCAGCCTCCATCTTCGGGAGCGTCACCGTCAGGACGCCGTTCGTGTACGTCGCGGAGACGCCCGTCTCGTCTACGCTCTCGGGAAGCGTCACGGAGCGACTGGCCGACTGGTGGCGGCGTTCCTGCCGGAGATACCGACCGTCGTCTTCCTCGGCTTCCTCCGTCTCTTCTGCGTGTTCCGCGCTAATCGTGAGTACGTCCTCGCGCAGCGATACGTCGATGTCGTCCTGCTCGAAACCGGGCAGGTCCGCGGTGACGACGTACTCGTCGCCGTGGTCGGCCACGTCCATCGACATCTCGGCGCGCCCGCCGAACTTGGTCCAGTCGCCGCTGGACATCGAGTCCTCGAATTGGCGACTCATTCGGTCTATCATCTCTTCGAGTTCGTCGAACGGATTTCTACGTCGTGCCATAGTACCCCCATCGGGCGGTCTTTGCCCATCGGACGTTCGACGCGTTTCGTCTTAAAAATTCAGCTCCGTTCAGTACAGGACGTGTTCGGTGTCGTAGGAACCGAGGCGGCGGACCCAACCGTTCTCGGCGATGGATTCGATGTCGGCGATTGCCTCCTGTGCGCGGTCCTCGTACAGGCCCGCCGCGAAATCGACGTGGAAGACGTAGTCGCCGAGGCGTTCGCCGCTCGGGCGGGACTCGACGCGGGTGAGGTTGATGTCCCGGTCGGCGAACGGTTCGAGCAGTTCGAGCAGGAGACCGGGGTAGTTGGCGTTCGGATAGACGACTATCGAGGACTTCCCGCCCGCTTGGGAGGACTGGTCGGTGGGCGCGACGACGAAAAAGCGCGTGGCGTTCGACGTGCGGTCTTGGATGCCCTCGGCGATGACTTGCAGGTCCTCGCCCGCGTTGTCGGGGTGACCGATACCTGCCACGTCGCGATTCTCGCGGGCGTGTTCGACGCCGCGAGCGGTGCTGGCGACCGCTTCGAGGTCCGCATCGGGATACTCGGCTTCGAGGTACGACCGGCACTGCGCCAGAGCCTGTGAGTGACTGGCGACGACAGAGAACTCCTCGGACTGGGCGAGCAAGGCGTGACGAATCGGCGTGACGATTTCCTTGACCGCGGACACCTCGTGGTCGGCGATGGCGTCCAGCGTCTCGGTGACGCTCCCCTCGATGCTGTTCTCGATGGGGACCACGCCGCGGTCGAACTCCGATTCGGCGACTGCTTCGACGATGCTCGTGACCGACTCGCGGAACGCCACCTCGTCGGCGACTGCGCTGGCCGCGCGATGGGAGTAGGTCCCCTCGGGACCGAGCGTGACTGCCTTCATGGGCGTGTGTTTTGCGGAACAGGGTAAAAGGGCGTCGGGTGTGACAGAACCCGGTGTTCGTCGCCCCGTATGTCCTCGGGTTCGACGGTCCCCGCGTCGAGCGAGAATCCGCCTCGACGACTACGAGATTATCGCGCTCACGGACCACTTTCCTTCGGGGAGTAACCGAACCGACGGTGACGATTCGAAGCACGTGGCGAGGTTGCGACGGTTTCAAGAAAAATGCTCGAAAGCCCCGCGCGGTCCACAGACGTGCGCCTTGCTGTGCGTTTCTCGTCGCTCAGGAATCGTTCGCTTCGAGACGAGTAGCGTAATCTACCAGGTCTTCAACGCGCGTTCTACCACGGTAGCGAACAGTTCCACTCTGTGCGTCGTATTCCACGACCCCTGCACTGGTCAGTTTCGGTAGCGCGGAGTGATGCAAGTGCGTCGCCACCCGCTTTCTGCGCTCGGCTTTCGTCTGCTTCTCGTCTGACACGATGTGGTCGACGAGCGTCTCGAGCGATGCGGTCGAGTCGGACGACGTGCGGAAGTAGTCGATGACGCCACGCCGCTGTGCACTCGATACGACCGAGAATAGTCGATCGACGTCGGCAGCATCGTGCGCTTGCCGATCACGCGTCGGTGACATTGGAGCGGATATGTGTTCCACGTAGAGGAGTAATAGACTGTTTGTTGAACGAACAACTCTATTAAATACTTAGCCCAAGTCAGAAGCCGAAGTCACCAGGACCGCCCGCAGGACCTGTTCCGTCCCTCGCCGAATCCGATTGGACATTGCCTGTTGCGACACCTCGAACTGCTCGGCGAGCGCTTCGAGATTCGTCTCCTTCGGCGTGGAGAGATACCCTTGTTGTAGTGCTGCGACGAGGGCTTCGCGCTGCTCTTGCGAGAGGTCGAACGTTCGTCCGTACTCGGTCTTTTCGGTGAGCGTGTACGTTCTGTCTATGTGAATCGAGATCTCGTTTTCCGTGCACGTGTTGTAAAACTCCGAGAGCATCTCGTGATTCGGAAACCGTAACCGGAACTCCCAGCCATTGTTCCCGTATCCTTCGAGAATGGTCGCGCCAGCGTCGGCGAGATACTGAATCAAGTCGTCGTCTTCTCCGACCCACTCGATGCGATACAGCGTGTGGTCGCGGACGCGATCGACTGCGACGATCTCCTGAATCGACGGGTTGTTTACAGCGTGGTTTTCGAAGACTTCGAAATCACCACCGCTGACCCACACGAATGGAACGACGGAATCAGCCAGCGGAACGATTCGTTCGAATTCGATATCCATCCCTGGAGGTTCAGCGAGCGCCCTCCCAAGAGTAAATTCGTCGCTCTCGATAGAGAACTCTACGATGACGCTCATTAATTAACTGCGATTTCGAAAGTTGCCCATAAAGTGATGATGCCTGATAATCACTGCACGGTAGCCCGCTGTCGGGACTGCACGTCACGTTTACACGAGACCACTTCGACCGTCTCACCCCGTCGAAACCGCTAAACAAAGTTATCGAGAAACTCACTCTCCGAGTGTTACACCTGACGAGGAAGCCTGACTAGGCAAGTAGGCTCGAAACAGACGTGCGAGAGACTATAGAGTCTGTTACCGATTCAGCGTGTGAATCGCGTGCCCCAACGCATTCTCCGCCGCTTCCATCACAGCCTCGCCCAAGGTCGGGTGCGTGTGAATCGTCGCCGCAACGTCCTCCAGCGTGGCACCCATCTCGATTGCGAGTCCAATCTCGGCAATCAACTCGGAGGCTTCTGGTCCCACAATCTGGGCGCCCAGAATGAAACCGCTCGGTTCGTCCGCAACAATCCGCACGAAGCCGTCCGCGTGGCCCGTCGTCAGCGCGCGACCGGAGGCGTTGAACGGGAACTTGCCGACCGCTGGCTCGAAGCCCTGCTCTTCGGCCTCGGCCTCAGTAAGTCCCACAGTACCGATTTCGGGGTCGGTGAAGACGGCCGCCGGAACTGCTTGGTAGTCCAGCGCCGAGGGTTCGCCTGCGATGACCTCAGCGGCGACCTGCCCTTCCTTGCTGGCCTTGTGCGCGAGCATCGGTTCGCCCGCCACGTCGCCGATGGCGTAGATGTGGTCTTTCTCGGTGCGAGCGCGGTTGTCCGTCTCGATGAAGCCAGCCTCGTTCGTCTCGATGCCAGCGTTGTCGAGTTCGAGCGTGTCCGTGACCGGACTGCGACCGACCGCGACCAGCACCTTCTCCGCGCCATATTCCGCGACGTTGCCGTCTTCGTCCTCGGTCATGACGGTGATGCCGTCGCCGGACTCCTCCCACTCGCTTGCGCCTTCGCCGAAGTGGAAGTCGATGCCGAGTTCGTCGGCTTTCTTTTTGACAGGGCGCGCGAGGTCGTCTTCGTAGCCCGGCAGCACGGAGTCGAGCATCTCCACGACCGTAACGTCGGTGCCGAGTTTGGCGAAGACGCCCGCGAGTTCCATGCCGATGTAGCCCGCGCCGACGATGACGAGGCTCTCCGGGACTTCGTCCAGCGCGAGTGCCTGCCGGGAGTCCAGCACAGGGTCGTCGCTGAACGAGAAGCCGGGAATCTCGATTGGGCGACTTCCAGTCGAAATAATGGCCTCCTCGAACTCGACGGTCTCGGAGCCTTGACCCTCGCCGCCGTGGACGATTCGGGCACTGTTCTCGTTGGCGAACTCCGCGCGGCCCTCCATCAGCGAGACGCCGTTGGCCTTGCAGAGCTTCTCGACGCCGCCGGTGAGTTGGTCCACGACGCCGTCTTTCCAGCCGACCATCTCGTCCATCTCGACGTCGGGGTCGGCGTAGATGCCCATCTCCTCGGCGTCGCCCGCCTCGTGGGCGAGGTCCGAGGCCGTAATCATCGCCTTCGACGGGATACAGCCGTAGTTCAGACAAGTCCCACCGTAGGCGTCCTTTTCGACCAGCGTTACGTCCTTGCCGAGTTGGCCCGCGCGAATCGCGGCGACGTAGCCGCCCGGTCCCGCGCCGATGACCAACACGTCCGTTCCAGTAGAGATGTCTCCAACGACCATCTACGTGGAAAATCGGGCTTCTGTGTGAAAAATCAGGCGGATTTTGCGGTGGGAAGTGTGTGTTATCGTAGCACGCATAGCGGCCACGAATTCGGTTGCTCGGTGCGTTCCGACCGCGAACCTTCGGTCACCGTTCACTCTCCGAACGGGAATGTTTTAGTTACAAGTGAGAAAAGCAGTTGATACGTTGAACAACGGCTACGGGTCGAACTCGTAACTGCGGGCACTCGCAGAACGAGGTCGGCTGACTCGCCAACTGTGGGCGGTTCGACGACACGACCGAACGTGAGCGGTCGTGATTCAGTCGGGCCGTCACGCTGTTTGGTACTTGGCTCCGCGCCCTGCGCGTAGCTGTGTCTGTGCCGCTTCTCTCGGTCACGACGCTTCGCGTAGCGCGTGGGTTGCTTCGTTCGTCAACAGCCCGAAGTTAGCCGACTCAACGCAATGCACGCAACCGTTCGACTACGACAGCACCGCCACCGACAGCACCCCGTCAACCGACTTCCGACAGACGACGCCGAGACGGAGAGCCAGCAATCGAACCGGGGGTGGAAACAATGAGGCACGCGCCCTACGAACTCGCCCTCGAATCACACGTCACCGACGCCCGGTCACAGTACTTGTTTCACACTGCCGACGGCGTCGTCTCGAAGCAGTCGTTTCGAGACGCAGAACTGCTGATACTCGAATCGCTATGGGACCGTGAACTTGGGCATGTTCTCTGTCCGCAAGCGAACTACGGCGTCGTCGGCGTAATTCTCGCCGACACCGCCGACAGCGTCGAGATGACAGAGACCAGTGCCCGTGCTTCCCGACTGTGCGAGCGCAACGTTCGAGAAAACGACGTCGAAGCATCAGTCTCCCTCCGTGCGGACCTCACGACGCTCGAACCGAAGTTCGACACAGTCGCCTACGCTCCCAAGCGATACACGCCAATCACAGTCGGAAAGCAGCGCATCGCGGACGCACTCTCCGTGCTTCGACCCGGTGGGAGCCTCTACCTCGCCGCGTCGAAGGAAACCGGACTCAACAGGTACGAGGAGCAACTGTGCGACATAGCGGGGAGCGTTACCTGCCTCGCCGACCGGAACGGCTATCGACTGTTCGAAGCGACCCGACCCCGAGTCTTCGAACCACCGTCCTACGTCACGTTCCGAACGCTCGAACCGACTGTCGCTGGCGAAGGCCTCCAACTCGTGACGACGCCCGGACTGTTCGCTGCGGACGGACTCGACGATGGGACGCGGTTGTTGCTGGAGAGTAGCACCGTCGAGGAAGGTGACCGCGTCCTCGACATCGCCTGCGGTTACGGTGCAATCGGGACCTACGTCGCGCTCGCCGTAGACTGCGAGGTCTGGCTCAGCGACGATGACGTGGTCGCAACTTCGTGCGCAAAGCGGAGCCTTCGAGCGTCAGGAGCGGAGGGGACAGTCGTGACCGCAGACTGCACCGAGGGAGTCGCAGGCGCGACCTTCGACAAGGTCTTCAGCAACCCGCCGACATACGCGGGCAACGGTGTCCTCTCCGAGTTGTTCGCAGGTGTCCACGACGTACTCGCTCCGGATGGAGAGTTAACCTTCGTCCGTCACGAAGCACTTTCTCTCCGAGAGCATCTTTCCCAGTTCAGCGTCGTCGAACGACTGCGTACCGGCCGAGAACACGAGGTGGTCTGCGCGAGACCGTAACCAGGATACTCCGTTCTCCCACTCCCTCCGACAAAACACCCTTTCAGCCGTCGTACACCGCGTCCGCCAGCGTATTCCGATGCAGTTCGTTCGGCCCGCCAGCGATGGTCAGCAATCTGGCGTCCCGTAGGTACCGTTCGACGTGATGCTCCTTCGTGTATCCCTTCCCACCGTGGAGTTGCATCGCGTCGTTGGCGTTGTCCACGGCGGCCTCTGTCGCGTGAACTTTCGCCATCGCGAACTCGCGGGTCGGGTCCTCACCGCGGTCTGCTCTATCGGCGGCGCGGAGCGTCAGCAAGCGCGCCGAATCGACCCGCTGAGCCATCTCGCCGACGCGCCACCGGACGCCCTGAAAGTCGCCGATAGACTGGTCGAACTGCTCGCGCTCGCTGGTGTAGGCCACAGTATCCTCCAGCGCGGCGCGGGCGATGCCGACGCCGCGCGCCGGGACGTTGACGCCGTTGTGAATCTGGCCGCGCTGGCGGAGGGCGTGCCCCTCTTCGCCGACGAGGTTCTCTGCGGGGACGCGAACGTCTTCGAGTCGGACGCGAGGGGATTTCACCGTGCGAGCGCCGAGCGTCTCCCACACTTCCTCGACTTCGAACTGCTCGGTGGGAACCAGAAACGCGCTGACGTTCTGGGACGTGTCGCTATCGACACCGGTCTTCGCGTAGGTCAGGACGACATCCGCGTGCAGGAAGTTCGTCACCCACTGTTTGTGGCCGTTCAGCACCCACTCGCCGCCTTCCTTGGTGGCTGTGGTCTCCATCCGGGACTTGTCCGACCCGGCGTTTGCTTCCGTCAATCCCAGGACGCCGACGGTTTCGTAGGTCGCCATCTCGGGGAGATACTGCTCTTTCTGCGCCTCGGTTCCGAACCGCTCGATTACGGTGGCGACGCCGAGATTCAACGCGAGCGCACTGGCGACGGTCATCTGTCCAGCGGCGAGTTCTTCGGTGAGGACGACCAGTTCGACCAGTCCCTCGCCGCGGCCGCCGTACTCCTCAGGGAGCGTGAGACCGGTGTATTTCCGGTCGCCGAGTTTCTGGAGTATCTCTTCGGGATACTCCTCGTTTCGGTCGGCTTCGATAGCTTTCGGCCGGATTTCGCGCTCGGTGAACTCCCGAACTTCCTCGCGGAGCGTTCGCTGGGGCTCTGTCAGTTGGAAGGGCATGCGCCGACACACGGCGGGCAGGCAGTAATAGCTTCGCCAGCAGAGAATGACCACCGCGAGCAACAGCGACGAAGAACGAAAACAGGTAGAGAAGTCAGACGGGAGCGACCGAACTCACTCCAGCAGGAGCAGGTTCGGGTTGTGCAGGTACTCCAGCACCGTGTTGGCGAACTCCGCCGCCACCGCGCCGTCGATGATGCGGTGGTCGATGGACAGGGAAATCGGGAGCGTGTAGCGCGCTTCGACTTCGCCGTCCACGACGGTTGGACGCTGTTTGAGTTCTCCCAGACCCATGATGGCCACCTCCGGGTGGTTGATAATCGGCGTCGCGTACTCGCCGCCGATGGCACCGAAGTTGGTGATTGTGAAGGTGCCGCCCTGCATCTCCTCGCGGGCGATGGAGCGGTCCCGGGCCTTCTGGACCTTCTCGTTCATGTCCGAGGCGATTTGGAGCATATCCTTCTTGTCCACGTCGTCCACGACGGGAACCATCAGGCCGTGGTCCGTGCCGACGGCCACGCCGATGTTGTAGTAGTTCTTCAGGACGATTTCGTCGTTCTCCTCGTCCAGCGCGGAGTTGAGGTAGGGGTACTCCTTGAGCGCGGCCACGATGGCCTTCATGATGAACGGCATGTAGGTCAGGTGGATACCCCGCTCTTCGGCGACTTCCTTCAGGTCCGCGCGCGTCTCGACCAGTTCCGTCACGTCGATGGAGTCGTGGTGGGTGACGTGGGGCGCGGTGTACTTCGAGTTCTCCATCTGCTTGCCGATGGTGCGTCGGATACCCTTGTAGGCCACGCGCTCCTCGCGCGGGCCTGTCTCGCCAGCGGCGAGTGCGGCGGAGTCCGCGGCTTGGGCCTGCTGTTGAGCCTCGGCGTACTCCGTGACCGCTTCGGGCGTGACGAACGCTTGGCCGTCTCGCTCCTCGGTCGAGGGCACGGCGTTGATATCGATGCCCTGCTCCTCGGCCATGCGTCGGGTCGCAGGTGCGGCCAGCGTCTTCTCACGGTCTGCGGATTCGACCTGTGCGGGTGCGCCACCCGCGGCCCCGCCTGCGGCCGACGCTGGTGGTTCCTCGACTTCAGCCGGTTCGAAGTCGCTCTCGTCGTCGGACTCCGCTGCGTCTGCGGTCGCTGCGTCCTCGCCACCGGATTCCGCCGCAGTTCGAACGTCGTTCTCGGTCACGCGGCCGCTCGGGCCGGTTCCCTCGACTGTCGTGATGTCTACGCCGAGTTCGCGGGCCAATCGGCGCGCGCTCGGTGCGGCGAAGACACGGCCGTCACTAGTCGAGGTTTCTTCGGATTCTTCGTCCGCCGAGACTTCCGGCTCTTCGGAGACTTCTTCCTGCGATTCTGCGGTCTCGCTCGTGTCGTCTTCGCCTTCGACGTTGAAGGTGATGATGACCGAGCCGACCTTGACCATCTCGCCCTCGTCGGGGATGATTTCGCGGACCGTGCCGTTGACCGGCGACGGGACCTCCACGATGGCCTTGTCGGTCTCGACTTCGGCGACCGCTTGGTCTTCGGAGACTTCGTCGCCCTCCTCGACCAGCCAACTGACGATTTCGCCCTCTGCGACACCTTCGCCAACGTCGGGAAGCTTGAACTCGCGTACCATGTTAGAAGTTCACCGCGTCGCGGATGCCTTCCTTGATGCGGGCCGGTTCTGGCAGGTAGTAGTCTTCGAGCGCGTACAGCGGGAACGGCGTGTCGAAACCGGTGATGCGTTCGATGGGAGCCTCCTGATAGAGGAGCGCTTCCTCCTGAATCGTCGCGGCGATTTCGCCAGCGAGACCGCCCGTCTTGGGTGCCTCGTGGACGACTGCCGCGCGACCCGTCTTCTTGAACGACTCGACAATGGTGTCGGTGTCGAGCGGCGAGACGGTGCGGATGTCCACGACTTCCACGTCGATTTCGCCTTCCAACTGCTCTGCGGCTTCCATCGTCGGTCGAGTCATCGCACCCCACGTGAACACCGAGATGTCGGTGCCTTCCTTGCGGGTCGCGGCCTCACCGAGCGGCACTTCGTAGTCCTCCTCGGGCACGTCACCGCGGAACGCGCGGTAGATGAGCTTCGGTTCGAGGAAGATGACCGGGTCCGGGTCGCGGATGGCCGAGATGAGCATCCCCTTCGTGTCGTAGGGCGTACTCGGCATGGCGACTTTCAGACCGGGCTGGTGGGTGTAGAACGCCTCCATCGACTCGGAGTGGTGCTCCGGCGCGCGGATGCCACCGCCGTACGGTGCGCGAACGACCATCGGACAGGTGAACCGACCGCGACTCCGGGTACGGAGACGTGCGGCGTGACTGACTATTTGGTCGAACGCGGGGTACATGAACCCGGAGAACTGCATCTCGGGGACCGGCTTTAGGCCGTAGGCGGCCATGCCGATTGCGGTGCCGACGATGCCGGATTCCGCGAGCGGCGTGTCGATGACGCGGTCCTCGCCGAACTCCTCGTAGAGGCCCTCGGTGGCGCGGAAGACGCCGCCGTTCTTCCCGACGTCCTCGCCCATCACGAGCACGTCTTCGTCCTGCTTCATTTCGGTGTACAGACCGTCTCGAACGGCCTGCACGAGCGTGAGATTCTGCGTCTCTTGTTCGTGGTCCTGAGTTTGACTCATAGATTACTCCTCCAGCATCGCTTCGTCGCCGTACTGTTCACGGATTCGCTCGAACCAGTCGAGTTGCTGTTCCAGTCGCTTGGGCATGTCCGCGTAGACCTGCGTGAATATCTCTGCGGGGTCGGGTCGCTCGACTGCTTCTGCCTCGTCGATGGCGTCGGCGACCTTCTCTTGAATGTCCGCCTCGATTTCTTCGACTGTCTCGTCGTCCAGAATGCCCTCGCCACGGAGGTACTTCTCCAGTCGCGGAATCGGGTCCTTCTGCTTCCACTCCTCGACTTCGTCCTCGTCGCGGTAGACGGAGGGGTCGTCGGCAGTCGTGTGCGCACCGAAGCGGTACTGGACCGCCTCGATGAGCGTCGGGCGAAGTTCGCCCTCGTCCGGGTCTTTCGCCTTGTCGAGTGCTTCTTTCGTCGCCTTGTAGACGGCGAGCGGGTCCATTCCGTCAACCTGAACGCCTTGGAAACCGTACGCTTCTGCCTTCTGAGCGATGGTCTCGCTGGCGGTCTGTCGCTCGCGGGGCACCGAGATAGCCCACTGGTTGTTGTTACAGAAGAACACCGTCGGCGTGTCGAAGACGCCCGCGAAGTTCAGTCCCTCGTGGAAGTCACCCTCGCTCGTCGCGCCGTCGCCGAAGTAGCAGAGGAACCCTTTGTTCTCGCCCTTCAACTTCGATGCCCACGACGCGCCCGTCGCGTGGGGAATCTGGGTCGCAATCGGCACTGCGACGGTGAAGATGTTCGCGTCGTCGGGGATGGCGTTGCCCTGTTCGTGGCCCATCCAGTACAGGAGCGTCTGTTTCAGCGACAGGCCGCGGTTGAGTGCGGCACCGTGTTCGCGGTAACTCGGGAATAGCCAGTCGTCGTCGGCCAGCGCGAACGCGCTCCCGATTTGGGCACCCTCTTGGCCCGACAGCGGCGGATACGTACCCATCCGGCCCTGTCGTTGCAGACTGACTGCTCGCTCGTCGAAGTGGCGAGCCAGTCGCATCTGGCGGTACATCGTGATGAGCTCCTCATCGGAGAGGTCGGGGACTTCCGCGCCCTCTACTACGTTGCCGTCCTCGTCCAAGACCTGTACGCGGTCTTGGGGGTCTTGGTGTACAACACTCACGGTCGAACCCGTCCTGACATATTAGATAAGTCAGGCGCGCGCATTATAGGGTTTTCGTAACCAACTTTCCATAGGTATTATTCTCCCGCCATTTTCCGGTGGAAATCCACAGTAACACCGGCGTGAAAACTTAACTTCCGCAATTATATCGGTGAATATCCACGTTCGTCTAACGGTAATGGTCGTTCGGTGGGGTTGGGTGGACGAACGGCAAGAATTGCGTGATTTTCGCCAATTTCGGTAGACGGGAACGGATTCGAATGTGAATAGCTACCACAGTCCAGCTTGATTTAGAAAGTGAGGTGGTGGCGTGCAGAATTCGAAGTCTCGTAAGTGAGCGGCGCGTTCTCAGGCGCAGGGAGAAAGATTACACCGAAGCCCTTCGAGCTTCCCTTCTCACGGCTTCGCCGTTCGCCTATACGGAAGCCCTACGGGCTTCCCTCCTCGCCTGCTCGATAGACTTCCCATCTCGGACCACCGCGTCCACGAACAACTCGCCCGCTTTGTACGACGAGCGGACCATCGGGCCGCTCGCACAGTAGAGGAAGTCGAGTTCGTCCTCGGCAACGTCGCGCCACGTGTCGAACTTCGAGGGGTGGACGTACTCGTCCACGTCGAGATGCGTGCGCGACGGCTGGAGATACTGGCCGAGCGTGACGATGTCCACTTCTGCCTCCCGGAGGTCCGAGAGCGTCTGGTACACCTCGTGGTCGTACTCGCCGAGACCGAGCATGATGGAAGTCTTGGTGTAGATGTCCGACTCGCGCTCTACCTGTTCGAGGACCTGCAAGCTCTGTTCGTAGCCCGCGCGAGGGTCCCGAACGGGCTGTTGAATCCGCTCGACGGTCTCGATGTTGTGTGCGATGACGTCGGGTTGGGCGTCGATAATCTTGCGGATGAGGTCGGCTTCGCCTTGGAAGTCCGGAATCAGCACCTCCACGAGAATCGAGGAGTCGCGCTTCTTGATTTCCCGAATGGTCTGGGCGAAGTGCGCCGCACCCATACCATCCAAGTCGTCGCGGTCCACGGAGGTGAGGACGACGTAGTCGAGGCCGATTTCCGCGACGGCGCTCGCCACGTTCTCCGGTTCGTCGGGGTCCAGCGGTTCGCCACCACCGGTCGCCACGTCGCAGAATCCGCAGTTGCGGGTGCAGTGGTCGCCCATCAGCATGAACGTCGCCGTCCCGCCCGCCTCGGAGTTTCGACCGCTCCAACACTCGCCCAAGTTGGGGCAGTTAGCCTCCTCGCAGACGGTGTGCAGGTCGTGGTCCCGAAGGGTCTGTTTGATGCCCGTGAACTCCCGTCCGGCGGGCGGCTGTATCTTCAGCCAGTCGGGTTTCCGACGGCGACTCATTGGTTAGTGGTTGGATTGGGGTCGTGAAAAGGGTGGGGTATTCCAATCTGGGGTCACGCCTCGGTTGGTTCGTTAACTACTCTCACTTGCGTCACCCGCTGACTTTCTCCATCAGGGCAACGTCCCACTTCCGTTCGTAGCCGCCCAATAACAAAGCACGCCAAATCCGAACGCCTTTGCATGAAGACCAACGCTTTCGACTGGCTCGCACTCTTGCTAGTGATTTTCGGCGCGGTAACGTGGGGTATCATCGGCGTGACCGGGTTCACAGGCGACGAGGTGAACGTCCTCGTGCTGGCGCTCGACCCGGTGTTCAGACCGGCGGCCGCGGAGGTCGTCCGCAACCTCGTCTACGTACTGGTCGGCGTCGCGGGCGTCTACCTCCTCTACACGAGTTACAAGATGGGGCGCGCGAGTCGCCGCGCCGCGCGAACGAGCCGAACGCCAACACGAGTGGAGTCCACTGACACGTCGAACCGACCAAACGACACTTCTGGCCGGTCCGAGACGCCCGAAAACACCGATTCGTAGTTTTCTTACCATCTGAGCGATAGATGGAAAAAGTCAAATATATATTCTACCCATACCCCAGTTAGCGTGAACCATACGTTCACCGTACCATGGGAGTAATCTCCGTTACGCGAGCAGTAGTTGGTACAAATATAAGTACTCGTGTGATTTTAGCACAAGGGAAGACGGAACAATCATGCTAGACGTCTCACGGGAAGATATCACCGACGGCTCGCTCGTCCACGCGATGCTGGTGCTGGCGACGCCACTCGTCGTTCAAAACGTCGTTCACGTCGTCCAGAGCATCGTAGACACGTTCTGGGTCGGCCGCCTCGGGGAAGACGCTGTCGCCGCGGTCGGTGCGAGTTTTCCCGTGATTGCGTTGATAGCGAGCGTCACGGTCGTCGTTTTCAGTGGTACACAAGTTCTCGTCTCGCAACGAGCGGGGTCGGAGAATCTCGACGGTGCCCGCCGCGCGACGTTCCACGGACTCACCTTGGGACTGGTTGCTGGAACTACCGTCGCTGCTCTCGTTTTCCTCGGCGTCGACACCATCGTCGAAATCGTTCTCACTGGTAACGACGTCGCCCCGCTCGCGGCGACGTACATCGCCACGCTCGTTCTCGTGTTTCCTTTCATGGGGATGAGCGACGCTATCGAAGGCGGATTCGTCGGGTGGGGAGATTCACAAGCCGCGATGTACGTCAACGTCGTCGCGGTCGCAGTCAACATCACGCTCGACCCGTTCCTCATCTTCGGGTTCACCGAGAACCCGCTGTTCGCTATGCTTGGACTCGGCGGCCTGCAGTCGTCTCTCTACGCGAGTACTGGCTTTTCGGGATTCGAAATCGCAGGTGCCGCGATGGCGACCGCTATCGGCTACTTTGTCGGGTTCTTGCTCGCCCTAGCGATGTACGTCCGCGGCCGCGACGGCTTCACAGTCACTTCCGATGTCATCGGGTTCGAAACCGAAGAGTACCGAGAGATACTCGACATCGGGCTTCCCTCGGGCGGACAGACCGTCGCCGCTCAATCAGTCCGCGTGCTCATCATCGCCGTTATCTCGGCCGTCGGTGCGTCCGCCGGTCTCGCGGCGTACAACGTCGGAGCTCAGGTTGCGACAGTCGCGTTCGTTCCCGCGCAGGGCCTGCGAGACGCCGCCCAGAGCGTCGTCGGGCAGAACCTCGGTGCAGACAACCCCGAGCGCGCCCAGCGAGCGACGTGGACCGGGGCGACAATCGCGGCCGTCGGACTGACCCTCGTCGGCGTCTTCCAGTGGGTCGCTCCCGAGTTCCTCGTCAACCTGTTCGTACCGGCCATGTCGCCCGACGGCTTCGAGTTGGCCGTCGATTACCTGCGTATCCTCGTCTTGGGCTACTGGGGCATCGGCGCGATGTACCTGTTCAACGCGGGCTTCAACGGCGCTCGCAAGACCAAGGTGAGCATGATGGCGTCGCTGTTGAAGTACTGGGCCGTTCGACTCCCCATCGCGGCAGTCGGCGCGATGTGGCTCGACTTGGGCGTTCGGGCGGTCTTCTGGGGAGTCACGATTTCGAACGTCGTCGGTGCCGTCGGATTGGGTCTCTACTACTACTACACGACGAACAACGGAATGTTGCGACGAGCGGCCGACAAGGTGTCGAGTCCCGCAGACTGACCCGACGATAGAGTTAGTGGCCCACCGCACGAACTGGGTAGCGTGCCAACACTCCGACTATCTCCCGCCGAATCGAGCGACCGCGAGTACGTCGAGACGATACTCGAAGCGAACGACCTCCCGACGGCCGACCTCGACGCGGCGTTCCCCGCACTGTTCGTCTGCGTCGGCGAGTCGGAGCGTAGTGACTTGGAGAGTCGTGAAACAGAACGCCGAATCGGAGTCGCAGGTCTCGAAGTCGAGGGAAACGTCGGATTACTGCGCTCGGTCGCGGTCGAACAGTCCGCCAGAGGACGAGGGTTCGGAACCGCTATCTGCGAGCAGTTGCTCGACCGGGCGCGCGCCGAGAACCTCGACACGGTGTATCTGTTGACGACGACTGCGGCGGAGTTCTTCGCCGACCTCGGATTCGAGGCCGTCGAGCGGGAGACCGTCCCAAAAGCGATTCGGGACACCGCGGAGTTTAGCGACCTCTGTCCGACGAGCGCGACCTGCATGAAGAAGTCGCTCTCCTGATTCGGTTCACTGCACCGAACCGGTCACTCGACCTGTACCGTCCGCGAGTCCGTCGTCGGCACTAGTGGCAAGTCGGGGAAGACGACTTCGACGGTGTACTCCATCTCGTCGTCAGTGCCGCCGAAGACCCCAACTGGAACGGTCGTCTCGCCGTCGAGGTACGTCGTCGTTTCGGTCATCTCGACGCCGTTGACAGTCACGCGGATGCCGACGGTTCGGCCGTCGCCAGCGTTTCGGACGACGACTTCCCGCATGTCGTTTTCGCCCTGCGCGACTTCGCTGGGGAACGACCCCCACTCGATTTTGGCGCGCGGGAGGTCGCTCGCGCTTCCGAGAACCTGTTCGGCGACGCCCGAGGTGAGACCCGCGTCCACGAGTCCATCGACGCCTGCCGCGCGAACGTCTGCGGGCGTTGCGAGCCCTTCTTGGGCGAGTTTGCTCGCTCGGCCAGACCCCACGCCGTCGATGGCAGTCAGGCCGACGGCGTCGTCGCTGACGCCGTGTTCGATTCGTGCTTCGACCCGACTGGCGAGGTTCGCGGCCTGTGGACAGTCGAATCGTTCGAGGAACGCCCGAAGCGCGGCGAGCAGTCGGAGCGCGTTCTGCGTGATGACCCACGCGTCGCTTCGCAGTTCGCCGGGGGTCGCGCCCGTCATCGAGGAGTGCAGGATAGCGAGTACTTTCCGGGGACCTGCTTCGAGGTCGCCCGTCTCCTGACCGACGAGGACGGAGTTCACCGCCTCGCGCTCGGATTGCCGTGCGCTCACGCTGTCGAACTCCGCGGCGTCTGCGACGGCTTGGAGAATGTCGGAGGTCCTGACTTCGTCTTGCTGGGCGACCTCGTGGAACTGCTCTGCGGTCTCCATCCGGAGGTAGAACTTCGAAGCGAGGCGGCCGAGCGGCGACCCTGAAACCGAGAGGTCCTCGCCAGTTTCGACGAACCCCCTATCGACGAGGCGGTTGAGTTTCGTTCGAACGCGCTCGCGCAGACTCTCGAAGTCGTACTCGTCGGGGTTGTTCTTCGCACGGACGTAGTAGAACGTCGTCTCCAACCAGTCCATCACGTCTTCGAGGCCCCGGATGGTCCCCATCGCGATTTCGGCGTTCAGATGCGCGTCTAAATCTTCGTCCAGTCTCGACTCTATCTCCTTGCCTTCCTCGAGAAGTCGCCGGTACTTGTCGGCCTCCGAGCGGTCGCAGACGACCCACCCGTAGCCCACGTCGTCGTACTTCGGTCGCCCAGCCCGCCCGAGCATCTGGAGGATGTCGAGCGGACTCATGTCCACCTCGCCCTCCAAGGGGTCGTGGAGCTTCGTGTCCCGGAGGACGACGCAGCGCGCGGGGAGGTTGACGCCCCACGCGAGCGTGGAGGTGGAGAACAGGAGTTGTATTTTGTCCTCCTTGAACCACTGTTCCACTTTGTCCTTGTCGGCCTTCGAGAGTCCGGCGTGGTGGAACGCCACGCCGTCGAGGACGGACTTTCGCAGGGTGTCGTTCTGGAGTTCCTTCGCGTCGTTGTGGAAGTCGTAGTCGCCGCGCGCGCCGACGGGGATGTCGCGCTCACCGATTTCGTCGCGGGCCTTCTTCGCGGCCTGCACGGTGTCCTGCCGAGACGAGACGAAGACGAGTGCTTGGCCGTCGTCGCGGATGTGCGGTTCGGCGAGGTCCAGCGCGCGATACAGTCGGCGGTACTTGTCGGCGAAGGAGTTGTCTCCGTGCGTGTACGTTTCGACGCCCGAGTGGAGGTCTACCGGGCGGTAGTCGTCGCCGAACTCGAAGGTGTTCTCCGGCGGGGCGTCGAGCCACTCGGCCACGTCTTCGACGTTCGGCATGGTCGCCGAGAGCGCGACGACGCGCGGGTCACAGAGTCGCCGCATCCGGGAGATGGTCACTTCGAGGACGCTCCCGCGCTTCTCGGAGTCGAGCAGGTGGACCTCGTCGATGACGACGCAGTCAACGTCCCGGATGAACGAGTAGCGCCGCGAGTCGTGTTTTCGAGTCGCCGAGTCGGTCTTCTCTGGCGTCATCACGAGGATGTCGGCGCGCTCGGCGCGCCGGGGGTTCAGGTCGCGCTCGCCCGTGACGACGTAGACAGAGTAGCCCAATTCCTCGAAGCGTTCCCATTCGCTCTCCTTCTCGTTGGTGAGCGCGCGCATCGGCGCGACGAACAGGGCGGTGCCGCCCTCCTGTAGCGTCCGACAGATTGCCAGTTCGGCCAGCGCGGTCTTCCCGCTGGCGGTCGGCGCGCTCGCGACGACGTTCTCCTCGCCCTCCAACAGCGCGGGGACGACCTCGCGCTGCATCGGGTTGAACTCCTCGAAGGGGAACGCCTCGGTGAACTTGGGGACGACCTCGGCGACTTCCATTACCGGATGCACAGTGAGGGGGGAAGAAAGGCGTTTCTTTACCGGTTCGACAAGTTGCCGAAACTATCCGAAAAGAGAGCCCACGCTAGCAGAGTAGTTCGGACTCGATTAGCCGAGCAGTTCGTCTCGGAGCGCGTCGGGAGAATCGACAACGGCGTCCGCTTCCGACAAGTCCAGCACTTCCTCGGACTTGTTCCGGTAACCGATACAGGCCATTCCCGCGGCTTTCGCGGCCGCGATGCCGTTTTCGGAGTCCTCGACTGCGACGCACTCTTCGGGTTCCACCCCGACTTCGACCGCGGCGTGTTCGTAGATGTCGGGGGCCGGTTTGCCGTCGCCCGCGATATGTTCGGCGCTGATGACCTCGTCGAACGCGTCGTGGAGGTCGAAGCGGTCGAGCATGCGCTCTATCCAGTCCGGTGGCGACGAGGAGACCAGCGCGATTTGCACACCCTCCGCGCGAAGGTCGGCCACGAGGTCCTCGAATCCGGTCATCAGCTCGACCTTCTCGCCGTAGATGTCGCGGGCGGCCTCCTCGTAGCGTTCTACGAACGCGTCCTTTTCGACGGTCGTCTCGTAGTTCGCGTCGAGGTAGTCGTAGATCTCTCGGAAGTTCATCCCGGTCGTCTCGTCGGTGGGCGTTCCGTCCGCCACCACGTCGGGGAAGATTTCCTCCTCCTCGGTCGGGACCCAGTGGCGCTCGGAATCGACGATGACGCCGTCCATGTCGAACAGCACAGCCTTCGATTTCACGAGCGGACAGACGATAGCAATCGAGTTAGTAGTTCGCCAACCAGCGGGTCGTGCGAGTACACGCCGACCGACGCGAACGTTCAAGTACCAAGCCGGGACCAACCCGGCCCATGTCCGAGACAGTCAGTCTCCTCGCCGGAGAGTGTACGACGGAGTATCAGGGTCGCTCGACGGCCGACGACCGAACGCAACGCGGTCGCGTGGTCGTCGTCCACAAGCCAGACGACACGGTCCTCGTCCACGACGCAGAGGGGTACCAGCCAGTGGCGTGGCTCACCCGCGCCGACGCAGTGTACCGCGAGCAGAGTCAGAGCGAACAGGGTAATAACCAAATCGCACTCGTCGCGGTGAAGGACGGCGAACGCCTCCGCGTGCAGGCCCACGACGTAGAACAGGTGGAGATGGAAGGAACCGCCGCAGGTAGTCCAGTCGGCACCTGCCCGAACTGTCGCTCGCCACTCGTCCGCGCTCGCGGCGCAGTGACGTGCCTCGGCTGTGAGACGGAACACGGCCTGCCACGAGACGCGGCCGTCCTCGAAACGACGTGCGACTGCGGCCTGCCGGAGATGACCGTCGAGCGCGGCGACCGCTTCGAACTCTGCGTGGACCGCACCTGCGAGAATCTGGACGAAGCCATCCGCAAGCGGTTCGACCGCGAGTGGCCTTGTCCCGACTGCGACGGCGACCTACGAGTGCTTCGGGAGGGCGCGCTGTTTCTGGGCTGTGAGAACTATCCCGACTGCGACGCGTCGTTGGGACTGCCGAAAGAACGGGTCGTCGGGACTTGTGAGTGTGGCCTTCCGAAAGTCGGGTCGGGAGTCGGGTCAGACAGTGACGGCGATGCAGGCCCGCGCTGTCTCGGCGACTGCGGGGAGACGGCAGAAACGTAGTTCCGGACCGGAAACCGTTTGACTCGCCCGACGCGACGGTAGAGTATGGACGGACGCCTCCGGGACGGGGAAGTGGTCGTGGGTGGCGACGCCCGCCAGCGGTACTACGATTCGAGCGGCTACGGCCGCCCGTTGCAAGGGAACGAAATCGCGCTCTCACGGGTCGAAGCGGCTTACCTGCTGTTCAAGGGCGATTTGGACGAGGTGGTACGGGAGGAAGACGGCACGTCGATGGACTTCCGCGAGTTCTTCGCCGACGCCGGCGGCGAGATAACGACGCGGTTTCTGGTCTACGCCGATTTGCGAGACCGGGGGTTCTACCTGTCGCCCGACCGCGAATCGTGGGTCGGTGCGCCCCGAAGCGATTCGGACTTCGTGGTCTACCCGCGCGGCAAGGGACCGTGGGACGACGCCGTCCTCTACCGAATCCGCGTGGTCGGCGAGCGTGAGGACGTGGCCGCCGAGGACCTCGGAAACGTCGTGCTGGCCGTCGTGGACGAAGAGAGCGAGATAACCTACCTCGACACCGAGCGCGCCGACGTCCGCGGCAGTTCCGAGAGCGACCTGCCCGAACGCGTCCCTGCCGACCTGCTCGGCGAGCGCGTGCTGGCGTGGGACCCGCCCGCCGAACTCCACGAGTCGGCATTCTACGGGCAACTGCTCGCCGACCGACCCGGAGAAAACCGACCACGCGCGCTCCAGTTGTCGCTCGTGGAGGCGACGCACCTCGCCGCGGAGGGACGATTGGGAGTCGATGCCGAGACAGTGCGCGCCCGCGGTCTCGAAGTCGAGGGCGACCGCTTCGTCCGCCGACTCCGGGTGTACCGCGCGCTCCGTGAACGCGGCGTGGTGCCAAAGACGGGGTTCAAGTTCGGTGCTGACTTCCGGACCTACGCCGACGTGGAGTCTATCGACGACTTGGGTCATTCCGAGTGTCTCGTGCGAGTGCTTCCCGGCGAGCACGTCTTCGAACCGCGGGACCTCGCGCTCGACGTTCGACTTGCCCACGGTGTCCGCAAGCGGGTGGTGTACGGACTGACCGATGGCGAGAAGGTATCGTGGCTAGAAGTGTCGCGATTGACGCCCTGATAGGGGAGTTGCGGTTCTCTCCTACTTCTTCGCGTAGACGGTCGGCCACTGGTCTTTGGCGAGTTCTTCGGCATCGACCGCCTTCCAATAGTCGCGCACTTCGGTGCCGATTCCGCGCGATACGTCCGTTTCGGTGAGGACGTTCTGGCCGTTCCGGACGAGTTCGAAGGCTTCGCGCTTTCGACCCTCGAAGGAGTCGGCCGCTTTGCGGAGTTCGTCGTTCGGGTAGTTGACGACGAGCGATCCACCGTCTCGAACCCGGTCGAAGAGGCTTTCGAGGGCTTCCTCGGGGTCCGCGACGAAGAACAGCGTCGCTACGCAGTACACCACGTCGAAAGTGCGGTCGATGTCGAGCGACGGGAGTGCATCCACTTCGAAGTGGAGGTTTGGCTGGTCGGTGGCTTTCTTCTGATTGTCCTCGATTACGGTCTCGGACACGTCGTAGCCGTAGAACTCGGTCCTTGGGAAACGCTCCGCGAGGTCGAACAGCGTGACGGCGGGACCGCAACCGACAGAGGCGACGTCTTCGGGGAAGGTGTCGCCCCCTCCCCGCGCTTCGCGCTCGAAGAATCGTGCGAGCAGGTCTGCCATCTCCTCGCCCGCGAGGTAGACACAGCGGTCGTAGTCGGCGTTGCGGTAGAACTGCTCCCAGTCCCAATCCATCGCGGTTGGCTTCTCTCGGACGGGCCTTCGCTCTTGTGGGTCTCGTCCACTTCGGTACATTTCGACAACAGTTAACCGGCCGCAGTTGCTGAGTCGATGTATGGCAACAGCGACTTCGGACAGACTCCAACCGCTCGGACTCGGCGTGGGCGTCCTCCTCGTCCTCGTCGGCATCGCAACGCTCGTCGGCACGCCGTGGGCCCAGAAGTCCGGCGGCGCGCTCGTCATGGTCGGTCAGATAGTCGGCGCGCTCTCGGCGGTGGCTATCGGTGCAGGTCTCGCGTGGATAGCGAAAGAATAGACTGTTTTTCTACTTGTTCGGCAGGAACGCCATCCCGAGCAGCAGGACGACCGTCAGGAAACTGAGTATGACGACGCCCCAGAGACCGGCGATGCGCTCGTTGAAGTGGCTGATTTCGTTCTCCTGCGTCTGGTACTCGCCCGTCTGCGGCGAGAGGACGAACCCGTCGCTGTTGCTCGGGAAGTACGCGACGTAACTCGTGTTCTGTCCCGTCGGTCCGAGACTGACGTTCGCGCCAGCACTGACCGACACCGTGTTGACTCTCGGTGCGGTCCACGTCAGCGTCGCGGAGTCGGCCGTGATGTTGCTCACGGTCGTCTGGTTGCCCTCGTACTGGAAGGTCTGGCCTTCGTTGTACGTCCGGTTCTCGGGCGTGCCGAACTGCTGACGTTTGTACTCGTCAACCGGGACGAGCGACTTGTTGCCCTCGCTCTGGTTGCCGTCGGTCTCGTTGACGACGACGTACGTCGTCCCACCCTGCTGCACCGTGGTGGTATTGTCGCTCAGGTTGAACTCCTGGCGGAGCGTGAACTGGCCGGGGTCGGACTCGTTCGGGATGAGGACCCGGTAGGTCTCGTTGTTGGCCATCTGGACGGTCGTGTTGTTCGACCACGTCGCAGAGTAGGCTGCCGACTCGTTCGTCCATTCGAGCGTTCCTTCGCCGTCGCTTGCGGACGCCACGGTGTAGGTGCGCCCGCCTTCCGTTATCGTGTCGTTCTGAGCGTACGATTGCCCTTGAACGTCGATTTGGGGCTCCTCGGCCGCACCGATGAGGGCGTACGCGCCAGCAGCGACTACGAGAAAGAGGACGGCGTACACCGCCGCTGCTCGTCGTTGCATATCCGAGGCGACGGACGCGCGCCGTTTAATGGTTACTTTTTGGCGGGAGGAAGCGAGGGGACGAGACCAGTGTGCGAGTGGAGCGAAGTGGAACGAAATTGGAAGAACGCCTTTGTCGGCTTCGTGCGATGCACCCGCTATGGACGTGACGCGAGCAGAAGTTGCGACGAGCGCGGCCGCAGGAGTCGCGGGTGTCGCTGGGTCGTTCGCCGCCGCGGGACGGACGCCCGCGTTCGTCGCCGCACCGCTCGCCAGTGCGCTCGTGAACGCCGCTCCGGGCGAAGTGACGACCGCAGTCGTGCAGAATCTCGGCGAGTTCGGGCACACGCTGGCGCTCACTGTCGCGCTCGTGCTGTCGGTCGGAGTCTTCGCCGCGATTGCATTAGGAGCCACCCGCGTCGGGAGTCGCTCGGAGGTGCCCTACACTGCGGTCTTGGCCGCTGGACTCGGCGGTTGGCTGTTCGCCCTCGCCGTGGCACGCGCGCCAGAAACCGCACTCTGGTCGGCGGTTCCGGTCGGTGGCGTCGTCGCAGTGGCCGAGCGCGGGTTCGCGGTCGGACGGCGACGACCCGTCTCGCGGACGCGCCGACAGACGCTCGCGGCAGTCGGCGCGTTGGCTGGATTCCTCGGCGTCGCGGGCTATCGCGGCCGGAACATCACCGGCGCGGAACCGGGACCGATTAGCGACGTGACCGATGCCGAGACTCAAAGTGAAGCCGAGCAACTGCTCGGCCTCGCGGCGGAACGGTCTCTCGACGTGCCGGAGCTAGCACCGCTCGTCACCGAAATCGGCGGGTTCTACGAAGTCGATATCAACGGTGTGAACCCGAACCTCAGCGACGGTCGCTGGGAACTGTCCGTGACCGGTGCCGTCGAAGAGTCGTTCTCACTCGACTACGCGGAATTGACCGAAATGGTAGAAAGCATCGAGCATCGGTTCGTCACGCTCCGTTGTGTCGGCGAGGGACTGAACGGCAAGAAGATGGACACCGCGCTCTGGACCGGCGTGCCGGTTAGTCGTCTGCTCGAACGGGCAGGCGTCCCGGAATCCTCGACCTGCTGTGTGATGCTTCGGGCCGCAGACGGCTACTACGAGGAGTTTCCGCTGGCCGCGCTCGAAGACGGCTTCCTCGCGTTCGGCATGAACGGCCGCCGTCTGCCGCGGGCGCACGGCTACCCAGTTCGAGCGCTCGTGCCGGGCCACTGGGGCGAAATCAACGTGAAGTGGCTCACCGAAATCGAGGTGCTGAAAGAGGAACAAGAGGGCTACTGGGAGAAGCGTGGCTGGCACGGAACTGGTCCGGTCGAGACCGTCGCCAAGCTTCACACCGTCGAGAAGTTGGACGACGGGAAGATTCGTCTCGGTGGGCACGCCTACGCCGGGACGCGAGGGATTCAGCGAGTCGAGATTTCGACCGACGGGCAGGCGACCTGGCAGGACGCGACGCTCTCGGAACCGCTCCCGGGTGAAGACGTGTGGCGACAGTGGACCTACGAGTGGCAGGCCGAACCGGGCGAACACGAGGTCGTCGTCCGGGCGACGGACGGCACCGGAACCTTGCAACCGGAGTCGTTCTCACAACCGTATCCGAGCGGGCCGACGGGATGGGTCTCTCGTACCGTCGATAACTGACCGTTCTTGCATTTTTGGAGTCGGAATAGCTGGTAGGGTTCGTCTTCTTCCAGTTGTGAGCATTGAACGCGAGTAAAGTCGAACCTAGGACCCGACAGCCTGCGTTGAACGACCGAACTATCGACTCCGCTTAAGCCGTTCGTCGTTGCCTTACAGCGGTGATGTACGAGAAGAATCGAGTCACAGCGGTAATCGTAGCCGTTCTCATGCTCGTTGGAGCCTCGACGCTCGTCCTCGGCGGCTCGGTGGGCGACACAGGCCCAGCAGCAGTCGGCGCGCAAGAGACGACAGTAAACGAAACGGTCGGAGTCAACGAGACGACGACAGTAACTGAAACGACAGAGTTCAACGAGACCACTGCAGTTGGGGAGAACGAGACGACAGTCTTCGGTACGACGGTCGGTGCGAACGAGACGACGGCAGTAAACGAGACCACTGCCGTCGCGGGTAACGAAACCGTGAGCGAGGGCGAAGAGGCACTGTTGGAGAGAGACAGCCTCTTCGTCGAGAATCTGACGCTCCGCAACGTGGTCGTAGAGAACGTCACCGTCAGGGAACTGACCCTCCCGAACGGGAACACGCTTGTCAACGTGACACTTCCCGCAGTCAGGATGACTGGGTCGTTCCAAGCCGTGACGCTGGAGAACATCTCTATCGACGAGCAAGCGCTCGCCGAACGGGTTGACCGGGCCGGACAGAGTCCCACTCGGTTCGTCATCGAAGACCGAACGATTAGCGGCGTCACCATCGACCAAGCGGCGGTGTTCACGAGCAACTTCGTCACGTTCGAGCGCCGTGCCGTCGAGAGCATCCCGACGGACGAAGAGACGGCGGCCGAAGGCGCGAACGAGACCCAAGCGACCCAGAGCGTCGAAATCGGGTCGGTGAACGCCGAATCGGCACTCGTCCGAGAACTCACTCTCTTCGTCTCCGGAGTCGAACCGGGAACCGAGACGACGGTCGGTGCGAACGAGACGACAGTCTTCGGCACGACGGTCGGTGCGAACGAGACGACCGGAAACGCAACGACTGGGACTACCTCGTTCGAAACGACCGCGAACGAGACAGGCAACGAGACGACGATGTTCGAGACGACGGTCTTCGAGACGACTACCGCTGATAACGAAACAGTGGTCGAGGGAACGACGACCGCCTAACGACTGGGTACGTTCGGAGAGTACCCACACTTTTGCCCGGAACGCCCGATACGTCGGACATGAACTTCGGAATCATCAGCACCGCTAACATCGGACGCGCAGTCATTCCCGGCATCGCAGCGACCGACCACGAAGTGACGGCCGTCGCCTCGCGCGACAGAACGAAGGCCGAGACGTTCGCCGACGAGTTCGGCATCGCGAACGCCTACGGCTCCTACGAAGCACTACTGGCGGACGACGACCTCGACGCAGTGTACAACCCGCTCCCGAACGCGCTCCACGCCGAGTGGACGAAACGGGCCGCAGACGCTGGCCTGCACGTCCTCTGTGAGAAACCGCTGGCGAGCGATGCAAAGGAAGCCCGCGAAGTGAGTGAGTACTGTGCAGAACAGGGCGTGACGCTGATGGAGGCGTTCATGTATCGCTACCACCCTCGAACCGAGCGCGCCGCCGAAGTCGTGCGAGAAGAACTGGGCGACGTTCGGTCAGTGAAGTCGTCGTTTCAGTTCCCGTTGGACGACCCCGAGGACGTTCGACTCAACCCCGACCTCGCCGGTGGGAGTCTGATGGATGTTGGCTGCTACGCCGTCAGTGCCGCACGATTGTTCCTCGGAGAGCCACGACGGGCCTACGCGACGACTCACGACGCGGGCGACTACGGCGTGGACACGAAACTGGCGGGCGTGTTGGAGTACGACGACGGGCGAACTGCGCAGGTGTCCTGCGGGTTCGAGACGAGCGACACCCAGTACTATCGCGTCGAAACCGAGGATGGGTGGCTCGAAGCACCGAGCGCGTTCGTTCCGCGAGATGACAGCGGGGGAACGATAGAGTACGAGGTTGACGGCCGTCACGTCATCGAGGAGTTCGACTCGACAGACCAGTACCGACTGGAGGTCGAACACTTCGCCGACTGTGTCGAATCTGGGGCGACCCCGAACACCGACGGCGACGAGGCAGTTCGGAACCTGGCGGTCATCGACGCGCTGTACGAGAGCGCGGAGAAGGGTGAATCGGTCGCTGTGGAGCAGCAGTGAGTCATGAGCAAACAGCAACTCCGCGAGCGAATCTGGGACGCCCTCGAAGCTGAGGGTATCGCTCGGTTCCCCTTCCCGCCTCACGACCGAATCCCGAATTTTTCGGGTGCCGAGGACGCCGCCGAGCGACTCGCCGACACGGGCGAGTGGGAGAACGCCGACGCTATCAAGGCGAATCCCGACGCGCCCCAGTTACCCGTTCGACGGCGAGCGCTCCACGAAGGCAAGACCGTCTACATGGCTGTTCCGCGCCTGCGCGACGAGAACCCGTTCTACGAACTTGACCCCGAAGCGATTCCGGACGACGAACTCGACAGCGCCCCGACCATCTCGCACGTCGAGGAGTACGCCCGGCAGGTCGGTCCCGAGCAAGTACCAGCCATCGACCTCGTCGTTTCGGGAAGCGTCGCCGTCACCGAAGACGGTGCCCGAGTCGGCAAAGGCGAAGGCTACAGCGACCTCGAATACGCGATACTACGAGAGTTGGAACTGGTCGGCGACGAGACTCCCATCGCGACGACGGTTCACGACCTGCAAGTCGTCGAAGACGACGTGGCCGTCGAAGCCCACGACGTGCCAATGGACCTCGTCGTCACCCCGACGCGGACGATTCGCACCGAAACGGAGTACGAGCGTCCGAGCGGCGTGTTCTGGGACGACCTCTCGGACGAGCGACTCGCGGAGATTCCAGTACTGAAAGAGCGGCAGGGCTGACGCTGTGCGGGGCGGTTGCTGTGCGGTAGTCGTGTATGTGACCCTGAACGCGAGCGAAGCGACCCGCGAAGCGGCCTCGCTGAGCGAGCATCGACGTTTTTGGTGTCTTCGTGAGCGAAGTCGTTCGAAAGGGCGAAGCCCTTTCGTGATGACGAGAGAGCTTTGCTCTCTCGAACCACGAACGAAGGCTCGTCAGAACTTGCTCTGACGGAGCAGATTTTTGCGAGGTGAGTGACAGAGGCGCGAAGCGCCTCGTCGTCACTCACCGAAGTAAAAAGGTGCAAGCCAAGGGCCGGATTTGAACCGGCGATGGGCGGCTCTGCAGGCCGCTGCGTTCGGCCGGACTCTGCCACCTTGGCGCGAGTTCTGCTAATCGCTCGTCGCGCTTAAACATAGCGGTCTCTGGTCGTTTCGAGCGGTGTAAATGCAAAAATCCCCGGTTAGCGCCGCAGCTAACCGAGGATTGAATGTGGTATAAGTGGAGGCGGCGAAGTGGGTCTCCCAGAGGCTCGCGCACTCCAGTACTCACCACAACGCAGACAGGCTTATCTTCCGTGTTCGGGATGGGTACGGGAGTGACCCTGCCGCTATGGCCGCCTTAACGCCGACACGCGGAATCGAACCGCGTCTAATACGCCAGTATCGGTGGTTCAACTGTGACCGTAATGTACGTGCAATCCAGTTCGCGCCTGGATCCGAGTGCGGTACTCGAATCGCAGTGCGGTGCAACTGATGAATGTGTGGCTCAGCCAGTTAGTACTCGCGGGCTTAACGCCTCGTTGCCTCGGCGCGTACACCCCAAGCCTATCGATCTCGTCTTCTACGAGTGGCTTCAGTGGTATCTCTTTTCCAGGTGGGTTTCGAGCTTAGATGCGTTCAGCTCTTACCCCGTGTTGCGTGGCTGCCCGGCACGTGCCCTTTCGGACAACCGGTACACCAGTGGCAACCAATCGTAGTTCCTCTCGTACTATACGATCGTTCCCGTCAGATACCGTAACACTCCCAATAGATAGCAGCCGACCTGTCTCACGACGGTCTAAACCCAGCTCACGACCTCCTTTAATAGGCGAACAACCTCACCCTTGCCCGCTTCTGCACGGGCAGGATGGAGGGAACCGACATCGAGGTAGCAAGCCACCGGGTCGATATGTGCTCTTGCCGGTGACGACTCTGTTATCCCTAAGGTAGCTTTTCTGTCATCTATCGCCCGCATCAAGCGGGCTGATAGGTTCGCTAGACCACGCTTTCGCGTCAGCGACCCTCGTTATGTAGGTCACTGTCAGACTTCCTTTTGCTCTTGCGCTCTGTTCCGCGTTTCCGACACGGATGAGGAAATCTTGGGGCACGCTCGATATCTTTTCGAGCGTGTACCGCCCCAGTCAAACTGCCCGGCTACCGGTGTCCTCCTCCCGGAGTGAGAGTCACAGTCACTAACGGGTAGTATTTCAATGTTGACTCGGTGGCCCGCTAGCGCGGGTACCTGTGTAATGTCTCCTACCTATGCTGCACATTAGCGACCGTGTCTCAGCGACAGCCTGCAGTAAAGCTCTATAGGGTCTTCGCTTCCCCTTGGGAGCCTCCAGACTCCGCACTGGAACGTACAGTTCACCGGGCCCAACGTTGGGACAGTGACGCTCTCGTTGATCCATTCATGCAAGCCGCTACTGAAGCGGCAAGGTACTACGCTACCTTAAGAGGGTCATAGTTACCCCCGCCGTTAACAGGTCCTTCGCCCCGTTGTACCGGGTGTTCAGATACCTGCACTGGGCAGGATTCAGTGACCGTACGAGTCCTTGCGGATTTGCGGTCACCTATGTTGTTACTAGACAGTCGGAGCGTCCGAGTCACTGCGACCTGCTCTTATACAGAGCAGGCATCCCTTATCGCGAACTTACGGGACTAACTTGCCGAATTCCCTAACGTCGGTTGCTCCCGACAGGCCGTGGCTTTCTCCGCCTGGGTACCTGTGTCGGATCTTGGTACGATCACGTCCTCGCCTTTTCACGGGCCCCAGGTACGACCAACTTACGCTATTCCACCATTCGTCCGCTTCCTGCCATTACGGCTTCCACGGAGTTCGGTGGTTCGACCGGACGAAAGTCCGGCTTGATCTTTCCTGAGGCGTCGGCTTTTGGTGGACGGTGGCACTGGAATATTAACCAGTTTCCCATTTGTCACATTCGAATTGCGGTGTGACTTAGGATCGGCTAACCCTCGGCTGATCAGCATTGCCGAGGAACCCTTACCCATTCGGCCGTCGGGGGTCTAACCCGACTCACGCTGCTACTATGACCAAGATTTTCGTTCCCAATCGGTCCATACGAACTCTCGCCCGTACTTCCACCCGATCAGAATGCCAATCTACTCAATCACCATTTGACTGGTGCGGCCAGGTCTCGGTGATAGACTTGAGTCCCGATCATTTTGGGCGCTCCGAACCTCGGCCGGTAAGCTGTTACGCTATTCTTAGAGGGTAGCTGCTTCTAAGCTCACCTCCCGGCTGTTTAGGGCTCGGAACCACCTTCGATTACACTTAGTCTATACTTTGGGACCTTAACCCGGCTCTGGGTTGTTCCCCTCCTGGTGCACAGGCTTACCCCGCACACCGGATTCCCTGCGTCGACAGCGTTCGTAAGTTTGGAGTTTGACAGGGGGGCCGACTCCTCTCGGAGTCTGCTCCCCCAATCGGTCGCTCTACCTCACGAACTACCTCGACAGAGGTCATGCTTCGACATGTTTCGATTGGAACCAGCTGTTGCCGAGTTCGATGGGCCTTTCACCCCTACACAGAGGTCACGAGAGGGTATTGTAGGACACCAACTCTAACAGGCCTCCACGTGGCTTTCGCCACGCTTCACCTTGCCTCCGCGTAGATCACTCGGTTTCGGGTCGTGTCAGTTTGACTCCCCGCGCTTGGGCACGGTGGTCCTCGCCCGTAAGGGCTGCGACCATATTGGTTTCCCTACGCCTTCCCTGATACTCAGGTTAGACTCGCCAAACAAACACACTCCTTGGTTCGTTTTTCAAAACGCACGACAGAACTTCGGCTCCCCTCGATTCTTACTGCGGGATTGCTCCCGTGTCATTTTTCGAGGGGCCTTGTAAGCCCTGTCGCTCGATCGCCAACTAATTTCAGGCTCTATTGCACCTCCCGTTGTGGGGTGCTTTTCAGCGTTCGCTCACGCTACTTATTCGCTATCGGTCTCGAGTCGTGTTTAGTCTTCGCCATCGATGCTGGCGGAATTCACAAGGAATTTCCAATCCCTGTTACTCTGGAACTGGTTCACGACGTACTGCATCTTCTTACGGGGTTGTCACCCTGTATCACGCTCTGTTCCAAGAGACTTCAGAAGATGGGTCGGTCGCTGATTACCAGTCCGAACACCACATTGCCCGTGAGGGCTTCGGTTTGGACTGTGTCGCGTTCACTCGCGGTTAGTAACGACATCCCGTTCGGTTTCTTTTCCTGCCGGTACTGAGATGTTTCAATTTCCGGCGTTCCCTATTGCGCGAGGCAATTGCGAGGGAGATTCTCATTCGGAGATCCTCAGTTCTTCCCCTCCGTGCGGGTCCCTGAGGCTTATCGCAGCTTGGCACGTCCTTCATCAGCGCTCGAGCCGAGCCATCCACTAGCTGGCACAGTAGCCACGCTTGTGGTTGAATTGTTGCATTCACTGTGACCCGGAGTTCCGTACTCGGATCCAGTGGACGCCTGGATTGCACGTACATACGGTCGTCATCGAACGCCCTGCAGGTGAAGCAGTCGCGTTCGTCGAACCCTTCCCATCCGCGCTTGCACGGGATGGTGCATCGGTTGTATGGACCCACTGGGATTTGAACCCAGGGCATCCTCCTTGCAAAGGAGGCACTCTACCACTGAGCTATGGGCCCGACTCCCCTTGGGGGAGATGTGTTAACCCTGGCAGTTCGAAGGTGCCCGACCACCGAAGTGGTCGAGGTCGCCGAGGAACCCTCGTCCGTCGCACGATGCGACGGGTGAAATGGGCCAGACGTGAAGTCTGGTCCCGTTCGTTAGGAGGTGATCCAGCCGCAGATTCCCCTACGGCTACCTTGTTACGACTTAAGCCCCCTTGCGAAGCCCAGATTCGACCAGCGCATGCTGGCCTCATCCGGACCTCACTCGGGTGCTTTGACGGGCGGTGTGTGCAAGGAGCAGGGACGTATTCACCGCGCTCTTCTGAAGCGCGATTACTACCGAATCCAGCTTCGTGAGGACGAGTTTCAGTCCTCAATCCGAACTACGATCGAGTTTAGGAGATTAGCGTCGCCTTTCGGCGTAGCAACCCACTGTCTCGACCATTGTAGCCCGCGTGTAGCCCAGCACATTCGGGGCATACTGACCTACCGTTGCCCGTTCCTTCCTCCACTTTGGCAGTGGCAGTCTCCCTAATGTACCCAGCCACCACAAGGGTGCTGCTGGCAATTAGAGATGCGGGTCTCGCTCGTTGCCTGACTTAACAGGATGCCTCACGGTACGAGCTGACGGCGGCCATGCACCTCCTCTCAGTAGGTCCAGTAAGCTCATCATACTGACTATCACTCCTACTGTCGATGCTGGTGAGATGTCCGGCGTTGAGTCCAATTAAACCGCAGGCTCCTCCGGTTGTAGTGCTCCCCCGCCAATTCCTTTAAGTTTCATCCTTGCGGACGTACTTCCCAGGCGGTTCGCTTCTCGGCTTCCCTACGGCACAGCACGCACTCGTAGTGCGTGCCGCACCTAGCGAACATCGTTTACAGCTAGGACTACCCGGGTATCTAATCCGGTTCGTGACCCTAGCTTTCGTCCCTCACCGTCGGGTCCGTCTTTCCAAGGTGCTTTCGCCATCGGTGGTCCGTCCAGGATTACGGGATTTCACTCCTACCCCGGACGTACCCCTTGGATCTTCCGGCCCCAAGCTAGCTGGTTTTCACCGGACGCCTACCCGTTAGGCGGGTAGATTTCCCGATGAACCTGTCTAGCAAGCTACGGACGCTTTAGGCCCAATAAAATCGGCCATCACTCGAACTGCCGGTATTACCGCGGCGGCTGGCACCGGTCTTGCCCAGTTCTTATTCCTGTACCACCTTACGGTACAGAAAAGCGAGGGCTCTATGCCCTCGCACTCGGAGTCCCCTTATCGCACTCGCGTGCAGTGTAAAGTTTTCGCGCCTGCTGCGCCCCGTAGGGCCCGGAATCTTGTCTCAGATTCCGTCTCCGGGCTCTTGCTCTCACAACCCGTACCGATTATCGGCACGGTGGGCCGTTACCCCACCGTCTACCTAATCGGCCGCAGCCACATCCTATGACGCCGTAGCGTTTGTAGCTCCTCTCACTCCAGATGAGGAGCCGTATCTGGCATTAGCCTCAGTTTCCCGAGGTTATTCCAGTTCATAGGGTAGTTTGGCCACGTGTTACTGAGCTTTCCGCTGCGAATCTAAATTCGCACAACTAGCATGGCTAAATCGGACTCCGATAGCAATGGCCTCCGGCAGGATCAACCGGAATGGGTTCCGAGCACAATGCTCGGGGGTCTGGCGGAGACACATCTATCAGATGTATCAAGGTCCGTCAGTTCGGCGACGTCGAACCAAATCGTTGGTCGGGTGTCACCGAACTGCCAGGGCTAACATCAGATCCCATCGTGTACGGCGGACCGCAGGGGTGGAATCCTCATTTCCTTCGGACTTGAACGTAGTCTTCGGTGAGTCATAAACCCATCGAAGTTCGCGCCAGGTCCGAGACTGTGGAGCGGTTTGAACGCCCACACGAATCTCGTTGATTCATTTTCCGCAACAGAGTCAAAAACGCCGAACGGTCGTTCGGCGTCGAACTCTAATCGGCTTCGGTGGGGGATGACCCCCGAAGCCACCTTCGTACTCCTACGAATGCCCGTCGTACATTTAAGGCCGTCGAACGTAGACGGCTTCGGGGTGCAGTGACGTACCACCGAGTAGCACTCGTCGAACGAACGACAGTATCGACTACAATCGAGATTCGTGCGCGTGCGGTTCGGATGTCTACTGTAGAGACGGTCTACCCTGTCAGTCACTTCGAAGAAGACGAACGACAGCACAGCGGCGACTCGGCCACCGATATCGCGCGGGCGGAGAACGGCCGTTCATCCTGCGCGTCGTGCGCGTCGTCACGGTGAGTGTTTCCCGCGCACCTGGGCGTAGATTCGGGACGAACAAAAGGCTACTCACGTCGAGCGTCGGCGTCACGACCGTCAGAAAAGTATGAGCGGTACGGCCCGCTACTCATCGAGGTGTTCGATACCCTGCTTCGAGACGTTGGCTTCGGTAATCTCGTTGGGCATCCAATCCGGCTTGTCGTCGGGAGCAGTCTCGTGCCACGCCCAACCCTCGTAGATGTGGACCTTGTCGGTCCCCTTCTCTCGAAGGCGTAGTTCGGTTCGATCCGCGGAGTCTTCCGAGGAAGCCGGGTCGAGACGCCGGGCAGCTTTCAGTGCTGCTTGTCGAGGAGTGTTCCCCGAAAAGACGCTCTCCTCGTCTCCGTTCGAACCGCGCAGTGCGAAGTTTCGCTTACCGTCCTCACGTACCATGGTTTTCTCCTCCATGCCAACCCAGCACAGGACCTGATATAAATATATCGCCGATATGAGCCGTTCTCAGCGATACATTTATATGTAAGGCCGAACCCGTCGCGCGATTTCCGGTCGAATCTGCGCGGTCTGCGCGGTTCGACCGCACAACGTAAGTCCTCGGAACACATACGCCGTTCACAACCGGAGCGCAGTCGCCCGGTAGAAAACACTTAAGTATATTCTCTGGCGAACGTACGCATAGGATACCGCGATGGTACGGAAAAAGAAGCTCAGTCCCAGTGGCGCGAAAGGCGAGGACGGCGAGTACCACAACGTCCACATCAATCTGCACGAGGACGAGCTGGCTGTAGCTGGGATGGACATCGGTGACGAAGTGTTCGTTCGCGTCCGAGAGGACAAGATCATCATCCAAAAAGCCGACAAGGACGAGGTCGAACACGAATTCTAGCGCCACTCCAGGGGCTTTTTCTCCCTACGCGCGCGGTCGTTCAACGATGAACTACTACGAGTTACTCAAACCGCTTCTCTTTAGACTCCCACCAGAGACGGCTCACGACATGGTCCACGCGGGATTACGAGCAGTACAGAACACACCAGTAGCCGACGTTCTCCGGGACCACTACACCGTTGCCGACGAACGCCTCCACGTCGAAGCGTTCGGCCAACAGTTCTCGAATCCGGTCGGCGTCGCGGCCGGGTTCGACAAGAACGCGGAGATTCCGACTGCGCTCGCGAGTCTCGGATTCGGTGCCGTCGAAGTCGGCGGCGTCACTGCAGACCCCCAATCGGGAAATCTTCGCCCGCGGATGTTTCGCCTCCGCGAAGACGAAGGCATCGTGAACCGAATGGGACTGAACAACCACGGCGCGGACGTGGTCGGCGAGCGTCTGGCGAACACGAACGCTCCCGTCCCGGTGGGCGTCAACCTCGCGAAGACCGAAACCGTCTCGACCGAAGACGCCCCGGCAGACTACCGCTACACCTACGAGCGAGTCGCAGAGGGCGGCGATTTCTTCGTCGTCAACGTCTCGTGCCCGAACTCCGAAGGGTTCCGCGACCTCCAGAACCGCGATTCGATGGAAGCCATCCTCACGGAACTACAGGACGCGGGCGCGAGTCCGCTCCTCGTGAAACTCTCACCAGACCTCCCGGACCCGGCCGTCGAGGACGCACTGGACCTCGTGAACGAACTCGAACTTGACGGCGTCATCGCCACCAACACGACGACAGAACGTCCCGATACCCTGCAGAGCCACAACCGCGCGGAGGACGGCGGTCTCTCCGGAAAACCCATCGAGGAACGTTCGACCGAGATGGTCCGGTTCGTCGCCGAACGCGTGGACGTGCCGGTCGTCGGCGTCGGCGGCGTCTCCACCGCACTCGACGCCTACAGAAAGATTCGTGCGGGCGCACACGTAGTCCAACTTTACTCTGGCCTCGTCTTCCGTGGCCCGTCCATCGCGCGCGACATCAACGAAGGCTTACTCGAACTGCTCGAAGCAGACGACTTCGAGTCTGTCGAGGACGCCATCGGCGCGGACCTCTAAAACGAATCAGAAAGTGGAGACTTGAGCGCTATTCTAACGCGTCCAGTCGGAACTCGAACGCCGCGACTGGCAGTTCGAGGTCGTGTTCGACCAGCACCTCGGGGTGAATCTCGCCAATGACGCCGACAGTCTCGCCGTCGAGCACGACGGACGCAGCGCGGCCGTCGATGAAACTCGGATGGTCGGTCGGCGGTGTCTCCAGTCCGGCGTCGAAGTTGCGCGCGATGGCCTGAAGTCGAGCCTTCGCGTCCTCGTAGGAGGCGTCGTGACGCGCAAGGACGCCTGCCACCGTTCGATGCTCGGCGACGCCCGTGTTCTCCGACTCGTCTACCTGTGCTGCGAGACCTATTTCGGCGAGGTCCTGCGGATACGCCCGGTGGGTGTTGTTCTCCAAGACCATCATCAGCGAGGGGAGCGCCCACGTGCGGAGCATCGTGTAGTCCTCGCTGTAGGGTTCCATGATGGTCGCAGGTGTGGCCGCACCAACGACGCCGTCTTTGGCGTATTCTCCGGACTCGATTTCCTCGGAGTGAATACCCATCCGCTCGAAGTTCTCTGCCTCGTTTATCATGTGGAAGTTCAGCAGGTCCTCGAAGCCGAGACCCACCAACACTTCGCGCGCGGCGTCTTCCAACTTCGAACGGTCGTGGCGACCGCCGACCGTCCCGACATCGGGATACCGCGGTTCGAGGTCGTTGAAGCCGTAGGCCCGACCCACGTCGTCCACGATGTCCAGCGGATGCAGCACGTCCACGCGGTACGGCGGCACCTCGACCTCGTACGCAATTTCGTCGTCACCAACTTCCTCCGTCGTCGCGTCGAGACCCGACCGCTCCATGAGGTCGATTACCTTCTCGCCGCTCAGGTCGATGCCCAGCATCTGCTCGATGCGTTCGTGGGTCACCGTCTTCTCCCGGACTTCGAAGTCGGGGCGAACGAGGTCGGGACCGTCAGCGTACTCGACCTCGACCTCTTCGATGGTCGCCCCGCGGGCGTCCAGCGCGTAGCAGATGATGTTGCACATGTGGTCGATGGTCCACTGGTCGGTGCCGGTCAACTCGACGAACAGGTCACGGGAGTCAGTCGTCACCTCGGTCCGGCGGCCGTTGATGACCGGCGGGAACGAGAACAGACCGATGTCGTCGTAGATGGCCGGATATCGCTCGTACTCGCTGACGAGGTCGGCGTACGTCTCGCCGGTCGGGTGGTCCGCCAAGACCTGTGCGGGCGTCATCTCCGCGTCGGAGTCCAGTGGGACGAACCGGTCACCGTCGGGTTCGACACCGCGGTAACTGATGGCGTTACGAGCGTCTGCGCCCTCCTCGCTTGTTGCGATACGCCCCTTCAGCATCGTCAGGTCGTGAATCCCGATGGCACCCTTTGCGCGCTTTCGACCCATCGTCGCGTGCAACTTCTCCTGCAATTGGATGAGGGAGTCGAGTGCGTCCTCGTCCAGATTCACGCCGCGGACGACTGCGCCTGTGACGTACGGGCGCTCGTCGGGCACCGACGAATCGACTTCGATAGTCCAATCGGCGTTGTTCGTGTTCGGGACGTAGACGCCCCGGTCGTCGCCGTACTGGTAGCGAAGTGAGCGCGCGACACCTTCGACCGACAGCCTATCCAGTCGGTCCGGCGCGAATTCCAGTTGGAGGTCGCCGTCCTCGGTTTCACCTTCGTACTCCAGTCCGAGGGCAAACATGTCGTCGATGAGTTCGTCGTCGCTCTTCTCGTCGTGGCCGGTGAGTTCGCGGAGTTCGTCGGGGTTTACGTCTACGACTGGCATCAGTGAAGCACCTCCGTGTCCCGCAGCAGTTCGAGGTCACACAGCGTCCCGTGCACGTCGCGGATGTCTTCGAAGCCGTACATCAGCATGAGCAGTCGCTCTAGGGCGAGTCCCCACGCCATCACGTCGCACTCGACGCCGAGCGGTTCCAGCACTTCCTCGCGGAACATGCCCGAGTTCCCGATTTCGACCATCTCGCCGGTCGTGGGGTGTGTGCCGAACAACTCGAAGCTCGGTTCCGTGTAGGGGTTGTAGTGGGGCTTGAACTCGATGTCGGTGATACCGAACTGGGCGTAGAACTCCTCGAAAGTGCCCATCAGGTCGCGTACCGACAAGTCTTCGGCCATGACCCAGCCTTCTATCTGGTAGAACTCCAGCAGGTGCGTCGGATCGAGCGTGTCGTTGCGGTACACCTTCTCGACGCTGAACCGACGCTGTGGCGGTTCAAGGTCGCCCTCGGCGTAGCCCGAGAGGTAGCGCATCGACAGCGAGGTGGTGTGACCTCGTAGGTCGATACCCCGTGCGACTTTCTCGGTCCACGGCGAGTGGTATCCTTCGCCGTCCTCGCCGACACCCTCGCGGTGCGCCTGCTCGACCTTCTCCACGAGTTCTTCGGGAAGCGAGTCGATTTCCCGTGGATTCGACAGCGCGAACTGGTCCCAGTGAGTTCGCGCGGGGTGGTCTTGAGGCATGAACAGACAGTCGTTGATCCAGAATTCCGCGTCCGCGTGTGGGCCTTCCATCTCTTGGAAGCCCATTCCCACGAGGGTGTCTTTGACCTGATTCGCGGTCTGGCGCAGGATGTGAGTCTTCCCA
Organism: Halorussus halophilus; assembly: GCF_008831545.1. Lineage (NCBI taxonomy): Archaea > Methanobacteriati > Methanobacteriota > Halobacteria > Halobacteriales > Haladaptataceae > Halorussus > Halorussus halophilus. Next base: position 3,338,217 of record NZ_CP044523.1, read on the forward strand.
CCGTCCAGGCGTTCGGCGTCGGCTTCGACGTTGTACTCGGCGAATTCCACGTCCGCCCACTCGCCGGAGGTGAGCATCTCGGGTGTGAGTTGGCCGACCGTCTGGGCGGCTTCGACGCCCTCCATCAGCGCGGTCACGCCGTCGTCGCTCAGCGTCACCGAGCGGACGGTCGATTCGGAAATTTCGATGAGACCGCGACTCTCCAACTGGTCCAACACGTCCTCGTCGGCGACCGGTTCGCCGAGTTCGAGCGCGGATAGCGCGGCGGCTTCCTCGTCGTTCTCGGGGTCTGCGTCTGCGTTCGCCGTAATCTCGCCGCTGTCGATGACGCCGTATCCCTTCCGGGCGTAGTTCGACAGCGCGATGTCCACCTGCGGGCCTTCGAGACCGGACTGTCCGATAACCCGGCCCATCTGCACGGCTTCGTCGTCCGCTCCTGCGTCGAGGGCGGCCTCGTAGAGCCGAATTTCTGGGAGGAGGTCTTCGAGGTACTCCTCTGCCTCGTCGGTGAGGGAGATGCGCTCCTCGACGGATTCGGCGACGGCGAGGAGACCTTCGGATTCGAGTTCGAAGGCGGCCCCAGTGACAGTTTCCGGTTTGAGACCGGTCTCGTCGGCCAATTGGTCTATCGTCTGTGCTTCGTTCGCGTCCGCGGCCTGTAGTACCGCGACCTGTGACTCTGGTAGTTTCATCGTGTCTGCTGGCTTTGTGTGGTACGTCCCTGTGCGCCCGCTTATCCCTTCTGAAGCGCGCTCGTGTGTTTGGTGGATTGACGCGCTCTCGTGCGCGCCGACGGTCGGCGCGCTTCGAGCGGTTTCGTCTCCGAGCGTGGGTTCGGTCCTCGGGGAGTCCGCCGCTCGCTCAGGCCGCGAAGAAAAAGCCGAACCCTCTGCGTAGGCGTTGCTCGTCCGTGATACTGCCACTGTGGGGTTCGGATGGCATACTCGAAGGTTTCGCTCGATTGGTCAAAAAGGTTCGGGAGATAGGAAATACAGGTGTGGTTTGCATTCGGTGCGGCGGTTGCGTGGTGGTTAAGTTCGAAGTGAAGCTAGCTACTCCCGATACCGAGAAGGCCGCACCGCGCCGCACAGTGCCGCGAGCGCCGGCGGACAATCCGCGTCCGCCGAGGTCACACTCGCTTCGCTCGCGTGACAGCCACATCCCTCCCCACCCGACTGCGGTCCTCAGTACAGAAGACGCGACACGTCGCGTCTTCTGGGCTTGCGGTCCTCATCCCTCGCGCGGAGTTTGGCGCGACACGCTTCGCGGTCGCGCCAGCGCGCGCCGTGATTCACGACAGGTGGTCTTGAATAATCTCTAAGGTCCGTTCCCTGTCGTCCCACGCCACGAACAGCGCGACGCTGGTCGCGCTGGTGATGAGGTCGTGGATGTTGATGTGGGCCTCCGCCAGCGGATTGACCAGACCGCTGATGATACCCGGTTGATTCGGCAGTTCGCCACCCATCACCCGGATGACCGCCACGTCGTCGTCCACGGTGACACTCGACAGCGTGCCCTCGTCGATGACTTCCTGATGGAGGATGTTTTCGGCGCGTTCGGCGACCGTCTCGTCCACGTAGAAGGTGATGGAGTCCATCCCACTCGCGACTGCATCGACGTTGATGTCGCTGTCACCGAGCGCACTCGATAGTTCCGAGAGGATGCCCGGCCGATTTCGCATGGCCCGACCAGCCACGGTCAGGCAGGCCAGCGGTTCCTCGCGCATGTCGATGAGGCTCTCGAACTCGCCGACGACGTTCGTCCCGCCGCCCAACAAATCGCCGTGCTGGTAGTGGACGACTCGGACGTCGAGTCGGTCGCTCTTGTACGAGAGCGCACTGGGTGCGACGACTTCCGCACCGCGGAACGAGAGGTTTCGCAGTTCGTCCACCGATATTTCGGCGACGTTTCGCGCACCTTCGACCACATGGGGGTCACCGGTCATGACACCCTCCACGTCGGTGACGATGACGACTTCGTCGGCGGACATGTAGTTGCCGAGCATCACGGCCGTCGTGTCGGACCCACCGCGACCGAGCGTCGTCACGCCGCCTTCTGCCCCTTCGGCGAGGAAACCGGTGATGACCGGAACGACGTTGTCAAGATCTGCCGCGAGGTCTGCCGCGGCTTCTTTCGTCCGCTCGGCGTCTACTTCACCGAGTTCGTCCGTGAACACCGGCCAGCGGTCGCTCCCCGGTTCGAGGAAGATAGCTTCGACGCCGCGCGCCGAGAGGGCGGCTTTCAGCATCCGGACGCTGGTTCGTTCGCCCATGCTGACAATTTCGGCGCGGTCGGGGTCGGCCGCGTCGAACTGAATCTCTTCGAGCAGGTCGTCGGTGGTGTTACCCATCGCACTCGCGACGACCGCGATTTCGTGTCCCTCGGCGACGGCCGCGGCGATAGAGTCGGCCGCGCGATTGATTCGGTCGCCACTGCCGAGACTCGTGCCGCCGAACTTTGCGACTACGCGCATACGAACACCCGTTCCTGTCGTCCGTCGGGCCCCCGCGCGTGACTCCTGTGCATGACAGTGGATAGCTCTGGGGACCAGATAACTGCTTTCATGTCTGAGAAGCTTGCCACCGTCGCCTGCCGGTGATTCGACACGTCTCCGTGGCGGTAGCTTCGGCTACTGCTTTCTGTCGTGACTCGATTCCCCGCGCCCATCGCCAGGTGGACGAACGCGTCCGCCGTCGTCCGGTGGTTGGGTCGTCTCGGCCGACTCGGGAGCGTCCGACGGTTGGTCGGGACCGCCCGACTCTTCGTCAGACCCGTCGTCGTAGGTGTCGTCCATCTCCGCTATCGGGTCGAAGGTGACGAGTCCTTTTCCAGCGGTGAACTCGTAGGTGGTCCACTCCGGGATGGCCAGAACGCCGCTCATCTTCCGGATTCGGAGTCGCTTGAGCAGCGTGTCCTTCACGATGGTGCCGTTCAGTTCGAGGTCCACGACGCCGTCCACGGCGTACCCCAAGTCGTGAGGGAACGTCTCTTCGTTACCGGTGTAGGTCGCGCCAGCGAAGATGGGGACGAACCGACCCTTGCAGATGTCTGCGCGGATGTCCTTGACGAAGTTGTACGCCTGCACCGGTTGGACGAGCGTGCCGAACTCCGTCAGCGAGTCGATGACGACGACGCCTCGGTCGCTCATCTCCAACCCCTCCAAGCAGTTGTCGAGTTTGTTCTGAAGTTCGCTCACGTCGCTAGGGTCTCGAATCGTCTCGGTCACGTCCTCGGTAATCTGCAAGAGGTGGCGGTTCCACTCGTTCATGCGCTCGAACATCCGACTGCGCTCGCTCACTCGATAGGTGAAACAATCGGCGATGTGGATTTGTCCGTCTTCGAGATACGGCAATATATTCCAGTCCAACGAGAGGAACTGCTCGACTACCGAAATCGGTGGCTCAGTGAAGGTGACGACGACGGCGGGTTCCTCGCGCTGGAGCGCGCGCCAGACGAGTTCGGCCAACAGTGCCGTCTCACGGGTTCCGGAACTGCCCGAGAGGAGGACGAAGGAGTTCCGAGGCAACCCCTGTGGAAGCGAGTTGTCGAACCCCGCGACGCCCGTCTCGAAGCGCCGAAAGCCGTGGTACTCGGTGAAGACGCGGTCGCTCTCTTTCATCGCGGTGCGACACGCTTCGGAACAGAACTCGTACGTCGCCCCGTCGCGTTCGAGGATGACCGACTCCTTCGAACGCGGCAGTCGGCAGAAGTCACAGAGGTCCGGGTCGGTTTCGCCGGGCTCGGTCTCCTCCGCGTCGTTGAGGGAAGAGTCGCCCGATTCAGGAGCGTCCGCGTCAACCATACACCCGGTTAGGACCGAGGTGTCAAAGGTCCTCCGTGCGGACGAACCCAACGGGACAGCGTAGCCGAACCGGACGGGTGGCGAGGTTGAACCGAACGAACGACGACACCGATTTGCCCGCGAAGTTTAACTTTACGGACGATAGAGTGTGCCAACAATGCGCGTACGAGATGCAGTCGAAGACGACGGGGAGGCGCTCGGTGACCTCGCCGACGCTCCGGCAGAGGTGATGCGCAACGTTGTCCACGACCGAACGGTGTGCGTGGCAGTGCGCGAGTCAGCTGGCGGAAGCGATGACGAGGACGGAGACGACGAGGAGAGAGCGAGCGAAAGTGACGGCGAGGTGAGTACGAACGAACGCACCGAAATCGAGGGCTTCGTCGGCTTCGACGCCGACCGCGAGGCAGTTCGAGTTACCTACCTTCGTGGCTCTCGGGACGCACGAGAGCAACTGCTCGAAGAGCCGTTGCGGTTCGCCCGCAAGGAGTCGATGCCCGTCGAAGTGCTGGTTCCCGACGACCAAGACGAAGAGCAGTCTGTCGTAGAGGACGCCGGATTCGAGCAGGTCGGCAACGGTCCCCGATTCGAAGGCAAGCGAACGCTACGCTACCGTCTCGACGACCCGAGCGAATAGTTCGAATCGCGTGAGTAGTGAACGATTCGACCCCCTCGTTTCAGGTGGAAACGTGGCGGAAATCGGGAGTTTTAGCTGAACTGCCGAACGGTCATGTCCAACGTGTCGAGGTCGAGAATCGGCGCGAACCCGGCGTCGGGGTCGATGTTGACAGACTTCTGGAACTCCGTCTGGGCCTGCCAACAGCCCGAGTTGACCGCGAGGACGTTGTGGTACTTGCCCCATCCCAACTTGTGGACGTGGCCGGTGTGGAACACGTCCGGCACCTCGTCCATGACGAGATAGTCCTTCTCTTCGGGTGCGAGGCGCGTCTTGCCGCCGAACTGCGGGGCGACGTGGCGCTTCTTCAGTAGCTGGTACATCGCCTTGTGCGGTTCGTCGTAGCTCGCTTTCTCCTCGGGCAACTCGGCGATGACCTCGTCCAGCGAGACGCCGTGGTACATCAGGATGTTCACGCCCTCTACGTCCACCATCGACGGGTTCCCCGTAATCCGGGCGTCGTGAGCCGACATGATGTCACGAAGTTCCTCGTCGAAGCCGGGTTGCGGTTCGGCGAGTCGCACCGCGTCGTGGTTGCCCGGAATCATCAGAATCTCCATGTCGCCGGGCACTTCCTTCAGATACTCCGAGAACTGCTCGTACTGGTCGTAGATGTCGATGATGTCGAGTTCGTCGTCTTGGTTCGGGTAGACGCCGACGCCTTCGACCATGTCGCCCGCGACGAGCAGGTACTCGATGCGTTCTGCCTCCTCGGTGTGGAGCCAGTCGGCGAAACTCGACCACGCGTCGGCCATGAACTCTTGGCTACCGACGTGTACGTCGCTGATGAGCGCGGCCTGCACGTGGCGGTCTGCGGTGTTCGGCTTGTAGGTGCGGGGCACGTCCGGGAAGTAGAGGTCGTCTACGAACAGAATGCCGTCGCCGTCGTCGTTGTCGTCCGAGAGCGTCCCTTCGACTGCGATGACCTCGTCGTGGAGCAGTTCGTCAACCGCGTCGGCGAAGTCGCGGTCCTTCATGACGAGACAAGGGTACGTTCCGCTCGTGTCTTCTAGCTCGATTAGCCAGTGACCGCTCGCCGTCGAGCGAATGTCGCTGACCATCCCGACGATGGCGGTGTCACCACCACCGGGCATCTTCTGGATTGCCGACGTCGGGCGAGCGTTGACCCGAGACCGAAGCTGTTTCGAGAGTCGCTGGAACCGGTCGCGGAACACGGAGACGAAGTCCTTGTACTCGCCAGTTCCCGTACTCTCACCGGTGATGTCCTCCATGACTTCTAGCGAGCGCGCGTCGAAGTCGGGGTTCCGAACCGATTCGTCAGGTCGGGTTACGTCGGTGGTCGCGCCTGAATCTGGCCCGCTCGACCGTCCGGAGGCCGAGGAACCGCCCGATTCGACCCCCTTCGTTTCAGGTGGAGAGGTAGAACTAGTCGCTGAAATTTCTCCGGAATTAGCTCCATTCGAACTACTGGTAGTCGAACTACTGGAGGTAGTTTCACGCGAAGTGGCGTTGTTTGCAGTCGTTCCGTTGTTGTTTCCAGTCGCTCCGTTCTGGTCCAGTTCGGCCAGTACGGAGCGAACGTGAGACGCCGAGAGTATCAATGCGTCCTCGGGTGCGTTCTCCACGACGGCCTCCACCGCGGCGGTGGGGTCGTCTGTACCTGCGATGAGTGTCACCGCTTCGCGGTCGGCGTTGTAACCGCGACTGGTGAGTTCACTGACGATACGAACCGGCGTCTCCAGCGGCACAGACGACCAAACAAGCGGTGAGTAAAAAAGTCCTCTCTTCTGTGGACAGGTCGGTGGGGAGTCGAATCAATTCGGTCGGTACCCGAAAGTTGACTGTCACTGAAACGAAATCCAGACCCAATGAGCCCTCCTGGAGATAAATCCTCCTCGGACGATGGCGATTCCTCCCCCTCGGACAGTAGTGGTTTCGCTCCGCTATTCTACGTGCGGCAGTTCCGCGACAGCGACAACGAGGCCGTCGTGTTCGTTCGCGAGATACTGAGTAGTGCTGGAATCGTCCTCGCCATCGGACTCCTGCTGTTCGCCATCAGTGGCGTTTGGCCTCCGATGGTCGCCGTCGAGAGTCCGAGCATGGAGCCACAGATGGAGCGTGGTGACCTGATTTTCGTCATGGAGGAACATCGTCTCGCGCCGGACGCGGCGACGGATGGGACGGGCGTCGTGACATACCAGCGAGGTCAGCAAGCGGACCACCAGAGCTTCAACAAGGCCGGAGATGTGATCATCTTCAGACCGGACGGAAGTAGGCGAGAGACGCCTATCATCCACCGTGCGCGGTTCTGGGTCGAAGAGGGAGAGAACTGGTACGAGAAGGCGAACGAGTCGCACCTTCCTGCTGGCGTCGATAACTGCGAAGAGTTGCGCGCCTGTCCTGCTCCCCACGCAGGATTCATCACGAAAGGTGACAACAACGAACACTACGACCAAGCCGGTGGCATCGTCGGCGAACCGGTCAAGCCGGAGTGGATTCGGGCCACCGCCGAGGTGAGGATTCCGTGGCTCGGTCACCTCAGGCTGTTCTTCGCGCAATCGAGCGTTCCCAGCGAGCCCTCCGTTTCGAATCGAGTGCCGATCGACCTCGTGCCGGACCCGGAAAATTGACAACCGCTGAAAGATAAGTGGACCCAATGAGTTCTCCCGGTGACGACCATTCGTCGGATAGTGAGACGCGGCCCGATGCCAGCGAACGAGATTCTCGTCGGGCCGCCTCCGACGGCGGCGGACGGTCGCAGGGCGACCACGGTTCGGGTCCGATGTCGTACGTGCGGCAGTTCCGCGACAGCGACAACGAGGCCGTCGTGTTCGTCCGCGAGATGCTGAGCAGTGCTGGAATCGTCCTCGCCATCGGACTCCTGCTGTTCGCCATCAGCGGCGTCTGGCCTCCGATGGTCGCCATCGAGAGCGGTAGCATGAACCCGCACATGCAGAAAGGCGACCTCGTCTTTATCATGGAGGAAGGCCGACTCGCGCCCGCTGCGGCCCACGGCGATACCGGAGTCGTGACCTACCAGAGAGGCCAGCAAACGGGCTACACGAAGTTCAAGGAACCCGGCGACGTCATCGTCTACGAACCTGACGGCAAGAGTTACGCGACCCCGATAATCCATCGCGCGCGGTTCTGGGTGGACGAGGGCGACAACTGGTACGAGATGGCGGACAAGGAGTACATCGGTAGTAACGTGGATAGCTGCGAGGAGCTAGCGAATTGTCCCGCACCGAACTCGGGATTCATAACGAAGGGTGACGCGAACCAGTACTACGACCAGTCTAATAGGATGGGTCCGATCAGCGATCCAGTAGAACCGGAATGGATTCGCGGCACTGCCGAGGTTCGCATCCCGTGGCTCGGTTGGGTCCGACTCCAGTTCTCCGGCGCGGCGTAGCTCGAAGTGCTTCCTTCGACCCCCGAACCCCTCTGTTTCGAGTCGAGAGCGAAAAGTAAATAGTCAGTTTTCGAAGCGCGCCTGTACGAACGGCTGGATGTTCTCGATGTCGCCGAGTCGAGAGTCCGACATCAGGACGGCTTCGGTTTCGTCGATGGGTACCGAGAGACTGATTTCCTTCGTCCGTCCGTAGCGACCCTTGCTGACCACGACGGCGTTGACGATGCCGAGCATGTCGAGTTCGCTGATAAGGTCGGTGACGCGGCGCTGCGTGAGCACGTCGGCGTCGATTTCCTCGCAGAGTCGCTTGTAGATGTTGTACACCTCGCCCGTGTTGATGTTGTGGACGCCGTTCTTCTCCAAGGAGATGATGGAGAAGAGGACCAGTTTCGATTGGGTCGGTAGAGTTCGGACGACTTCGACCACGCGGTCCAGTTCTATCTTCTCCTGAGCCTTCCGGACGTGTTTCTCGTTGACGCCCTCGGCTTGGTCACGCTCGGCGAGTTCGCCTGCGGTTCTGAGGAGGTCGAGCGCACGCCGGGCGTCACCGTGTTCCTGCGCGGCGAAGGCGGCACAGAGCGGAATCACGTCGTCCGACAGCACGTCGGTCTTGAACGCCACGTCAGAGCGGTGCTGAAGGATGTCTCGGAGCTGGTTGGCGTCGTACGGTGGGAAGACGATTTCCTCCTCTCCGAGCGACGATTTGACTCTGGGGTCGAGGAAGTCGGTAAACTTCAGGTCGTTGCTGATACCGATGATAGACACGCGCGAATTGTCCAACTCGGAGTTCATCCGCGAGAGATTGTAGAGGGTGTCGTCGCCGGACTTCTCGACCAGTTTGTCGATTTCGTCCAGCATGATGACGACGACCCGCTCCTCGTAATCGACGGCCTCGAAGAACGTGTTGTAGACGCGGTCGGTCGGCCACCCTGTCATCGGGACGGGTTCCATCTCCTCGCGGTCGGCCTTCCGTTCCTCGATTCGGCCCTCTATTTCGTCTGGAGCGTCGAATTCGGTGTCGTCCAAGGCACTCGGATTGCTCTGGGCTTCTTCACGCAGTCCTTCGAGTTCCTCGATTCGGTCGGTGATGAACTCGCGGTTGTTCTCGATGAACTTGTTCGCCAACTGCGCGAGGACGCGGTACTGCGTGTCCGTCACTTCGCAGTTGATGTACTCGACGTTGCAGGGTACCTTGTACTTCTGGGAGGTGCTCTCCAGTTCCTTGCTGACGAACTTCGCGCTCGCCGTCTTGCCGGTCCCAGTCTTGCCGTAAATGAGGATGTTCGACGGCGTCTCACCGCGGAGCGCGGCGACGAGAATCGTCGCCATGTTGTTGATCTGGTCCTTACGGTGTGGGAGTTCGTGTGGAGTGTAGGACGGCCGAAGGACCTCCTTGTTCTCGAAAATCGGTTCGCCGCTGAGTAGGTCGTCGAACAGCCCTTGGTCGCCGTCGTCGTCGTCGAGGACCACGTCGTCTAAATCGACGTTGTCGAAACTTCGGTCTGGACTGACTTCGACCGTCTCGTCCGTCGATTGTGTATCTTCGTCCGTCATGTGGTTCGACCCCTTCGTTTCGGGTGGAGTTCGCGCGGCGCGCCGGTGGATTCCGCCGAGTTCGGAGCGTAACACCGAAGATTCGGCCAGCAGAAGACGCGAGCGCGTCCAAATGATGCAGGAGAACTAAAGGTTGGGGAAGGTATTAAAATCTTTCTTTGTTTAGACGAGTCTACTGTCCAGAACCGTCGTGGCGTTCGTAATTCCGACAATCGTCGAATCACGGGGAGGGTTTCGCTTGGAATCGCCCGACTGGGCACCTGGTCACGAGACACTGGGCACCTGGTCACGAGACCCTTCCTGTGGGCGGAGCGAACGAAAGCGAACGCTAACCGTTCGAAGTTGTCGGGTAATGGCTCGACCACCATCGACTGGCTACTAGCGACTGGCCCATTAGCGACTGACCCATTAGCGACTAACCCACTAGCGACTGACCCAGCAACGGTTCGAACAGTTCGTTCTCGTGGAATTTTCTCGTACGGTACCGTCGCAGAGGGATTGTGTATTCGTGCGAACACCATATGTCGAGAATTCGGTATATCGGTGTTCGTACGTCTCGAAAACAGACCGATACCACGAAAGTCCGTTCTGCACGAGATTTCGGCCACAATTATTCCCGGCGTGGGAGAGCGGTTGAGTGGGCGAATGGGCGAATGGGCGAATGGGCGAGTGAGTGAGTTGGTGAGAGTGAGAGTGAGAGTGAGAGTGAGGGCAAGGGTGAGGAAAATGGTGAGAGGAATTGGTGAAGAGAGTTGGCGAGGGGAGACCACCCCTGCCCCCCACCCCATTGTTTCGGGTGGAACGTCGAGAAGGGCCGGGGAGGGGTGGGGTGTCTAGAGAACACGAAGATTTAATACAATCCCAATTAAACAATATCCGCGAACCAAAGAGAATAGTTATTTTTGAGTTGGGATAGTGTAGAATGAATCGGCTACCCACCACTGCGTCCCCTCCCCACCCAGACGGTTCCACCGCTCCACCTGAAACGAAGGGGTGGGGGTGTCCCGGATTCGCCACCGCTCCGAGTTTCCACCTCGAATCTTACCTGAACGTTCCCTAGTTTTCTCGATATCGACCGTTCCTTACCACCCCCACGGTAACGACTGCTCGTTTCTCCGTCACCCCTCTGTTTCGAGTGGAATGGCGATTCGCTGAAGTTGCGGACGAACCATGCCAGGGGTGAACCCCTCCGGTCTTTGGTTTCGTCTGGTTGGTGGTGCCGTCGGGTCGCTGGTGCCGTCGGGTCGTTGACCGGTCGGAGCCTCCCACTGGAATTGCATACACGGTTACCACCTACACGGCTACTACTTACGCAGTTACCACCTACGCGGTTACCATCTCCTCGACTACCACTTACGGAGAAACTACCACTTACGGGTGAAACTCCACACGCGAGCGTGCGAAACAACAAACTAGATTTCCCAGCTTCAGATCCACAGAACCTTTGCTTTGTGTCCGATTTCCCACTCTCGAACCCCTCTTCTACGTCTCACGCTACCAGAGTCTCGGTTCGGGAATTCTTCCACGAAACTAGACACGTCATTTCCCCAGACTAATGTCTGACGTAGGTATTAAGTAGATGGGGTAAAGTGGTTCGGGCAACAGCCCCCTCACACCGGTTTTGACGCCGATAGTGGGGTCTGGGAGGTAAGGATGGGATTGTTCACTGGACTCAAAGACAGCGTATCACGCGTTACGGACAAGCTCTTCTCCGCCCAAGAGCCCAAGCGCATCGGTATCTACGGCCCTCCGAACGCCGGGAAGACGACTCTCGCGAACCGCATCGCCCGCGATTGGACTGGCGACGCGGTTGGCCCGGAGAGCCACATTCCACACGAGACCCGACGCGCTCGGCGCAAGGAGAACGTCGAAATCGAGCGAGACGGTAGTACTGTCTCCATCGACATCGTGGACACACCGGGTGTCACGACGAAGGTCGATTACGAGGAGTTCCTCGACCACGACATGGAGAAAGAAGACGCCGTGCGTCGCTCGCGCGAGGCCACCGAAGGCGTCGCTGAAGCAATGCACTGGCTCCGCGAGGACGTGGACGGCGTTATCTACGTCCTCGACAGCACGACCGACCCGTTCACGCAGGTCAACACGATGCTCATCGGCATCATCGAGAGCCAAGACCTGCCGGTACTCATTTTGGCTAACAAGACAGACCTGGATGACTCCAGCGTCCAACGTATCCGGAATGCGTACCCGCAGCACGAGACGATTCCGCTCTCGGCACTGGAAGGGAGTAACATGGACGAAGTGTACGACAAAATAGCGAAGTACTTCGGGTGATTCGATGCCGGAAGTCAAACCCGACGGCTCGAACGGTGTACAAATCGACCTCATCGGTGCCAACCGAATGGAAGGCATGGCGTCGATGGAGAAGATTCGAATGATACTCGACGGGGTGCGCGACGGCGACATCGTCATCCTCGAACAAGGGCTCTCCCCCGACGAGGAGAGCAAACTCATCGAGGTCACGATGACCGAGATTAGCCCCGACGAGTTCAACGGCATCGAAATCGAAACGTACCCGCGCTCCGAGACGGCCGACCAAAGCTTCCTCGACCGCTTGATGGGCAAGGAATCGACGTCGAAGCTCACCGTCATCGGCCCGGCGAACCAGATAGAGACGCTTCACAAGGACGACAACCTCATCAGCGCACTCGTCTCCCGTAAATAATGCCCCACCAGTGTACCAACTGCGGCCGAGCGTTCGAGGACGGTTCGAAAGAGATGCTTTCGGGCTGTCCGGACTGCGGCGGGAACAAGTTCCAGTTCCTGCCCGCGGGAGCCGTAGGTGACTCGGGTGGATCTGGCGGAACAACGGGTGGAACCGCGCCGAAGAAGCAACCACAAGCCGCGAACACTGGAAACGCTGGGGGCACTGCGAACGCCGCCAGTTCCCCCGACGCACCCGAAACAGGGGGCGACACCGACAGCACTCCGTCGGGTGCCGTAGACCGAGCGGCCGCGACTGTCCGCGACTGGGTCAGCACGAAACGCGACCGAGGGGAGAGAGAACAGTCGGCGGCCGCGAGCGCGTCACAGTCGCGCTCGCAGACCCAATCACGCTCTGCGCCGAACTCCGGTTCGACTCGAAACGAAGGGCAATCGGCCGCCACCGATGCTGCGCCAGCCGCCGAATCGAACGAGGACAGCGCCCAGGCTAGTGCTCGCCGCGACCTCGTGAGCGAGGATGAACTCCCGGACGACCCACCTGCAGAAGACACGGATGACGCCAACGTCGTCAGTCCACCGGAAGAAGAGAGTCCGGGACTCGACGAACTGCGCAAGGAACTGAACGACCAGTTCGAGAGCATCCGCATCGTCAACCCCGGCCAGTACGAACTCAACCTGATGGAACTGTACAACCGTGAAGAGTACATCATCGCGCTCAAACAGGACGGCAAGTACGTCATCGAAGTGCCGGACTCCTGGGAACAGTAGCGACTTTTTGACGACCACCTTTTCGTCTCCACCTTTTTTCTCGTCGGATGCCAGTGCGCGACTTCGTCGCGCTTCGGCACCGCTCTCTGCTCACGGCCGCAGGCCGTCTGCTCGCGGCTTCGCCGCTCGCACGGTCCGCGGAACGTCGTTCCGCGCTATTCGCATGGTTCGAGGGACGGAGTCCCTCGGCACTCAATAAATCTGGACCAAAAAAGCGACACTCGAAATCCGCGCGCAAAGCGCACGGATTTTTTGCGTCTGCTGCGGTGTTGGTACGACTCCCACACCGCACAGCACTGCTCCGCACTGCGCGAGCCACACACCTCCCCAACCGACTCGCTCACGTTCGTTCGCTCATCCCCCGCGCGGACTGGTCGTACCACGAGGGTGTGACCGCGTGCGCCGGGTGTTCGATTCCTAAATTTCCGCGTACCACCGCCGTTCCACCCGAAACACTGCCCTTCGACCTCAGCAACCACTTCGCCATTCCAAAACTGTTTACGCGAGTCGCCGCTACGAATCGAAACGGATGCTCGACGGTGCCAAGGAGCGCGCTCGCCGATTCGTCTTTCTCTTCCCCGCGGCGTTGGCACGTCTCGGCCTCCTCGACCGGGAGAAGGGCGAAGAGGCGTTCGACCTCGCAGTGCCAGTCATGGTCACCGGTGGGATGCGCACCTTGCTTCGCGCGGCGGACTTCCTCATGGTCGGCCGTGCGCTCGGCGACGAGGCAGTCGCCGCGCTCGAACTCGGCTTTCAGTACTTCTTCATCCCGTTCGGCCTCTCACTGGCGCTGACCAGCGGCACAATCAGCGTCGTCTCTCGGTTCGAAGGAGCGGACGAACACGAGAAGGCGAACTTCGCCATCAAGCAGTCGCTCTGGCTCGCGCTGGCCCTCGCGATTCCCATCACCGCCGCCACGTGGGTCTACGCCGTGCCGATGCTCGACGTGTTGACCGACGACCCGCGGACCATCGAACTCGGCGCGCTCTACCTCAAAATCATCATGCTCTCGGTCTCGTTTCGCTTCTGGAGCATGATTGCGGCCCGCGCGCTCGCTGGCGTCGGCGACACGCGCACCCCGATGTACATCCGCCTGCTCACACTGCCGACGAACATCGTGCTGAACGCTCTGCTCATCTTCGGCGTCGGGCCGTTCCCGGAACTCGGCGTCGCGGGCGCGGCGTGGGGAACCGCCATCGCCAACGTTCTCGCGGCAACGCTCTTCACTGGCGCACTGCTCTCTGGTCGTTACTCGGTGCGACTCCCGCTCGGCGGTAAGCAGTGGGACTGGGAGATTGCAGGCGAAATCGTCCGTGTCGGTGCGCCACTCGCGGGCACTCGACTTTCCAGAACGCTCGGCCGCTTCCCGTTTCTCATCGTCCTCACGACGCTCGGCACGCCTGTCGTCGCAGCCTACGCAATCGGTCGCCGAGTCATGCTCCTCGCGCTGATGCCCGCATGGGGCTACTCGACGGCTTCCAGCACACTCGTTGGCCAGTCCATCGGTGCCGGAGACGACGAGGAGGCCGACGCCTACGGCTGGCAGACGCTCCGCATCGCGCTCGTCACACAACTGCTCATCGCTGCCGTACTGTTCGTCGCCGCGCGCCCACTCGCTCTCGCGTTCGGCACCAATCACGTAGACCTCACCGTCGAGTTCGTCCGCGTGTTCGGCCTCGGTGTCGCGGCGTTCAGCGTCTCTCGAACGATGCGAGGCGGCCTCCGGGGCGCTGGTGACACTAGCTGGCCCTTCTACGGCGCGTTCGCTGGCACGTACCTGTTCAAGCTTCCCGTCGCGTTCCTCGCAGTCGCGCCGGGTGTCGCGCTCTTTACCCTCGGCGGCGGGTCGTTTATCTCCGGTAGCTGGCAGTTCGCGCCCGGTCTCGGCTGGGGCCTGCTCGCCGTCTACGTCGCAATTCTGGGCGACATGTACCTCCGAGCAGTCGTGAACGTCGTGCGGTTCTGGACCGGCGAGTGGAAGCGAATCGCCCGTGAGTCCAACGTCGGTGCAGGGGCCGACTGAGACAGCGACCTGAATACAACCCGGAGTAGTGAGACTGCAACCCGAGGTAGTGAGACTGCAACCCGGAGTAGTGAGGTTTTAAACGCTCGCGCCCGAACGACCGGCTATGAGCACGGCAACGAAAATCGTGGTCGGTACAGTCGCCATTACGTCAGTTCTCGCGGTCGTACTGCTGGCGAACTTCTGGCTGCTGGCCTGATGTTCGAACAGCGCTCCCTCTCTGAAGAAGTCGCCACAGTTCGCGAGGAACACGCACCAGACGCACTCGTACTAGATTGCGAGACCGACTTCGAGTCGCTTCCACCGGGACGAGCCGAGGACCTCGGTCTGCTGGTGGATTCTCTCGACCCGCTCTCGTACCCCGACGAGTGGCTTCCCGAGGAGACTCCGGAACTACTCCGGCGGTTCGCCTCGACTGACTTCGTCGTCGGCATGCCCGGCGACGGCAGCGTCGCGTGGACTCGCCAGACGGTTCCACCGACCGTCTTCGTGAAGGCCCGAGTCGAAGGTTCACCCGAAGAGTTCGTCGATTTCCTCGTCGCCCAAGCACTCGTCGAGGTTGGCACGTGCGAACCAGAACACTTCCTCGGTTTCTTCGACGGGGAGTTCCGAGACCTTGCGGCCGCTCTCCCCTACGATTCGGGAAGCGTCTACCAGATAGCCGCGGCGCTCTACGACGCCTATCTCGGACTCCAGACTCGCCAGGTCTTCGGAGGATGGGCAGACACCAATCCACGACTCTTCGCAGCGTGGGAGGACGCAGGCGAGCGCATCGAACCGCGCGTAGACGGTCTCCCCTCGGCGATGGCACGAGACGAGACGGACTTCGCCGACGCCACAGAACTGGCCTGCGCCGCGGTCAAACACGGTCTCGACCTGCCCGCGCCGTTCGCGGCACTCGACACGTCGGCCTACCGAGACCACGGCGCGGCGTACGCTGTCAAGTGGGCCGAGAAGACTTTTGAACACGAGTCGGAGTAGCACACAATAGTTTTGTGGCTTCACGCATAACGTGTATCTGGTGTGTCGAAATGAGTGATATCTGGAACGTTCGTGGTGAGGCGGACGGGTGGGAAGAACAGCTCTACCCCGACACCACGGAGAAAGAAGACACGACGGACGACGTACTGACGACCGAATAACGATACGACGCAGACGAACGCGTCAACAGAACGGCGACGAAGCGCCAATCGACGCGATTCTCTAGATTCTCTCCGACGTAGCCGACTTTCAGACGCTCCATAACGATTCTCAACCCCCTCGTTTCAACTGGAAATCGCTGCCTATTTACGGAATCAACTGCTCGCCGTCGTCGTCGTACACCCGGATAGCGTCCACAGGACAGACACGAGCGGCCATCTTCGCGTCGAATTCGGCGTCCTCGGGGACTTCGCGGACGAACGTGTCCTCGCTCTCTTCCTCGGCGTCGAGCAGGTCGGCTTTCCCCTCGTCGCGGTTCTCTTCGAAGGCGTCCCACTCGGCGGTACACTGGAACATGCCAGTGCAGGTGTCGCGGTCGAACTCGATTCGCATGGTTCGGGGTTGGCGGGGTGTCCCCAAAGCACTGACGGAGACTTCTCTTCCGCGAACCCCTTCGTTTCGGGTCGAACGAGCGCTAACTCGGCGTCTCTCTGCACGACGGGCGTCTGACGGCAGTCCCGAGCACCCAGTCTCGCACTGCGTACCATCGACCCCGACGCCATCACCCGACAGTTTAAACCAGAAGACGCGCCAAAGTCGGGTAATGACCACCTACACTGCTCTCTCTCGGGGGTGGTCGCCGTGAAAGTCGAGGAACTCACGGGCCTCCCCGAGGGCGTCGTGGACCACTTCCACGAGCAAGGAATCGAGGAGTTGTACCCGCCGCAAGCCGAGGCCGTCGAAGCGGGCGTCACAGAGGGCGACAGCGTCGTCGCCAGCGTCCCCACGGCCAGCGGGAAGACGTTCGTCGCGGAACTCGCCATGCTTTCCAGTATCGCCCGTGGCGGGAAAGCACTCTACATCGTCCCCCTGCGGGCACTCGCCAGCGAGAAGAAGGCCGAGTTCGAGGAATTCGAGCAGTACGGCGTCTCCGTCGGCGTCTCGACCGGCAACTACGACAGCGACGGCGACTGGCTCGCCCAGAAGGACATTATCGTCGCCACCAGCGAGAAGGTGGACTCGCTCGTCAGAAACGGCGCGCAGTGGGTTGACGATCTCTCCTGTGTCGTCGCCGACGAAGTTCACCTCGTGGACGACTCTCATCGCGGTCCGACGCTCGAAGTCACGCTCGCCAAACTCCGGAAACTCAACGAAAATCTCCAAACCGTCGCGCTCTCGGCGACGGTCGGCAACGCCGAAGTGATGGCCGAATGGCTCGATGCTACCTTAGTCGATTCGGACTGGCGGCCCATCGACCTCCGAGCGGGCGTCCTCTACGGACAGGCGCTCCACTTCGACGACGGCAGCAAGACCCAGATTTCGCGTGGCAACGAGAAGGCGACGGCCGCACTGGTCGAAGACACCCTGAGCGACGACGGGTCGTCGCTCGTCTTCGTCAACTCCCGGAAGAACGCAGAGGCGGCGGCGCGGCGACTCGCGGACGTGACTCGTGACTACCTCACCGACGAAGAGCGAACCAAACTCCGGGATATCGCGGCGGAAATCCGGGACGCCAGCGACACCCAGACCAGCGACGACCTCGCCGACGCAGTGGCGAAGGGCGCGGCGTTCCACCACGCCGGACTCGCCAGCGAACACCGGGCACTCGTCGAGGACGCCTTCCGCGACAGACTCGTGAAGGTCATCTCGGCCACGCCGACGCTCGCGGCAGGCGTAAACACTCCCTCCCGGCGAGTCATCGTCCGCGACTGGCGACGTTACGACGGCGACGTCGGAGGAATGCAACCGCTCGACGTGCTGGAGGTCCACCAGATGTTCGGCCGCGCTGGCCGACCCGGACTGGACCCCTACGGCGAGGCGGTCCTCATCGCGAATAACCACGACGAGATGGACGAACTGTTCGACCGCTACGTCTGGGCGGACCCCGAAGCCGTCCAGTCGAAACTCGCCGCCGAACCTGCCCTACGAACGCACATCCTCGCTACCGTCGCCTCCGGGTTCGCCGACAGCGAAGACGAACTGCTGTCGTTCCTCGAACGGACGCTGTACGCGACCCAGACCACCGAATCCGGCCGACTGGCCGCGGTCGCAGACAACGTCCTCGAATATCTGGAACGCAACGAGTTCCTTGAACGAGAGGCCGACGGCGGCCTGCGCGCGACAGGTCTGGGCCACCGCGTCTCGCAACTTTACATCGACCCGATGAGCGCCGCCGAAATTATCGACGGCCTACGCGCCGCCGAGGACCGACCGACAGCGATGGGGCTGTTCCACCTCGTCGCGCGCACGCCGGACATGTACGAACTCTATCTGCGGTCGGGCGACCGCGAGGAGTACACAGAACTCGCCTACGAGCGCGAGACGGAGTTCTTGGGGTCGATGCCCTCGGAGTTCGAGGACCACGCCTTCGAGGACTGGCTCTCCGCGCTCAAGACCGCCCGCCTGCTCGAAGACTGGGCCAGCGAACTGGACGAAGACGATATCACCGAACGCTACGGCGTCGGCCCCGGCGACATCCGTGGCAAGGTCGAGACAGCTGAATGGCTCCTCAACGCCGCCGAACGCCTCGCTGGCGAACTCGACTTGGAGTTCGGAGCGGCAATCCGCGAAGCAAAGAAACGCGTCGAGTACGGCGTCGAAGACGAACTGCTCGACCTCGCGGGCGTTCGGAACGTCGGTCGAAAGCGCGCTCGCCGCCTCTTCGCTGCTGGTATCGAATCCCGCGCAGACCTCCGAGAGGCCGACAAGTCGGTCGTCCTCGGAGCGCTCCGTGGTCGGCGCAAGACCACCGAGACGATTCTGGAGAACGTTGGGCGCAAGGACCCCGACCTCGACGGCGTCTCGGCGGACGCAGAGGCCGAAGCGACCGCGACCAGCAGTAGCAACGACGGCCAGCAGAGCCTCGGTGATTTCCAGTGAAAGTTGTCGAAGGCCACGCCGAAATCGAGGACCTCGATAGCTTCCTCGGGAACATCGAGGCAATCGGCGACGAGTACGACTGCGCGATACAGGCGTTCGACGCGGACCTCGTAGTCGGGCGCGAACACCTCGAAACCGCCGCCCAACACGCCGACCGCGCCTTCGACCGCGGCGAGAACGTCGCCCGCGAGCGCGCCGTCGAAATTCTGCTGTACGCCGCCGGTCGCCGCCAAATCAATCGCGCGCTCCGGATGGGCGTCTCGGAAGGCGAGAATCGACTCGTCGTGGTCGTCCACGGAACTGGTGATGAAGACAACCAAGTGCGCGAGGGGGCGGCCGCAGACGCGGTGCGAGAGCTGGTCACGCCAGCGACGACGCTCGGAATCGACCACGCCGACCGCGAGGCAGTCAGGGAGTTCTTCGACGTTGGTGACGCCGAACTCGCCGCCACCGACGTGACGCTCGCTGACCTCGTCTGCGAGCGAGTCGCGCTGCTCGAAGTCGAAAAGTAGTCGCCCTGAATTGTAGGCCACCACGGTTACGTGGTTCATCGTTGCAGGATTGCGCATGAGTGACGACCCCGACCCGGAGCGTGAACAGCGGAGCGCACGCGAACGTCAGCACGAACGAGCCGAAATTACCGAGGACTTGCTCGGTGAGGCCGGAGCGATGCTCGGCGAACACAAGTACCCGGCGACCAGCGAAGAACTCGCCGCGGAGTACGGCGACCAGCGACTCGACCTGCCGAACGAGACGGAGACGTTGGGGAGCGTCTTCGACCGCCTCGTGGACGAGCGATTCGAGTCAGCCGAGGAGGCACGAGAGGCTGTCTACGGTGAGATTACTGGTGAGGCCGCTGGCGAGGAGGAATACAACGACCAGCGGGAGTTGGACGAGTTAGACGAGACCTGATTGCCTCGAAACTCTCCTCGCTAGACCGCAGTTTCGAATCGACCGCCGTCCCGTTTCGTGACTGCTATCTATCCCGAAAATAGCCCTTTTCCAATCGAAACGAAGGGGTACACAGGGGAACCGCTCACGATCAACGAGAGACGAAGAATAGTTCCACCAGGATTCGAACCTGGGTCGTTGCCCCCAGAAGGCAACAGGATTGGCCACTACCCCATGGAACTTCGCATAGTCTGGTACACTCTGGGGGTTTGTAAGCATTGCGTGTTGAATCGGTCGTGGTACTGTCCGACAGTCGAATCTCTCCGAGTCGGACTGCACTGGCAGTCTTACATCGACATCGACCGGTCCAAACAGTCAACCACGACTGATTTTCCGTTGCTGTATAGCTATCACTTCGCTAAGAGAACTGTTTCACGAAGTTTATCGGTCTGCTAACTCTGTTTCATCGGTCGGTTCTCGTGAAACACATCTATGTGTTAATGAGAAAATCCTTTGTAGAATAATACCAGGATGGTTAGCGATAGCGGCGATTCGAGAAGAAACAAGCTCGCGAGTTCGGTACGAAAGCACGCGCCCTCACGTCGAACACTCCGCGTTCTCATGGTCGTGGTCATGCTCGGCCTCATGGTCCCCATCGGGAGTGCCTACATGCAGAGCGGCGACAAGTGGACCGAATCGCGGATGGAGAACCGTTCGGTCGAACCCACCAACAGCGGGATAACCGTCGTCACGACCGACGCGTACGGTGGCGGCCAAATCGCGGCGTACGATTCCAACGGCGACACGATATACTACAACAACACGTACGAGTACTACCACGATGTGGACCCGAGCGACGAGGGGAAAACGACCGTCTTCTACGTCGCAACGAAAGAAGTGTCGAAAGAAGAGTGCCACTCGGAAGTGAAATGCCGCATCAGCGTGGCCGAGCGGCTCAATCTTACGACCGGTGAAGTGACTCGCCTCTGGTCGGACACTCGACCGAAGCGCGGTTCGAGCGCGATTCACGACATCGACTACGTCGGCGACGGCAAGATTCTCGTCGCGGAAATCGGCTACCCCGACGGCGTCACGCTCTACAATACGACGACCGGCGACATCGAGTGGAAGTGGCGCGCAGAGCAGGACTACAAACTTTCGAGCGGCGGCAAGTATCCGGGCGACTGGACACACATCAACGACGTCGAACTGCTCGACGACGGCCGCATCATGATCAGCGTCCGAAACCAAGACCAAGTCGCGTTCGTCAAACCTGGTGAAGGCGTGCTGGACAACCAGACGCTTGGCGAAGACGACAACCACGATATTCTCTTCGAAGCGCACAACCCCGACTACATCAACGAGTCGAACGGCGGCCCGTCGGTTCTCGTCGCCGACAGTGAGAACAATCGGGTCATCGAGTACCAGAAGAAAGGAAGCGAGTGGAAACAGTCCTGGGTCTGGCGAGACGCGAAGATGCAGTGGCCCCGCGACGCCGACCGCCTCCCGAACGGCAACACGCTCATCACCGACACGAACAGTGACCGCGTCCTCGAAGTCAACGAGAAAGGCAAAATCGTCTGGTCGATGAAGTTCCCCGGCCCGTACGAAGCAGAGCGTCTGGGTACCGGTGACGAGAGTACGGGCGGGAAGAGCGCGGCCGCGCTCGGATTGTCGTCGCGTAACTTCGGTAGCGGAACCGCCGCCGAGTCGGCCGAAGCCGACTACTCGCTCGCAGAGACCCTCGTCTACGGGTTCCTCGACTTGCTTCCGACGCAGGCACTGCACGCACTGCTGTACGTGTTCCCGGCGTGGGTCGGCCCGCTGAGCGCCATCGCTATCCTCGGCATGGCGGGTCTCTTGCTGTTCTGGCTGCTCCTCGAACTCCGCTGGAGCAAGTACACGCTCTCGTTCGCGAAACCGGTGCGACTCGGCACGCACGACGCGTCCAGTGGGCCGACAGCGTCGAACACGATGGACAGCACACTGAGCGGGGAGTCGGACGACGACTGAACGCGATTCACGTTTTCCGCTCGTCTCTTCGTCCACTCCTCGATATCTGCTCGACCATGCCTAAATCAACACCTACTTGCCGGTGAACTACGCACGTTCGTGTATGTACGTCGGACGCTTCGTCGTCGTCGGTCCCGAAGTCGCGGCCTACCGCGTCTCCTCGCGGTCGTTCCCGAACCGAAAGATAATCGAGCGCGACGGTGCCCTGACCGTCGGGCCGACTGAAGACGCTCCGGAGACGGACAACCCCTACATCTCGTACAACTGCGCGCGTCGGGTCGAACGCGACTCGACCGAACGCGCTCGCGATGGTCAACCGCGAGCGGACGCCGCTGTCGTCGGCAACGGGTCGCACGTAGACCCCATCACCGAGAAACTGCAACTAGGCTACCCCGCGCGTGACGCGCTCGCAGAGAGTCTGCTCGCACTCGACTACGAGAAGGACGACTACGACACGCCCCGGATTGCGGGCGTGGTCGGTAGCGAGGAGAACGGCGGCGCCTACGTCGGCACTGTCCGCAAAGACGCCTTGCTCGTCCGCGAAGTCACCGAACCGACGCTCGTGGCGACCTACGAGAAAGACGCGCCGGAGCCGTTCGACTTCGCTGCCGAAACCGCTTCCGTCGCCGCGACCGCGGCGTACGACCTCGACTTCGAACACGCAGTCTGTGCCGCGGGCGTCGCTCGAACCGACGACGGCTTCGAGTTCGCCGTCGAGAACGGCGACGGAAACTAAGGCCTGGGCGTCCTATCACCCGGCATGAAAGTCGGGGTCCTCTCGGACGTTCACTCGAACAGGGTCGCACTCGACGCAGTGTTGGCCGACATGCCGGACGTGGACGCGCTGGTCTGTGCGGGCGACGTGGTCGGCTACAACCCGTGGCCCGGCGACTGTATCGATACGCTTCGCGAGCGCGAGATTCCGACAGTGATGGGCAACCACGACCGAGCGGTCGCCAGCGACTCTGGATTCCGGTTCAACGACATGGCGGCCGCGGGGGTCGAACACGCCAAGCAGCGACTCTCCGAGAGTCAACTCGCGTGGCTCGAATCCCTACCGACGACCCGTCGGGAGTTCGGCGACCGCGTCTACGTGGTCCACGGTCACCCCAACGACCCGGACCACTACACCCGGCCCGAGGAGTTCTCGCCGGACCTGCTCGGCGACGAGGACGTGCTGATTATGGGTCACACGCACATCCAACATCACGAAGTGTACGACGAGGGAATCGTGATGAACCCCGGTAGTGTTGGCCAACCACGTGATAGAAACCCCGAGGCCGCCTACGCCGTGCTGGACTTGGACGACCTGTCTGTGGAGGAACAGCGAGTGAGCTACGACGTCGAGGACGTCCAGCGAGCAGTCGAGGACGCTGGGCTCCCGGAACAGATCGGGAGACGTCTCTCTGCTGGTCGGTGAAGAGTGTCTCGGTGCTCTCTACAGCCACGAAAACCCGTTAATACGACTGCAGAGCCAGTTTCTGTATGGCGAACCAGGTATCGAGAGCGTCGATTCCCGCGCCCGTCGGGCAGGCGATGCTGAACGCGGGCGAGTACGAACTCTACGCGGCACTCTCTGCGACGAGCCGACAGATTGCGGTGCCCGCCGGACCCGAGTTCGAACTGACGGTTCTCCGCGACAGTTGGCTCTCTCAGGTCGCCGACGACACCGGTTTCTACGAACCGCTGACGACCGCCACGCTACTGGACGAACTCGGCCCAAGTTCGACGTTCCTCGACGTTGGCGCAGGACAGGGCTACTTCTCCTTCCTCGCAACCCACGTAACAGACGCGAGCGACGTTCACGCCTTCGACCCGCACCCGGTTCGAAGCAAAGTGTTCGAGCGTAACGACGCGGACCTCACGGACAGTCGAGTGAACTTCCACCCAACGTGGGTCGGCGAGGACACGAGTGACGACCCACCGGACGACCACACGACCAACGTGCAGTCGCTCGAAAAATACCCGAAAGCGACGACCGACCAGACGACGTTGGACCGCTACTGCGTCGAACGGAACGTGTCTCCGTCGCTGGTCAAAATCGACGTGGAGGGTGGCGAGTCGTCTGTTCTTCGGGGACTGTCGAGCGTCCTCGAACGCGACGCACCGGCGCTCCTCGTGGAACTCCATCCGGGCGAACTTCGGGACCGCTTCGACACCGACCCATGGAGTCTGGTCGAGCGACTGGAGGCATTCGGGTACGACGTTCGTTACACCAACGACTACAACGACCCGGTCGCCGAGTGGTGCGAGGACCCACCCGAGAAGTTACGCTGGACTTCGATGCTGTACTGTACCATCTGAAAAACGCGAGGAACCGCAAGAGTCCGTAAAAGCCGCAGAATCGGTCTATTCTATCTTCTCGTACTGCTCGGAGAGCTTGTCGGAGGCCTCGCCGAGCTGTTCGCGCTCGAACTCGGTGAGGTCCCACTCGACGACCTCTTCGACGCCGTTGGAACCGAGCTTGATCGGGACGCCGAGCGCAACGTCGTCGTGGCCGTACTCGCCGTCGAGTTTGACCGACCCGGGCAGCACTTCGCCCGTGTCGCGGACGATGGCTTCGACCATGTGGCCGACGCCCGTCGCCGGACCCCACTGAGTCGCGCCCTTCTTCTCGATGACGTTCATCGCGCTCGTCTTGAGTTCGTCCAGAATCTCGGTCTTCTCGTCGTCGCTGAACTCGGGGTCCTTGCCGTTGACTCGGACCTTCGAGAACACGGGCACCTGTGCGTCGCCGTGTTCGCCGAGAATCGTCGCTTCGACGTTCTGGACCGGCTCGTCGAATCGCTGGCTCAGGACGTAGCGGAACCGCGCGGAGTCCAGACGGCCGCCGAAGCCGACGACCTTCTCGCGCGCTCGGTCGCCCGTCTCGTAGAGGTGGCGGTTGAGCAGGTCCACCGGGTTCGACGTGGTGACGGTCACGAAGTCGTCGTTGTACTCCGCGATGGAGGAGCCGATGTCCTCCATGATGGGCGCGTTGTCGCCCGCGAGGTCGATGCGGGTCTGGCCAGGCTGGCGCGGAATGCCCGCCGTGATGACGACGACGTCCGAACCCTCGGTAGCGGAGTAGTCGCCCTGTCGGACGACAGTGTTCGCGTCGTACGCCGCCCCGTGGTTCACGTCTGCGGCCTGTCCGATGGTGTCGTCTTCCTTGTCCGGAATGTCTACGAGTACCAACTCGTCCGCGATGTCCCGAAGCGCGATGTTGTACGCCGCCGCGGCCCCGACGGTGCCTGCCGCGCCGACCACGCTGATTTTCGTCATACCACGTAAATCACCGCCCGCAACACCGTTAAATGCTCCGGAACGGCCGAAAAACGGCCTCTTGAAACGGCAGACGACGTGCGAAACTTCGACAGTTGCCGAACAAACGCCGGAGAGACGACGCGCTGGGTCGAGTAGCTTTTTTCCGCTCTGCGTGCCTTCTTGGTGGTATGAGCGACGAGTTCGACAAAGAGGCCGAGCGAGAGAAACTTCGAGAGAAGTACGAGGCCGACCAGAAGGACCGCGAATCTACCCAGCGGATGAGCGAACTCCTCCTGCAAGGCGCGACGATGACGGGCAAACACTGCAACAACTGCGGCGACCCCATCTTCCGCTACGACGGCCAAGAGTTCTGTCCATCCTGCCAGAACGCCGCACAAGAAGCCGCCCAAGCCGAAACGACAGAGACGACACCGACGGCAGAATCTGCCGAAGCGAGTGGCGGTACCGAAACCACCCGACCAGCCGAAACTGACGACGCCTCCCAAGTAACGCCAAAACAGGACCCGGAGACGAGAGCAGCGGCGGAACCTGCCACCGGGGGCGACTCTGGCGACGGCGAACCCCGCGTCGAAATCAACGACGTTCGTGTCGCTGGTCAGCACTCCCACGACACTCACCGCCGACCGCCGTCACAGCAGGACGACCAGTCTCACGGTGGCCGAGAGTCTGGGAAGAACCGAGAATCCGTCGGAGAGCGCGGTCGCGGCCGCCGAACTGCTCGCAGTCGTTCGCACGGAGCGACCACCGACGGCGACCTCGCCGACGCACGTGACTCGCTCGTCCGCAAACTGACCGACCTCGCCCGGCAGGCCGAGCAGACCGACGACGTCTCCCGCTCGCGCGAACTGCTCGCGGCGACCCGCGAAGCCGCAGAGGCGCTGGACGCCCTCGACCGGGCGAACCGTTAAACTCTCTTCGCTCGTCGTCTGTGGTATGCAGATTCTCGTCCCCATCGACGGTTCGGACTGTAGCTTCCGCGCGCTCGAATTCGCCACCGAGTTCGCCCGCCGGTATGAGGCGTCGCTCCACGTCGTTCACATCACCGACGCCGAAACCGACGCCACGGACGACATCGCAGACCGCGCCCGCGAACTACTCGCGGAGGCTGGTATCGAAGACCAACCGGAGGTCTCGACCGACGTAGAACTCACGTTTCGGCCCGCAAACAGGGTCGGCGAAGGGATTCTGGAACTCGTCGAGGAACGCGGCTACGACCACGTCGTCATGGGACACCACGGTTCCGGCGCTGTCGAGCGAGCGATTCTCGGCAGTGCCGCACACACCGTCATCGAAGAAGAGGCGGTTCCAGTGACTATTGTTCCGTAGTTTTCGCACGGGGTTCCGTCGGCGAGACGGTCGTTCCGGGACTCACTACCCGGTCGGCGAGCGACTGGACGAAGACGAGGTCGGGGTCGAACGATTCGTCCTGCGTGACCTCGTGCTGTGGGTCTCCGTACAGGCGCTGTTCGTCGTCGTCCTCGATTCGGTTGTCGTGACAGGGGCTACCGTACAACTCCTTTTCGTCTCCTGATTCGGGCGTCTCGTGAAGCGGCGACCCGTACAGCGAGTCCGGAGTATCGGTCGTGTCTTCGCCGGAGGGTTGCTCGATTCTCATTTACTCTCTACCTAATGGTCGTTACACGCACCCTTAATTGCCGACCCCCGTTTCACTGGGTTTTCGACACGGAAAGGTGCGTAAGTGTCCCCTTAATTTAAGGTAATGGAGATATTATGCACCCTGAAACACGGAAATCGTTGGAGCGTAACGGCGGATTTCGACCCGACTGTTCACGACCGTTCACGATTCGACCGCTCCGCTACGCTTGGTAATCACTACCAACCACTTCTCGAATCCGCTCGGCGGTCACTTCGCCGACGCCTTGGACTTCCAGCAAATCGTCTTTCCGGGCGGTCATGACTGCTTCGACGCTCCTGAACTCCTCTAGCAGTGCGCGGGCGGTGACCGGGCCGATGTCCGCGATGGACCCGACGACGTACTCCTGTTGCTCGGTGAGCGTCTTGCTCTGCTTTTCGCCGTGGACCGACACTTCACGGTCGTCGGTCTCCTGTTCGCGGGTGGCGATGACCTCCAGCAAGTCGGCGGTGTCCGCTTCGTCGGTCGTTCGGAGGACGCTCGCACCGAAATCGACGGCCAGCGAGGAGAGCGCGCCTCGAATCGCGTTCGGGTGGACGTTGCGCTCGCCGTAGAGGTCTTCGCCCTCCAGAATCACGACTGGCCGCGAGTAGTGGCGGGTCGCGTCGCCCACCTGTTCGAACATCGAGCGGTCGCCGCCGGTCAGCGTGTCGAGGAAGTCGCTCACGGACTTGCGCTCGACCACGACGCGGTCGGACAGCACGTAGTCGCCGACTTCGAGGGTTTCCAGACGTGTCTCGACACCCTCGCGAGTCGAGAGGTCTCGCGCGATGTTAGAGTCGAGTTCGCGCTGGTCGGCGACGATTTCGACCGTTTCGTCGTCCGGTTCGGCGGTGGCGACGACGGCTTTGTCCGCGTCGGACTCGGTCGGTTCGCCTGCCGCGGCAGTCTCGCTGTCGGATTCGGACGCCTCGTCTGCTGTCTCGCTCGCCGGTTCGTCGCCTTCCGTTTCTTCGACCGTCTCCACTTCGTCGCCGCCTGCGTCGAACTCCTGCAATCCGTGTTCGACTTCGCGCTCGTCGCCGCCAGCGTCACTCCCGAAGTCGCCCAACTGGCGCTGGGAGTCGTCTAGCTCTTCTTCGACCTCGGCGGCGACGCCCTTCAGTTTCTTCATCTCCTCTTCCATCTTCCCCTCGCGGCGTTTGGAAATCCAGAAGTAGGCTTCGTCGCGGGTGTCTTCGGCGAGGAGAACCGCCACGCGCCCTTTCGCCTGACGGCCTGTTCGGCCCTTCCGCTGAATCGACCGAATCGCGGTCGGTACCGGTTCGTAGAACAGCACGAGGTCCACTTCGGGCACGTCGAGACCCTCTTCGGCGACGGACGTGGAGACTAGAACCTCGAACTCCGCGTTCCGGAACTTGTCCAAGGTCTCCTGTTGCTGTTTCTGGGTCATCCCGTCGCTTCCCTCCTTGTTGCCCTGCCCGACGAACCGGTGGGTGTCGAAGTGGTCGCCGAGGAAGTCGGTGAGGGCCTCTGCGGTGTCCCGGGACTCGGTGAAGACGATGACGCGCTGTCCTCCCTCGATGCCGAGCGTCTCGGCCAGTCGAATTCGCGTACGGGAGTATTTCGGGTGGAGACCGTCGTAGTCTTCGGCTCTGCGCATCGCCTCCTTGACTTTCGGCTCCGAGACGAACCGCTGGCTGGCTTTCGACGCCCCCGAGGAGCGCGCGGCGTTGCGTTGGCGCTCGAAGTACCGTCTGAGTGCTTCGACGCTCTGGGTCTCGACGTAGGTCACTGCCGTCCGAAGCTTCCGAATCTCTGCGAGTGCGGACATTCCCTTGAACCCCTCCGACTGGTCGTTGTCGATGAGTTTCTGGAGCTCGGCCTGTATCTTGCGGATGTCCTTCTCCGAAATGTCCGCACTGGTCTTGTTCGTGATGCCGAGTTGTTTGAGCTTCTCCAGTCGGTCGCTGATGACCTCGTTCAGCGCGTCCCGAATCTCCATAATCTCGTCGGGGAGTTCGACGCGCTCCCACTCGACTTCCGTGTCGTGGGTGAACTCCGCCACGTCGCTGTCCTCCTCGGTCATCACTTCGACGTTTCGAATGCCGAGGTTCTCACACACGTCCAGAATCTCTTCCTCGTCGCCGCCGGGAGACGCGCTCATCCCGGTGACGAGCGGATTCTCCGCGTCCTGATGATAGCGCTCGGCGATGTAGTTGTACGCGTAGTCGCCGGTCGCGCGGTGGCACTCGTCGAAGGTCAGGTGCGTGACGTTCGCCAAACTGACGCGACTGCCGACGAGGTCGTTCTCCACGACTTGTGGTGTGGCGATGACGATTTTCGCTCGCTCCCACAGTTCCGCGCGGTCGTCGGGCGACACTTCGCCCGTGAACACTACGATGTCCTCGTCGGGAAGGTTGAGTGCCTCTCGGTAGAACTCGGCGTGTTGCGTGACGAGCGGCTTCGTCGGAGCGAGAAACAGCACTTTCCCGCCTATGCTCGCCAGTCTCTCGGCGGTCACGAGTAGGCTCACGGTCGTCTTCCCCAACCCCGTCGGGAGGGTGACGAGCGTGTGTTGGTCTTTGGCCGCACCGGCCAACTGCAACTGATACATCCGCCGCTCGATGAACTCCGGGACGAGAAGTTCGTGTTCGACGTAATCGGGCTCCCCGGTCGTCGCCATTCGTGGCGAGGTTGGTCGCCAAGTGATTAAAGGGTTCGCGTTGCAGGGTGAAAGTAGAACGCGAGTCACCTACATTTTTACAAGGACACTGAGATGACGGAGCTGTGACCAAACGACGTGCATTCGCAACCGTCGGCGCGTTCGCAGTACTCGGACTGCTGAGTGCTGGACTCCTGCTCGTGCCGCTCCTCGCGGCGGGGGTCCCTTCGGGGTACGCCACAGTGGTCGGCCTCGGAATAGCGGTCCCAGCAGTCGCGCTCTTCGGCTACTCGTGGACCGAGACGTTCGACTCCGAAGCGTACTACGAGGATGGAACTGTGCTGGCCGATAGTCTCGTTACCGCACTCGGCGGCATCGTCGGCGGTGTCGTCGGCTTTACGATTCTTTCGACGGTCGCACCCGGCGCGTCGTGGACTCGCTCGCTCGGCGTCGGCTGTGCCTTGCTCGGCGGCTACGCCGTTTTCATCCACCGGAACCGCGAGCACTTCGCCGAGGAGGCCAATCCCTGGGTCGCCGGTAAACTCGGCGAATGGCTGAATTGAGACGTTCTCGCCGGAATTTCGACCCTTCGACCGCGGTTTTTTCTCACTTCGACGCCTCTCGCCCGGTATGAAAGCCGTGTTCCACCAATCGACTGACGACCCAGGCCTTCACGACCGCGTTCTCGGTAACGTCGCCAATCTGCTGGACGACGAGACAATGGAACTCGATTCGGTTGCACTCGTCGCCAACAGCGGTGGTCTCGAACTGCTGTTGGAGGACTCACCGTACCGAGAGCGAGTCGAACGACTACGGGAGCGAGGCGTTCAGTTCAAACAGTGTGAGAACACCATCGAAGGAACCGATATTAGCGAATCGGACCTTGTATCGGGAGTCGAACTGGTTTCCTCCGGCGTCGGGGAACTCACCCGACTCCAGTCGTCGAGGTACGCTTACATCACCCCCTAACCTCGTATTAGAAGAACAGCGCCGGAACCGTGTTCCGGAAGATGTTGAGCGAGATGACGAACAACAGCGCCACGACGAACCAGTTGAACTTCCGTTCGTCTATTTCGAGTCGGCGCAGATACGTCCCCACGAGCAACCCGACGACGGTGACGACGGCGATGACGCAACCGAGCCAGAGGCGATACGTCGTCAGCAGGTCCGTGAACAGCGCCATTTGGATGATTCGAACCGTGAAGATGGTTCCCAGAACCATCGAGAGACCGCCGATGTATCGTTCGGTGTCGCGTTCGAACGTGTGGAAGTACGCCGGTAGCAGTGGACCGAGATTCGCCACTGCCAGCAGGAACCCTTCGAGGGCACCCGCGACGCCGAGAGCGACGGGATGATGGGCCTCCTCGATTCGGACGAAATTCTGTCCGACTTGGAAGAGGACGTAGCCGAAGATGACGATGCCGATGAGGAACGGCACGATAGGGCCGGTGGAGAACTCCGCGAGAAAGCCGACGCCCACGACGGAACCCACGACGGCCAGAAGCATCAACGCCCACTCTTCGCGGACAAATTCGAGCCCCGTGTCGGTCTCGCCTATCTGGAACATGTTTATCATCCACGGCGGGATGGCGAGGACGACGACGGCGAGCGTCGGGTCGATGACCGACGC
The DNA here is from genome assembly GCF_008831545.1 of Halorussus halophilus. NCBI lineage: Archaea > Methanobacteriati > Methanobacteriota > Halobacteria > Halobacteriales > Haladaptataceae > Halorussus > Halorussus halophilus. Next base: position 3,369,175 of record NZ_CP044523.1, read on the forward strand.
GAAGATGGGCGTCGTGATGAGTGCGTACCCGAACCCGATCATTCCCTTGACGGCGCCAGCGACGACGGCGACGAGGACGAACAGCGCGAGCAATCCGGCCGAGACGTTCGACTGGAGGCCCTTCGTGACGTTCTCCGCTCCGGGGTACAGCAGTACCGACCCAGCGACCACGGCAAGCGTCGCGAATACCATCATCACCTCACGGTACTCGAACGACCGGAGGTTCGTGAGAAACTGTTCGACGTCTATCTGTGACTCACTCGTACTCATTGGTTGACCTCGCCTCGCTCGACCCCGTCCGAACTCGGCTCGTGCCCAAAATATGCGTATCCGCGCTTATTCGTCTGTAGCCGTCGGTAATTCGTGTTGAAAGATGAGTCGAGCAAAGCGGGGCCGAATAGCGTCCGAATACAGTCTATGGGCTCCTGAACGTACGATACGTGACTGGAACTGTGTCCGAGAAATCGGCAAGAAATTCGACGGCGGTTACACCACGGGGGGCACGAACTGCAACGAGAGATAAATCACTACTGCTGCACCGACCGGAATCGTCAGGTTGTCGTCGATGACGTAGCCCGCGATGACCGGTTTCGCGCCGTCGGCCAACGTCGCCGCGAGCGCGCCCAAAATCGCCGTGACCACCGGAAGTCCCGACAGACTGGCGATGAGCATGCAGACTCCGAAGGTCAGCAGCAAGGTATGAGTCGCTTTGACGCCTAAGTCTCCGGAACTCGCTAGCCCGCTGATGGGGTCGGCGATAGTCAGCATCAGCATCGCCGGAATCGCTACGCGTGGTTCGAACGCCAGCGCGGCGAGGGTCATCCCGAACAGGTACAGCGCGTAGCCAGCGAGGTTGTCCTGCTCGTACTCGCGGGTCAGTTCGTCGAAGATACGCCAGTCGAGTCCGACGAACAGCCTGACGACTTCGAGCGCGAGCGCGACCAGCGAACTGAACACCAGCAGGTAACGCAGTTGCTCGTAGGTCGCCAGTCCGAGCAAGTACAGCGCCGGATAGCCCGTCCCGGCGACGTGTACCAGTCGGCGCTTGACCTCGCTCGTCACGGTTTACTGTTCGGGTGCTGGCGCGTCGAGGTTCTCGAAGGTGGTCTCGCCGGTCTGGAGGTCCGCGAGCATGTCCGGCACCTCCGAAATCGGAACTCGAACTTGTTCTGTCGAGTCGCGCTCGCGGAGCGTCACGGTGTCTTCCTCTAGAGAGTCGTAGTCAACCGTCACGCAGAACGGCGTGCCGACTTCGTCCTGTCGGCGGTAGCGCCGACCGATGTTGCCCGAGTCGTCGTAGGTTACATCGAAGCCAGCCTCACGCAGGGTCGCGGTAATCTCGCGGGCCTGCTCGCCCATGCCGTCCTTGTCCATCAGCGGGAAGACACCGACGAACGTCGGCGCGACGCTCGGTTCAAGCGAGAGACGCGTTCGGGTCTCGCCTTCGACTTCGTCCTCTGCGTAGGCGTGGTCCAGCACGGTGTAGATGACGCGGTCGATACCGATAGACGGTTCGACCACGTGGGGCATGACGTGTTCGCCGGACTCTTTCACCTCGTCCACGCTGAACCCCGTCTTTTCGACTGGAATCGCGTACTCCTCGCCATCGACTTCGACGGTCACGTCCTCACCGTCGAATGCGGCTCTGTCACGCTCGGCCAGCGTTTCGAGTGCCTCGCCGATGTCGGCGGCTTTGCCGCCGAACTCCGGACCCAGGTAGCTCATGTCCGGGTCCACCGTCGCGCGCTCGACGACCTTCGGTTCGTCGTACTGCTTGAAGATGGTGAAGTCGTCGTCGGAGTAGTCGTCGTGTTTGCTCAGGTCGTAGTCGCTCCGGTAGGCAAAGCCGGTGATTTCTATCCAGTCGCCATCGACTTCGCTCTCGGCGTCCCAGCAGTCTGCGGCGTAGTGAGCGAGTTCGCCCGAGAGGTGCTGTCGGAAGCGGAACCGGTCCATGTCCACGCCGATTGACTCGTACCACTCTTTGCCGACGCCGAGGTAGTAGGCGACCCAGTCGTTGACGACGCCTTCCTCGACGGCTTGCTCGACCGTCATCTCGACGTAGTCGCCGCCCTCTTTCTCCTGCTCGTCGGCGGGGTAGAGTTTGAGTTCCACGTCGGCGACGCGCTCGATGGGCGGTTCGTCCTCGGTCGGGTCGATGAAGTGTTCCAGTTCGGCCTGCGTGAACTCTCGCGTGCGGACGATGGACTTCCGGGGGCTGATTTCGTTGCGGTAGGCCTTGCCGATTTGCGTGATACCGAACGGCAACTGGTTGCGCGCGTACTCCGCGAGTTGCGGGAACTCCACGAAGATACCTTGGGCCGTCTCGGGCCGCAGATACCCCGGCGAGGAGTCGCCCGGCCCGATGTTCGTCTCGAACATCAGGTTGAAGTCCTCGACTTCGACGCCAGCGAGTTCGGCGTCGCAACTCGGACAGCGCAGGTCGTTCTCTTCGATGAGGTCCATCACTTTCTCGGGGGCGAAGCTCTCGGCCTCTTCGATGTCGGTGTTGTCCTCGATGAGGTGGTCCGCGCGGTGGCTCTCGCCACACTCGGGACACTCCACGAGCATGTCGTCGAACGTATCGAGGTGGCCCGACGCCTCGAAGACGGGTTCGGGCATCACGGTCGGGGCGTCGATTTCGCGGTGGCCCTCCTGCACTTGGAACCGGTCGCGCCACGAGTCTTCGACGTTCTGTTTCAGCGTCGCGCCCTCCGGACCGTAGGTGTAGAACCCCGAGACGCCGCCGTACGCGCCCGCGGACTGGAAGAAGTAGCCGCGCCGCTTGGCGAGTTCCACGAGGTCCGCACGACTCATCGCAGTGCCTCCAGCAAGTTGATGTCTCGGACGATGCCGGTGAGTTCGTCGCCGGTGACGAGCGGAATCTGCTCGATGTCCTCGCGGAGCATCTGCTGTGCGGCCTCTTGGGCGGTCTTGTCCGTCGAGACGGTCACCACGTCGGTGGTCATGAACGACTCGACCGGTTCTGCGGGAATCTCGACGTTCCGCGTCGGCAGATAACGGTTGCCGACGGCCTTGATGCCCTCCCACATCCACTCGTCGTCTTCGTTGGCGAGGCTCTCACCGGTCTCTTCCTCGCCTTCCACGACGCGCGCTACGTCGATGATGTCCACTTCCGTCAGCACGCCGCTCATGTCGCCTTCCTCGCCCAAGACGACTGCGTAGGGGACGTTCGCGTAGTACAGTTCGCGCTCGGCGACGGTCAGCGGCGTTTCGAGATACGTCGTGTTCACGTCTCGCGCGGCGAGGTCACCGACTCGCGTCCCGCCGTCTGCGTCGCCGTCCGCGATGGCTCGCACGACGTCCGTGACGGTGACGATGCCCTCTAACTCGCCATCGACGATCGGCACGCGACGGGTCCCCTCTTCGACCATCAGCGCGGCGACTTCTTCGATAGTCGCGTCCTGCGTCGTGGTCGGAACCTCGCGCATCAGTAGCGCGAGTTGGTCTTCGTCGGGGTTCTCGATGAGGTCGTCGCGGGAGATGAGACCACGGAACTGCTCGTGGCCGTCTTCTTCCTTGACGACAGGTACGGACGAGAACGACCGCTCCTGAAGGTATTCGAGTACGTCGTCGCGTGTGCCCGGAAGTTCGACCGTAACGACCTCCGAACGTGGCGTCATGGCTTCGCCGACTTTCATGTCCGGCGGATACGTGTTGGGCCTTCTTGTACTCTACGAAGCCGCGGGTCTCGGTCCCACGGACGATTCGCTCCGAGCAGGCCAAAAATCAGCTACGCTTCGTCGTCGTACACTTCGTCCTCGTAGTCCTCGCCCACTGCTTCCGCACCGATTTCGAAGTCCACTTCGTAGTCCTCGTAGCGCTGTGGGTTCGGGAAGAACGTCTCGACGTCTTCGTGACGGAACGACCCGAGGTGGGTCTGGTCGAGCGTCTGGACGTGCGTGTACATCTCGTCTCTCTCTAAGGCGGTCTTGACCATGCCCGGCGCGTGGCGCAGTTCGTAGCTCCCGGCGAGCAGTATCGCCTGCTCGGTCTCCGGGTCGAGTAGTTTCGTGACTTGGAACACGCGCCCCTGCATCTCGTTGCGGAACACCTGATACTGGGGGAACGACCCCGTCTCCACGGCCTGCTCGAACTCGTCGGCCATGTTGTCCGGAATCACGTAGACGAGACCGAACCGGTCGCTCCCGCCAGCGTCCGGATTCGTCGGTGCGACGTGACCCGCGCCGATGGTCTGGACGTCCCAGCCCTCCGACTCCAACTCTTCGCCCAACGCCTTCATGTCGTCTAGCGTCTGTTGCCACGCGTTCTTGTGCACGTCCGCGTTGGCCGCGATCTGCTCGGCGTAGTCTGGTTCGTCGTCCCCGGCTCCCGTCTCTGGCATACCTGTGTCTCTCGGCCTACGAGCGGTAAAAGCTGTTGTTCGTACGCTCGGGCTACTCCGTGACCTACCAGCCCAACTACACCCTGACGCCGAAGACGAACTCCATCGTGAACGACGTCAGCAACACGACGAGACTGGCGACGAACAGTTTCGCGCCGACCGACCACCGCTGGTCCGGGGGCAACGAGTACCACGACAACGGTGGTATCCGCTGAATCGTCGCCTGAAACGTCGTCTCCTCGCGCGCCCCGACGACTTCGCCTTTCGGCTCTGTCCGAGTCACTTTCAGCTTCCCGTCTTCGCCTTCCTCGGTCTTCCACGGCCGCGACGGCCGAAGTTGGAACGTCGAGTAGCCGAACATGAGAATGCCGACGAGGAACAGCCAGAACTTCACGGTGATGAGAACGTCTCCTCCCCCGAAGACGAGCACGAATCCGAGTCCGAGGGCCGCACCGACGACGAACATGACCGCGGTGACCGCGAGACCGTACATCACCGCGTCGAGCAATCGTCGGAGTCGTCGGGAGAGGGGCGCCGTCATCTACCGCTCGGTGTACGGCGTGAACTCGTCCGGTTCAGTGTGTTCGTTCTCGTGACGGTGACAGTGGCTGAATCGCCCGCTGGCGCTGACCTCGTGGTCGCTCGGCGACTCTCTGTCACAGACGCTGCCGAACTCCTCGAAGAGGTAGTCGCGCGCCCCTTGCTCGTCGTTGTTTTCGACTAAGGTCGCCGCCTTCTCGATGTGCTGTTGCACCTCGGACGGCACGTTCAACTCGGCGAACAGTTCCTGCTGAATCTCGCCGATGTCGGAGTACCGCGTCTCCATCCCGAGCATCTCCTTCGCTTGGTCGGTCAGGGACTTCTCGGCCCGCGAGCGCTCGCGCAGTACTTCGCGGAACACCTCGATGGCGACCCAGAGCTCCGGGTCCATGTTCTGGTACTTCTCCGGCCGAATCTTCATCGGACAGCGTGTCGTGAACGGACAGCCCTGTGGCGGGTCGCGCGGACTCGGCGGCGTCCCGCGGAGCGTGATGCGGTCCTTGTTCGCGGTCGGGTCTGGTTCCGGAATCGCCGACAGCAGCGAGTGCGTGTATGGGTTCTTCGGATTCTGGAACAGCTCTTCGGTCTCGCCCAACTCCATGACGTGACCGAGATACATCACGGCCACGCGGTCGCAGATGTGGCGAACGACCGAGAGGTCGTGAGCGATGAACAGGTAGGTGAGTCCGAACTCCTCCTGCAAGTCTTCGAGGAGGTTCAGAATCTGCGCCTGCACGGACACGTCCAGCGCACTCACCGGTTCGTCCAGCACGACGAACTCCGGTTCGAGTGCCAGCGCCCGGGCGATGCCGATGCGTTGGCGTTGCCCGCCGGAGAACTGGTGGGGGTACCGGTAGTAGTGTTCCGGTTGGAGTCCCACTACGTCGAGCAGTTCCCGAACCCGTTCGCGCCGTTCCTGTGGCGTGTTCCAGTCGTGAACGTCGAGCGGTTCGCGGATGATTTCCCCGATAGTCAGCCGGTCGTTGAGGCTGGATTCGGGGTCCTGGAACACCATCTGGCTGTTGCGTCGCCAGTCTTTGAGGTCCGACCCGGACAGTTCCGTAATGTCGGTGCCATCGAACAGCACTTCGCCGTCGGTGGCGTTTTCCAACTGGATGAGCGTCCGGCCGAGGGTCGTCTTCCCACAGCCAGATTCGCCGACGAGACCCAGCGTCTCGCCGCGCTTGATGTTGAAGTCTACGCCGTCAACCGCTTTGACGGGGTTGGAGTCGATGATGCCGCCATCGCCGTAGTACGTCTTGAGTTCGTTGATCTCGACGAGCGTCTCGCCGGTCGAGACGCTTACCGACTCTTGTTCCTGAATTTGCTCGCTCATTGCTCGCTCACCTCTCGCTGACTCTCACGCTCTTTGTGCAACTGGACTGCCTCCTGTTCCGAACTGTCCTCGGGGTAGAGCAGGCAGGCGGCCGTGTGGTCGTCCGCGGAATCGTTCACGTCCACGGACACCGGGTGGACCTTCGTACAGTCTTCGAAGGCCTTCGGACACCGCGGCTCGAACCGGCAGTAGGTCGCCGGTTCGTTCGGCGTCGGCACGTCACCCTCGATAGTCTGGAGTCGCTCGCCCTCGGCTTGGTTGCCCGGAATCGATTTGAGTAGCCCCTCGGTGTAGGGGTGTCGCGGGTTCTCGAACAACTCCTCGACGGGTGCGCTCTCGATGACTTCGCCCGCGTACATCACGTTGACGCGGTCGGAGACTTCCGCGATGACGCCCATGTCGTGCGTGATGAACATGATGGCGAGGTCGCGCTCCTCCTGCAAGTCGTCGAGCAGTTCCAGAATCTGTGCCTGAATCGTCACGTCGAGCGCTGTCGTCGGCTCGTCACAGATGAGCAACTCGGGGTCGCACGCGAGTGCCATCGCGATGACCGCGCGCTGGCGCATTCCGCCACTGAACTCGTGGGGGTACTCTTTGACGCGTCGCGACGCGTCGGGAATACCGACCGCTTCCAGCAGGTTGACTGCCTCTTCGGTCGCCTCCGAACCCTTCAAGTTCTGGTGGAGACGCAGCGCCTCTTTGATCTGGTTACCGACGGTGTACACCGGGTTGAGCGAGGTCAGCGGGTCTTGGAACACCATCGCGATGTCGCCACCGCGGATGTTTCGGTACTGTCGCTCGCTCTTCTCGGTCAACTCCTCGCCGCGGAACTGGATGCTACTGCCGTCCAGCACTCGGCCGGGCGAATCGACGAGTCCCATGATGGACCGGGCGGTCACGCTCTTGCCCGACCCGGACTCGCCGACGATACCGACCGTCTCGCCGCGGTGGATGTCGAAGTTGACGCCGTCTACCGCACGGATGACCTCCTTGTCGGTGAAGAACGCCGTCTGTAGGTTCTCCACGGACAGCAGGGCCTCTTGCTCGCTTCGTATCGTGGACTGCTGTTGGGACATCAGGCACCACCTCCGGATGCGGCGGCTGCTTCGGCACCGTCGCCGTCACCCTCGCCTGCACTCTGCGGGTCGATGGCGTCGCGGATGCCGTCACCGAGTGCGTTGAACGCGGTCACGACCAGCACGATCATCACGCCGGGGATGAACGAGATGTGCCACGACGACGTGGTGACGTACGACTGGCCTGTGTTGACTGCGCGGCCCCACTCTGGCGTCGGCGGGTTCACGCCGAGACCGAGGAACGACAGGCCTGCGACGGCGATGATGTAACCGCCGAGGCTCATCGACGCGTACACCAGCAGATAGCCGAGGATGTACGGCGCCATGTGTTTCTGCATGGTCACGTGCGGACGCTGTCCGAAGCTCCTCGCGGCGTCGATCCACTCTTGCTCCGCGACTTGGAACGCGGGGCCACGGACCGAGCGCCAGAGGAACGGCCACCCGGTCCCCGCGAAGATGACCGCTAACAGGAATCCGCCGTTGTAGAGGTTCGCTATCCACGTGTTACTCAACACGACTGAGAGGAGCATCACGAACAGTAGTCTGGGTAACGACATTATCGAGTCACCCGCGATGACCACCGCGAGGTCTACCAGCCCCTTGTAGTACGCCGTCAACAGCGCGAACCCTGCGGCGATGAATCCGCTCACCGCGATGGCCGTGACGCCGATGAACAGCGAGACGCGCGCCCCCGCCATCATGAACGTGAACATGTCTTTCCCGGTCGGTAACGTCCCGAACGGATGCCACCGCCCGTACTGGTCGTAACTCATCGGAGCCACGTTTCGGTCCGGAGTCCCCTGCGAACGGGACCCGAGATTCGCCGCACCGACGGTGATGTTCTCGACGCCACCGCTAGAGTTCGTGTACTCGATGTAGTGCGAGTATGGGTCCTGAATCGTCCGCTCGACAGTCGTCGGACCGAGCGCTGGCGCGAAGACTGCCATCACGACGAACGCGAAGACGATGACTGCACCGAACTGGCCCCAGCGATGACCGCGAAGGCGGTCCACCATGTCGTCGCGTGGCGTCCAATCGGCGTAGCGGTAGTGTTCTCGGAAGACCTCGTAGCCCTTCCAGAGCCACCACAGGCAGGCGAACGCGTACGCGTAGATGAGGGTCACGCGAATCGCCCACGCGTAGGCGGCGGGCAGTCCGAGGAACGTCCCCTTCCACGCGCCACTCGGGGCCTTGAACCCGTTGTTCGGCATCAAGTCTCGGGTCAACAGCGTCGGAATCTCGACGCCGGGACCGAAGAACCCAGTGATGAAGTTGATGACTGCACCCGCTTCGAGCAGGAACAGCAACAGTGCGCCCGCGAACCACATCATGGCCGGGCGGGGATTCTCTGCGACTCGTTCACGTAACGTCGCTTCGGCTTCGTCAGGTTGACGACTCATATTAGGCTCCCCCATCGTAACCGACACGCGGGTCGATTATCGTGTACAGGAAGTCCTGTAGAATGTTGATTAGCACGACGAGCAGGATGAAGATGAACATCAGCGAGCCGACGAGCGGCATGTCCCCGTTCTTGACCGCTTGGAAGAACAGGAAGCCGATTCCGCTGATGTCGAAGACGGTCTCGACGAGAACGGACCCGCCGATGAGGATGAACGCCTCACCCGTGATGACCGGCACCAGCGGGATGAGCGCGTTGCGGAAGATGTGTTTCCACACGAGCGACCGCGGCGGGACGCCCTTCGCCTTCGCCGTCTCGATGAAGTTCGAGTTGACCGTCTCCAAGACGGCGGTTCGACCGATACGCATCTCGTTACCCATCGACGCCGACCCCAGCACGAGTGCGGCCGGGGCTATCTTCTTGAGCGCCTTCATGAACTGCGTCGGGTCGGTGAACAGTCCCCAAATCGGGTCGGGGAGCGGTGGTGGACCAGTGACGATGACCGGCACTATCCAGTTCTCCCAGTTGAACCCGAAGAGGAACTTCTCGGACTGCGAGAGGAGGCTCATCAGAATGACGGCGAGCCAGAAGTTCGGCATGGCGCGCCAGACGATACCACCGAACGAAGCGATGTAGTCGCTGAACGTGTTCGGGTTGAGTCCCGCGTAGAAACCGAGCGGGATGCCGACGAACAGCGCGATTAGCACCGACCAGAAGCCCAGCCAGATGGTTCGTGGCGCGTAGTCCACGACGAGTGAGTAGACGCTCGTGTCAGGCTGGACCACCCACGACTCGCCCAAGTCGAAGGTGAAGAGGTTGATCATGTAGTCGATGTACTGTTGCCACAGCGGCTGATTCAGACCGAGTTGCCGCCGAATCGTGTTGTACGATTGGGGGTCTCCTTTCGGTCCGAGGATAGCCGACACCGGGTCTAGTGGCCCGGCGCGAATCACCAAGAACGTTATCGACGCTCCGAAGAGCAGAATCGGTACTGACAATAGCAACCGCCGTGCGAAGTAACGCCACCGACTCACGGTGACTCACCGCCGCTACGGCTGCGTTCAAATTCTCCGTTCCCAAACTGGACCGCGCACATATCTGTTGAATTTGCGGGTCCTCTCATTATGTCTTGCGCTTTTCCGCATACTCATTCGTGTGAAAACGGATGGAGATGCCACTAACGAATAGGCGTATCGAAAGAAAGAACCGGGAACCGCGTTACTTGCGGTCGCCGATTTCGACGGTGTTGTACATCTGGCGACTGTAGCCAGCGCCGCCGAACTTCGGTCGGGTGATCCAGTTGTAGGTGAACCGCTCGTCGATGCGGTGGTAGGCTGGCAGGAAGCCGACGTCCTCCCAGTTTGCCTCTTCGATGGCGACGTACGCCTCGTTGCGGGCCTTCTGGGCCTCGTCGGTCGGTGCGGCGTTGTCCTGGACCGTCTTCCACGCTTCTGCCGCCTGCTCGGCTCCCTCGGTGCCCGACCAGTTGATGTAGGAGGTCGGTGCGGCCTTCGAGGTGTCAGTTTGCGGCGGGTTCAGCAGCTGGAGGAAGTTGTCCGGTGCCGGCCAGTCCATGATCCAGCCGAGCGAGTAGGCTTCGAGTTTGCCGTTGCGACCGCGCTTGAGGAGGGTCGAGAACGGCGCTTTCTCGACCTTCATGTTGATGTGCGCGCTCTGGAGCTTGTCACGCAGGAGCTTCCCGGCCTCTGCCCACGTCGGCGAGGACTCGTAGACCGTGAAGGTGAAGCTGGCCTTGTTGTCCGGGCCGTAGCCTGCGTCTTCCATGACCTTCTTTGCCTGCTGGAGGTCCTGCTCGTTGTAGCCGTACGGGTAGTTGTTCTTCGCGTGGCTGGTGTACTCTTTCGCGCCGTTCGGGTAGATCGACGGCGGCGTGAAGTGGTAGCTCGGCTTCACGCGACCCTTGAAGATCTTGTCGGCGAGCTCCTTCTGGTTCAGCGCGTAGGCGGCCGCCTGTCGCACAGGCTTCTCGACCGAGTTCATGTTGAACCCGATGTAGAAGGCGTTGATGGTCGGGACGGCCTCGTACTTCATCGTCGCGCCACCCTTGGTCTTGCCGTAGGTACCGATCTTGCGGCCGAGCTTGTCCGTCTTATCGACGCTGACCTTGTTGGGGTCGTACTTCGGCGTCGGGAACGACGTGACCATGTCGGCGTTCTTGTTGACGATACCGTAGGTGAACCGCGCGTCGGAACTGGACGAGATGCGCCAGTGGATGCCGTCAACCTTGGCTTTCTTGCCGTGGTAGTCGTCGTACTTGTTGACGCGGCATTCCGTGTTGCTCTCCCACGTCTCGAACGTGAACGGACCTGCGCCGACGGGGTTCTTCGTGGCGAAATCCTTGTGCTTCTTGCTGTCGTCCTTGGAGCCTTTGTCGCCGATGCTGCCCTTCGGGATGACCGCGAACGACGTGTACGCGAGCATCGGGAGCGTCGAGTGGAACGGGGCCGACAGCTCGATCTTCAGCGTGTAGTCGCCTTCCGCCGACACGCCGAGCGTGCCGGGCTTGTAGACCTCGCTCTCCTCGCCGTCTTGCGTGACCGTCTTGGTCTCGTGTTTGACGCCGATGGAGTCGAGGATGAAGTAGGCACGGCGGGAGTTCTCGGAGGCTGCGAGGCGTTCCCACGAATAGACGAAGTCGTCAGCCGTGACTTCGTCGCCGTTGTGGAACTTGACGCCTTCCTTGAGCTTGAAGGTGTACGTCTTGTAGTCGTCGGAAACCTGGTGGCTCTTGGCGATTTGGGCCTTCGGTTCGACGGTACCGTTCGGGTAGTTCATCAGGCCGTCGAAGACCTGCTGAATGACCGTCCCGGACGCGGTGTCGGTCGCCTTGATCGGGTCCATCGTACTCATCGTGGAGTTGATCAGGCGGAGGACGTTCGCGTCGTCGCCCGGTTTGTTGACCTTATTTCCTTTCGACTTGTTGCCACCCGAAGTAGTCGTACTTTGACCGCCTTCGCCGCCAGTACAGCCAGCGAGAGCTACAGCCGATGCCGCACCGCCAGTCGCTTGCAGGAAGCGACGACGGCTGAGATTGTCAGTATCTGTCATCCAACGCCTCATTATCAATGAGCGCGGATAAACCTACCGCTTATTACTTTGAGAAACAATAGCTTAATGGCCGAATGCATTCATAACTAGATGAGTTCCCCAACTTCTTTTTACTCGAATTCGAATTTCGGCCCTTGTTACCATGGTACATGAAAATTCGAGTCATCCGACGTTTCCGACTCCAAACCTGCCTCGAAACGCCGTGATGCCCCGGAAACGTGTCTTCCTGCAGGTAGTATTGTTTCACGGTCCCCGATAACACTGAAGTATGCTTCGATTTCCAACGGATCTGCCGTTTCGGAGCGTTTATAACCCATGATACCAAGTGACACGTATGGTCACCGATACGGCCACCCCGTCGGAAGCGGCAGAGTGCGAGGTCATGGCCTCGCTGGACGACGATGGACGCACGGAGCGTTTCATTATCGCAGACACGACAGCCGACGACGCGTGGCTCTCGATGCCAGCCTCCAAGAGTTCCGCACTCCCGAGTTGGCGGTGAGTTGCAGTTCCCCCATTCTTCGATTCCTATCGAACTTGCACTCCGCGCCCCGTAGCGCAAGTGAAATTTTTTAGTCGTACCTCTCCATTGACCGCAGTATGAACTATCGGGAGGTGTCCGGGGACCGCGAGTTCGTCGCTCGACTCGGTCACGGCGAAGACTGGCGCGCGGAAATCGAGTCGCTGGCGGACGACGAGGAAATCGACGCCGCGTGGTTCGTCGCCATGGGTGCCGTACAGGACGCGACGATCTGGTTCTACGACCAGACCGACATGGAGTACAAAGACGTCGAGTTCGACGAACCGCTGGAAGTCGCCGCCTGCGTCGGGAACGTCTCGTGGTTGGACGGCGAGCGATTCGCACACACCCACGCGGTCCTCTCGCGTCGGAGCGGCCAGACCCTCGCGGGCCACCTCGACTCGGCGACGGTGTTCGCCGGAGAACTGTACGTGCGCTCGTTCGAAGAAGAACTCGCCCGAGAACACGACGAACCCACCGACTTGGACCTCTGGCTGTAACATGCGCGAGGAAGACGAACGATACTTCGAGCGACTCGAAAGCGGACTGGACGAAGCGTTCGACGTCGCAGAGACCGCCCGCGCGAACAGCGGCGACCCGAAACCCGAAGTCGAGATTCCGGTCGCGAAGGACATGGCCGACCGCGTCGAGAACATTCTGGGCATCGACGGCGTCGCCGAACGTGTCCGCGAACTGGAGGGCGAAATGTCCCGCGAGGAGGCCGCCCTCGAAATCGCGGAGGACTTCGCAGAGGGCCGTGTCGGCGACTACGAGTCGAAAGCCGGGAAAGTCGAAGGTGCGGTCAGAACTGCAGTCGCGCTCCTCACGGAGGGTGTCGTCGCCGCGCCTATCGAGGGAATCGACCGCGTCGAAATTCTGGAGAACGACGACGGCACCGAGTTCGTCAACGTCTACTACGCGGGCCCGATTCGCTCCGCGGGCGGGACCGCCCAAGCACTCTCGGTCCTCGTGGCTGACTACACTCGCGCGCTCGTCGGGATGGAGCAGTACAAAGCCCGCGACGACGAAATTGAACGCTACGCCGAGGAGATAAACCTCTACGACAAGGAGACCGGACTTCAGTACTCGCCGAAGGACAAGGAGTCGAAGTTCATCGCGAAGAACATGCCCATCATGCTCGACGGCGAGGCGACGGGCGACGAAGAAGTATCCGGATTCCGCGACCTCGAACGCGTCGATACAAATAACGCCCGCGGCGGCATGTGTCTCGTCCTCGCAGAGGGTATCGCGCTCAAGGCTCCCAAGATTCAGCGGTACACTCGGAATCTGGACGAAATCGACTGGCCGTGGTTGCAGGACCTCATCGACGGCACCATCGGCAAAGACGACGGCGACGAAGACGAAGTGGAGGAAGCCGAGGACGCCCAAACCGAGGACGGCGACGAAGACGCTGACGACGCAGAGGACGCCGAACCAGAGGCAACCGGACCACCACGCGTCGAATCCGCCACGAAGTTCCTCCGGGACCTCATCGCCGGTCGTCCCGTCTTCGGCCATCCGAGCAAGGCGGGCGGCTTCCGACTGCGCTACGGGCGAGCGCGCAATCACGGGTTCGCAACCGCGGGCGTCCACCCCGCGACGATGCACCTCGTAGACGACTTCCTCGCCACAGGAACCCAAATCAAAACCGAGCGCCCCGGCAAAGCCGCCGGTGTCGTCCCCGTCGATTCCATCGAAGGACCGACGGTGCGACTCGCCAACGGCGACGTTCGCCGCATCGACGACCCGAAAGAAGCCCTCGAACTCCGCAACGGCGTCGAGAAAATCCTCGACCTCGGCGAGTACCTGGTCAACTACGGCGAGTTCGTGGAGAACAACCACCCGCTCGCCCCTGCCTCCTACACCTTCGAGTGGTGGATTCAAGAGTTAGAAGCCGCGGGTGCGGACGTGCAGGCCTTGCAAGACTCCCCACGAACCGACCTCGAATCGCCGTCTGTCGAACAGGCAATCGAGTGGGCGACGGAGTTCGACTGCCCGCTCCATCCGGAGTACACCTACCTCTGGCACGACGTATCCGTCGAAGCCTTCGAGACGCTGGCCGAGGCAGTCGTCGCGGGCGAAATCCAAAATACTGACTCCGACCACGGCACGCTCGTCCTTCCGAACGACGACGCAGTTCGCCAGACGCTCGAACATCTGCTCGTCCCCCACGTGCAGGGCGAAGAACGCATCCGCGTTTCGGAGTGGCGACCGCTCGCGCTCTCGCTCGGCCTGACCGAGGACCGCGAGAAGACGTGGAAAAAGTTATCTTCGCGCGCACGCGAGTGGGGCGAAGACGAACCGGGCGACAACGCGATGAAAGCCGCCCAAGAAGTCGCGCCGTTCGAACTCCGCGAGCGCGCACCCACCAGAATCGGTAACCGGATGGGCCGCCCCGAGAAGTCAGAGAAGCGCGAACTCTCCCCAGCGGTCCACACGCTGTTCCCCATCGGCGAAGCGGGCGGGAGTCAGCGCGACGTGTCCGCGGCCGCTTCGTGGGCACCGGACATGTCCAGCACCCCCGGTGAAGTCGATATGCAAGTCGGTCGCCGAGAATGCGAAGACTGTGGCGAGCACACCTTCAAGACGAGGTGCCCAGACTGCGGGGGCAACACCTTCGCGCACTTCGAGTGCCCTGACTGTGGCTCTGTAGTCGAACTGGACGAATCCGGGCGCGCGATTTGCGACCGCTGTGAAGTCGAAGCCTCCTGCGTCGAGTGGCAAACCATCGACATCAACGACGAGTTCCGGTCGGCGATGAAGTCAGTCGGCGAGCGCGAAAACGCCTTCGACGTACTCAAAGGCGTCAAAGGGCTCTCCTCGTCGTACAAGACGCCCGAACCGATGGAGAAGGGCGTCCTGCGAGCCAAGCACGGTGTTTCCTCGTTCAAGGACGGGACGGTCCGCTACGACATGACCGACCTGCCCGTGACCGCAGTTCGGCCGAGCGAACTCGACGTGACTGTTGGGCAGTTCCAAGCACTCGGCTACGAGGAGGACGTACGTGGCGACCCCCTGCGCCACGACGACCAACTGGTCGAACTCAAAGTGCAGGACATCGTCCTTTCCGATGGGGCGGCCGAACACATGCTCAAGACTGCCAACTTCGTGGACGCCCTGCTGGAGCAGTACTACGGACTGGAACCGTACTACGAGATGGACGAACGCGAAGAACTCGTCGGCGAACTCGTCTTCGGGATGGCACCCCACACCTCCGCCGCAGTCGTCGGCCGAATCATCGGCTTCACGAGCGCGGCGGTCGGGTACGCACATCCCTACTTCCACGCCGCGAAACGACGCAACTGCTTCCATCCCGAGACGAAGGTCTGGTTCGAAGACGAAGCAGGCGAGTGGCACTACGACGAGATTGAGCAGTTGGTCGAAGAGCGACTGGACGACCCACGGGAAGACGACTTCGGCGCGTTAGTCGAAGAGTTAGATGGCGAAGTTAGAGTTCCGTCGATTGACGAAGATGGCGAAGTCATGCAGAAACCCATCGAAACGGTGTCGAAGCATCCTTCGCCGGACCATCTCCTCAAAATCGAGACGCGGAGCGGGCGCGAGATTACGGTTACGCCGGACCACTCGATGCGTCGTTGGTCTTCCAATGGTGTCGAGGAAGTTGAAGCTCGATGCTTAGATATTGGCGACGAAATACCGTCCCCAAAAGAGGTGGCCTTCGAGGGCGAGTATACATCGATTGACCTTCTCGAAGAGTTCTTACATCTCGACTCAATCCTAAATACGGACTTGATGATCCGAGGACTTGGAGCAGAACGAATAAAGGCTATTTTCGACTCTGCTACCGAGGGGAGTGGCTACCTCAAACCAGTGGCTGAAAAACTCGGAAAGAGTGATTCATCTGTCTATAATTGGGTTAACCGAGACAGCGTTCCGGCATCGGTGTTCGTTACGCTTCTCGGAACAAAAGAAACTCTGGAAACACTCTCACAAGATGTCGAACTCGGTGTCAGACGGGATACCGCGTCGGTGAGTCGAACTCTCACTATCGGGGAGGACATGGCGAAAGTCCTCGGCTACTACGCGGCTGAGGGCTTCAGCCGCTTCGAAGAGGGCGAATTCTATCAGACGACTATTTGCACGCCTGATAAAGAGCCACGACAGCACATCATCGAAACTGTCGAAGACAAACTCTCGGTAACACCCTACGAGGAAAACGAGTGGAAAGTCACGACTTCAAGTCGTCTTGTCGCCCTACTGTTCAACGAAGTCCTCAACGCTGGCAGTTCTGCTGAGAGTAAGCAAATTCCGAACTGCGTTGTGAACTCTCCAAAATCGGTCGTTCGGGAGTTCCTTCGCTCCTACTTCAGTGGGGATGGAAGTGTAGCAAGCGATAGGGTGGAAATTCGAGCGCACACGATTAGTGATGAGCTGAAAAACGATCTCGTTGGGATGCTGAAGCGGTTTAGTGTTGCGAGCAAGGTCTATACGGAACTCCGTAGGCCTTCGACTGGAGCAATCGCGGAGTTCTACGACGATGAACCGGTACCAGAGTTTGAATCTTGGGTTCTCAAAGTAACATCAGAAAACGTTGCTCTCTTTGCTGACCAAATCGGATTCGATCTACAGAGAAAAACCGAAACGCTGGAAAACGCTCTCGAAACGGTTCCTGTGCGGTCGCAACGTATTTTCGGTGATGGAGGCGACCTTTGGCTTGACGAAATAGAATCAATTGAAATCGTAGAAAGCGATGTGGAGAATACCTACTGCGTAACTGTCGAAGACACCCACACGCTCGTCGCAAACGACCTCTTCGTCGGTCAGTGCGACGGCGACGAGGACTGCGTGATGCTCCTGATGGACGGCCTACTCAACTTCAGCAAGGAGTTCCTCCCCGACAAGCGCGGTGGGCAGATGGACGCACCGCTCGTCATGTCCTCGCGCATCGACCCCTCGGAAATCGACGACGAGGCGCACAACATGGACATCGTCCGGCAGTATCCCCGCGAGTTCTACGAGGCGACTCGCGAGATGGCCGACCCCGGCGAGGTCGAAGACGTGATGAAAATCGCCGAGGAGACGCTGGGCACCGACCGCGAGTACACCGACTTCCACCACAGCCACGACACCAGCAACATCGCGCTCGGCCCGGACCTCTCGGCGTACAAGACGCTCGGGTCGATGATGGACAAGATGGACGCCCAACTGGAACTCGCCCGGAAACTCCGGGCCGTCGAAGAGACGGACGTGGCAGAGCGGGTTATCGAGTACCACTTCCTGCCGGACCTCATCGGCAACCTGCGGGCGTTCTCCCGACAGGAGACGCGCTGTCTCGACTGCGGCGAGAAGTACCGCCGGATGCCGCTCACTGGCGACTGCCGTGAGTGTGGCGGGCGCGTCAACCTGACCGTCCACCAAGGGTCGGTCAACAAGTACATGGACACCGCGATTCAGGTGGCCGAGAAGTACGACTGCCGGGAGTACACGAAACAGCGACTCGACATCATGAACACCCGCTTAGAGAGCATCTTCGAGAACGACAAAAACAAGCAGTCAGGTATCGCGGACTTCATGTGAACCTTTTCCTGCGGGGTGGGCACAGAGCGCCCACCCACTGGCAAAACGTTCATGAAAACCACCGGAAGACAAACCGCGTCTTCCGAGCAATCGGTCGCTACGCTCCCGATGACACGTCGTCACCCCCTCTGGCGCGGCGAAGCCGCGCCGACGAGGGTCCCTCGGACGCGCTCACTTAGCGAGATTCCGGAGGAATCTCGCGTCGCTCGCGGTAGCGTAACTCGACAGCAACCACACGAGGTCCACCGGCCGACTCGGGTGTGGTTTCGGCTGGCGAAACATTCCTCCTGGTCGGCCTCCGCCTTTATCTTCCATGCCGGTGTATCTCTGTCCCGTATGAGTGGACACGGCGAAACTCCGGCCGAGGAAGGAGACGAGGAAGCAGTCGAAGCGGTACTCGAAGTCAACTTCGGCCAGACCGTCTACGACGAAGATGGCAACGAAATCGGTCGCGTTCGAGGCTTGGAGAAGGGCGGGTTCTTCGTCTCGACGCGAGAAGGCGTCGAGAGCATGAGCATCGAACACTCCCGCGCTGGCCACGACTTCGGCGAAGCCGAACTCATGTGGCGCTGCACCCAGTGTGGCGAGATGGGCGAAATCGACGAGGGGATTCCGGACGTCTGCCCGAACTGCGACGCCCCGAAGACCGACCTGATGTACTGGACCGAGGACTAGCAGAACGCAGATTTGGGGCATCTTCTGACTGCTTTTCGGGCTGTGAGAGTTGTAGAGCCATTTCGACTGTGACAGTCTCGAAAGCCCCCACCTGCTCGCGGCCGCTCAGTGACACATCCGCGCAAACCGCACGCGGATAGTGGTCACTGAGACGACCACGCCCTTCGGGCGCGAGCAGGCGGCCTCTTTCATTCCCACCCATGGTGAATGTGGCACCGGGCGTTGCCGTCGGTTCGCCGGTCGGGTATTTCGGTGGTTTGTCTCGCTGGGCGTCACTAGTCAATGCGTCACCGGCCGTTTCTGCCATCCGGCCAGTCGCCGACCAACCCCACCAACAACTAACCCCTTTTCAACCCCCGGTCCCAAGGTCGAGATATGAACGTCGTCGTGTTCGGTGCGGGAAGCCTCGGCAGCCTGGTCGGTGGCCTCCTCGCACGCGAACACTCCGTCACGCTGGTCGGCCGAAACCCCCACGTCGAGGAAATCCGGAACTCCGGCCTGCGCGTCTCCGGCGAGTTCGACTTCGAAGTCACTCCCGAGGCGACGATCGACGGGACCGGCCTCGCCGCAGAACTCGCCGTCGTCACGGTCAAGGCCTTCGACACCGAGTCGGCCGCCCGCGACCTCTCGACCGGCAACTTCGACGCAGTCCTCTCGCTCCAGAACGGCATGGGCAACGAAGAAATCCTCGCCGACTATCTCGACTGCCCGGTTCTCGCAGGCACTGCAACCTACGGCGCGGTATGCCTCGACCCCGGCACAGTGGAGTGTACGGGGGAAGGTCGCATCGTCCTCGGCGCACGCGAGGGTGGCGATTCCGAGACGGCCGACCGCGTCGGTACTGCTTTCCGAACCGCCGGGTTCGACGCCACCGTCGCCGCCGACATGCCGCGCAGGCTCTGGAAGAAACTCGCGGTGAACGCGGGCATCAACGCGACGACTGCGCTTGGGCGCGTCGAGAACGGTGCGCTCCTCGACGGACCTGCCCACGAAGTCGCGGTCGAAGCGGCCCGGGAAACCGCTCGCGTCGCTCGCGCCGAAGGAATAGAACTCGACGAGAAGACGGCCGCAGAAGCCGTCGAGCGCGTCGCCGAGGAGACCGCCGCCAACACCTCTTCGATGCACCAAGACGTGCTGGCGGGCCGCCGAACCGAAGTCGGCGCAATAAACCAATATCTTTGCGCACGCGCGGAGGCGAACGACGTCGCCGTCCCGACGAACCAGACGCTGACCAGACTGCTCCGTGCGTGGGAGCGTGAGAACGTCTCGGAGAACTGAGTCCGTCTCCGCCGAACTGACCACGCCTCCTCTGAACTGTGCTGGTCTCCTTAGGCTCGAACTAGCGCCGCGAAACACCTCGATACCGACTCTATCTGTCTTCGTCGGGCATCTTACCACGTTCTAAGTCGAATCGTTCCGGGCCCGACTTCCGACATACTGATTAACGTAGACGAAGCAGAAAGTCGCATGAACGGCAAGCAACTGCGGACTACTCTTCTGGGGTTTGTCGGCACGTTCTCCATCTTGGGGCTGCTGCTGTACTTCGTCGGGGTGGACGGGTTTATCGGAGAACTGAGGCGGGCCGACAACGGGACGGTCGCGCTCGTCGTTTTGGTCACGCTCGGCTGGCTTTCGGCGTGGGGGTTCTCGCTCCAGACGGTCCTCGACGTACTCGGCGTTGACGTCTCCCTCCCGCAGTCTTTCTTCATCCTCAACGGCGCGATGTTCTCGAACAACATCACACCGTTCGGGCAGGCGGGCGGCGAACCGGTGACCGCGTTGCTCATCTCGAAGGTAGCTGACACCGAGTACGAGCGAGGACTGGCCGCTATCGCCAGTGTTGACTCTCTCAACTTCATCCCCTCTATCTCGCTCGCACTGGTCGGTGCCGCGTTCTACGCAACTCAGAGCTCCCTCGGTCGTCGCCTCCGAATCGCGACGGCGGCCCTCGTCGCGCTCTCGGTCCTCGTTCCGTCGGTTGCATACGTCGGATGGCGAAAACGCGACAGCATCCAACGGAGAATTACGGGCGTCGTCGCTCCGATAATCAAATACCTCACCCGAATCTTGCCGGTCAGTTCGTCGCTGAACAGAGAGGAAATCCGGTCGCGCATCGGTCACTTCGTGGACTCCATCGAGCGCGTCGCCACCAACCGCCGCGGAATCACGCTCGCACTCACTGCTTCGACGGCGGGGTGGGCGTTCCAGATGGTGGCGCTGTGGTTGGCGTTCGCCGCCATTGGCAAGTCCGTTCCGCTCTCTATCATGCTATTCGTCGTGCCGGTGGGCGCTATCGCCGGAATTACGCCACTCCCCGGTGGCGCGGGCGGTATCGAAGCGGTACTGGTCGCGCTGTTGTCGAGTCTTCCGGGAACGGCCATCGGCGTGGAAGCCGCACTCGCCGCGGTTATCATCTACCGCGGTGCAGTGTACTGGGTCCCCGTCGTTATCGGCGGCGGCGTCCTCAGTGTGGTCGGCGTCGATACCGTGCAACAGGGGTCCTAAAGAACGCAGAAAAAACTCGTTCGCTTTTACGACCGGCGACTCAGTCGATGTAACCGAGGTCTTGCAGTCGGTCTTTCGCGTCGTCGCTCATCTCGTCCAACACGTCGTCGTCTTCGACTTCGTTCCACTCGCCGCCGACGCTCTCCTCGAACGCAGAGAGCGCCTCCTCCAGTTCGACTTCCTCGTCGCTCCCTTCGCCCCACGCGTCGTCTTCTTCTTCGGGGTCCTCGTCGAGGTGGTAGAACTCGTCGCCGATGCGCTCGTTCCGGATGTACTTCGCGTCGGGTCGCCGTGCGGCCCGCATGCGCGAGTAGAACCGCGAATCGGTGTCGAGCGAGATGCCCGCGTCGCTCGCCTTCTGTTCGAGTTGCTTCAGTTCCACGACCGGCCGGTAGTACTCCACGAAGGCGTACTCGCCGCCCTGCACTTGGTCGTCCGCGAACTCTCGATAGTCCGCGTCGAGTAGTGACCGAACCGACTCGAACGGCTTGGTCGAACGCTCCGCTTCCACGCCCGTGTGGTCGAGGACGGTGTGGTAGAGGTCGATGAGTTCGACCTGCTGGTCCTCGCGGGTCCCCGGTTCCATCTCGGGGTGTTTGACCATCAGTGGAACGTTCACGAGTGGGTCGTAGATGCAGAACTCGTGGCCGTACAGGTCGTGTTCGCCGTGGAGTTCGCCGTGGTCAGCACAGACGACGACCATGGTGTCGTCCCACTCGTCGTTCTCCTTGAGCCAGGAGAACAGTCGCTGGAGTTGGTCGTCGATGTGGCGAATCTCGGCGTCGTACAGCCCTTCGATTGCGCCCCACTCTTTGTCGCTGATGTCGCGCGCGCCGCAGTTGTACTCCTTGGAGTTCTGGCACACCTTGGTCGAATCGACGTTCGGAGCGAACTCTTTGCGGTACTCCTCGGGCGGGTGGTACGGCAGGTGAGCGTCCATCAGGTTGATGAACGCGAAGTACTCAGAGTCGGCGTCGTCGATGAAGTCGATGGTTCGGTCGATGACCTGCGGGGTCTTCGAGTCGGCACCTTCGCCGGAGGCCGTGTACTCGTGAATCTTGTTGCCGACGCTCACGAGGTAGTCCGCGACCTTCCGCAGTTTGTCGTTGTCGTTCATCGCCTTCCAGGCCTTCGCGAGCGGTCCCGACAGGAAGTCGCCGGGCATCACTTCGAAGAAGTTGTCCTGGTCGTCGAACCCGTCGGTCAGGTGCGTGTACGGCGTAATCCACGCGTTCGAGGAGTAACACGCAGTGTCGTACCCCTCGGCCGACAGCGACTCGGCGAGGGTGGTCGCACCTTCGAGATACGGATTCTCTTGGCTCGCGCCGTGTTCACTCGGGTACATTCCCGTGAACAGCGACGCGTGTACCGGAAGGGTCCACGGAGCGGGCGAAACCGCCTGCTCGAAGACGGCCGCCTCCTCGGCGAACCGTTCGAGACCGGGCGTCGTCGGTTTGTCGTAGCCATAGACGGAGAGGTGGCTCTTGCGAACCGTGTCCATGACCACGAACACGACGTTTCCCACGCCGTCGTCGTCGTTGGTCATACCAGTACCGTGCAACCCCCGTCGGGATAAATATCCTGATGTTAAGTCCGCGATAGCCGAAGAAGTAGTTGGTTTAGGGTGTGGAAAGTCGGACTTAGAAGGGTGCCTGTGGCCCTTCGTCGTCCTCGCCGTCGTCGCTCGTCTCGCCGGGGAACGACGGACTCATGCCGCCGCCGTGACCGCCACCGCCGTCCATGCCGGTGTCGGCGTGGACCTGCTCGATTTCGGGAATCTCCTTGACCATGCGGCTCTTGATGGCCTGAATCGTCATCGGCGAGATGCCACAGCCACTGCACGCGCCGCCGAGTTGGATGTGTACTTCGCCCGTCTCTCGGTCGATGTTCTGGATGGCCGCGCTACCTCCGTGCATCTGAATCTGCGGGAAGTTGCGCCGCAGGAAGTTGCTGACGCGCTCTTCGAGGTCGTCTCCGTCGTCCTGTGTGTCCGTGCTCATGAACCGAGGTTGGGTTCGAGACGGCTTAGGCCTTTGGTTCAACCTTTTGTTGCGGTCGGTCGGTGGAAGCCGTCGGCTTCTACACGACCTCGCTGGCAAAACGTTGATGAAAAGCCTGCGTCACCCGCGCCAGAGCGCGCGGAACGCGCTCTTCTGCGGGTTCCTTGGCCCGCTCGCTCGGCGGCGCGCCCTGCGCGCCGCCTCCGCTCGCGGTGAACATCCATCGACTTTCAGCGGGGTACCCGACTACCGCACGAGGCCAGTCGGGCGATACAGGTGACTGTCGCCGAACTGCGACACTCCTCATTCGATATATCGGAATATAATTTATCTTGGGCTATCTTATAAACCCTCGAAGGCAGGAATGCACCCCACCAATCGTTGGTTTTGCACCCTGACTGCTCTGTCGCGTAGATTCCAAGAAAAATCGCGGTTTCGGGATGACGTTCGGCCCGCTGTGGACTTCGAAACCGAAGAGTTGTGTCGCCGCGTGTTTCTATTCGCCGCCAGTGATGATGCTGGCCACCTTCTTCCGGTCGAACAGCCACTCATCCTCCGGAATTTCCGGGTACGGGTTGCCGTCCTCGTACTCGGGCCATTCGCCGAACTGCTCGGGGTAGAGCTGTTTCGCGCCCATCTCTAGCTGGAACAGGTTCATGATGGGACCTTGGTACCGCATTCCGCCGGGGTAGACCCGGTCGTTCTTCACGGCCTTCAGCTGACTGCCTGCCGAGTTGTCCTCGAGCTTCTTCATCGTCTCGCTCATGCTGTAACTCGGTGTGAGGCCCCAGAGGTGGAGAATTACGTCCGGGTCGGCTTCGAGCATCGTCTCGTAATCGACGGTCCCCCAGAGGTTGCTCCAGTCCTCGTCTGCGAAGGCGTCGTTCGCGCCGAGCGGCCGGGTGTCGGCCAGCCAGTACCCCGGCTTGTTCAGGTGGTAGGTGTAGAACGACTGGCCATCGGCCGCGAGCGTGACCCGGACTGCGGTCGGACGCTCCTCCTTCGGCGGCAGGTCCGCCTGAATCGTAGAAACGAGGTTCGCGTGTACCTCCGCGAGCGCTTCGTACCTCGCTGTCTGCTGGAACACTTCGGCGACCTTGCCGAACATGTCCCACAGTGTGTAGTACTCGTAGTCGCTGTACTTCTCGGGCGGGTTCGCCTGCGTCCCGCTGTAGAAGTTCCCGAACCACGGCGCGATTTGGGAGTTCACTTCCTCAACGTCCGACTTGTTCCAGTTCTTCTGGGTCGTGGCCCACGCCGGGTCAGCGAAGTGTACGTCACTGTCGAGTTGGAACAGCAACTCCTTGGTGAGTCCACCGCTCAACGGGTCCTCGAGGTCCTTCCACTCGAAGGAGACACCGTCGAGGTGGTGGCAGTAGTGGTTTAGCGTCGTTCCGGTCATCTCCGGCACGTACACCGAGTTAAGCGAATCACTGTGACCGAGCGCGAGCGCCATGTCCGCGTACTGCGGGAATACGGTGAAGACGCTCTCGGGAACCGTGTCGAATTCGACTTCGCCCATCGGAGACATCGAGACCGAGTACGGCCCGTCTGACTGCGCGGTCTGGGTAGTTGAGTTGCCCCCGTTCGTCGTCTTCGACGGACTCGAAGTCGTGGTCCCGTTCGCGCCACTGTCGCTATCTCCCATGCAACCAGCGAGGACGCTACCTGCACCGACTGCTCCCGCACCTTTCAGAAAGTTGCGCCGCGTGAGAAACGGCGTCGAGGTTCTACGCATACGATTTAGGTTTACCTAAACGCGACTTAGATATTTTGGTCTGCCTAAACTAATGGCATATATTTGCCGTTTAGTAGTATCTGAACAGTCACTGTCCAACCAGTGGATCCGACGATTCCTCTCGAACTGGCGCTATAACTGCGTTACTCCTCTCTTCCCGACTCGAACCCGAACACTCGCCGCAACTCGGTCTCTATCTCCTCGACGTAGATGTCGAGAATCTCTTCGAACTTCTCGTCGTCTACCAGCACGCCCGTCACTCGGTCGGCCGGATTCTCCGGCAGGTCCACGCGAAACTCGCCGTCTCCCTCGTAGAACGGTTCGCTCTCGTTCAGTACCTGTTGGTCGATTGCGTGGATGAGCTGGGAGTCGTATCGCTCGTTCAGTCGGTTGAACGCGTTCTTGTACGCGCGCTGGAGTTCGTTGAAGTAGTGGACGTACTTGTCCTCGAACTTCTCGGCGTCGAAGTCGGTCATACGAGAGCGAAGGTGTGGCCCGGACAAAAGTGAGGCGGTCTGTCTGATTCGGCGCTCTCTGCTCGACCGATACTGCTCGTTCCGGCACTTGGGGCCTTTTCGGCGTTTCTCGACAGCCTCGCCGTTCTGGCGACAGTTGGGCGCACTTCGCCGATAAACCAACAACGACGATATCAATACTGCTCCTCGTTTCTGTACCGGACGTTCGAAAAACGAAGACTGTTGATGCAATCTCCGGAATGGTTAATGTTCCAACCGAATGCCTCGAAGCGGGACGCTGGGCCTGCGAAACCATGAAAGACGACGATTCCGCCGAGGCAGCACCGGAGTATGGTGACGGCGAAACGACTGTAGACGAAGACGACCGCGACGACTCCTAACCGAGTTGTTCGCCGACGAGCGCGTCCGCGCGCTCGACAAACTCTTCCTCGGTGCCTTTCGGTACCGTCGCACCGGCAGCGACGTTGTGGCCGCCACCGTCGCCGCCGACTGCTTGTGACGCCTCGCGCATCACTACCGAGAGGTCCAATCCCTGCCGGGTGAGCGACGGCGTCCCGCGTGCGGAGACTTTGACTTCGTCGTCGTTCTTCTCCGCGAAGGCGAGAATCGGCGTCCCGCGGTCGATGCCGTCCGCGCCCACGGCCATGCCCGCGATGATGCCGACAATGGTCTCGCGGATTCGGTCCTCGGCGTGGAACCACTGCAAATTATCTTCCTTCGTGACGCCCTCGCGCTTGACCAACTGAAGTCCCTCCGAGAGATTGCGTCGGTGGTTGCTCAGCAGTTTTCGAGCACGTTCGAGCGCTTCGTCGCGGTCACCGAGACAGACCGCGAGTCCAACGTCCGCTCGTTCGTAGCGCGCCGTCGCGTTGAGGAGCGTCGAAAACTCACTCACGTCGCGCAGTTCCGTGCCGGTCGGTTCTTCGACGAGCGTGTACGCCGTCCCCACGAGGCCGTCGATTTTGTCGGGCGAGACACCCTTGCTCAGCGCGCGCTGGACCAGCGCACTGGCGACGGTCTGGCGCTCCGCCGAATTGAGGTCCACCCAGCGCCGCCACTCGCCGCTCGTTCCCTCCTCGCCCTGCGATTTCAACTCTACGTCCAGTCCGTCCAGAAACCGCAGTGCGCCGTTCTGGTCGTTGGTGATGCCGGGGATGTACACGTCGCTGGCGTACTCCAGCAACTTGGGAAGTGGGCGCGTCTGCTTGCCGTACACCGCGAGGTCGGTGGCCGTGTCGAGAACGCCCGCTTCGACGCCTTCGTCCACGATTTGCTGGTTCGCGCCGACCAGTTCGCCGCCCGAGGTCTGCATGTCGCCGACTGCGCCGACGACGGCGAGCCCGGCGAGGTCACGATTGTCTCCACCTTCAGGTTCTAACGCCCGCGCGAGAACGTAACTCGCGCCCGCGCCGGACAACTCCGAAGAGCCGTCGATGTCGAACAACAGCGGATTGAGGTGGAACTCGGTATCTGGGTCCGCTGGCTGGTGGTGGTCGGCGATGACCGGTGTGAAATCGCCTGCTTGCTCGTGGTCCGCGATGATGTCTAACTGGCCGCTCCCGAAGTCGGTGAACAGAACTGTCTCGTACTCTGTTTCGGCAATCGACGCCACTTCCTCGGCGTCCAGTTGCTTGCTGAACACTGTCTCGAACGGAATCTCAGCGCGTTCGAGGGCCGAGGCGGCGACCGCTGCGCTGGTCAGTCCGTCGGCGTCGATGTGGGACGCCAACAGCACTTCGTCGGCGTCGCGCAGTCGGTCGGCACACGCCGCGGCACGCTCTGTGAGTTCGGGGACGGGACCAGCACAAGCCATTCGCCGAGGAGTTGGTCGCTATCGGTTATAAAGTATCGCTCTCGACCGAGGACTCCTCGAATTCGCCGCTCTATTCGAGGTTACAGACCGTCCCAGTCGCCAACTCTTCCGCTTCGACGTGTGCCGAGAGACAACCGTAGTTGCAAAACTGTCCTGTCTGCTCGCGCGCCCCTTCGACTCGCTCTTCGACGTACACCGGGTCGTGGGCTTCTACGTCACAACCGCAGTACGTGCAGTCGAGTCCCATGATTCGACAGAGGACGTCAGGAGTGAAAGGTTCACCGCTCGAAATTTCGCCGTCTCTAATCCGTCGCTTACTCGTGATACGTCGGTGCGGCTTCCTCAACCACTTCGCAAGCCAGTTTCTCGAAGTCTGCGATTTCAGGCACGACATCCACCTCGATACCTTCGGCCTCGGCCGTCTCGCGGGTCGGTTCGCCAATCGTCCCGACGATCGCCTCGTTCAATCCCCCAATCGCCTCCTCGCGGACGCCTCGCTCCTCGGCGGCCGCCAAGAAATGTTCGACTGTCAGCGAGGAAGTGAAGAGAGCGGCCTCAATCTCCCCGTCTGCGGCGGCCGTCGCAGAGTCGCCCGAGTCGGCGGGGCGGACCAATTCATATAGCACTGTTTCGTTTACGACCGCGCCTGCGTCAGCGAGGCCATCCGTGAGAACTGCGCTCCCGTGGTCGCTACGGGCGACTTCGACTGGTTTCCCCTCGACTTCGGCTTCGAGGGCTTCGACGAGTCCTGCGGAGGAGAATTCCTCGGGCACGACATCGACTTCGTAGCCGTGGTCCCGAAGCGCGTCGGCGGTCGAATCACCGATTGCGCAAACCGTCGCCGAACCCGGGTCCCAGCCTGTGTCTGCGGCTAATTCGACGCCGGTCTTACTCGTCAGAATCACGTACTCGCCGTCCTCGGGGGCATTCCCGGTGGGTCTCACTTCGAGCATCGGGTCGGCGATTGGTTCCGCACCGAGCGAGTCCAGCAGTTCGACTGCGTCGGCGAGTCGTTCGTCGTCCGGGCGGAAGACGGCGACTCTCACGTCTTGGGTCATTCGAAGTTCCTCCTCACTCTCGCTTCGCTTCCCGCGGTTCGTCGGCGCGCGCTTCTTCGATGAGCTCGGCCGCGCCCTGCTTTCGCAGTTCCTGCGCCACGTCCTTGGCACCGCTTACGTGGTGTTCGACGGACACGTCGCGGGAGAGCTCGATTTTCTCGGTGCCGTCTTGGGAGAAGACTTGGACATCGACGTGGACGTTCTCGCCTTGAATCAGACCGTGGACGCCGATTGGCGCGACGCAACCGCCGTTGAGTTCGGCCAGAATCGTCCGCTCGACGGTCGTCTCGACTCGGGTTCTGGGGTGGTCCAGCACGGTGTTGACGTTCTGTGCCGTCTCGGTGTCGAGGCTCGTCACCGCGAGCGCGCCCTGTCCGGGTGCGGGGACGAACTCGTCTTTCGGCAGTTCTTCGTACTGGAGGTGGTGGGCGAGGCCGCTCCGTTCGAGTCCGGCCTGCGCGAGGACGATAGCGTCGTACTCGGTCTCGACCTCTCGCTCCATGGCGCGGCGTTCGATTTCCGCGAGGTCGTTGAACCACTCTTCGACGGTGCGGTCGAACTCCGCGTCGAAGTCCTTCTTGTGGCCCTTCCGCTGAATCTCCTCGGCGGCCTTCTCGTCTTTCTCTGCTTCGGTTCGGGCCTCGTGTTCCGCTTGGAGCGCTGGCGCGAGGAGTTTCTCTGCGCGCGTGTCCACGTTCCCTCGGAGCGGCTCGACGTTCAGGTCCGGCCGGGCGGCCAGTAGTTGTGCCTTCCGGCGGAGACTCGACGTACCGACCGTAGCTCCCTCGGGGAGTTCGTCGAGCGTCGTCCCGTCGGGCGTGACGAGTACGTCCCCCGCACTCGCTCGCTCGGGAATCGCCGCGACGATGAGTTCGTCGGGGTGGTCGGTCGGCATGTCCTTCATCGAGTGAATCGCGCCGTCTACCTCTTCGTCCAGCACTTTCCGGTCCAAGTCGCGGACGAACGCGCCGGTCTTGCCCAAGTTCGTGATGAGTGCGTCTTCGAGTTGGTCGCCGGTCGTCTCGACTTCCACGAGTTCGACGTCGAACCGGCGGTCCTCCAAGGCGGCTTTCACTTCTCCCGACTGCCGAAGCGCGAGGTCGGACCCGCGCGTGGCGAGACGGAGTTGTATCCCACGTGTGCTCATACCCAAATCTGGGCGGTGGAAGTTGAAACACTTGTCCGTTTTTCGGGCGCGTCGTCGCTGGGCGCGCCGTCGTCTGCAGGACGAATTACCACGGGACGTCGGGTACCCCGACGCGAGCGCGTCGGCGGTAGATGTAGTACGTGGCGAACGGGACGCTAACGAGGAAGCCAGCGATGACCGGCAGTGAAAACTGGGAATTACCGGAGATGACGACGATGAAAGCGACGAGAATCGCGACGACTAGCCCCGGTGCCGCCAACAGTGCCTGTCGCATCGGGTTCGGAGCCCACTGCCCGCTCGTTCGGTCGATGTAGCTCGCGTCCCGATACACCGCCAGCGGGAAGTACGCCGTGAGGAAGGCGAACGGAATTCCGAGAGCGACCAGCGACAGTTGGACCGTGCTCCCGCCGAACCCGAACGACGACTCGAACTGAGACGCGACTGCGAGCCACGCCAACGCCACCAGCCAGAGCAAGAACGTGACGGGAATCGCGGCGACCCAGTACCAGTGGTGGTGGTCGTGGCTCCGTCGTACGTAGCCCGACTCGGAACTGCTCATAGCGAGTCGTTAGGACTCCGGGATAATACGGGTGTCGTACTCTGGTAGCAGGTCGTCGCTCGACTCCCCAGTCGCTCAGTAATCGACCCCAGACGAGCCTGTCGTCGTATCGTCTCCCATCGCGTCACCTCCTGTCGTCGTCTCCTCTTCCGACGTGGTGGTCTCCGTTGCCGTCGTAGTCATCGACCCCGGCTTCACCACCGACCCCTCCGCGTCCAGAACCCACCAGATGTCGTTCACTCCCTGCCCCTTCGCGTCACCGGGTTCCTCGTCGGAGGCGAAATAGTAGAGCGGCCAGCCGTTCGCCGTCACCTGCGTCGAACCGTCTGCCCGCTCGATGGTGCCCAACTCGGCCGAAACGTCCTCTTCTGCCGAGACAGCATCCGCACTCTCCACGGTCAGTGGCGGCCACGCTTCGGCACACGAGTCGGTGCAGACGCTCTCGCCTGCACCCTGCGTGTCGCTCTCGAACATGTAGAGAGTCATCCCGGCCGAATCCACGAGGATGGTGCCCAACTCGGCGTGCGAGCGCGTTCGAACCGTCGCGTCTCCGGCCATCGTAGTGGTCGCTCCTGCTGTCGTCGTGGATTGTCCTTCCGTCGGTGCCGCTGTGGTCGTCTCTGTCGTTTCGTCGTCACTCTGGCTCCCCGTGTTTCCGGTACAACCAGCGAGTCCAACCGAGAGCGTACCGGCCGTCACGGCGAGGAAGGTTCGTCGGGTCGAATCCATGACAGGAGCGACGACGCTCCGGGGAAAGAACGTTTTCCGAAGTTAGTCCAAAATTCGTCCAAGGTTCGCGGCTTCGGAGATTTCGAACTGGTGTCACTGCCACGTGATGCGAGCGAGGAAGACGAGCGCGACGAGTTCGAGACCGCAGAGGAACGTCATGCCGACCTGGACGTCCGTGCCAGCGTTGACGAACCAGCCGACGAAGTCTGGGTGGAGAACGTAGTAGTAGAGCCAGAGGAGGTTCTCCACGAGGAGAAAGCCACCGAACACCAGCAAGCCCAGCGTGTGAGCGGCACCGTGTCGTCGATAGTTCCGGAGCCAGACCGAACCGAGGGCTACCAGCAACAGGACGTTCACGCCTGCGGCGGCCCTCGCCACGTCAAGCCAGACTGCCATCGGTTCCTCCTCGGAGCGCGTCGGTAATATGTACTGTCCAAATTTCGTCCATAGTTACTCCTCTTCCTCCGCATCCGCTTCCACGGTGTCCAGAATCTCCTCGACCGTCGTCCAGTTCGCCTTCGTCTGGTCGGTGAACAGGTAGACAGCGCCGTACTCGTCGGCGCTCTGCTTCACGACGTTGTTGTCACCCAGAACGTCCAGATGGTGGCGTATCGTCGTGTAGTCTAAGTCCAACTCCTCGGCCAGTTCGTTGGCGTTCCGCGGCCGCTGGTCGAGCGCCCGGACGATGCGGACCCTCGTGGGTCCACCGCGGGAACTCGCCAGCACGTACCAGAGAACGCCGTCCATCGTCCGTGACGATGGGTAGGGGGTTGAAAATAACCTCGGTCGGCGGAGGGCGCGCCTCTTTTCCCCGCGGCACCCGTCGTATTTCTCGATGGAAGTCGCCATTCTCACCGTCGGCGACGAGGTGCTGGCCGGTGACACCGAAAACACCAACGCGACGTGGCTCGCGCGTCGGTTGACCGAGCGCGGCGCGACGGTCGTCCGCATCCTCACAGTGCCCGACGACCGCAACCTGCTGGCAGAAACGGTCGCAGAGTGGGCAGACGCCTTCGACGCCGTAGTTGTGACCGGCGGCCTCGGGGGCACCCACGACGACGTGACCGTGGACGCGTTGGCAGATGCCTTCGACCGCGAACTCACAGTCGAAGACGCCGTCCACCGAGACGTCCTCCAGACCGTGGCCGCCTACCGGGATGCGAATCCCGAGACGGTCGAAGCGCACGAACTAGACTTAGACGTCGATGCGTGGGCGTCGCTGCCCGAGGGGAGTCGCGCGCTGGTGAACTCCGAGGGGCTGTGTCCAGGGTGCGTGCTGGAGAACGTCTACGCGTTCCCGGGAGTCCCGGCCGAGATGAAGGCCCTGTTCGAACAGGTCGCGGCGGAGTTCGAGGGAGACGCCGTCTCCACGACGCTGTACACGCCGCAACCGGAAGCATCGTTGCTAGACGCGCTCACGGGTGTCCGCGAGCGGTTCGACGTGACGGTCGGTAGCTACCCCGACGCGGCGGCCAGCAATCGCCTGAAGGTGACCGGAACCGACCCCGAGACGGTCGCCGACGCCGTCGAGTGGTTGCGCGAGCGCGTCGAGGTCACCCGCGAAGCGTAGTCCGCGCGGCGACGCGGCACTACAACGCTTCTTTGTACGCTTCCAGCGTCTCCTCTACGTCCTCGTCGGTGTGGGCGTAGCTGAGGAACTGCGACTCGTACTGGTTCGCGGTGAGGAAGACGCCCTGTTCGCGCATCGCGGGCCAGAACAGTCGCTCCCAGCGTTCTGTCTCGGCACTGTTTATGTCGCCCTTGTCCTTCGGACAGTACTCGAATCGCGGGCACTCCGGTCGCTGGCGGCAGCCTGCTTCGCACTGGCCGTCCAAGTCGCGCGGTCCACGGCGGGTGAACGCGACCTTGAACATGCTGTCGTAGCCCAGCACGGTGTACTCCGGCGCGTGGTCGGCCAGAATGTCGGTCAGCCCGGAGCGAAGTTTCTCGCCGAGTCGGTTCACGTGGTCGTACACGTCGTTCTCGGCGGCGTAGCGAAGCATCTCCAACCCGGCCGTCAGCGAGAGCGGGTGGCCCGAGTACGTTCCGGCTTGGAACACGTCGCCGACCGGCGTGAGATTCTCCATGATTTCGGCTGGGCCGCCGACCGCACCGACGGGGAACCCACCGCCGATGACCTTGGCGAGCGTCGTCAAGTCCGGCGTGACGCCGAACTTGCCCTGCGCGCACTGCAAGCCGCCGACGCGGAATCCGGTCATCACTTCGTCGAAAATCAGGAGCGCGCCGTGGTCGTTCGTCACTTCACGCAAGGTTTCGAGGTAGCCCGAGACAGGGCCGACAGACGCGCAGTTGCCCAGAATCGGCTCTACGAGAATGCACGCAATCTCGTCGCCGCGCTCCTCGAACACTGACTTCACTGCCTGCTCGTCGTTGAACGGTACGGTGATGGTCTCCTCAGCGAACGCCGCCGGAATGCCATCGGAACTCGGCGCGCCGACGCCGCCCGACTTCCCTTCCACGAGCGTCGAGTCCTGCGCACCGTGGTAGCCGCCCTGCATGACGACGATTTTGTCTCTGCCGGTGTGCCCGCGTGCGAGTCGCACTGCCGAAACGGTTGCTTCGGTCCCCGAATTCACGAACCGCACCATCTCGATGCTCGGCACGTGGCGCGCGATGAACTCGCCCAACTCGACTTCGACTTCGGTGGGCGCGCCGTACATCGGTCCGTCGGCCAGTTGCGACTGAATCCTACTCTGGACCTCTTGGGGCAGGTCGTGGCCCAGAAGCAGAGGACCGTAGCCCATCACGTAGTCGATGTACTTGTTGCCGTCCGCGTCGATGACGTGCGCGCCGTCGCCGCGCTGGACGAAGAAGGGGTACGGTCGCGTCGCCCGCACCGGGGAGTTGACCCCGCCCGGCAAGACGGAGAGTGCCCGGTCGTAGAGTTCCCGCGAGTTCTCGTGGTTCATGCACGGGGGTTCAGTCGCGGGCTTCTTAGCATTGGCTCATTCGGCGCGCGCGGCGGTTCCCGCGACTCCCGCGACGGCTTCGGGGACCGTAAAAAAGGACCGTGACGATTGTAGTTCTATCTGCTCCCGTTACCAGACGTTCAGACCGCTTCCGGGCCGCGCATGCCCGTGCGAACCTGACAGGCGTCCTCGACCGGCAGGACGAATATCTTGCCGTCGCCCGGTTCGCCGGTGTCTGCGGCCTCACGAATTGCTTCGACCACCTCGTCGGCGGGCACGTCGGCGACGACGCACTCGACTTTCACCTTCTGGTGCAAATCGACGGTGTACTCCTCGCCGCGCCACTGTCCGGTCTTCGCGGGCTGACTGCCGCGGCCCGAAACGTTCGTCACCGTCAGACTCGGCGCACCGACCTGTGCGAGTGCGGTCTTGACGTTGCTCAGACGGTCGGGGCGAATTACTGCGGTGACCATCTTGATGCCCCCGTCGTTGGGCGGGCCTCCGCCGTCCGTGCGAACCGCGCCAGCCTCGACTTCCGGTTGGCCGAACTCGGGGTAGGTGTCCACGCCGTGTTCGGAACTGTCCAGTCCGTCGCGCTCGTGGTCCGCCGTGACGCGGGCCTGTCCGAGACTCTTCGCGATACCGAAGACAAGGTAGGTCGCCGCAATCGTCCAGACTGCGATGAGCGCGACGCCTGCGACCTGTGCGACCAGCGAGGAGACGCTGAAGCCTTCGACTGCGACGAAGGGGTAGGCGAGCGCGCCCAGAACGCCAGCGGAGCCGTGGACGGGGAACACCGCACACACGTCGTCTATCTTCAGGCGCTTCTCGACAAACTCGAAGACCACGGGCAACTGTGCGCCAGCGAGCAGTCCGACGGCAATCGCGCCGGGCCAGACGATGGCGTCGGCGATGCCAGTGATGCCGACTAGACCGGCCAGCATGCCGTTGGCGACGTAGAGCGTGTCTACCTTGTCGGTCTTGTACATCGACACCGCACCCGCGCCGATTGCTCCGGCGGCCATGCCGAGGGTCGTCACCAGTGCGACGCGGCCGACGTAGCTGAACGCGTCGAGTTGCAGGCTGCCGTTCTCCACGACGAACACCGTCGCGGCGGTGCCGACGTTGAAGCCGTACCAGCCGAAGGCGAGGATGAGGGTGCCGAGGACCGCGAACGTCAGCGAGTGACCGGGGATGACGTTGACCGTACCGTCGTCGTTGAAGCGGCCGAGACGCGGGCCGATGACGTAGGCGGCCGTCAGACCGGCGATGCCGCCGAGTCCGTGGACGATCATCCCGCCCGCGAAGTCGTGGAAGCCGAGTTCGGCGAGGATGCCGCCGCCCCACGTGAAGCCGACGACGACGGGGTAGATGATGCCCGCCAGCAGGATGGTGTAGGTCACGTAGGCGCGGAGTTTCGCGCGGCCCGCGACTGCGCCGGAGACGATGGTCGCGGCGGTCATGGCGAACACCGCGCCGAAGAGCCAACTCACCCATCCGGCCGACCCGCCGTTGATGTAGGCGAACGACTCGGCGATGGTGGTCGATTCGGGGCCGGTCAAGCCACCGACGAGCGAGGAGACGCCCGCGCCGACGAGGAAGTACAGCAGGACGCCGACACTCCACGTCAGCAGGTTCTTCGTCAACTGGTTGGCGACGTTCTTCGAACGCACCTGTCCGGCTTCGAGCATAGCGAACCCGGCGTGCATGAAGAAGATGAGGAACGTCACGACTAACACCCACATCAGGTTCACACCCTCCGCGAGGGTTTGCAAGTCGGTCGCCTGTAGCAACGTCGCCTTCACGAATCGTCCACCTCCGCTAGCTCGACGAGATCATCTGGACAACTGTTCACGATTACGGAGTATTCATCCGCGTTCGTACTCTGGCTCACGGTATATCGTGATGACGGAGTGCTACATAAGCTTGTGTGTTGACAAAAGAAAATTTTTCAAGCACCTATTAGACGGCCGTCCGATTTAAAAGCAGGTAATATCGATATAAGGTTGTATACCGTCCAGAAACCGGACGTTCGACAGCTCTATTTCTGGACGGACGGTCACCGATGTTAGCAAGTGACAACGTCCGCGCCGAACCCCCACTGCGCGCAAAAATCGACCGCTCGGACGGCAGATTTTCGCATCGACTTCGAAACTGCAAACCAGCGGCAAACGACCGCGAAAACGCCGACGTGTCTACAGCGCGTATGCGACGTCCTCTGCGAAGTACGTCAGAATCAGATCCGCTCCAGCACGTTTCATCGACAGCAACGATTCGAGTGCTACTTCCTCCAAGTCGAGCCAACCCTTCTCGGCGGCGGCGTGGAGCATCGCGTACTCGCCCGAGACGTTGTACGCCGCGATGGGGTGGTCGAACTCCTCGCGCAAGTCACGCACGATGTCGAGGTAGGGAAGCGCGGGCTTGACCATCAGCACGTCCGCGCCCTGCGCCACGTCGAGTTCGACCTCTCGAATCGCCTCGCGGCGGTTCGCGGGGTCCATCTGGTAGTGTCGCCGGTCGCCGAACGCTGGCGCGCCGTCCGCGGCGTCGCGGAACGGCCCGTAGAACGCCGACTCGTACTTCGCGGCGTAGCTCATGATGGGCACGTCCGAGAACTCCGCGGCGTCCAGCGACTCCCGAATCGTGCCGACCATCCCGTCCATCATTCCGGACGGCGCGACCATGTCAGCGCCTGCCTCGGCGTGCGAGACGGCGATTTTGCCGAGCAGGTCGAGCGTCTCGTCGTTCTTCACCGTGAGTCGAGCTTCGGCTTCGTTCCGAGCGTCGTCTTCTAACACGCCGCAGTGACCGTGACTCGTGTATTCACACAAGCACACGTCGGTGAGAACGTAGGCGTCCGTTTCTGCTGCCACGCGGCGGGTCGCCTCCTGTACGACGCCGTCTTCGGCCCACGCGCGACTTCCTCGCTCGTCCTTCGACTCGGGGATGCCGAACAGCATCACCGCCTCTACACCCGTCTCAAGCACTTCTTCGACGCGCGCGACTGCCTGCTCGACGGGCACGCGCTCGTGGCCGGGCATCGTCTCGATTGGCGTCCGTTCGTCTGTCGTCGCGTCCACGAAGACGGGCGCGATGAGGTCCGAGGCGTCCACGTCGGTCTCGCTGACCATCTCGCGGATGCCGTCCCGGCGCAGTCGCCGTGGCCGGTCGATGGGATTCATGCGTGAGTGTTCCTGCGCGACTGGCAAAACCGCGTCGCTCCCAGCACCGAGAGCGACCTCCGTGTGACACAACGCCTTTAGCGGTTCCTGTTGATACACCAGCCAATGACACTGTCCGCGCTCGTCGGTTTTTCATCGGCGACGAACTCGGCCCTCGCGGTACCGCTGGTAACTGTCGCCGACGTGACTCCGCTCGTTGGCCTTCTGACGCTCTGTCTGACTGGTGTCTTGCTATCCTCGGCGACTGCTAGTGGTCGGGTCCGGGAGTTCTTCGCGGACAATGGCGTCCTCATGCTCGTGGGCGCTGTAATGGTCGCGGCCATCCTCGGCATCTACCTCTTTTTCACCGCGGACCAAGCGGTTGCAGAGCGGTGGCTTAACCAGTACGGACTCGTCGCGCTCTTTCTGATCCTCATCTTGGAGGGCGCGATGTTGCTGTATTTCGCACCGAGCGAGATACTAGTCCCGACCGGTGTCACCCTGATTGCCGACTCGCTGAACGACTGGGGAACCATCGCCGCCGTCATCCTCGTCGCCGTCGTCGGGGCGACTATCGGCCAGTACGCGCTGTTCCTGCTCGCCAAGCGCGGT
Organism: Halorussus halophilus; assembly: GCF_008831545.1. Taxonomy (NCBI): domain Archaea; kingdom Methanobacteriati; phylum Methanobacteriota; class Halobacteria; order Halobacteriales; family Haladaptataceae; genus Halorussus; species Halorussus halophilus. The sequence continues at coordinate 3,406,422 of NZ_CP044523.1, forward strand.
GGCCGCGAGTACCTCCTCGAAAAGCGTTGGTTCCGCGTGGACGAATCGACGCTCGACCGCTTCGACGGGTGGTTCCAGAAGTGGGGCCGCGTCATCGTCCCGGTCAGTAACGCGCTCCTGTTCACGCGCGGGATGCTGACGGTCCCTGCGGGCTTCGCGGAGATGCGCGACTGGGAGTTCGTGGTCCTCTCAGCGATTGGCACTCTTATCTTCCAGTCGTGGCTCACCGTGGCGACGCTGTATCTCACTAAATCTGGCTATCTCGGGTTCCTCTGAGTCGTTCTTGACTGCTTTCGAGCTCGGTGTGTCCAAAGTTAAATTATTCTGAAACAAATGTTTCTCCCGTCTATCGGTCGTCTGACCCGCCACCGGGCCTGATATCGATTTGACTCGACGCACTGTGAGGCGACAAACCTAACAACTTCCGTAACGTACCTAACTGTGCGCTCGCGTGCTAACTTCATCGCGTGCCATGCAATGAACATCACCACGCGAGCGCGTTTCTGTAAGTAACTACTTCCACGAGCGCCAGTTGTATCCCTGTAAGCCAGTCGCGTTTTCGTGAGCAACGGCCACTCTCGAACGGAAAAATAGCGTACTTAGCCGCTCAGAGTTCGACCTGTTCTTTCCGACCGATAGCTTCCACGAGCAGCTCCGACACGTCAATCACGTCGATGTCCTCCTCGTAGCCACCGGTCTTGCGGCCGTCCTCGTACATCGTCATGCACATCGGGCAGGCGACGACGAACTTCTCGACGCCGGATTCGGCGTCAGTGTCGTTCAGGGCTTCACGAAGTCGCTCTTCGCTCGGCTTGGGGTCTTCTTCGAAGTCCATCCAGAGGCCGCCACCGCCGCCGCCACAGCAGAAACTGTTGTCGCGGTTGCGCGGCATCTCGTCTAAGGTGCATCCCGTCGCTTTCACGATTTCGCGCGGGGCCTCGTACTCGTCGTTGTACCGTCCGAGGTGACACGGGTCGTGGTACGTGACGGTGTAGTCGAGTTCAGTTCCGTCGAGGCCGAGCAGGTCCGAGCGGAAGATTTCCTCGACCACCTGCGTGTAGTGGAAGACGTCGCCCTCGGTCCAGTCGCAGGCGTCGAACTCCGGATACTCGTTCTTGAAGGTGTTGTAGCTGTGGGGGTCCGTGCAGACGATTTTGTCGTAGTCGCAGTCTTGAATCGCCGCGGCGTTGTCCTCGACCAGCATCTCGTAGAGGCCTTCCTCACCGACGCGGCGAACGTCGTTGCCGTCGTTCTGCTCGTCGTCGTAGAGGATGCCGTAGGAGACGCCCGAGGCGTCGAGAATCGTCGCCAGCGAGCGCGCGACTTTCTGGTTGCGCTCGTCGAAACTCGGATAGTCGCCGACGTACCAGAGGAACTCCACGTCTTCCTCGCGCGCGTCGGGAATCTCGAAGTCCAAGTCCTCGGTCCAGTCGGCACGTTTACGCTGTGGGTCGCCGAAGGTGTTGCCCTTCTGGAACACGTCCATCATTCGGTCTTGGACGTTGGCGTCCATCTGACCCGATTCGGTGAGTCGGCGGTTCATCTCGGTGAACTGCGGGACGTGTTCGATTTCGACCGGGCAGGCGTCCATGCAGGCCATGCAGGACATGCAGGACTCCATCGTCTCGGAGTTGATAACGGAAGTTCCGCCATCAGCCACAATCGCCTTCTCTTCGGTTTCGCCCGCGTCCAGTTCTTCCCGGTATTTTTTGAGGTCGAGAATCACGTCGCGCGGGTCGAGGGGTCGCCCGGACGCCTTCGCCGGACAGACCGACGAACAGCGACCACACTTCGTGCAGGCGTCGTGGTCGAGCAGTTGCTTCCACGAGAAGTCCTCGATGCTCGATGCACCGATTTCCTCGGGACTCGCGTCCTCGGGAACGCCTGGCAGTCGCTTGCCAGCCTTCTCGTCGCGGGTGACGACGTTCGCAAAGGAGGAAATCATGTGGAACGGCTTGGCGTACGGAATCGCGGCGACGAACGCCAAGGCCAGAATCGCGTGAGACCACCAGACCACGGGGTAGGCCGCCGTCGCAATCTCGGGGGTCACACCTGCGACTTGCATCACGTCGTAGAGGAACCAGCCGACGAAGCTAACCGTCTCGAAGGAAACGTCGCGGGTCGCGCTGGTGCCCAGAATTCGGACGCCCTCGGTGACGTAGCCACCGACGCCCAGCAGGAACAGCGTCCAGATGAACAGGTCGTCCTCTCTGCTGGTGTGTTTACCCCAGAGTCGCTGGTTGCGGACCCAGTAACGTCGGTAGATGGCCATGCCGACGCCGACGACGAACAACAGGCCCATCGCGTCCATCACGAGCGAGTACGAGAGATAGAACGCACCCGTGAAGAACGACTCTCGGCCCAGTGCCTTCGTCCAGATGTCCATGTCGATGGCGAGGATGGTCGTCCCGATGAGCAGGGTCAGGAAACCCCAGAGGATGAACGCGTGCATCACGCCGCCGTAGAAGTCCCTGTTGAACTGCTTCTCGTTCGAAATCACTATCTTCGCGGACGAGGCGACTCGACTTCCGAGGTCGTCGAGTCGCTCGAACCAGTCTTCGCCGCCCTGCGAGTAGCGAGCGAACCGCTGGTAGACGCCGAAGACGAAGAAGGCGATGGCCACCGCCGCGAGGTAGTAGAAGATAAGCTCACCGAGGTGGCCTATCTTCCAGAACGTCGGGCGGGTCGTCTCGGCCCCCGCCTGTGAGAGCACAAATGTTGCCATGTCTTACCCCGCGGACAGGATTCGCTTAAGTTTTACCGAGTAGCGACGCCTCCCTCTCCCGAGAACGAACAATCTGTTTACAATTTATAAGAGCGCCCACGCGCCCAGCGCGAACACACCGACGAACACTGGGACGTCTGCTCTCGAAAACGACAACGGCGGCAACGTCGGGTTCCACGCGAAACAGCGCGCGCGAAGCGCCAAGGCGAATCTGTCCGCCCTACCCAGCGCACGCGAGAGACCAGCAGTACCGACCAACTGGATTCGCTCGACCAGTCCTCGCTCGTCGCCCAACCGCGCGACCGAGGCGTCCCGAATTCGGCGCAAGTCGGCCTGCAACACGGGGAAGAACCGGAAGACGAACCCCACTCCTAACCCCAAAAACTGCCCGACTTTCCCCGGAACCAGACGCTGAATCGCCGCGCGCGAGTCTCGAACCGGCGTCGTCCGGAGGTACGCGGCACTGACGAGCAACACCAGCACCACGCGATAACTCGCCAGCGCGGTGTCGATGCCTGCCGAGACGCGAATCCACGGCGGTCCGAGCGTCAACGCCGACAGAAACGGTCCGCCGACCAAGAAGGGGAGCGCGAATCGGTACTCGTAGAGCGTTTCGCGCACGGGAACTTTTCCGGCAACGAGAACGGCCCCGACCACGCCAGTCAGCGCGAGCAGGCCGCGCGGCGTCGTGTGCGCGAACGCCGCGGCCGCGAAGACGACCTGAAACAGCAACTTACTCCGGGGATCAAGTCGGTGTGCGAACGAGTCGCCCGGCCGGTACGCGAGCGTCACGGCACTCGAATCCCCAACTCCGCGAGTCGTTCGGGGGCCGATTCCGGCGGAGCATCCACCGCGACACTTCCGTCTCGAAGCGCGACCACGCGGTCGGCCAACTCCCACACGTCCCGCAGGTCGTGCGTGACGACGATGACGCTCGTGCCGTCTGATTTCAGCCCCGCGAGTCGCTCGACTACCGAGTCGCGTGCCGGACCATCCAGTCCTGTAAAGGGTTCGTCCAGCACCAGATGGTTCGGCTCCATCGCCAGCGCGCCAGCGATGGCGACTCGCTCGCGCTCGCCGCCGGACAGCGAGTCGATGCGCTCGTCGCGTCGGCCAGCCATGTTCACGGCGTCGAGTGCTTGCTCGACGCGGTAGTCGATTTCGTCGTGCGAGAGACCCAAATTCTCCGGGCCGAACGCTACGTCCGCGCCGATTGTCGCGGCGACGAACCCGTCGCGCGGTTGCTGGAACACCATCCCGACGTTGGTGCGGGCGGCCACGAGGTCCTCGTGGACTGGCGTGCCATCGACCAGCACCTCGCCCGAATCGGGTTCGAGCAGACCGTTGAACTGCCGGACGAGACTCGTTTTTCCGGAGCCGTTCGGTCCTGCGACGAGGACGAACTCGCCGTCATCGATGGCGAGGCTGACTTCGTCGAGTGCCACGAAATCGCCGTAGCGATGCACCAACTCGCGCGTTTCGATCATCTGAATTGCTACTCACTCTTCACTCGGCGGCGATTTGGTCGCTGTTGACGATGCCGACTGCGGCGGCGATTTTGAACGCTTCGGCGGGGATGAACGCCAACGCGCCCGCGACGAACGCTTTCTGGAGGCTCATGCCCAGGACGAGCGAGAGACCGACGACGCCGAAGGCGTAGATGACGGCGGTACCGACGACCATTGCTCCGACGAGTCGAACCACGTTGCGCTCTCCCGGATTCGTCAGTCGGAGGCCACCGTGAACGATGACGCCGACCAGAAACGCGGCGACGGGATACGACCAGAGATAGCCACCCGACTGACCGAACAGTACACCGACACCACTCGACCCGCCAGCGAAGATTGGCGCACCGACCGCACCCGCGACCAGATACAGCCCCATCGACGTGCCGCCCCAGATAGGGCCGAGCAGAATCCCGGCCAAAAAGACCCCAAGTACCTGCAAACTGATAGTTACTGGCGACACTGGATTGGGGAACGACACGTACGCGAACGCGCCAGTGAGCGCGGCCAGCAGTGCCGCGCGAGCGACGTTCTCGACGGCTTCCTCGCCAACTAACTCGACGGTTTCCGTTTCGGTACTCATACAGTCTCGTCGCTCGTCAACGGAAATGAAAACTTCGGTTGACGACGCAGTCGCGTGGTGGTCGTTCTCATCGCCGACAGGTTTAAATCACACCGTCACGTGGGGCCAAAACCATAGAGCATGGACGAGAAGACTGAGGAACTGCGTGACATCTTCATGGACGTCACCGACGAATCCACCGTCACCGAACGACAAGAGGAGTCCCACGGCTCGCTCAGTTCGGAGGCGGAGGTCGAGGAACGACTCCGCGAAGTCGTTGCTCGGATGCGCGACCGGTACGACTTCGGCACGACGCTGACCGACGAGGAACTCGTAACCGTCGTCCGCGGCTTCTACGCCGGGGACTCCGACGCCGACATCGCCCGCGAGCTAGACGACGAATCGCTCGGCAAGACCGTCTCGCGCGCCCGTATCGACTTACATCTACTCCGCGAGACTGACTTCGACGCGCCGTTCGACCTCGACGAACTGCGAGAACTGCTGGAGGACGAGGTCACGAACGCCGAGGCCGCCGAGCAACTGGACGTGAGCGAATCGACCGTTCGGAAGTACCGCCGCGTAGTCGAAACCGAACAAGAACGCCTGACGGTCAGCGACCAGTTCCGCGACGAGTTCGAGAACATCCTGAAAGACCGCGAACTCACCGACCGAATGACCGAGGAGGCCCAAAAAGACGGGTTAGAGGACGCGACCGAGGGCATGGAGACGAACGTTTCCTTCTAGACGACCTTTTCCTGCGGGGTGGGCGCAGAGCGCCAACCCGCTGGCAAAACGTCGATGAAAAGCACTGCGTCACCCGCGACAGAGCGCGCGAAGCGCGCTCTTCTACGGGTTCCTTGGCCCGCTCGCTCGGCGGCGCGCAAGGCGCGCCGCCTGCGCTCGCGGTAGATTTCGGTGTCTTCTGGTGGACGACTGGTCGGCTGAAATTGGTGGGTAGTTCCTAAGCGAAATCAGGAGTTTGAGAAGCGTGGCCGAAAGCTTATGCCACGGTTCAGACAATAGTCGCGTCGATGCCCTCCAACTGGAGATCCACTCTTCTCGCGGCCGTTCGCGTCGTGTTCGTCGTCACCGGCGTCGGGGTTACGGCCATGACCGTTCATACGTTGGTGACGATGCCACCACCGCCGCCAGAGAGTGACGGGTTCGCGCACGGAATGGCGGCGATTATCGGTGGTCTACTCATAGTCCTGATGCTCGGACTCGCCGCGGTTGGCGTCAGTCTCCCCGCGCTACTCGGACGCGACGACCCCCTCGGGTTCAACGAGTACCAACGCCTCGCGCTGAAGGGAGCAGGTGTCCTGATTGGGGGCGGACTCGCCGTCGGGCTTCTGCTGGGTTTCGTCGTCGGACTTCAGTACGGCATCATCCTCTGGTTCGGACTCGTCGTGCTGGCCATCTGTGTGGTCTTTGCGACCCTCGTCTGGCGACTGGTCGAGGCCCTCGTTCGCCTACTGTCCCGGACGCTCCAAGAGGGTACGTCGTAGTCGCTGAAGTTCGAGAGGCCGTCCGTAGATTCAAATACCGAGGCGGCACCAACTCGCTGCGTGTCCAAAGTCCCCTTCAGCGAACTCTCGACAGCGGCGTACTGCCCCCGGAAACTCTACTACCAGCGCCGCGACGAGTTCGAGATGCCCGAGGAAGTCGAGGCCCGCCGAAAGCTGGCGTTTCGGTACGGCGACCTGCTTGACGCCTCGGCTTCGGAACTTTCTGGCCTCCCACTCCACGTCTCGCCCGAGGAGTTCCGACGAAATCTCGACCGCTCCCGCGACCGATTTTCGGCGGTGTGGCCCGCAATTCGGAATCCGAACGAGCGCGAGCGACTGACGACCGGTCGTGAATGTCGTGGCATCGTCCACAAGGTGCTGGACCTCGGGGTACCGACGCCATCGATGGTCTTCACCGGAGACCCACCAGAAAATGGTGTCTGGGAAGGCCAGAGCGTCCGGGCAGTCGCGGCGGCCAAGGCACTCTCGTGGGAACACGAACAGTCAGTCGAGCGCGCGTTCGTTGAGTATCCCGCCCACGGAATCGTCCGCGAAATAGACCTGCACACGCGCCGAAAGGCGGCGTTCCGGCAGGCGCTCGAAGCCGCCCAATCGATAGACGGGCCACCGCCGCGACTCAGCGGCGACTCGAAGTGCGAGCCCTGCGACTACCGAGAGGAGTGTGGCGTCAAGACGCGGTCGCTCAGGTCGATGCTGGGGTTGTGACGGTTACGTCTGCTTGGCCAGCCACGCCTCCACCGCCTCGGCGTTCGCGCCTCGGCGGTGAATCTCGCCCGTCTCGACGTTGACGACCGTGCTTCCAGTTCCGCCGTCCGTCTCGCCGCCGTCCAGAATCACCGCCACGGCGTCCCGAATCTCCGAATCGAGGTCCGCAATTTTGGTCGCGCTCGGGCGACCGCTCACGTTTGCGCTCGTGCTGGTAACGGGAGTCGGTGCGGCCTCTCGAAGCAGTGCGAGCGCGCCCTCGTGGTCGGGTACCCGAACGCCAACGCGGCTCCGACCGCCGGTCAGCACGTCCGGCACCTCGTCGGTCTTCTCGCAGAGGACCGTCACCGGGCCGGGCAGAAATTCGCGCATGAACGTCTCCTCGCGGTCGCTCGCGTGAACGTAGTTCAGGGCGCTGTCAACGTCCGGTACCGCGAGCGAGACCGGCTTGTCGCGGTCGCGTCGTTTGGCGTCGAAGACGCGCTTGACGGCCGTCTCGTTCAGTGCGTCCGCGCCGAGTCCGTAGACCGTCTCGGTCGGGTACACGACGAGGTCGCCGTCGTGGATGGCTTCGACTGCGCGTTCGATGTCCGCGTCGCTCATCACTTACTCGTCGGGCGCTTTCGAAGAAAAATGTAGTGTTCCGCTACAGCGACCCGATGCCGCTGTAGTTTTTCGCCAACCCTGCGTGGTTGTCTATCTCGTCGTACAAGTCGCCGGGCACGTACTGGTGCGCGCCGTTCTGCTCGACGGTAAAGTGGACGTGCGGGCCGGTCGAGTTGCCCGTACTCCCCATCTCGCCGATGTGGTCCCCGAAGTTCACGCTCTGGCCTTCGCTGACGAGGATGTCACTGAGGTGGCAGTACATCGTCCGATAGCCGTTCGCGTGGTCTATCTTGATGTAGTAGCCACAGCCACCCGACTCGTAGTCGGTGACGGCGACCGTGCCGCCTCGTGCGGCGTAGACGTTCGTCCCAGTGTCGTTGGCGATGTCCAGCGCGAGGTGGCCGCTCTTGTGTTCCTGAGTGACCTGTCCGACGCAGGGGTAGCCGAAGTCCGCGTGGGCGAGCCAGTTGTCGCCTTCGGCAGACCAACCGGTCACGCGACCGTTGTTGCCGTCGCCGTTGTACTGGACCTTCCACCACGTGTAGCCGTCGGCGTTCGTCGGGCCGTCGATGATGTAGCCGCCGGTGTACTGCTCGGCGACTGCCTTACGACCGTAGCCCGTTCCGGGACCGTTACGGACGCTGAGGCCAGTCGTCGTGTAGACGGGGAGGCCGACGTAGTGGGCCGCGGCACTTCCGGAGGCGGCCGTCAGGCCGACTCCACCCACGATGCTCGCGCTCGATGCTTTCAGGAAACTTCGTCTGCTGATTTCGTCTTTCATCGTGAGACCTCGAATCAAGGTCCCTTCTACAGAGGAATAAAATTCTCCTAGGACTAATCTAGAAATTAAGTCTTAGAACGTATTGATGTACTTCTTTACAGATTCTCGACGGCGGATTCGACTTCGTCGTAGTCGGGGAAGTCGGGCCACTCCTGGGCGACCCACGCGTACTCGACGGTTCGGTCTTCGTCTAGTAGGAAGACCGCCGGGCGCGGTTCGCTGACTCCGGCCATCCCGTCCAAGTCGTGGACGATGCCGTACTCCTCTGCGACGCCGTTCTGCGGGTCGCTGAACAGTCGGTAGTCCATGCCGCGCTCCTCGATTAGTTGCTTGTGCGCGTAGGGGTCCGAGATGGAGAGGCCGACGACGGTGAGGTCGCCTTCCCCGTTGCGACCCCATCCTCGGTCCCGAATCTCGTTCCAGACGTACGTCGCGGGAAACGCCCCGTCCATGGTGTAGAAGACCAACAGTACCGGTCCCTCGTCCGTGAGGTCCGACAGCGACGCGTCTTCCCAGAACTCCTCGTTGACCAGCGGGCGCGTGAAGTCGGGCGCAGTGTCGCCCACGTCTACGTGGTCTGTGTCGGGGAGAGTCACGACGTCGAAATCGACCATCTCAGGCACCTCCAGTCCCATAGGTCGCGTCGAGGTACTCGACGATGTTCGCGCTCTCGCTCATCGTGACGCCGGTGTTCTCGTCTACGATTGCTGGGACGGTGCGCTTGCCGCTGATTCGCTTGACGACGTTCCGGTCGCTGTGCATCGGTTCGACGAACCGGGAGTCGTAGTCGAGGTCGTACTCCTGTAGCTTCTTGACGACGCGTTCACAGTACGGGCACGCTTGGAGACGGTACAGCGTGATATCGCCACTGTCACCGGTTGACGCACTCATACTCTCTTCTTTGTGTGAACTAGCCGTAAGGCCTTCGCTCGCGGCAGTCTCACACGACCTCTCGGATAAAGAGTAAAGAGTTAATCGTCCCCATTGTAAAGTTGGGATACTGAATGGCACCACGCTCTACGTCCGCCGTTATGTTCGCACAAGAGGCTCCTCCCCCTGAGTACTTCGGTATAGTCTTCGGAGACAGTCTCGTCACGTGGCTCGGAGCAGGAGCTATCGTCGTTCTCATCGGTCTCTCGGCGTTCTTCTCGTCGTCCGAGATTGCGATGTTCTCGCTTGCGAAACACCGAGTGGATGCGCTGGTCGAGGACGGCGTTCCCGGTTCGGAGACGGTCGCCGCGCTGAAGAACGACCCCCACCGCTTGCTCATCACCATCCTCGTCGGTAACAACATCGTCAACATCGCGATGTCGTCGATAGCGACCGGTGTCCTCGCGCTCCACATGAACCAAGGCACCGCAGTCGCCGTCGCCACCTTCGGCATCACCGCGCTCGTCTTGCTGTTCGGCGAGAGCGCGCCGAAGTCCTACGCCGTCGAGAACACCGAATCGTGGTCGCTCCGCATCGCCAAGCCGCTCAAATTCTCCGAGTACGCGCTGTTGCCCTTGGTCGTCCTGTTCGACCACCTCACTCGTCTCGTCAATCGAGTCACGGGTGGCCGCTCGGCCATCGAAACTTCCTACGTCACTCGCGACGAGATTCAGAACCTCATCGAGACTGGCGAGCGCGAGGGCGTCATCGAGGAAGACGAACGCGAGATGCTCCAGCGCATCTTCCGGTTCAACAACACCATCGCCAAGGAGGTCATGACGCCGCGCCTCGATATGACCGCGGTGCCGAAAGACGCCACCATCGAGGAGGCGATTCAGACGTGCATCCAGAGCGACCACGAGCGCGTCCCCATCTACGAAGGCAGTCTCGACAACGTCATCGGCATCGTCCACATCCGAGATTTGGTCCGGGAACACAACTACGGCGAGCGCCCGGACCTCGAACTCGAAGACGTGATTCAACCGACCCTGCACGTCCCCGAGAGCAAGAACGTAGACGAACTGCTCACCGAGATGCGGGAGAACCGCATGCAGATGGTCATCGTCATCGACGAGTTCGGGACCACTGAGGGGCTCATCACCATGGAGGACATGGTCGAGGAAATCGTCGGCGACATCCTCGAAGGCGAGGAAGAAGAGCCAGTCGAGTACGTTGACGACGACACGGTCATCGTCCGCGGCGAACTCAACATAGACGAGGTCAACGACGCGCTCGACATCGAACTCCCCGAAGGCGAAGAGTTCGAGACCATCGCAGGCTTCATCTTCAACCGCGCGGGCCGCCTCGTGGAGGAAGGCGAAGACATCACCTACGACGGCGTGCGCCTGTACGTCGAACAGGTCGAAAACACCCGCATCATGAAAGCGCGCGTGACGAAACTGGACGACGAAGAACGCGCGGAAGTCGAGAGCGAAGAAGAAATCGAGATAGAAGAGGGCGTCGAACCGGAGAGCAATTAAGGGTCGAAGCCGCCCGAAAGACCACTGTTTACTTCTCCGTCTTCTGCATCTGCGTTACGTTCTCGAACTCGAACTGCGCGCCACCGTCGGCGCTCTCTGTTAGCTCACACGTCCACTCGTACACCGTCGCCATCTCTTGGACGAACGTAAGCCCGAGCCCCATTCCTCCGTGATTGGCCGCTGTCGTGTATCCCGTGCCGAAGACTCCCTCTCGGGCTTCTTCGGGGATGCCAGTTCCGTCGTCAGCCACGTAGAACCCCGTCGGGAGTTCGCCGACGGAGACGGTGACGTCTGTCTTGCCGTCCTCCACGTCGTCGTCCGACAGATTATGGCTCGTGGAGCCATGCTCCACGGCGTTCTCGAAGAGATTCCTGAACAGGTGCTGAACGTACGTTTTGTCCGCGTTCACCGTCTGGTCCGTCGTCACCTCCAGCGTCGCATTCGCCGCGTCCACTTCGTCCCACGCGCGCTGTGCGGCGTCTTCGAGTCGCACCTGCGTGTTCTCGGAAATCGCCTCCTGGCCGCGCGTGATGACTAACATGACCTCGATGATGTTCTCGATACGACTGAACGCTTCGGTGACGTATTCGACCGCTTCCGGACTCGCTTCCGTCGGGAGTTGCTGGCTGTAGATTTGCCCGATTGCGACGGGATTGCGCAGTTCGTGGGCTATCATGCCTGCGAAGCTGTCGAGTCGCTCGTTCTGCCGTTCGAGTCGCTGTTCGCGCTCATTGCGCTTTGTGACGTCACGGACGACGACGACCTTGTCGTGGCTAGCGCCCTCTTGCTCCGGGAGCGGTGCAATCGTCCACTCCACATCGACGACATCTCCGGAGGCCGTTTCCAATGTAGTCTCGTACGTCTTTCCGCCTGCGACGCCGTTGGCCAAGTGACGTTGGACCTCCTCGGCTATCTCGTCTAAATCCGTCCGCTCGTCTGCGACGAGCGACACGTGCGAACCGACGAGTTCCTCCCGTTCGTAGCCGACAAGTTCGAGGTAGGCTTCGTTGGCCAACGTGAAGTTGTTGTCCTCGTCGGCTACGAAGATACCGTCGTTGACGGTTTCGACGATGGTTTGGTAGCGTTCGAGTTCCCGACTGTATCGCTCCGCTTCGCGCTGTTTTTCCTCGGCGTCTAGCGCTCGGTTTCGCGCTCGCGCGTCGTGATACCCCATTCCGAGTCCAGCGACGCTGGCGAGTGCGGGGAGGACGACCAAGGCCGACACGAGGTCGTCTACGCTCCCGGCGAGCAGGCCGAAAGAGACGATACCGAACATCGCCCCGATGCCGCGCACGCACCAACTGCCGACGACGTCGTAGAGGTCCGCGCGGACGTTCGTTTGTGGAAGGCGATATCCTGTGTAGCAGAGGACGAGGCCGCTCGCACCGACCAAAACAGGAGGCGTCAGAATCTCGCCGACTGCTCCGTCTCCCACGACTGGGAATCCCACGGCGAACGCGAGGTACAGTCCCCCGAGGGTGAAGACGACACGCCGCCCGCCGACGGCCGAGACGATTCGTGACAAGTATCCCATCGGTCAGTGCGAGGCAGTGAGTCGTAATGACGATTGGGGTTTCTCCACGGCTACTGTCGGGAATTTGCTGTTCTCAGCACGTCGAGACGCTACAACGCGCTGTCTATCGCCGTGAAGGCTCCGTAGCCGACGCCAATCGCAAGCACCAGCGACCCCAACCACGCCAGCACGGTGTAGACCATCTTCTTCCTGCTCACGCCACCACCGCCAGCGGCGTACCCGCTCCCGATAATCGCGCTCACGATAATCTCGTTGAACGAGACGGGGATGCCGAAGAAGACGGCGCTCTGAGCGATGGCGAACGAGGGAATCAGCGCGGCGATGGAGCGGCGCGGTCCGAGCGCCGAGTAGTCCTGCGCGAGCGCCTTTATCATCCGCGGTGCGCCGGTCCACGACCCGGCGAGTAGGCCGATGCCGCCCCCAACGAGAACCGGAATCAGCGGAATGGCGTACGGGTCTAGCAACGGAACCAGCGGGCCGATAGCCAGACCGACCTGACTCCCACCCGCGGAGAACGCGACGAGGCTCCCGAGCGCGAGCAGGAAGTGTCGCTGTCCCGCGTCGGCGTCTTGCTCCATGTCCCAGAACAACAGCGCGGCGACGCCGCCAGCGATGACCAGCGAGGCGGCGACGCGCCCGGTGTCGATTCCGCTGACGACCGGTAACGAGAGACCACGCGAGAGAGCGAACGCGAGCGAACGACTGGTGTCGCCCGTGCCGAAAATCGTGAACCTGATGTTGGCGACGATGAGGCCGACGAACCCGGCGAGTATCGGAATAGCGACTCGTTCGGTGATTCGCTCCGACCGGAGCAGTTTCGCGGTTCCGTAGGCGATGGAACCGCCGACGAACGGCGTCAGAATCCACAGCGCCGAAATCTGGCGATACTTCGCCCACGCGGGGTCGCCGCCCATCGCCAACCCGACGCCGACGATAGCGCCGGTGACGGTGAACGCCGTCGCAATCGGATAGCCCGTGAAGACGCCGAACGCGACCAGCAGGGCCGCGACTATCAGGCCAGTCGTCGCGGCGGGTGCGGTAAGTTGCACGCCCTCGATGAGTTGCGTTCCGACCGCTTCGGAGACGTTTGCACCCTGCAACACCGCTCCGAGAAAGCCGAGCAGACCGACGACGAAGCCCGCTCGCATCACCGAAATTGCGTTCGCACCGACCGCCGGAGCGAACGGCGTGGACCCCGAGGAGCCTGCGCCGATAGCCCACGCCATGAACAGACTGGCGACTCCGGCGATTACCAACGTCGCGACGCCACCTACAGCCATGCCCGAAACGTGTCGCCGACAGTAGAATAGTGTACCGGCCTGCGGTCGAGAACGTGGGTTCGCTCCTCTCAGGTCGTCGTCGATTTCGGTTCGTCCTCGTCTTCGGGGGCTTCGACGCCTTCGGCGACCTCCACCGTGTCGGTTCGCTTCTCGGTATCGACGTGCCAGCGGTCGATTTCGTCCTCGTAGGCCGCCAACTTCTCGCTGACCATCGTTTTCAACTCGTCGTCGTTGACGTTGACTTCGAAGACGAAGGTCTCTTCGCCGTCGCCCCGCCCGGTCTGCTGGACGTTGGCGCTGATGAGGTCGTTGTCGAAGTAGTACGGCGCGAGGCGAGTCATGACCTTCTGGTACACTGTGTCTTCGACCTTCCTGATGGCCTTCCGACTCGCGGAGTCAGCCGCGCGAGCGACGTAGCTCACCGAGTCCTGCCAGCTATCGACCGCCTCGTCGGTCTTCTCCTCCTCTAACTTCTGGTAGGACTCGCTTATCTTCTCGCCCGCGGTCTTCAGGTCGTCGTCGGGTGTCTTACCTGCCTGTTCGCCTTTTCCCTCGCCAGTACTGGCCTGTTCGGCGGTCTTGGCAGAGACGTCTTCGCCGAGGCGTTCGTGGGACTTGGGTCGCCACTCGTTCCACTCGTCGTACGCGTCGCCGGACGCACCCGCTTCACGGAGTGCCTCCGTGATGCGCTCGCCGTGTTCGACGATGTCGCCCCAATCGCCCCGGAGTTTGAAGCCGGAAACGCTCTCTTCCATTGATACGGACCCTAGCCGTCCTTTGATATACGCTTGTCGCCCGATGCTTCTCAGCTGTCTGATTTCTCTCGTCGCCTGTGTCCAGTCGTCGCCAGCGACGTCGCCGCCGACCAACTGGTCGTCTGACCGTCGTCGCTCTTCGACAGTTACCGACCGTAGGTCAGTTTCGTCGCTACGTCGTCGATTCGCTGCTTGAGTCGGCCGAGCAGTATCTGGGGTTTGTGGACGAGTTCCATCTCATCTTCGCTCACTTCGATGCGCTCGCCCTCGAAAGGGTTGTGACCGACGGGTTCGCTCTCCTCGTCTTCGGTCGTCATCGAGACGACGCTGGACATGGCACAGCGACCGCAGGACTCCGCTTTCTTTCCACCCATGCGTTACACTCACACGGTGGTTGTTCGTCTTCGCCCTTAAGGTTTCGTGCTACGGGGTGCGAACGCGGCGCGGAGTACCTTCGATTCGGCCTTCCGCAGATGTTCTGCCGCCGTACTCGGCGCACAACCCATCTCCGCCGCGATTGCTTCGTAGTCGCCTTCGCGGGGGATGTCGTAGTAGCCGACTTCGAGTGCGACCTCGACTGCCTCGCGCTGCCGCGGAGAGAGCAACGTCTCGGCCAGTGAGGGCGTCGCTCCCATGCCACTCACCTCGCCGATGGTCACCTCGAACGGCGATGGAACCTCCTCGACGGCGGCCTGTATCTCCTCGATTGGCCCGAACACCGAGAGTGTCACAGAGCCGTCTCCGTTGTAGTTTAGGGGCGGTAAGACGAGCAGACTGCCGCGAGTGAAGGTTCCGAAGAGTTGACTCGACACCTCGTTCAACTCGTTCTGGAGGTACGCGTAGGTGCGGTCCTCGCCCGCCGACACTACTTCGAAGTCCAGTACTTCCGCAACCTCGCGTAACTCCGCTCGAAACGTCTCGACGTCGCCCTCCGCGTACACCATAAGCCCCAGGCGGTCGCCCGAGACGTTCCAGTGCAGACCGACCACGCGGTCGAGGTACGGCGCGCTCGACAGCACCCGGTACATCGTGGGTACCTCGCTCTCGGGGCCGACTGGCGTGACGGTCAGTCGGACGTGTCTCATCCTGCGGACTCTTCGCTCTCCTCGACTTAAACCCCCCGTAGCGTTCTGGCAGTAACGACACGACACTGGCGAGTCTATCTGGAGGTATCATGCGAATATTCGTCGCAGGAGCAACTGGCGTCATCGGTCGTCGGCTGGTCGAACTGCTCACCGACCGCGGACACGAAGTACTCGGACTCGTTCGGGACGACGACGGAGCGGCAATCGTCGAATCGAGGGGCGGCACGGCTCGATACGGGGACGTTCTCGACCTCGACACGCTCGCCCCCGCGATGGCGGGTGCAGACGTAGTTATCAACGCGGCCACTGCGCTCCCGGTGAAAGACAAACCGACGGACGAGGACTGGGCCAAAAACGACCGAGTTCGAGTGGACGGCACGCAGAACTTGCTGGCTGCCGCCGACGATAGCGTCGAACGGTTCCTCTTCCCGAGCATCGTCTGGGTCGCTCGGCAACCCGACGGTTCTCGGTTCCACGAGAACGCCGAGCGCCACCCCGACCGCGCCACGAAGTCGGCGGCCGAGGTCGAAGACATCCTCCACGAGGCGGCCTCCGAGAAGGGCTTCGACCTGACGATTCTGCGACTCGGCTTCCTCTACGCGCCGGACGCTGGTCACACCCACCAGATGGCCGAACAACTCCTGTCGGGCGATCTTCCCGTGGTCGGCGGCGGTCTCCTCGGCCGCCGCGACTCGGAGTTGTCGTTGCTTCACGCCGACGACGCGGCCGAGGCGTTCGTCGAGGCAATCGATGAGAATGCGACCGGACTCTACCACGTCGTGGACGACCAGCCAGTGACCGTGGCCGACTTCTTCACGACGTTCGCGGAGCAGTTGGACGCACCGAAGCCGAGTCGAATCCCGGTCTGGCTCGCCCGATTCTTCGTCGGCACGGAACAGGTGAACGTCCTCACGAAGCCGTTCCCCACCGACGCAGACCAGTTCCGCAGCGATGTCGGGTGGGAACCGACGTATCCCACCTATCGAGAGGGGCTTGCGAAAGTCGTCGAGACGTGGGAGAACGACGGCACGATTCGAAAGACTCCGTCCGGGTACGAATGGGTCGGAGGACAGACTCCCCGTCAGCAGAGGTCCGCGAAGCCTGCTCAGTGACCGCCACCGACTCGTCTGAATCGACCGGACAGCCCCGAAGTTAGTGACCTGCCGCCGTCCGAGGCTATTTACTCCCCCATGTTCTGTGGTCCCACATGGGATACCACGTCATCGACCCGGCGTCGGTCGAACCGACGCCAGACCGCCCGTGCGTACAGCGAGCGGTCGGCGACGAAGCGGGCTTGGAGAACGTCGCGGTCAACGTCTACGAGGTCGCGCCCGGCGAGCAGATTCCGCTGGCGTACCACTACCACGACGAGCAGGAGGAGGTCTTCTACGTCACCGAGGGCGACCTGCACGTCGAGACGCCCGACGAGGAGTACGTCGTCCCGGCGGGACAGGTGTTCGTCGCCGAACCGGACAGCCCGCAGTTGGCGTACAACCCCGAATCGGCCGACGAGACGGTCCGAGCACTCGCGCTCGGTGCGCCGTCCGTGGACGACGCCCACGCGTACGACCCCGACTCATGACCGACGACGGGTCCGACCGAGTAGAGACCGAAATCGATTCGAAACCCCCGGAAGACGCCGACATTCCGGACGTGCCCGACTGGGACGACGAGTACGTAGACCGCGTGAGCGACCGGCTGATGTTCAACTACGACCTCGAAAAGGACTACCACGCGCGCGGTCGCTCGTTCACACTCTACGGCGCGATGCGCGTCGAGTCCCAGAAGCAGTTTCTCCACCGGTCTATCAACTACGCTAATCACGAGAGCCGTGAACACCTGTTCGTCCGACGCGTCTCGTCGGTTTCGAAACCCGACCTCGAATCGCTGGTCGAGTTCGGCCACGACCTCGCAGACGAGTGGATAGACGCCGACGAGGAACACTACGGGACCGACTTCACCTTCGCCGTCGTCGCCCCCGAGATTCCGGCCGACGTGCGTGAGTTCGTCTCCGGGTTCCGCGACAGAAATCTGCTCAAGTACGGCTACTACGGCCACTACGAGGTGAACCTGCTCGTCGTCGCCCCCGAGGAAGAAGCGGTGGTCGCCAGCCCCAACGCCGACGTGTCCGTCGCGTTCCAGACGTGGACGGACGTACCCGAGCCACCCACCCAGCGCGGACTGCTCGCTCGACTGGTCTCCCGGATTCGGGGCTGATTTCGCTCGAAATCTGGGCTGACCGGGCGGTTCGCTCTCTTTCGCTCGCTTCTCTTCTCGCTAAAGTCAACGTAGCTGACCGCGAGCGCGTGCTACGACTCGTGGACGGGGTTCGGCACGAAAAATAATCGTTCAGTTCGCAGTTAGTCGTCGCTCGGTTCCTCTCCGCCATCCGCGACGGCCGTTCCGCGGCCGCGTCTGACCTCTCGGATGTTTTCCCAGCCCATCTTCACCAGCGACAGCGCGATGCCGATGAGGACGAGCGCGAGGACGATTTGGACGACTGCGGACGCCGTCTGCACCGCCGTCATCTGCGTCCCACCGTCCTTGATGAACTTCACGTAGAGGTTGTCGTGGAACGCCAACCAGCCCAGTCCGAGGATGGTGATGAACGTCATCACCGCCATCGGGACGCCAGTCGAGATGAGTTGCTTGGAGTCGTCCCAGTTGGCCAGCCACACCGTCGCGGTGAGGAGCGCCAGCGCCGCCAGCAGTTGGTTCGCGCCGCCGAACAACTGCCAGAGGGTGAGCCACGACCCGCTGGTGATGAGGACGTACGCCGGGATGCCCTGAATCGCCGCGTTCGAGTAGCGGTTCGTCGCCGCCGACTCGACGCTCGATTCGGGCGTGCCGACGATTTCCTCCATCATGTACCGACCGAGACGGACAGCGGTGTCCGTCGAAGTCAGGAGGAAGCTAACCAGCACGAGCGCCATGAACGGAGCGCCGTACTCCGCCGGGATGCCGAACGACGTGAGGATGATGCCGCCGCCCGTCGCGAAGTTCGGCAGTGCTTGTCCGATGCCGCCGCCTTCGACCGTGATGCCCGCGACTGCGAGCGAGGCGAGTGCGACGGTCGCCAGTAGCCCTTCGCCGAGCATACCGCCGTAGCCGATGGCGCGAGCGTCGGATTCGGTGTTCAACTGCTTGGCCGTCGTGCCCGAAGACACGAGCGAGTGGAAGCCACTGATGGTCCCACACGCGATTGTGATGAACAGCATGGGGAACAGCGGCGTGACGCCGGTCGAACCCCAGAAGCCGTTGTACGCGTCGATGTTGATTGTCAGCGGTTCGCTCGACGTACCGAGAATCGTACCGACGATGATGGCCAGCAGTGCGCCGCCGACGCCCGCGTAGAGCAGGAACGACGACAGGTAGTCACGCGGTTGGAGTAGCATCCAGACCGGGAGCGCGCTAGCGATGCCCGCGTACAGGATGACGATGGGAATCCACAGCGAGATGTTCGCACTGCCGAGTACCGTCGGAATGAACGCCGGAGCGGTCGAACCGCTGGCGAGCGTAATCGGGTACTGGATGCCGACCCAGACGCTGGCGAACACCGCGGCGACGAACGCCACGGTGCCGGGGATGAACGGCAGATCGAACTGGTAGAGATACAGTCCGAACACGAGTGCCAACGCGATGTACAGCATGCTCGCAGTCGCCGCGCTCGGGAACGCGTCGAACACGATGGCGACGACCAACGCGAACACTGCCAGCACGAGGATGATGGTCAAGAACGCGAACCACAACAGCATGTTCTTGCCGCGTTCGCCCACGTACTCACCGATGATGTACCCGATGGACTTCCCTTCGTGGCGCAGACTGCTCGACAGCGACACGAAGTCGTGGACCGACCCCATCAGGGGGTTCCCGATGGCAATCCACAGGAGTGCGGGTACCCAACCCCACACGACGCCTGCCGTGATGGGTCCGACGATGGGGGCCCCGCCCGCGATGCTCGAATAGTGATGCCCGAGGAGCACCGGCTTCTTCGCCGGAACGTACTCCTGTCCGTCTTCGTATTTGTGCGCCGGTGTCTCGCGGTCGTCGTCTAGTTCGACGAACTGAGCGAGGTATCTGGAGTAACCCAGATAGCCCACGCTGAACAACGCGAGTACCGCCACGACAAGCCAGATAACCTGTACCATGGTGTGGTACCTCAAGCCACAGAACGGAAAACAGGTTCTTAAAGCTTGGTTTCTGTTTTCGCTAAAGTTGATAGTTAGATGGTCGTATTCGACGCCAGTAGCTGTCGATTATCGGATTCTCTACCTATTTATGGGCAAAAAATGACAATAACTCCGACTTGAATACTTTCTGGTTCAGGCGCGAACCTCGCGCGCAACCTCGATGTCCAGTTCTGCCGCGACCTCGTCCAACAGCGAACCTTTCACTTCCTCGACTCGCTGGCCGATTTCGGCGACGATTGGCTCCTCGAACTCCGAGCTAATTCGCTCGATTCGCTCTTGTTCTGTCTCGTATCGCTGGCGAAGATAGGTGGCTCCAGTTCCTTCCTCGCCTTCGTCGGGTGCCGGTGCGACCTTGTTGACGACCAACCCCTCGACGCCGAGTTCGTAGTCGGTCAGGTCCGAGAGTGCGCGGCGCGTCTCCCGAATCGACAGTTCGTCGGGGTTCAACACGAGGAAGAACGCCGCGTCGTTGCGAAGTGTCTCGCCAGCGAACTCGAACATCTCCTTCCGTTCGAGGAGTCGGGCGATGATGGGGTCCTCTTCGGCGCGTCTGCGCGCCTCTCGTTCGCCGATGGCGGCCTTCTCGAAGAGGTCGATGCTCTGTTCGCGCTTGCTCACTAACCGGTCTATCCAGCTTTCGAGGAAGTCCGGGAGCGACAGTAGTCTGAGCGTACCGCCCGTCGGTGACGTGTCGAAGACGACGCGGTCGTACTCTTCGGAGTTGCGCATCACGTCGATGAACCGGTCGAACAGCGCGGATTCGTACGCACCGGGCGTCCGATGTGCCAACTCGATTTGGCGGTCGATTTCGTTGACGATGGCCGGACTCACTTGGTCGCTCATCGTCCGCTTTATCTGTTGCATGTGGCGCTCGACTTCCTCGTCGGGGTCGAGTTCCATCGCGTCCAGATTCTCGTAACCAGCGACGGGTTCGGGGTCGTCGTCGAACTGCTGGTCGAACACGTCCGACGTGCTGTGAGCCGGGTCCGTCGAGACTACGAGCGTTCGCAGGCCCTCGCGGGCACATTTCAGGCCGTACGCGCACGAGACGGTCGTTTTGCCGACGCCACCCTTGCCGCCGAAGAAGACGAATTTGTCCATGTTAGAAGTGATACTGCTGGCCCTTGCGTTCGATGAGCGATTCGCGGTCCCACATCCGACGCTCCCACTGCTGGAACTCCTCGCCGAGATAGGGGAGCAGTTCGGCGGTGTAGTAGGAGATGGGACTCGGAATCCCGAAGGCGTCGGCGAAGCAGGCGAACATGAACTCGTCGTCGTTGTCCTCTGCTTCCTTCTCGATGAGTTCGAACGCCGGATGCTCGATCATCCCGTGATAGAGTCCGTGGAGCCACTCTTCGAGGGTCTCACGATACGCCTCGATTCGCTCGGCAAGTGTCATCGTCTCTCAAACAGGCCCCTGTGGACAAAAGGTTGCCGCCGTCGGCAGAACGGTCGAAACGAACGTTTTCGCGTCGTATTACCACCTCAACAGGCACATCCCGCCGAAGACGGTGACCGCTCGAACTCCATCTCGTCGCCGCATTCCGGGCAGTCCAGAGCGTTCCTCCCCTCGCCCTCTCCTTCGATATCGACTTCCACGTCGCGGATTCGCTCGTTGCAGTCGTGACACCAGTACGCTCCTGCAGACTGTTCGGCTGTCACGTCCCCGCGATCCGCAGACTCTGTGGAAGCCTGCAACAGTTTCTTGACTGTGGTTAACACACTCATTGCTGTCCGTTTCCGGATACTCGCGTAAAAAGGCTCGGCCGGTCGTGCGTGCTGGTTGCACGAGCGCCACGGCTCGCGCTACAGTTGTTACAGTTGCTCCGCTAGCCTGTCCAGTGAGCGCTCTAGCTCGCCGCGGCGCTTCCACGCCGCGACTCGGTCGGTGAGTCCGGCGACGGGCAGGCCGAGACTGACTTCCGAGCGCGTCGTCACTCGACTTCCTTCGTTCTCGGAGACGACGCTCACCGTCGTCTCCATCGCGTCGAACGGGCCTGTCTCTCCGCGCTGGCGGTAGGTGAGTCCGGTTTCGTGGTCTTCGAAGACGAGTTCTATCGTCAGGCCGCCCGCACTGGCAGTGACGACCGCACCCGCTTCGGTCTTCGTGACCTCCTGTACCTCGAAACTCCCTTCGAACTCCACGACCGACGTTGGTGTCAGCTCTCGTTGGACGACCACGGGTGGCGCCGCGACGAACTTCGACACCTCGACTTGGCGCATCGCCGAATGCTACGCACGGGAGTAGGAAAGCGTTCGGGTCTGTTCGACGCTACAACCGGCCGAGAAGTGGAAGAGATAGGAGTGTGACTATGCCGCCGACGACGAGCACCGCCAAGATAATTTTGCGCAATCGGAGCGTGGCCGGGACTTCCCCCTTCAGTTCTGGCTTGACGGTCCAGACGAACGTGTGGTACGCGCCCGCCGTCGCACCGAGGAACACCACTGTCGTCACCGCGAGCGCGCCCGGTAGTTCGACCCCGAACGTCAGCAGGTAGATAGGACCACAACTGTAACAGAGCAGAAAGACGAGCGCTTCGACGACGAGAAACGGAACCGGATCAACGGGCGTTCCGGACCTGTTCCGTAGACGCATACCTCCTGTAAGGGGTCCGGGACCTTCGCTGTACCGACAGTTGTCGCAAAAGAGATAAGAGCCTCTGAGACGACGGCCAACCATGGCCGACTCACAGGGCGACCCGCGAGTGTTGTTCGTCATGAACCTCGTGCTGTCGTCGGTGTTCGCCTACGCCGTCGTCTGGGGGCTGGCGTTCATCGAGATGATAGCGTTCAGTTGGCAGACGGTCGCCCTCGTCGCCGCATTTTTGATGCTCGTCACCACAGTGGTCATCCGTTGACCACGCTGCTTCACCGGGGCGAAAGTTTATAACGAATCCGCGAAACCGAGGACTAATGCCCAAATCGAGCGTCAGTACCTCCGCTTGCCCTCACTGCGAGGAGTCACTGGACTACCTTGGGCGAGGCTGTGAGGCGTGCGGGCAGCGAGTTCCGTGGACGTGGACCGAGCAGTGCTGGGTCTGCGAGGAACAAGTCGATTACACCGACTCGTGCTGTCCGCACTGTCAGGTTCGACTCCCCATCTGGGACGGCATCGTCGCGCGCGTCAGAGGCGAACGTCCTCACACCGACCTCCGGATTTCGAAGGACGCAGTACCGCATCCGCTCGACGCCGGATTCGTGCGCCACACCGGCGACCCACGGGGGCAGCACGCCGACTACCGACGGCCGCTCCCCGACGGCAGAGGCGTCCACGTCAAAGAGTACGCAGACTGCTACGCCGTCCACTGGGACAAGGTAGACCCGCTCGAAAGCTGGTTGGGCCACCTCGTCGCAGACGCACCTCACTGGTTCCTCGTCGGTGGATTCCTCGCGTTCAAGTTCGGTCGCTCCGCGCGGCTACTCGCTGGCTATATTAAGAGATAAGCCTTCGCGGCATAGCCATAGAACAAGGATGACCATCGAAGACCGCGGTGACGCGAAACTCGTCACGCACGCCTTGGCACAGGACACGCTCTCGAAGATTCGAGACACGAAGACAGAACAGGTCGGATTCCGCAAGGGTCTCGTCAAACTCGGCCGCATCTCCGGCTACGAAATCATCGACGGCGCGATGGACACCGAGTTCGTCTCCATCCAGACGCCACTGACTGAGACGACCGGCCAGCGCGTCAAAGGACTGGACGACGTCGTCATCATCAACGTCCTGCGTGCCGCGACACCGTTCGTGGAGGGCCTGCTGAAGGCGTTCCCCCGCGCGAAGCAGGGCGTCATCAGCGCGGGCCGCGACGAGGAAGCCGGGATGAACGAAGACGGCGAGTTCCCCATTACCATCGACTACGTCAAACTCCCCGAAATCACCGAGAAGGACACCGTCATCGTGGCCGACCCGATGCTCGCCACCGGCTCGACGATGTGTACCGTCCTCGACCACGTTCTGGCGGAGGCCGACGACTTCGAGAACCTCTTCGTCCTCTCGGCGGTCAGCGCGCCCGATGGCCTGCTCCGCGTCGGCGAGCAGTTCCCCGAAGCCGACCTGCTCACCGTGAGCATCGACGACCATCTGGACGACGACGGCTTCATCGTGCCCGGACTCGGCGACGCTGGCGACCGCGCGTTCCGCACGACGTAGAAATCAGCGACGTTCTCGTATTTTTCTCACCACCGGAACAGTCGCGACACCGCCGACGCTTTCCCGCGTTTCGCCATCACAATCGTCCCCGAGGCGTTCCGCCCGACCTCGCGCGGCGTCGAACCCACGACGCGCCTGCGAATCCGGCCAGTACGAGTCGCTCCCAACACGGTCACGTCTCTATCGTGCGACTCCATCACGATGACATCCGCCACGTCGCCGACCCGAACCGTCGTCTCGACCGGCAGGTCGAACGCTCGCTTGCGCTCCGCGAGCAACTTCTCGGCTTCTTCCACGTCGCGCCGGGAGTCCACGACTCTCAAGAGGTCGATACGAGCGTCGTTGGAGAATGCGATGGCTCGCGCGACCTCACCCGCGAGTTCCGCGTGGGGACTCTCCGCGATTGGGAGCAACACTGCTTCGACGCCGTCTGCCGTCGCACCGATTTTCTCGACCAACACGTCGCAGGGGACGCGACTCACGATTCGGTCTACGTTCGTGCCGAGAACCGCGTCCTCCCGCGTTCGCTCCTGCCAGCCGACGACCAGACCGTCACAATCGAACTCCTCCACGGCGTGGAGGACGCCCTGCCAGACCGACGGCGCGACGAAGAGGCGTCCCGTGACGGCGACGCCAGTGCCGGAGACGGTTTCGACTGCTCGGTCCAGAATCGCGCGCCGCTCGCCGCCGAAGTCGCGGGTGATGACTTCGTCGGTGAAGAGCGCGAGCGGCGACTCTCGGGGCGTCACGACGACCCCGACGACCAACAGTTCGCCACCCCGGTCGCGGGCCACGTCGGCGGCCGTTCGAGTCAACTGCTCGGCGTGACTCGGGTTGCCGACGGCCACTGCTATTCGACTCCCGTCGTTCAAGTCAGCCCCACCCATCAGTAGTATGTCACCGAGCGCGACCAAAAGTCTTGGTGTATGTTGACAATCGACGTATCGCCGTCTCGGCAGGAGTACATTCATATGGTCCCGCTGCACACCTCCCGCCCATGAGCGACGAGGAGGAACGAGAGCCTTGCCACGACTGCGGTGACCCCCTCACGGACGCACTGGCACGAACGATTCGACTGACCGTGGACCGCTCGCAGATAGACAGCCAGCGACTCTGTCCGGAGTGTTTCGCTGATTGGATAGACCGCTACGACGAGGAGATGCGAGCGGAACCCGAAGAGACGGTCATCGAGGACGAAGAGTCAGAAATTATCGTCGATTGACGTGACCGTATTCTGAAATGCACAGCGGAGAGACGATTTGTTTCGGGTCCGTGAGCCGACGGGCCTGCCTGCTGTCGAACCCCTTCGTATCGACTGGAAAAGTCGCCGCTTTCGTGCAGTTATCTCCCGGGGAACTCCTAACGAAAAGTACCCTTGTGGGAAAAAATAGCCCTCTGTAGCAGTTCGTAGCCGTCTGTATCGACGACCGTCGAACCCCTTCGTTTCGGGTGTGGAACCCATAGCAAGCGTCGGGGAAGACCGCGAAAGTGAGGCTCCCGAAGCGAACCCCAGTTCGGTACTGTGCGCTACGGAGTTCTCTGGAACTATTCGTCTGAGTCGTCCTGCTCGTCTTTGTCTTCTTCTCCTTCTCTTTCTTCGTCCTCTGTCGCTGACAGTCCGTCGTCACCGCGTTCGAGAGCCTTCGGCACGTCGTGGTACTCCGAGTAGCCGTCGAACCAGCGGACGATGCGCTCCAGTCGATCCACGACGTGGCCGGGTTCGCCGCTGCGCGAGAGTTCGTGACCTTCGCGCGGGTACCGAACCAGTCTGGTCTCCACGTCGTTCTTCTTGTAGAGCAGATACAGCATCTCGGCGTTGTTCACCGGCACCCGATAGTCGTCGTCGCTGTGAATCAGTAGCGTCGGCGTCTCGACTTCCGAGGCGAACGCAGTCGGCGACTGCTCCCAGAGGAATTCGGGGTCTTCGAGCGGCGTGGTGTCGAAGTCCCACTCGATTAGCTTGAACGCGTCTGTCGAACCGTAGAAGCTGTTGAGGTCGTAGACGCCGCGCTGGGAGACTGCCGCCTCGAAGCGGTCGGTATGCCCGACCAGCCACGAGGTCATGTAGCCACCGTAGCTGCCACCAGTGACGAAGGTGTTGTCTTCGTCCACGTAATCTCGACTTTCCACTTCGTCCACGCCAGCGAGGACATCTTCGGTGGCAACCGTGCCCCACTTGCCCTCGCCGAGCGCGGCCATGAACTCCTCGCCGTACCCCGTCGAACCACGGGGATTCGACCAGAAGACGACGTAGCCTCGCGCCGCGAGCAGTTGGAATTCGTGCCACATCGTGTGGCTGGTGGACCACATCGAGTGGGGACCGCCGTGGATTTCGACCGCGAGCGGGTAACTCTCGTCGGGGTCGAAATTAGGGGGCGTCAGCAGCCAACCCTGCACCTCTGCCCCATCTCCGCCTTCGAACCAGAACTCCTCTGGCTGACAGACCGCGCGGTCGTCAAGGTACTCGCGGTTGACTCGCGTGAGACGGTTGCTCTCCGCACCGCGGAGCGTCGAGACGAACACGTCGCCGGGGTGGTCCCACTCCGAGCGAGCGAACGCGACGGCGTTCTCGCCGACCGACATGTTCGAGACGTGGCCGTCCTCGACCACGCGCTGGGGGTCCTCGCTTTCGTCGCCCGGTACGCGCCAGATAGGGACCGTCCCCTCGTCCGGCGTGGCGAAGAAGAGGTCTTCCTCGCTCGGCCCCCACTGGGGCGCTATCTCGATGGAGACGGTTCGGTCTAGCGTCGCCGTCGGCGTCGTCGTCTCGCCGGTCGCACTGTCGAACACCTTCAGTTCGGTCTGTTGTAGCGTCGCGTTCTCTTCGGGCGTGTAAGCGTAGGCGACTCGACCATCTTCGGTCGCGGCGAGTCGCGGGTGCCAGCACGTCGTCTGGAACAGCGTGGAGGTCTCCCCGCCGTCGAGGTCGTGTTTGACTACGTCCACGACGATGTTGTCGTCGGGGTCGCCGGTTCGCTTGACGCCGTAGTAGAGCGTGTCGGCGTCGGCCCACTCGGGGCACATGTGGTTGTACTCGCCGTCGGTGAGTCGTTCGACGGCCTCCCCGTCCGCGTCGGCACCATCTCCACCGTCCTCCGCGTCGAGGTCCGTGACGTAGACGTGACTCCACCGACCGTCGAAGTAGTTCTCGCCCGCTCGGTACACCTTCCGGTCGATGACTCGCGGGTCCGGCGGTTCGGGTTCGTACTCTTCGTCGCCGAGCGAGATGTCGCGTTCCTCCTCGCGGTCCTCGTCGGTACTCGACTGCACGAACGCGATTCGGCGTCCATCCGGCGACCACGTTAACTCGGAGACGCCGCCCGCTACGTCGGTTACTTGCCGGGCCTCGCCGCCGTCCGTCGGCATGACCCACAGTTGCGGACGGTCGTCGTCCGCACCACGGGTGCTGACGAACGCGAGTCGATCGCCGCTCGGACTCCACCGCGGTTGGCTATCGACGCCCTCCGCGACGGTGAACTGGCGCGGTTCGTCGCCGCCGACCGGGACGACGTACACAGTCGCCTCGTAAGATTGCTCGTCGTCCGGGTCCTTCCGGACGAAGGCTACTCGCTCGCCGTTCGGGGAGATTCGTGGCTCTTCCACCTGCACGATGTCGTGATAGTCAGTCGCTTGCACGGTGTTCATATGCTCGACCTGTTCGTGAACTCGCAATAGGCTTTCGATTCGAAATACGTTTCGGCCGGTAACGCGTCGTGTCGTCAGCGTAATCGACGTTTCGGGGACTGCGGTCCGGACTCCGTGAGGATACTCCGAGCTTTGTTCGTTGCGCGTCGAGTCGCATCGCTGGAAACGAGCCATTGTTCGCGCTTGCTCGATGGCTTCGATTCTTTTGCCGACAAAGAGGTGAGACAACGCCGAATTTCCGGCCCGAAGCGTCGGCGGGGTATATGTTGTCTGGTGAATACGTACTCTGTCATGGTGGGGGACACCAACAGACGCGACGTACTGAAAGCGACTGGTGCGGCCGGACTCGCCGGACTACTCGGTTTCGCAGGTACAGGCATCGCACAAGACCAACGCCTCTCGTGGCACGCTGGCGGGACCGGTGGGACGTACTTCCCGCTCTCGAACGAGTTCAAGACGATTATCGAAGGGAACTCCGATTTCACGATTCAGGTCCAGTCCACGGGCGCGAGCGTGGAGAACGTCGGCAGTCTCGCGCGCGGTGACGCCGATTTCGCACTCATCCAGAACGACGTAGCGTTCTTCGCGTACAACGGCACGGGCATCGAAGCGTTCCAAGACAACGCCGTAGAGAGTCTTCGCGGTGTGGCGACGCTCTATCCGGAGACGATTCACGTCGTCACGCGGCCAGACACGGGCATCGAGACGCTCTCGGACTTAGAGGGTGCGACCATCAACACGGGCGACCTCGGGAGCGGGACGCAGGTCAACGCGCTCCAGATTCTCGAAACGGTCGGCATCGAGAACTTCGAAGAGCAGAACGCCAGCTTCTCGCAGGCGGCCGACCAGCTTCGTGACGGCGACATCGACGCCGCGTTCGTCGTCGGCGGGTGGCCGTTGGGCGCAATCGAGGAACTGGCGACCACTTCGAACATCAGTCTCGTGGAGGTCTCCGGCGAGAACCGCCAAGCTATCCTCGACGCCTCGTCGTGGTTCGCCGAGGACACGATTCCGGCGGGCACGTACAACGGCGTAGACGAGGACGTACAGACAGTCTCCGTGCAGGCGATGATAGCGACCCGCGAAGACCTCTCGGCCGATACCGTCGAGACGGTCACGAACGCTATCTTCAACAATCTCGACCAGATCACTATCAAGTCCGACTTCATCAGCGCGGACTCCGCACTCGACGGTATGTCCATCCCGCTCCACCCCGGAGCGCGGGCGGTCTTCGGCTCTGCGACGACTGCGCCGGGCAACGGAACGGCGACGACGGGGATGGGAACCGAGACCAGCATGGGCAACGAGACAGCGAGCGGCAACATGACAGGACCGAACTAAAGTAGCACCGTGAAACGACTCTCCCTCCTGCTCGTCGCGTGCCTGCTGGTCGCGGCCGTCGCCGGAGTCGGTGCGGTCTCGAACGGCGACGAGCGCGTGCTCATCGTCGAAGACGCAGGGACGGGCGAACGGTTGCTGACCGCGCCCGTCTCGGAGGGAACCAGAGTCGCACTCAACTACACGCACAGCGTCGAGAAGACGCCCGTTCTGGACGTGTACGCGGTCGAAGGGACGAAGTTGGAGATGGTCCGGATGGAGTTTCACTCCTACGGAGCGGGGCTTCCGTCGCGCGCAGATGTGAACGTCACTGACAACGGGACGTTCGTCTTCGACCCCGAGGGCGTCTACGACCACGTCTACGTCAAGCCCGGTCGGATTGCGAACCACCATCTCACGGTCGGCGAGCGCACCTACGACCTCGTCGCCCTCTCGGACGCCCGGTCGGTGAAAATCTACGTCACGTATCGGTCGGCACTGGCGAAAGCAGTATACGAACTGACCGGCGGCGACGGACTCTCGACGAACGGCGACCTCTCGGCGAACGGTGGATTGGCAGGGAGCGCGGACTATCGGCGAGGAGTGGACTGACGACGAGGGCGAACTGCGACGAACGCGGACTGACGACGAGAGCGAACTGACATGACGACGAACGAATCGAACGACGCGACCATCCCCGAAGAGGAACAGCAAGAACTCATCGAAGAACTGGAACACAAGCGGTCGCTCCGCGGGTGGGCGGCGATACTCGTCTCCGCAATCGCTATCTCGTTCTCCGCGTTCCAGATGTGGCTGGCCGCCCGCGGGTTCGTCTTCGACGTGACGCTCCCAGTCGTCGGCACCGTCCAAATCGCTGCCCTTCAGTTGCTCCAAATCAACGCCATCCACGTCGGGTTCGCGCTCGTGTTGACTTTCTTGCTGTTCCCACCGACGACAGGTGACGGGTTCCTGACCCGGCGTCTCGCCCGATTCGTCCCCGGCGTCGAACGACGGTTCGGCCCGGACAGCGGCGTGACTCGCGGGGCGGAGTACCTTCGAGGGGCCACTCGCTGGCTCTTTCTCGACCCCGAGCGACGACGAATCACGCCGTTCGACGCCGTCCTCGTGCTGTTCGCGTTTCTCTCGACCTCCTACATGATAACCGACTTCGAGGAGATTCGGCGGATGCGCGCGCTCGGCCTGAGTTTCGGTCGGACTATCGACGAGGTGTACCCGTTTCTGGACCTCGTGACCGATTTATTCACTGCGGCCGGGATACCCCTGAACGACATGTCCTACGCCTTCCTGCTCGGTGCCATCGGCGTCTTGCTCGTCCTCGAAGCCACTCGGCGCGCACTCGGCGTCTACCTGATGGTCATCGTCGCGTCGTTCATCGTCTACGCGCGGTGGGGCTACCTTATCCCGCTCGACGCGCCCTACATCGGCGTCCTCTCCATTCCACGCCTCGGCTGGTCGTCCATCGTCCAGAACCTGTGGTACAACACCGAGAACGGCGTCTTCGGCATCCCCGTCACGGTGAGCGTGCGGTTCATCTACATCTTCATCCTCTTCGGGGCGTTCCTCGAAATGAGCGGCGCGGGCAAGTGGTTCATCGACCTCGCGTACTCCGCGACCGGCCGGAGAAAAGGCGGCCCGGCGAAAGCCAGCATCATCGCCAGCGGGTTCATGGGTACCATCAGCGGCTCCTCGATAGCGAACACCGTCACGACCGGCGCGTTCACGATTCCGCTGATGAAGCGGTCGGGCTACAGTCCGGAGTTCTCCGGCGCTGTCGAAGCCTCGGCTTCCTCCGGCGGCCAGATTTTGCCACCAGTCATGGGTGCGGCCGCGTTCCTCATCGTGGAGTACACGCTGACGCCGTTCCGCGACGTCATCATGGCCGCCGCGATTCCCGCGTTCGTGTTCTTCTTCGGGGTCTGGGTGATGGTCCACCTCGAAGCCTCCAAGCGAAACATCGGGGGCCTGACCGACGCCGACCTCGTCGCGTGGCGCGCCCACATCACCCGCGGGTGGTTCTACCTCGTGCCCATCTTCCTGTTGCTGTACTACCTCATCGTCGAACGCCTCTCCGTCGCGCGGTCTGCGTGGTTTACGCTGGTCGCAATTGGCGCACTCGTCGCGCTCGTCGCGGCGTACGACGAAGAGACGCGAGTTCCCTTGCTAGGAACTATCACGGCACTGTTTCTACTGGAGTTTGGCGCGTTCCTGACGACCGGCGTCGGACTGGTCGATGCGATTACTGGAGGGG
This sequence comes from Halorussus halophilus, assembly GCF_008831545.1. Lineage (NCBI taxonomy): Archaea > Methanobacteriati > Methanobacteriota > Halobacteria > Halobacteriales > Haladaptataceae > Halorussus > Halorussus halophilus. The sequence goes on from NZ_CP044523.1 coordinate 3,437,468, forward strand.
CGGCGGCAGGCGGCGGCCGCTCAGTGGTCGATGCCGCGCTCGCCGCGGGCGGCAAACTCGGCTGGTACACGCTCGCTATCAGCCTCGCTACGATGCTCCTCCGACCGTACATGGAGGCTCCGCTGCTCGACTACGACGGGCAGGTTGACGACGCCGTGGAAAAAGCCGCGAACACACTCTCCCGGCCACGACTCGCAGACAACCAGCCGTTCAACTACGGCGGGTTCGTCCTGAAGTCGATGGACTCCGGCGCGCGAACCGCGACCACCGTCGTCGTCGCGGTGGCCGCCGCAGGTATCATTCCCGGCGTCATCAGCGTCAGCGGTCTCGGACCGAACCTGACCGCGCTCATCCGAACCATCGCTGGCGGTTCTATCGTCGTCCTGCTCGTGCTGACCGCCGTCTCCTCTATCGTTCTCGGGATGGGGATGCCAACCACCGTGACGTACATCATCCTCGTCTCGATGCTCGGCCCGGCTATCAGCGAGTTCGGTATCCCGATTCTGGCCGCACACCTGTTCATCCTCTACTTCGGCGTCATCGCCGACATCACGCCACCGGTGGCAGTCGCGGCGTACGCGGCCTCCGGCATCGCCCAATCTGACCAGTTCGATACAGGCGTGACTGCCTTTTCCTTGTCACTCAACAAGGCCATCGTCCCCTTCGCGTTCGTGTTGACGCCCGGCATCCTCCTCTTGCGAGGCGTCGGCACCGGACAGGAAGTCCACGTCGTCGGCGTCTCCGACATCCTCGACTTCGGGTGGTTCGTCCCGCAGGTCGTGATTCCAGTTATCGGCGTGTTGGTCGGCGTCCTCGCACTCGGTGCGACGGTCATCGGCTACCTATATACCGACGTGAGTCGGGCGGACCGCGCGTGGTTCGCGTTGGCGGCACTGCTGTTGATGGCTCCGTTACTGCTGTTCAACACCGCGAACTCGGTTTTGAGCCTACTGGGCGTCGTCCAGAACGTCGAAGCCGGTCTGTTCGACCTGCTGCTGCGAGCGGTCGGCGGCCTGCTGTTCGGTGCGCTCGTGGTGAAGAATCGCCGTCGGGCGGACACCGAACAGGCCGCAGAACGTGGCGCGACCGAGGCCGCTTGAGCGAGAGTGGAGTCTGATTGCCGATTCAGTCGAAAACGACGGGCGCGCCGTCGTTCACGCCGAACGCCGCGCGCTCGCCTTGCGAGACCGGCGTGTCTCGGCCCTGCATGACGACGCGAATGTCCGAGAACGCGTCCGAATCGGGGTCTACGACGTAGTGCGTCTGGTCGCCTTGGAAGTATCGTTCGATGACCTGTCCCTCGAAATCACCACCGCCAGTAGCGAACGAGAAGTCCTCCGGTCGAATCGAGACGGTCACGTCGCCGTCGGCGACGTACTTCGTCGTCTCGAACTCGAAGCCGTCGCCGTTTCCGACTTCGACTGCGGCCCCGCCGCTCGTCTCTGTGGCAGTGCCGTCGAAGAGGTTGGTGTCGCCGATGAAGTCAGCGACGAACGCGCTCGCGGGTTCGCGGTAAATCTCCTCGGGCGTGCCGACCTGCTCGATGCGGCCGTCGTTCATCACCGCGAGTCGGTCCGAGAGGGTCATAGCAACCTCTTGGTCGTGGGTGACGTAGAAGAACGCGCCTTGGGTCTTCTCGTGAATCTTGCGTAGTTCGACCTGCATCTGCTTGCGGAGTTTCCGGTCGAGACTCGACAGCGGCTCGTCGAACAGGAGGACGCTCGGTTCGTTGACCAGTGCCCGCGCCAACGCGACGCGCTGTTGCTGGCCGCCCGATAGGTCTTCGGGGTTGCGGTCGGCGTACCCGTCGAGGTCTACGAGTTCGAGGTACTCCTCGGCTTTCTCTTGGCGGTCGCTCTCCCCGTATCCTGCCTTTTTCAGCCCGTAACCGACGTTCTTCCCGACGGTCATGTGCGGGAACAGCGCGTGATGCTGGAAGACGAGATTCGTGTCGCGGACGTCCGGAGGCACGCCAGCCATGTCTTGGTCGTCGATGTAGACCGACCCTTTCGTCGGTGTCTCGAAACCGCTTATCATCCGCAAGGTCGTCGTCTTCCCACAGCCAGACGGCCCGACCAGCGAGAAGAACTCGCCCCGCTCGACGGCGAGGTTGACCTCTTTGACTGCCGTTACGTCACCGAACTCTTTTCGAACTCCATCGAGTTCGACGAGACCCTCGTCGTTTGGTGTCATGCCATACCATGCTCAGTACTACCCATAAACAGTTTCGGATTCTCCAACGATAGTAACATTATTTGAACAGATACTGGTGAAAATTCTTGAAATTTCGTATAAGTTATGTTAGGGGCAATTAAAATACTGCATTGTAAAGTAAGAGTTAAGAAGTTCCTCTGTATGTTTTGCCATACCATGTCACAGATGACAGGCGAGAGTGAAACTACCCCGGAGACGAATCGTTCGCGGGACACTGGGCGTCGGACGTTTCTCAAGGCGGCCGGCGCGACGGGTGCTGTCGGTCTGAGTGCAGGTTGTCTCGGCGGTGGCGGCGGCAGTGGCGGCACGCCGACCATCAACATCCTGACGTGGGAGGAGTACGCGGACCTGAAAAAACAGATAGAGAGTCGTCTCGACGTGAAGGTCAAATTCACGAAGTCCACCTCCTCCTCGAAGATGTTCTCCTCGTGGAACTCGGGGCAGAACGAGCAGTACGATATCGCGGTCCCGAACAACAACTACGTCCCGAAGATGATGGACGCGGGACTGGTGGACCCGATGCCCAAGGACGTGGTGTCAAACTACAGCGACATCTACAAGACGTTCAAAGGATTCGCCGACAACCAGTTTACGAAAGACGGAAAGCAGTACGGCGTCCCGATTCGCTTCGGTTGGTACGGCTACTCCTACAACTCGAACAAGGTCGAGGACCACGACCCGACGTACGAGATGCTGTTCAAGGACAAGTACAAGGGCAAAATCGTCATGTACGACAACCACTTCAAGGCGATGAGTGCGGCCGCCCTCCACCTCGGCATGGGTGACGCCTTCAAGGGGAAGAAGGTCAGTCTCTCCCAACAGCAAATCGACAAGGTCAAACAAGCCCTCATAGACCAGAAACCGCTCCTACAGGGGTACATCGCCGCCGACCCGACCTACATCAAGTCGCTCAAGCAGGGCAACTTCGTCATCGGCCAATCCGGCCGCAACGAAATCGTGGAGATGTGGGCCAACGGCACCGACTGGCCAGAGATGGCCGCACCGAAAGAAGGCGCGCTCGCGTGGTTCGAGTCGGCCGTCGTCTCGAAAGCCTCGCAGAACAAGGAGATGGCGTGGAAGGTCATCAACGAGTTCATCGCGCCGAAACTCGGCGCGAAACTCGGTAAGGTCGGCTACTCGCCGAGTTGCAACCCCAATATCAAAAAACACCTCAACGAGGAACAGAACAAGATGTTCGGTTCCATCGACCCCTCGCGCTTGGACGGCATGATTCCGTTCAAGGCCGTCGAGAACGAGGACGCGTGGATTACTGCGTGGGAGGAGGTCAAGACCGCCTAACCGTGTCATGTCCGTAGAAACCTCTCAATCGTCGGACTCGATGCGTGAGCGGCTGGTGTCGCAGTTCACCTCGCACCGGAATCAACTCGGACTCACCGTCGGTCCGGGGTTGCTCTGGCTAGTCATGCTGCTGCTCGCGCCACTGACGTTCATGGTGACGGTCAGCTTCATGAATGTCAACGACGCCTACCAAATCGTCTGGCAACCGTCGTTGGACAACTATTCGCAGTTGTTCGCTGGCGAGGGGTCGTTCTGGCAGACGCCGTTCTTCCAGTCGCTCCTGCTGTCGTACTTCATCGCGGGCGTGACGACGGTCCTCTGTCTCGTCTTGGCGTTTCCGCTGGCGTATCTGCTGGCGCGCAAGGGCGGACGGACGTTCAAGGTCATCATCTTCCTCGTGTTGCTCCCGTTCTTCACGATGTACCTCGTGCGGGCGTACTCGTGGTACCTGATGTTCGGCCCGAGCGGCGTCATCAACAAGTTGCTGATGCAAATCGGTCTCATCAACAGTCCGCTCGGACTGTTCAACTACGGCATTCCGGCCATCGTGGTCGGACTCACACACGCGTACTTCCCGTACATGCTCCTCTCGCTGTACGCCAGTCTCGACGGACTCGACTTCTCGCTCATCGAAGCCTCCCGCGACCTGGGTGCGAGTCGGTTCGACGCGCTGAAAGACATCATCCTCCCGCTCGTCCTGCCGGGCATGATTAGCGGGAGTCTGTTCGTGTTCGTCCCGAGTCTCGGGGCGTTCATCACGCCGCGGTTCCTCGGGCAGGGGAAGGTACTGATGATAGGCCAACTCATCGAGAGTCGCATCAACTCGCTGTACGCCGTCGGCTACGGGAGTGCCGCGTCGATGTTCATCGTGTTGTCGATAGTCCTCGCGTTCGCACTCGCGTTCCGCTACGTCAGCGTGGACGAACTGGGAGGTGTCTGAGATGGCGACCGAGACCGACACCGACCCAAGCACGGATACCGACCGCGGCCGCAACACCGACCACAGTACCTCGACCAACGTGAACACCGGATTCCTCGACCACGAGATGAAAGAGCGACTGCTCAGTCGCGGCCTGTACGTCGTCGCTGGCGCGCTCCTCGTCTTCCTCTGGATTCCACTGCTCGTGATGATGTTCCTCTCGTTCGCACAGAACGCGAGTACGCTCCTGCCATTCCAAGGATTCACGTTCGCCCACTACGCCGCGACGTTCGCGGACGGCACGCTGATGACCGCGTTGTGGCACAGCGTCCAGATTGCGACGCTTTCGGCGCTCGTGGCGACTGTCCTCGGCGTCCTCGCCAGCTTCGCGCTGGCGCGGTACGACTTCCCGCTCAAAGAGTTCTACCGCACGTTCGGCATCCTGCCGATGGTGATTCCGGGCGTCGTGCTGGGCATCGCACTGCTCATCTACTTCCGGACACTGCTCGGCATCACACCGGGATTCCTGACCGTCGTGTTGACCCACAGCGTCTACGGCTTCCCGTTCGTGTTGCTGATGGTCTCGTCCAGACTCTACACGTTCGACGAGTCGTTAGAAGAGGCCGCACGTGACCTTGGAGCGGACCCCATCGAGACGTTCCGGGACGTGACTCTTCCCATCGTCGCACCCGCCATCGGTGCAGGATTCCTCTTCGCGTGGATTCGCTCCTTCGAGGACTTCATCCGCGTCTACTTCGTCAAGGGAACGATGGACGTGCTGACCACGTCGATGTTCTCGATGATCAAGTACGGGACCGCGCCGAAGATGAACGCTATCTCGTCGTTCATCGTCTTCGTCATTGCCGCAGTGCTGGCGGTTGCGATGAACGTCGGCAACGTCACTGGTTACGTCGCGGGCACGCAGGGCGACGAGTAGTCTCGTTCACTCGCTGTTCTTTTTTGCTCAGACCAGTCCGAGCAGGCCCAACAGCCCGAACAGCAGGTCGCCGTACGTCAGCGAGACTACCAAGCCGAAGAACAGCGGAACGATGAAGGGGATGCCTGGCGAGACCCAGACGCGCTCCTCGCGGGTCAGCACCTCAAGCCCCCCTCGCAGACGCTCGGGCGTGGTACCGTAGGCGCTCCCCTGAATGTCGTTCAGGAACTTCTCTGCGCCCCACGGGTCGTTCTCGGGCACGTCGATTGCCGGGACGTAGTTCGTCCGCTTGTGTTCGCCGCCGTCAGCGCGCGTCACCGCACCGTCACCCGGCGAGTTCGGATTCGCGGGGAGCGTCGCCGGGTCCCGGAAGTGGTCGGTCTGTTCGCGCAGGTCCCCCAAGGTCAGGCCGCGCCAGCGCAGATACATCCGCACGGCGTCTAAGTCTACGCCGTTGCCCGAGAGACCGTCTTCGGATTCGAGCAGTTTCCCGTGCGCTCGCGGAATCTCGTCCCACCTGACTGGCTTCCCGATGGCCATCATCTTCGAGAACCGTCCGGCGACGACGTTCCGAAGCAAGATTGCGAGCGGGAACAGCGCACCGAGCAAGACCGTGTTGGTCAGGATGGTGAGCGAGAACACGCCCAACGTGGTGGTCTGGTGAGGGAGTTTCAGTCCGAGCGTCGGCAACTCGTAGACTGGGAAGGTCGGGAAGAGCGCGGCGACGACGAGGAACGCCTTCGCGTCCGCGCCGCCGAACGCACGGAACCACCAGAAAGCGATGACTAGCGGCGCGACGAAGCCGAGGCTCACGGCCGTCCGAATCCCGAACGCTCGGGTCTGGAACGCGGTGCCGATGACTGCCAGCCAGCCCTCCCAGAACAGGAGGACGACGGCGAGTATCGCCAGCGGATACCACGTCTGGTTCGGGACGCGTCGCGTCTCGATGTCTCGCCACGACGCCCAACCTAAGATAGGGACCGCGAGGAGTCGGAGGAGGTCGGGTATCGAAGCGTCGATGAAACCGAAAGCGGGCATCTATCTGTTCGTGCCCGAGTTAGTTTCGGCCACCTATATAAAACTACGAGTATGTGACGGCAGAGTAGAACGTCGCCCCGATACGAGGTCGGGCGGTCGTCTCCAGTCGAAACGGAGGGGGTGAATCGAGTGTTAGTCAGCACTTTCGTACAACTGTTACGACACGAAAAGCGGGCGACAATGGGGAGTCACCCACGAAAAATCGTCGAGAAACTGTTTCGACGCGTTAGATGACGCGGTTCTGCAGGTAGTCGAGGTGCTTGGCGTTGTAGACGATCTTGACCTCGTCGGTGGCCGCGCTACCGATGCAGGTCAGGCGGACGTTCTTCTCGTCCACTTCCTCGTCGCTGAGGATCTGCTGCATGTCCATGTCGATTTCGCCCTCTTTGACGATGGCTGCACAGTTTGCACACGCGCCAGCGCGGCACGAGAAGGGCCAGTCGTAGCCCTGTGCCTCTGCGGCTTCGAGGATGTACTCGCCCTCGTTGACATCGAGGCTGCCGTAGTCCTCGTCGCTGAGGCCCGCGTCGGCGGCTTCGTCGAAGAGGTCGTCGTCGTCCATGTCCCAGCCCTGGTCGTCCAGCACTTCGTAGTTGAGGTATTCTACGGTTGGCATCACGCGGGGATTCTACACCGGTACGGTTAGTAGTTGCTGTTTCCCACGAGCTTACTGATAAATCGGGAAGAATTCGAACAGGAGGAACGACGCGACCGCGGAGATTGACGGGGTCAGAATCCACAGCATGATGACCCGCCCGGTCGCCGCGGGGTCGAACAGGTCCTTCCCTTGCAGTTGTTTGGGGTCCTCTTCGCCGATTTTCGCCACTTCGTCCTCCGGTTCGGCCGCGAGCGCGCCGACAGACATCTTCGACTCCTCGCCGGATTTCTCTCCCTGCTCGCCGCGAACTGCCGCCGCCGCGGCGTCTTTGACCGTCGTCGAGCGCGTCGCTCGGCCCCAGCCGAGACCGATGATGCACATCGTCGCGCTCACCGCCAGACTCGCCGGGATGCCGAGATACGAGAGGAACGTGATGAGACTCGCGCTGACGACCTCCACAATGAGTGCGGCCAGTATGGGCAGGTCGGTGAGGTCGTTGCCGACCGTGTCGAGGGTGCGCCGGGCGATGGTGAACGCGCCGAGCGCGATGGCTCCCGCCGCCAGAAAGATACCTTGGTTCATTTCGACTGCTCCGCTCCCGACGAGCGGTGCGACGGCGTTGGCGACGTTGCTCGCGCCCGCAGAGAACGCCATGTAGCAGGCGATGATGACCACCAGAATGCTACTGACGAGTTCTCTCCGCGTCGTGTTCGCACCCGCCGTCGGAATCGGAATGGAGGCGACGCGGTTGTACTCCAACAACGGACCTTCCGATTGGTCGATGCGGAACCACGCGTCGAGATAGGGGTAGAGATACCGGCCGATGACCGCACAGACCCAGAACGCCACGATAGGCGCGACGAGCCACCACGAGACGATGCCGCCCATCACGCCCCAGTTGATGTCGCCCGCCGCGACTCCGAGTCCGGCGATTGCGCCGACCGCGGTCATGGAGGTCGAGGCTGGGACGCCGAAGAGGTTCGAGACGAGCAGTGCGAGGCCGACGAAGAAGAGGACCCCGACGCTCGCACCGAGGGTGAACAGTTCCGAGGGGACGATTTGTCCACCCATCGTCTCGACAACGTTTCGGCCGACCGTCCAACCACCCAAGAGAGCGAAGGTCGCCATCATCGTGGCCGCCCCAAGTTTCGAGATGACGCCACTGCCGACCGCGGGGCCGAACGCGACACCGGTGGAAGACCCACCGATGTTGAACCCGACGAAGACGGCGACCGCGAGACCGACGAGTAAGAGTAGACTAATCACAGTCAGTACAAGGCAGGAGGGCGGTTTAAATTCCACTATCTGAAAACCAGGACGGAGTCGATTGCGAGCGAAATAAAACTCCGACGTTCACGACCGTCGCTCACGTCGCGAAGAGCGGCACGAACGAGAACAGCACGTAGGAGGCGGCCGCCGAGAGCGACTTCGAGGTCACGTCACTCCCGACGACCGGGCCGAGCGCCACGCCCGTGGAGGACCCACCGATGTTGAAGCCGACGAAGACGGCGACGGCTACGCCGACGAGTAAGAGGGGACCAATCACAGGTCCGACTTCCACCTGTCAGAAAGTAACCGTACCGGCCAGCGAAATTCAGGGGGACCGGAACGACACTGATGTTCTCACGCAATCGGCACGTACCGAAAGACCAGATACGCCGACACTGTCGCCACCGCCGGAACCAGATTTTGGAGGACGATGACCCTGGCAGTCGTCGCAGGCTGGTACAGTTCCGCTATCGCCGGGTCGCCGTCTTCGCCGCCATCGACCGCTCCGGCGACGCTCGACGCCGGAACCGAGGGCGTCTCCGGCACGGCTTCTGCGACAGTCGCGCGACCCCAGCCAAGTCCGACGACGCTCATCGTGGCGATGACGACGAAACTGGCTGGAATGCCGAGTGCCGACAACACCGTCACGATGGAGGCGCTCACGACGGCGACGACGAGGGCCGCCACGAGTGGAAGGTCAGTCAAGTCGTTGCCGACCGTATCGAGGGTGCGCCGGGCGATAGTGAACGCACCGAGTGCGGTCGCACCGGCCGCGAGCAGGATACCCTGATTCATAGTAATCGCGCCGTTGCCGACGAGCGGTGCGACGGCGTTGGCGACGTTGCTCGCGCCCGCCGAGAACGCCATGTAACAGCCGATTGCGACCACGAGGGCCGTGCCGCCGAACTCCCGCAGCGTGGTGTTCGACTGGAGTTTCGGCCGCGGGACGGCGCTTGATTTGTCCAGCACGAGTAGTGGTCCCTTGCTCTGTCTGATGGCGATTCGCTCGTCTAATTCGTCGTACCAGTAGCGACCGACCATCCCGCTGACCCAGAAGCCGACGACCGGCGCGACGAGCCACCAGCCGACGATTTCCACGACCGTCTGGACGTTCAGTTGTCCGATGGCCAGTCCCAATCCGATGATGGCTCCGACAGCAGTCATGGAGGTCGAGGCGGGCACGCCGAAGACGTTGCCGACGAACAGCGCGAGTCCGATGAACAGCAGGACGACGATGCTGACCTCCATGGTGAATGGGTCGCCCCTGACGAGGCCGCTCTGGAGCGTGTCCACGACGCGGCGGCCGACGGTCCACCCGCCGACGAAGAAGAAGACGCTCATCAGTGCGGCCGCACCGACTTTCGAGACAGTGTCGCTCCCGACCGCGGGGCCAAACGCGACGCCCGTGTTCGACCCACCGATGTTGAAGCCGACGAAGACGGCGACTGCGAGACCGACGAGCAGGAGGAGACTGGTCACGACACAGGTTTCACAGGCATCGCGCTTAAGTGCTAACTCTTCACAGCTCCTCGCGAGCGCGGCAAATTGTACAGACGGGCAAAGGGTTATCCCGTCTGAACCGGTGGTGATATTTATGAAAGTCCTCGTCACGGACCCTATCGCCGATGCAGGGTTAGACCGGCTTCGCGAGGCTGGTCACGAAGTCGAAACCGCATACGACGTAGAGGGCGACGCGTTGCTCTCTGCGGTCGCGGACGCAAACGGACTCATCGTCCGCTCTGGCACGGACGTTTCCGAGGAGGTCTTCGAGGCCGCTTCGGAACTCGTCATCGTCGGCCGCGCAGGTATCGGCGTAGACAACATCGACATCGACGCGGCGACCGAACACGGCGTCATCGTCGCTAACGCCCCGGAGGGCAACGTCCGGGCCGCCGCAGAGCACACAGTCGCGATGGCGTTCGCCGCCGCACGGTCGATTCCGCAAGCCCACGTCCGACTCAAGGGTGGCGAGTGGGCGAAGGGCGACTACCTCGGCACCGAGGTCAACGGCAAGACGCTCGGTGTCGTCGGCCTCGGCCGCGTCGGACAGGAAGTCGCGAAGAAACTCGACTCGCTGGGGATGGACCTCGTCGCGTACGACCCCTACATCAGCGAGGACCGCGCTGCCCAACTCGGTGCGGAACTGGTCAGCTTAGACGACTGTCTCGCCCGTGCGGACTTCCTTACGGTTCACACGCCGCTCACCCCCGAAACTGAAAATCTCATCAGCGACGAGGAACTCGCGGAACTCGAAGACGGGTATCTGGTCAACTGCGCTCGCGGCGGTGTCGTAGACGAAGCGGCACTCGCGGAAGCCGTCGAAGACGGCGTTCTCGCTGGTGCCGCAGTGGACGTGTTCGCCGACGAACCGGTCTCGGAGGACAACCCGCTCCTCTCGGTAGACGACGTAGTCGTCACGCCCCACCTCGGTGCGAGTACCTCCGCGGCACAGGAGAACGTCGCAACCAGCACCGCCGACCAAGTGGTCGCCGCGTTCGCCGAAGAACCGGTCGTCAACGCGCTGAACGCGCCCTCCATCGACGAGAGCGCGTTCCCGCGCGTCGAACCATACATCGGCCTCGCCGAAACCGCGGGGAAAATCGCCACGCAACTGCTGGACCAGCGCATCGAGTCCATCGAAGTCCACTACGAGGGCGACATCGCCGAAGAGGACGTAGAACTCGTCACCGCCAGCGCGCAGAAGGGCGTCTTCCAACCGCTCGAATGGCAGGTCAACGCCGTCAACGCGCCCCAAATCGCGGAGGACCGCGGCGTCGAAGTCACCGAGAGCAAGACTCGTCAGACCGACGACTTCCAGAGTCTCGTCCGCGTCACCGTCCGGAGTGACGACGACGAGATTAGCGTCGAAGGCACGCTGTTCGCGGGTGACGACCCCCGAATCGTTCGCATCGACGATTACCGCGTCGATGCCATCCCGCACGGTCACATGCTCGTCGCGCGAAACGAGGACGCACCGGGCGTCATCGGGTTCATCGGCACCGTGCTGGGCGACCACCAAGTCAACATCGCGGGGATGTTCAACGCCCGCGAGACTATCGGCGGGGAGGCACTGAGTGTCTACACACTGGACGAACAGGTGTCCGACGAAGCCAAGCAAGCACTCGAAAGCGACGAGCGCATCATCGGCGTGCAGTACATCGAACTGAACGGTACTGGAGAGTAGTCGAGCCAGTTCGCCCCACCGAGTTTACCCTACTTATCGCAGTACGGAACCGCGACACTGTCCTGGACCGCGTCCGTGGTCGGCGTGCAACTGTCGGCGTTATCTCATTTTTGTCGCTCGCTAAGTATCCAATAACAAAGACTGAGACGTGCGTTACTTGGAGCCATGTCTCGACAGCAACCGCGCGACTTGACCGACGACTACTCGGTCAGATGGTTCGAGTCAGGCGACCGGTCGGGGTTCCTGTCGCTCTGTGACGTGCAGTGGGACTGGACACCGACCGCCGACTGGTTCGACTGGAAGTACGTCGAGGACCCGTATCTCTCGCACGTCCCCATCACCGTCGCGGAGCGAGACGGCGAAATCGTCGGGGCACAAGGCTACCTTCCCTGTCGGATTCGGCGTGGCGAGATGTCTGTCCTCGCACTCCAACCGACGGACGCGGTGGTTCACCCCGACCACCGCAGAAACGGTCTCTACACTCGTATCACCAAGCAAGCCATCGACCGGTACACCGACGGCGACCCGGCGTTCTTCTTCAACTTCCCCAACGAGTCGGCGTTCGGTGCCCAGCAGAAACTCGGCTGGGTGGCAGTAGACGAAGTCACGAACTACTACCGACTCCAACGCCCTGCCGAAGTCCTCGACTCAGTCGGCGTCGGCAGTGCGGCGCGAGCACTCGGCCGCGCAGCAGATTCGGTAGCCAGTGCGTACCTCGGTGCCCGCGACCTGTCTGCGAGCGTAGCGGAGGACGTTGACGTTACCACCCACTCGACTGTCCCTGCCCAGACGCTGGCGTCGCTGTACGACTCTGCCCCACCAGCGAAACTGCACGTCCACCGCGATTCGCAGTTCTACCGCTGGACGTTCGACGCGCCGAACTACGACCACACGACGTACGTCGCGCGCCGCGAGGGCCGCCCGATTGGAGCCCTCACCACCAGAACTCGAGACGGGAAGAAAGTCCTCATCGCGGACGCGCTCCCGCCGAACTCTCACTCCGAGGCGTTCACGAAGTTGCTCGCCGTCCTCCTCGAAGACAACGAGGACGCGAACATCATCGCGGTGTCCGACTCGACGCTGCCGCGCGAACTGCTCGCCAAATTCGGTTTCGTGAGCGACGAACGACCGCTCCTCTCGCGGGTCTGCGTGCCGAAGTATATGGCCGTGCGTCCGCTGTCCCGCGTGGCCGATTCGACTCCGTTCTCTCCGGCCGAACTCACCGACGAAGACTGTTGGCGAGTCACCTTCGTCGAACAGATGGACTGAACGTTCGACGGTCGCGCTCTTCTGTCGGGAATCAAACGTTCGAAACCCGACGACGGCCGTCGCTTATTTTGGTGTGGTCCGCAAATCCAAGCCTGGCCAATGAGTATCCTCAACGACATCGGGAGACGAGCAAAAGAATTCACGAAACTCGGCGCGTCAGCGGAAAACGACACGGACAGAGCCTATGCGTGCGTCAACTGCGGTGCTGGGTTCGACGCGGACCACGCGTGGTGTCCGAGTTGCGACACTGATGGTGTAACCGAGCTGAAGTAACCGAGTCGAAGACGACCGGCACCTACACCTGGCGCTCTGCCGCAACGACCGAACTCAAATACCTGCACCCGTTTCCTTCGAGCGTGTCCCACGGCCACGCCGAGGAGTCGAGCGACGACCGAGAGCGACTGCTCACCGGTTACTCCGGTCGATTGCTCCTCGTGGCCTCGCTCGGATGGACGGCCATCCAGACCGGTCGCCTCGTCCTCTCGCCGCTGTTGCCGACGGTGATGGACGAACTCGCCATCACCGAACTCCAATCCGGAATGGCCTTCTCGCTGTTGTGGGGGCTGTACGCGCTCGGCCAGTTTCCGAGCGGTCGCCTCTCGGACGCACTCACTCGGAAGACGCTGCTGGTCGCCGGACTCTCCCTGCTCGCGGTCGGCTTCTCTATTCTCGCTACCGCTTCGGGCTACTCCGTCTTCTTGCTCGGTGCCGCCGTCGTCGGTGCCGGTGCAGGTCTCTACCCAACTCCGGCGCGTGCGCTCGTTTCGGACTTGTTCGTAGAGCGTCGCGGGCAGGCGTTCGGTCTGCACACCGCTTCCGGTGACGTGGGTGGTGCCACGGCGGCCGGACTCGCAGTAGCCGTCCTCGCAATCGCCACGTGGCGTGCGGCGTACATTCCGGTCGTCGCCGTCGTAGTGTTCGTCGCGCTCGCGCTCCATCTGTGGGGTCGTGAGAGCTACACGCTCCCACAATTCGACCCCGAATCGCTCGCGGACGCCGCGAGCGACACCACCGACACGGCCCGCCGACTGCTCGGCAACCGGCGACTGCGGTGGCTTTTGCTCGCGTACTCGCTGTACGCCTTCACGTGGCAGAGCGCGGCGGGGTTCCTGCCGACGTTCCTCCAGCGGGCGAAGGACTTCCCGCCCGGACTCGCCAGCGGCGGGTTCGCCGCGCTGTTCGTCGTCGGCGCGCTCGTCAAACCGTTGGCTGGGTCGCTCGGCGACAGATTCGGTCGGTCTCGGGTCGCAGCGGCCGCGCTCGCGCTCGCCACGCTCGCGCTCGCTGGAATCTTGTCGGTCTCTGGCACCGCGCTCGTCGCAGGTGGTGTCGTCGTCTTCGCGGCGGGCCTGATGGCGTACCCGCCGGTGATGCAGGCGTTCCTGATGGACGCGTTTCCGGACGGAAGCATGGGTGGAGACCTCGGTGCGACTCGCACCGTCTACATCGGTCTCGGCAGTCTCGGGACAACGTACGTCGGCTTCGTCGCCGGACGAGCCTCCTACACCGTGGCGTTCGCGGGCTTGCTGGCCTGCTTACTCGTCAGTGGTGCAATCGTCGTCTGGCTCGCACGGACTGGCCGAGAAGCAGAACCGAAGGGGTAGTGAGCGCGTGGAGAGGGAGACAGGCGAGTCAGAAACCGAGCCAGTCTTTCAGTCGCGCGAGCAGACCGGGCGTCTGCTTAGTTCCGGTCCACTGCACGTCGCTGGTGTCGCTCTGTTGGTCGGCGATTGCTCGCTGATACGACTCCGTGCGCTCTTCTAAGATTCGCTCGTTCCGGGTGACGACGGCGTCGAGTTGGGACTCTTTGCGGTCAAGTTGGTTTTCGAGGCAGGCGACTTCGTCTTCGAGTTGCGCCCGTTCGGCCAGTAAGTCCTCGTACCGCTGTTCGTATCGTTCGTAAAGCTCTGCGCGGCCTTCTTCGAGTTCGGGCCGGATTCGGTCGTGTACACGTTGCGGGCAGACCACCACGACCAGTTCGTCGTCTCCGTCGTGTGCCATCGAGGGGGCCGCATCGTGAGCCTGGTTTGGGGTATCGGCGCTCACGAAAATATACACGGTCCCAAGGGGTAAAAAATCGCGTCAGACAAGCGAACGACGGCGTCAGACGCCTGTCTCGCGGCAGTCGTCCGCCTTTCGTGGTCCAGTATCTACTCTCCGAGATGTTCCAGCACGCCCTCGGTGTCGGCCGGAACCGGTTCGGGGTCCGCACCGGCGGCCGCCGCGGCGTCGGGATCTTTCAGCAAGTGACCGGTCGTCAGGCAGACGACCTGCTCCTCACTCCCAATCTCGCCCGACTCGCGGAGTTTCCGGAGTCCCGCGACGGAGGCCGCGCTGGCAGGTTCGACGCCGACGCCATCCCGTGCGAGTGCGCGCTGGGCGTCGGTAATCTCTTCGTCGGAGACTGCCACCGCAGTCCCACCGGTCTCTCGAATCCCCGGTAGTGCCTTCGGCGCGTTGACTGGGTTGCCGATTCGGATGGCGGTCGCGCGGGTCTCGACTTCGTCCCAGCGCCGAACTTCGTCGTTGCCCTCCTCGATGGCTTCGACCATGGGGGCCGCGCCCTCGGCCTGTACGCCGGTCAGGGTCGGTACTTCTTCGACCGACAACTCCCCGGCCGCGACGAGTTCTCTGAACGCCTTGTAGAGCGCCGCGGTGTTGCCCGCGTTGCCCACGGGGAGGACGATTCGGTCCGGCAGGTCGCCGGTCTGGTCCCGAAACTGCTCGATAATTTCGAGGCCGATGGTCTTCTGGCCCTCCAGTCGGAAGGGGTTCAGCGAGTTGAGAAGGTACGCTTCCCCGCGCTCGGCGAGGTCCGAGACGATGTCGAGACAGGCGTCGAAGTTGCCATCGACTTCCAGAATCCGCGCGCCGTGGAGACTTGCTTGCGCGACCTTTCCGGCGGCGACTTTTCCGGCAGGAAGCAGGACGAGAACTTCAGTGCCCGCTCGCGCGCCGTAGCAGGCCAGCGCCGCGCTCGTGTTGCCAGTCGAGGCGCAGGCGAGACGACCGACGCCCAGTTCCTCGGCGACTCTCACGCCGACGGTCATGCCTCTGTCTTTGAAACTTCCCGTCGGGTTCATGCCCTCGTGTTTGACTCTGAGGTCGGCCACGCCGACTTCGTCCTCGATGGTCGGGACAGCGTAGAGTGGCGTGTTGCCCTCTTCGATGCTGACGCCTGCGTCGAAGGGAAGCGCGTCGGCGTAGCGCCAGACGCCAGTTCCCTCGAACTCGTCGAACGTCGGATGCTCGTCGTAGCGAACTTCCAGCAGGCCGTCACAGTCGGGACAGCGATACCGGACTTCTTCGAACGGCGCGCCCATCCACTCACACTCGATGCAGGCCAACCAGACGCCGTCGTCGGCGACTGCGGGGGCTTCCGAACGGTCCCCAGACAAATCGAGACTCATCGTTCTGCGGGAGGGTAGCGACGGGTAAAAGTCAGTGGGTTAGTGGTAGTATTGCGACTGTGACGCTCTAACACGAGTTGGAAAAGGTCTAATAGAGATTCAGATGGGTAAACTCAGGCAGGACCGTTCAAATCGGGCGTCGAAAGAAAAAGCTGTCCGAATTCTTGCCCATATATCTTTGCACTGTGTGCAACCCGCCGCACGCGCGCCGAACGGCCATCTTCACGTCCGTCGTAGCTATCACTGCATGTCCTCAGAGACCACGACAGCGGCCGGAACGGCGACTCGAACGACCGCGTTGAAAGGCGGTGTCCTCGCGGGACTCCTTGGCGGAGTCGCGATGGGTGTGATGCTCACCACCCAGATGAACCCAGTAATCAGCAAGGCCATCCCAGCGATGTACGGCCTCAGCGGCATCGCCGCAGGATGGGTCGTTCACCTCTTCCACGCGCTCGTCCTCGGCGTCGTCTTCGCGGCCATTGCAAGCTCACTGAACATCGATTCCACGGCCAAGAGCGTCGGTCTCGGCGTCGGCTTCGGTCTGCTCACGTGGGCCGTCCTCGCAGTCCTCGTGATGCCCATCTGGCTCGGTGCCGTGGGCTTCCCGAACGCGCCTGACGTTCCGAACGTCAGTTCGAAGAGCTTCGTGGGCCACGTCGTCTACGGCCTCGTTCTCGGCGTCGTCTTCCCCTACGTCGAGACCCTCTGAATTAGAGCGCCAGCACCAACGCTTCTCCGTCTCGCTCGAACGTCGTGCCGAACGGTTTCGACAGCTTTCGCATCCGCTGTCGAGTCCACTCCGCGCCGCCGTCGCTCGCTAGATGGACGGCGCAGTCGTCGATTTCTGTTGGCGTCAGTCGTAGCTCCGTCACTTCCCACTTCCCTTTCTCCTCCACTACCACCTCGAACAGAAAGCTCCGGTCGTTTCGAAGCGCGGGGTCTACCGCGTAGTCGTCCACGAAGTCGCCACAGTCGTATAATACGAGCGACCCGTCGTACACCTCGACTGCCTGAAACACGTGCGCGCTGTGGCCGTGAATCACGTCTACGCCCTGTTCTGTGAGCCAGTGGGCGAGTTCGCTGAAGTGGCGCGGCGGCGCTTCGACCATGTTCGGTCCCCAGTGGAGCGAGGCGACGAGCAGGTCGGGGTCAGACTCCTTGGCACTGGCCAACTGCTCGGCCAGCACCGCTCGACTCCCTGTTTCGTCCCGCGAGTCGAGATACGCAACGCCCGGTTGCTCCGTTTTCGCGGCGAACTCGGGCGTGTTGTCCGTCGCCGAGACGAACGCGACTCGGAGGTCGTCGTCGCTGTCTGCACTTGTACTGAGTTCGATTTTCGCTGGCTCTCGGGCCTCCGCAAGCGTCTCTCCCGCCCCCGAGCGAGCGATTCCCGCGCCATCGAGGTGGTCGAGCGTGTCGAGCAGTGCCGTCTCCCCGTAATCCAGCAGATGGTTGTTCGCCAGCGTCGCCCAATCGACGCCCACCGATTCGAGCGCGGGAACTGCCCACTCCGGATGTGCTCGAAAGTGAAACGGTCGATACGTCCGCGTCCACTGCTTGCCTCGCGTCGAGAGACAGCACTCCAGATTGACGAACAAGCCGTCGAGCGAACACAATTGATCGAAGACGTTCCCCCAGACCGCGTTCGCTGGTCTCCTCTCGAATCGCTGTCGCTCGTCCACTAACCGGCCGAGCATCACGTCGCCGGTGAAGCCTAGTCGCACCATTCGGTTCCAACCCCCTTCGTTTCGTTTGGAGACCACCGGGCTTCTATCTGTCTGCCGGGAGGGTTCGACCCGACGAATCGCTGCGTACGATAGCAATCACTCGAAAGCTAATCGCTCGTCGCTTCGTCAAGCAAGGCGGCAGAGTGAACGTCGAAGATGGCCTCGCCGATATCACATCAGTGAGAAGATACTACCGGGCAACGTCGTCTCGGGAGCAACCACGCAACGACTGCTCGGGTCGCTCCGATTTAGTCTGGATAGCGAATTGCGCACCACGAGCAACTCGTGTTGTAGGCTCGTTCGAGACTCTCAGCGTCTGTGTCGGCCCAACGTACGAACTGAAGTCTACTATGGAGAAGAGATTTACTGGGATTTCTCCTTCGTCATTCGCCAGTACAGATACTGCTCGAACAGTGGAGACGTATTATCGTGGCCACACTCCGGACAGTCTAATCCCGCAACGTTGTTGACTCCGACCGGCACGTCGAATCCGCAGTCGTTCCGACAGGTGATGGTGTCATATCGGTTACTTACTTCCGCGAGCACGTCGTCGTAATGGTTGTTTACCAAATGTGTTCTCGCTTCCTGCTTGAATGGCTCCAACGTCTCGGACTCCACGTTCGAATCGCAAAAATCACAATCAATTCGAAACATTCGCTCTAGAAGCTTTCTCGCTAAGAGTGATGGTTTCGGTGCCATCAGTCGTGATGTGATACCCCTCGTAATCGAAGGAAACAGTGCCACTCGTGTGAGTTACTCCCGTATCGGTGGACGAACGAAACAGCGAGTTCAGGGCTTCCGTGTCGATTCTCGAAAAGAGTGGTACCAACTTCGATTGGTCCGTTTCTCTCTCGGTCCGCACAGCACGAACGACAGCTTCAGTAACCGCTTCATCGGACTGTATTAGGTATTCTTCCCTCTCCCCTTCTTGCGTCTGTGTATTGGCTGTTTTCGACTGTTTAGTTTCAGTTGCGTTTGAACCCGTCATCGGAAATCATAGCTCGTTACTATGTAAGGGCGTAAACCGATTGAGTTCCCGAACCGCATATGCAGGTCTTATAAGTAGGGTGAGGTCACTCGATGTCCAACGTATCACCGATGAGGTTACTATTCCCTCGTCGCAATCGGTCGGTGAACGATTGGCGTGAGATGCCGATTTCCGCGGCCAACTCTTCGAGATTGGTTTGTGCAGGAACCTCGTAGTACCCGTTGTTGTACGCTAATAGTAAGGCTTCGCGCTGGTCCGACGTGAGACTGTATTGCCCCTTATTGTTTGCTTCACCGACCGAATGAAGACGGGTTAACTCGACACGGATGTCGTGGGCCGTACAGTACTGCTGGAAGTTCTTTATCTGGTCGTTTACTTCCGCACGGAACTCGAACTCCCAATTCTCCTGCGTTCCGGTCGCGGCAAGTAGCGTGAGATCCGAATCTATGATTCCAGTGAGGACGCCTTCGGTGTTGATGTCCCAGTCGGCACGAAACAATCCCTGTTCGCCAAGGTCGTCGATGACGGTGAACGAATCTAACGCTCCCTGGTCTTCGAGCGTCTTCTGAACGCGTTCGACGGGCACGTTTCGCACCCAGAAATACGGCAAGATAGCTTTCTTCGTAGGGACGACGCGCTCGATTTCGATAGTCACGTCCGGAATCGCATCGAAAATACCCCCGAGAGGGAAATCCTCGGACGGAATTGAAAATTCGGCGATGATTGCCATGCTTAGCTAACGACTTCATCCTCCATAATAGTGTCCAACGTGTGATTCGAGAGTCCCAGCTACTCTGTTCACTCGCTGACCGTCCTGCTCTTATCGGAATCGACATCTCTTGACAGCGATTAGATAGGTTGTGCTATCACGGTGGAGAGCTTACCTGCACGAACTTTTTGTTCGACTACGTGGCAGGCCTCGATAGAGAGTAATCGAACGTAGTCGCTCTGTAAGTCTTCGTTGTCGCTCTGAACGTCTCGAAACGAACGTCGTTGTTTTTCTCGCTCCACAGCGTCACAGAGTGACATGGCAGAGACTGAAACCGGAGTCCAACGAGAGACGGCCCTCCAGAACCGCTGGGTCAGCGGTGCCGTCGGCGGACTCGTCGGCGGCATCATCTTCGGACTGCTGATACAGTTCGTGATGGGTATCATGCCCGTCATCGGGGCGCTGTACGGTGTCGAGAGTCTCGTCGCGGGATGGGTCGCTCACCTCTTCCACAGCGTGGTGTTCGGTCTGACAGCGTGGTGTTCGGTCTGACAGCGTGGTGTTCGGTCTGGTCTACGCCGCTGTCGTGGGCGTGCCGAGTCTGTCGCAGTACGCCACCAAAGAGACGACCGGCGCGGCCCTCGGGGCGGCCTACGGCGTCGTCCTCTGGTTCGTCGCCGCCGGGTTCGTCATGCCAATCTGGCTCGACGCCGTGGGGTTCTCGAACCCACCGCCAGTTCCGAACCTCAGCGCGATGAGTCTCGTGGGTCATCTCGTCTACGGGGTCCTCCTCGGCGCACTCTTCGCCACGATGAGTCAGCGACGCTAAAATCCGATTTTCTGGGTTACTTCGCATCCAGCAGATGTGCTAACAGTGCCTTCTGGGTGTGCATGCGGTTCTCCGCTTGACTCCAGACGACGGCGCTCTCGCTCTCCAGCACGCCGCCCGTAATCTCTTCGCCGCGATGGGCGGGCAGACAGTGCATGACGATTGGGTCGTCTGCGGATTCGAGCAACTCCGCGTTCACCTGATAGCCGTCGAAGTCGCCGAGTTTCGCCTCCCGCTCGTCTTCTTGGCCCATGCTGACCCACACGTCGGTGTACACCACGTCGGCGTCCGTGACTGCTTCCTCGGGGTCGTGAGTAACTTCCGGAGCATCACCTTCGCCGTCACTGTATTCGGCGGCACGCGCCAGAACCTCCTCGTCTGGCTCGTACCCTTCCGGCGTGGCCATCGTCAACTCGACGCCGGTCATCGCACACCCGACCGCGAACGACTGGGCGACGTTGTTGCCGTCGCCGACCCACGCGGCGGTCACGTCCTCGAACCCGCCGAACTGCTCGTAGATAGTGAACAGGTCCGCCAGCGTCTGGCAGGGGTGGGCGTCGTCGGAGAGTCCGTTGACGACCGGCACCGTCGCGTACTCGGCCATCGTCTCGATGGCTTCGTGGTCGAAGACGCGGGCCATCACGGCATCGACGTACCGCGAGAGGACGCGGGCGGTGTCCGAGACTGGTTCCCCGCGGTCCAAGTGCGTGTTCTGCGGGCCGAGGAAGACGGCGTGGCCGCCCAGTTGAGTCATCCCCGCTTCGAAGGAGACGCGCGTTCTGGTGCTGGGTTTCTCGAAGAGCATCCCCAAACTCTTGTTCGGCAGGACGGCGTGGCTCTCCCCCTCGTAGTGCGCCTGCTTCAACTCGGCGGCAGTCGAGAGGACTTCCGCAAGGCCGTCTTCTCCGATGTCGTCCACGTCGAGGAAGTGGTTCGGTTGGTGGTCGTTGGTCGGTGGAATCGTCGGTTCGGTCGAATCGTCGTTCTGGGTCGCGTACTTGCTCATGATTGCAGGTCGGTGGCGACGGATTCGAGGACGCTCGTCGCGCGCTCGAACTCGTCGAGGTCGAGGTGTTCGTTCGGTGCGTGGTCCAACTCGGAGTCGCCGGGACCGTAGGTCGCCATCGGGCAGTCCCACGTTCCGGCGTAGAGGTTCATGTCGCTGGTTCCGGTCTTGCGTAGTAGTCGAGGGTCGCCCCCGACTCGTCGAATCCCGACTCGGAACGCTCGCGCGACCTCGGTCCGCGGACTCTCCATCACCGGGGGAATCGGTTCGGCCCACTCGACCTCGCCACTCGACAATTCAGTCTCCACGAGTCCCTGAATCGATTCGGCCGTCTCGCTCGGCGGAATCCGGAACTGCACACCGACGGTCGCTTCGACCGAAAGACCGTCTTTGGCGGTGCCACCCGAGAACTCGACGGGTTTGGCCGTCACCTGCTCGAAGATGGACGTGTCATCGTACGTCCCAGTGGTGTCGAACTTCGATTCGAGCCGTTGCCACCACGCCATCGCCTCCTGAAGCGCGTTCGCCTCCGGGCGCGAGGTGTGCACCGAGTCCGTGCTGACGGTGTACTCTCCGGCCAGAAAACCACGGTAGCCGAGCGTGATTCCGTCCGTGCCGGAGGGTTCGCCGTTCACCACGGCGTCGGGTGCCTCGCGGTCCTCCACGAGGTAGCGCGCGCCGCGGGAGTCCGTTTCCTCGCCGACGACACCGACGAAACTGACGCCCGTCCTGACGGCCGCGACGGCCATCGCGGCGAGCGGTCCCGTGGCATCGACGCTCCCGCGGCCCCAGAGTACTCCGGCGGTTTCTTCTCGCGGGCCTTGCCCGCTCGAACGGCCCGAGGCGCGTCGCGCCTCGCTGTCACCGCCTTCGTCTCGTTGCTCCTGCGGAGCAACGCGAACCGGAATCTCGCCGGGCACCGTATCGACGTGCGAAGTCAACAGCACCGAGTCGTCACCGGGTGCGCGAACGTTGCCCACCTCGTCTATCCAGACCTCGCGGTCGTGAGTCTCGAAGAAGGCCGCAAGCCGCTCGGCGGCCTCCTGTTCCTCGCCGGTGGGCGACGGAATCGACACGAGGTCCACGAGCAACTCTTGGGCTTCCTCGTCGCCGACGTTCTGGCCGCCGACCGTCTCGCGCTCGGTTGCACTCGCGCTCAGGTCGCCCTCCGCGTCCGAGGTCATGCGGTCGCCTCCGTCAGCACGTCTTCGAGTGCTTCGACCACGTGGTCGGCGTGGGCTTCGGTCACGGTCAACGGCGGAAGCAGGCGCACAACGGTTCTGCCCGCGGGGAGCGCCAGCACGCCGTGGTTCATTGCCAGCCCCTTCAGCAGACGGTTCGCGCCGCGTTTCACTTCGACGCCGACCATCAGTCCCTCGCCGCGAACCGACCGAATCGGCAAGTCGCCACCCCCCAGTTTCGACTGGAGGTGACTGCCGATTTCTGCCGCGTTGCCGACTAACTCCTCGTCTACGATTGTCGAGAGCGTGGCTTCCGCGGCGGCGCTGACGACCGGCCCGCCGGAGAACGTCGAACCGTGCGGTCCGGCGTCCTCGGCTATCCAGTCGGCACAGAGCGTCGCACCGATTGGGAGTCCGCCACCGAGACCCTTCGCGCTCGTCAGGATGTCCGGAACGACGCCGTACTGTTCGCAGGCCCAGAACGTCCCCGTCCTGCCGAGGCCGGTCTGTATCTCGTCGAAGACGAGCGCCGAGCCGGTTTCCTCGGTCACCTCGCGCGCGGCTTGCAGGTAGCCCTCCGGCGCGGGGTTCACGCCGCCTTCGCCTTGAATCGGTTCGAGCAGAACGGCGGCAGTGTCGTCGTCAACTGCCTCGTTCAGGGCCTCTTCGTCACCGAAGGGAACGAATTCGAAATCGCCTGCCAAGGGTTCGAACGGCGTCTTGTACTTGGGTTTCCACGTCGCCGCGAGTGACCCCATCGTCCGGCCGTGGAAGCCGCGCTGTGCGGCGACGACTTTCGAGTTGCCGGTCGCGCTCCGGGCGAATTTGAGCGCGGCTTCGTTTGCTTCAGTACCTGAATTGCAGAGCCAGACGTTTTCGAGGTTACCGGGTGCAACCGTCGCTAACTTCTCGTAGAGCGCGTCGCGCGCGGAGTTGGGGTAGCTGGCCTGCACGAATGTCAGCTTCTCGACCTGCGATTTCACCGCCGAGACGACTTCGGGATGGCAGTGGCCGACTGCCGCCACGCCGTAACTCGCGCCGAAGTCGAGATACTCGTTGTCGGCGTCGTCGTACAGGTACACGTCCTCACCGCGCTCGATTTGGATGGGTTTCTCGCTGTAGACGAAACTGCTCATTGCTCCATCACTCCTGCGCCGACCGCGCCGGGTTCGAACGTCGTCCCGTGACCGGTCTGGGCGGCCGTAATCGGGTCGCGGTTGTTCGCGTCCGCGACAGTGACGCTGTTCGCGCCGCCTTCCAGTGCCTCGATGGCCGCCATGACCTTCTTCGTCATGAAGCCTTCTGCGGCGTCTTCGACCGCGTCCAAATCGCTCGGCGTCTGGACAGTCTCGATGAGCGAGTCTGTGTCCTCGGGGTCTTCCAAAATCCCTGGTACGTCGGTCAGCACCACGAGGTCGCCGCCGAGCGCGCCAGCGATTGCGGCGGCCGCGCGGTCGGCGTCGGCGTTGACCGCGGTCCAACTCCCATCCTTCTCCTGCCCGGCCATCGGAACCGTCACGGTCGGCACGTACCCGCCCGCGAGCAGGGTGTTCAGCAGGTCGGTGTTGACCGACTCGATTTTGCCGGAGTGGTCGCCGCGCTTGATTTTCTTGCGGCCGTCTTCGACCACCTTGACCGCCGACTTGCGTGGGCCGGTCAGGAGTTTGCCATCGACGCCCGATAGTCCAACCGCGTTGACTCCCTGATTCTGGAGGCCCGAAACGAGGTCGGTGTTCACCTTGCCGGGAAGCACCATCTCGAAGACCTCCATCGTCGTCTCGTCGGTGAACCGGCCGACGACGCCGCTTTCCGATTCGACGTACTCGGGTTCTTCGCCCAGCTTTTCGAGGGTGTCGTCCACGGCTGTCGAACCGCCGTGGACGACTACCACGTCCTCGCCGTTGGCCGTGAGGTGCGCGATGTCGGCGAGTGCGCCCGCGGGGTCAACCGCTCGGGCACCACCGATTTTCACGACGACGGGTGGGTTCTCGTCGATTCCACTGCCATCCGCTCGAAGCCCATCATCTCCAAGGTCGTTGTCGATGAGTTGCTCGTGCGCCGTTTCGAGTTCCTCTTTCGTGTACTCGTCCGCGTTTTGGTCTCCAGTCATGGGCTACCCACGGGATGCAGTCCCTGAAACTCCAGTCCGGCCGTCTCTTCGAAGCCGAGCGCGACGTTGGCGGCGTGAACCGCCTGCCCGGCCGAGCCTTTCACCATGTTGTCGATGGCCGAGAAGACGACCAGTCGGCCGTTGCTCGGGTCAACTTCGAAACCGACCTCCGCGTAGTTCGTGCCCGCGACGGCCTTCGGTTCGGGGTAGCGATAGACGCCGCTTCCCCCGGCGGCCATGCGGACGAACGGTTCGTTCTCGTAGGCTCCGCGGAAGGCTCCCCAGAGGTCGCCCGTCGAGACAGGCTCGTCAGGAAATACGTGACAGGTCGCGCTCGCGCCGCGAACCATGTCCACGGCGTGGGCGGTGAACGACACGCTGGTGCCCAGTTCCTGCTCGATTTCGGCCTCGTGGCGGTGGCCCGTCGCCGCGTAGGGGCGCACGACGCCCGAGCGCTCGGCGTGCGAAGACGCCTTGCTCGCGCCCGCGCCGCCCTCCGAAGAGCCGACTTTCACGTCTACGACTATGTCGCTCTGGCCTTCCAGAATCCCCGCGTCGAACAGTGGGTAGAGTCCCAGAAGGGTCGCCGTGGCGTTACAGCCACCTGCGGCGATGAGATTCGCGCCTGCCAGTTCCTCGCGGTGGAGTTCTGGCAGGGCGTAGACGGCTTTGTCCAGATACTCGGTCGCAGTGTGACCGTCGTACCACTCGTCGTACTGTGCCTCTGTTTCGAGGCGGAAGTCAGCCGAGAGGTCCACGACCGTTTCGGCGGCCTCCTCGAACTCCTCGATGTACTCCATCGAGACGCCGTGGGGAGTCGCAGCGAACAGCACGTCCACCGACTCGTAGTCGCCGGGTTCGGTGAAGCGCAGGTCGGTCCCGCGCAGGTTCGGGTGGACAGAGCCGACCGACTTTCCGGCGTACTCTCTGCTCGTCGCCTCCGCGAGGTCGAAGTTCGGGTGGCCCGCGAGGATGCGCAGGAGTTCGCCGCCCGTGAAGCCGCTCGCGCCGACGACGGTCGCGGTGACGGACTCGGCGTCCGTTCCGGCCTCGTCAGCGCTCGCCACGTCTGCTTCCGCCATCAGGCGAACACCTCCTGCTCCTGTTTCGCGCCAGCTTTCACTTCCAGCCAATCGACTACCGTCGCGGGCACGTCCGTCTCGACGGCATCGTTCAGCGACTTGAACTCGACTGTGTGGTTGACTTCGTGGACAGTATAACCATCGTCAGTCTCCATGAGGTCCACTCCGAGCAAGCCACCGCCAACCGCGTCGCTGGCTTTCTCGACTAGCTCTTTTGCCTCGTCGTCCAACTCGAATTCGTCGGTCTCCGCGCCCTTCGCGGCGTTCGTCAGCCAGTGGTCCGACGAGCGGACCATCGCGGCGACGGGTTCGCCGTCGGTCGCCAGCACGCGGATGTCGCGGCCGGGCTTGTCCACGTACTCCTGCACGTAGAACACTTTGTGCTCGTAGTGGCCGAGCGTGGCCTTGTGTTCGAGAATCGCCTCGGCCGCGCTCTCGCACTCGATTTTCGCCATCAGGCGACCCCACGACCCCACGACGGGCTTCAGCACGCAGGGGTAGCCAAAGGACTCGATGGCCTCCATCGCGGCGTCCTTGGTGAACGCGACTTTCGTCTCGGGCGTGGGAACGCCCGCGCCTTCCAGCGCCAGACTGTTCTGGACCTTGTCCGCGCAGGTCTGGGCGGTGTCGGGCGAGTTGACCACGGGCACGCCGTAGGCCTCGCAGAACTGCGTGGCGTAGACGCTGCGACTCGTGGCCAGACAGCGGTCTACCACGACGTCCAGTTCCCCGAGGACTTCGGGCGTCTCAGACAGCCCGAAGTTGAGTTTGCGAACGTCTATCTTCACCACGTCGTGGCCGCGCTCGCGTAGCTCGTTCAGGAGCAACTTCTCGTCCTTGCGAATCCGGGAGTAGAGTATTCCAACCTTCACGCAGACCACCTCGTGGTGAGCGCAGACTCGAAAGAGGGAGCTATTTCGACGTGCAATTTACTCCCCCCAGTCCTCTTCGAGCTCCGGGGCTCGGTCGAGGACTGGCGGGTTCTGGTCTACGAGTTCGAGTTCCGCGCCGCAGGTCGTGCAATCGACTATCTCTCCTACCTCTGCATTGTCGTGGAGGGTCACGTCTGCTCCACACTGTACGCATTCGGCCATTGTACTTCTCCGTACCACTCTGCCCCACTTAAAGGCTTCGAACTTGTCAAACAGATTACAACGTCTAAAAGCGTCGCTATCGGCGTTTTTCGGGCGAATACTGCGTCAAACGAAGTCCATTGCTGGAGTTCGCTGATTTATAAATGTGGTCCCGGAAGGGACCGGCCGTGGTTTAATCATATTTGTTCATCACCTCCGTGAGTGCTGCCGACGCGCTCGTCAGGGACTCGCGCTCGTCGGCCAGTTGGTCGCCGTCGGCCGTGACGCCGACTTCGGCAGCAGCGACCTGTTCGGCCACCGCGCCGGGCGCGGGGCCGCCGGTCGAATCGCGCATCGCCACGCTCTCGGCGGGGTCCAGCGCGGCCTCGACGGCGGCGGGTTCGACGTAGTTCGACAGCGAGTTGCCGAGTACGTCTTCGGCTGCAGAATCGAGCGCGGCGTAGTCTGCCCCATTCTCCGAGGCGATTGCGACCATCTCGTGCGCCTTTCTGAACGGCACGCCCTGCATCGCCAGCAGGTCGGCGACTCCCGTCGCCGTCGAGAAGCCCTCGCCTGCGGCCTCGGCAAGTGCGTCCTCGTCCCACGAGGCCGTCGCAACCGCGCCTGCAGCGACTTCCACCGCGTCGGTCACGGCGTCTGCGGCGTCCCACGCGTGGGGCGTCGCGTTCTGCAAGTCGCGGTTGTACGCGCGGGGAAGTCCCTTCAGCGTCGTCAGCAGGCCGTTGAGTCCTGCCGACGCGTCGCCCGCGATGGAGCGGACGAGTTCCAGCGTGTCGGGGTTCTTCTTCTGGGGCATGATCGAGGAGGTCGAGGAGTAGTCGTCGCTCAGTTCCACGAGGCCCTTGTTCGAGAAGACGACCAAGTCTTCGGCGAGGCCAGAGACGGTCGTGGCGAGGTTCGCCAGCGCGGCGACGACCTCCACGAGGAAGTCGCGCGCCGAGGCGGCGTCCATCGAGTTCGCCACGAAACCGTCGAAGCCAAGCAACTCGGCGGTGCGTTCGCGGTCCACGTCGAAGGGCGTCCCGGCGAACGCCGCCGCACCGAGCGGCGAGCGATTCACGCGCTCGTACGCGTCGAACAGACGCTCGGTGTCGCGGGCGACTGCCTGCTCGTAGGAGAGCAGGTAGTGACCCACGGTCGTGGGTTGGGCAGGCTGAAGGTGCGTGTAGCCGGGCATCACCGTCTCGGCGTGCTCGGTCGCCATGTCGGCCAGCGTCTCGCGGAGCGCCAGTGTCGTCTCGACTGCACTCAGCACGTCCTCGCGCAAGCGGTAGCGAATGCAGGTCGCCACCTCGTCGTTGCGCGAGCGCGCGGTGTGCATCTTCCCGCCAACGTCGCCAATCTTCGAGACGACCGCCGTCTCGATGGCGGCGTGAACGTCCTCGCCGTCGGGCAGGGAGTCGAAGCCTGCTTGCTCCACCGCTTCGAGGGCACCGAGGATGGTGCTTGCTTCGTCGTCACCGACGATGCCCTGCTCGGCGAGCATCACGACGTGCGCGCGGTCAACTGCGAGGTCCGCTTCGAAGATGCGGTCGTCGTCGTCCATCGAGGAGAGGAACCCGCGGGCGGGGCCGCCGCTGAAGCGGTCGCGGCGGACCACGTCGCTGGTCTCGGGCGCGGATTCCTGCTTCATGGATTACTGCTCACCTTGCTCGTCGTCGCTGTCCTGCTTGCCGTTTCCATCCGCGAGCAGTTCGGCCTTCTTCGCCTCGCCCTTCGCCGCGACTTCGTTTGCGAGGCGCGACTGGAAGCCGTGGTACTTCGCCACGCCCGTCGCGTCGGCCTGCTCGATGCCGTCCACCGTCTCGGTGTTGAAGGAGGCGGCCGACTCGGAGTACACCGCGTACTCGCTCTCGCGGGCGACCGGACGGGCCTGCCCGCCCTCGAACTTGACCGTGACGGTGCCAGTGACCTTCTCCTGCGTGGCGTCTACGAACCCATCCAGCGCGCCCACGAGTGGTGCGGAGATGAGACCCTGATACGCCTTCTCGGCCCATTTTTGGTCGATTTGTTTCTTGAACGAGCGTTCTTCCTCGGTCAGCACGAGGCCTTCCAGTGCCTCGTGGGCGTTCAGCAGGGTCGTCGCCGCGGGGTGTTCGTAGTTCTCGCGCACCTTCAGACCGAGCATGCGGTCTTCCATCATGTCGGTGCGCCCGACGCCGTGACTTCCGGCGAGTTCGTTGAGTTCTTCGACCAGTTCGACGGCGTCTTTCTCTTCCCCATCGAGTGCCTTCGGGACGCCGTCCTCGAAGGTGATTTCGAGTAGTTCGGTCTCTTGTTGGCCAGGGGCGTCGGTCAGTTCGTAGATGTCTTCGGGGGGAACGTAGCCGGGGTCTTCCAGGTTCGCGCCTTCGACCGAGCGACTCCAGATGTTCGTGTCGATGCTCCAGTCGCCCTCGTTGCCGCCCTCGACGGGGAGGTCCTTCTCGTCGGCGTACTCCATCTCCCACTCGCGGGTGAGACCGAGTTCGCGGACGGGCGCGATGACTTCGAGGTCGGACTCGCGCCAGACGGCCTCGAAGCGCAGTTGGTCGTTGCCTTTGCCGGTGCAACCGTGCGCGATGGCCGCGCAGTCGTTCTCTTCCGCGACTTCCAGAATCGCCTCGGCGATGACCGGGCGGGCGAGCGCGGTGCCGAGCGGGTAGCCCTGATACGTCGCGTTTGCCTTCACCGAGTCGAGGCAGAGTTGCGCGAACTCGGCTTTGGCGTCTACGACGTAGTGTTCGAGACCGAGCGCATCGGCGGTTTCCTCTGCCTCTTCGAACTCGGCCTCGGGTTGGCCTACGTCAACGGTGACGCCGATTACTTCGTCGTGACCGTACTCCTCTTCGAGGAGCGGGACGCAGACTGTCGTGTCGAGGCCGCCGGAGAAGGCGAGCGCTACTTTCGAATTTGCTTCCGTGCTTGGTGTCGTACTCGTCATGGTTGTCTTGATTTGTCGGGTGGTGTCAGCTGTCGTGTCTGACCGGAACGTCGTATCTGGCAGGGTTGGGTAGTTCGCAGACGATACGCGTGGCGTCGGCGGCGAAAGTCGTCAGAACGATGGAATTGGTATTAGTGGGGCTAGAAAGGCCCCGGTCGTCGTCGCGGCGAGAAGGAGCCAGACCCGTCGCTCTCCATAGCGGAGGCGACCATCGTGGTCAGACGGGTCTGCGTCATTACTACCTCCTTGTGACGCGAGGGGTTTAAAGTCTATCGGGGCGGCAACGTTTGCATTCGAAAGAAAAACAAGTCATCCGGCGATAACTTCGAATCGACTGGCCGACCGAACACTGTCGCCGCGTCGCTACTTTCATAGCCGCGTCGTCCCAACCGCAAGCGTGTACAGCCTCAACGTGTCCGTTCCGGGGGATATCAGCCGTCTCGCCGAGACGCTTCGCCCGGACCTGTTCGGCTTCGACGCCATTCGGGAGCGCCACACGCTGGTCGGCAAACGCCTCGGCGATTCGCCACCGGGCGGCGTTTCTCGCCTCCGGGAACAGTTGCGGACCGCGCTCGCGGGCACGCCAGCCTTCGAAGTGCGGGTTAGTGGGTTCGATTACTTCGAGCGGCCTGCTCGTGGTGACGGACCAGTCGTGTATCTGACCGTGGAGAGTCCGGGGCTTCTGGAACTGCACGAGCAGCTCTCTGCGGAATTTTCGGTTGCTAAGGGTATCGAGGGCGAAGACTACGTACCGCACATCACGTTGGCGCGTGGTGGGTCAATCGAGAAGGCTCGGGAGTTGGCTGATCGGGAGATAGAGCCGATTACTTGGTCTGTGTCGAAACTGGTGCTGTGGGACGCGAACTACGACGAGTCGGTTTCGGAATTCTCTCTGCCTCGGTGACGTGGGTGTTGTTTGTTGGGTTATTTCTGGTGGTGATTATTCTCGCTCTGTTGTTTCGAGAAGCTAGCTCTGCCTGTTCACGATTCTCCTTCTCGGCTGTGCTGTTCACGAACCGCTATTTCGTCTATGTTGTTCACGACTCCTCCCCTAGTCCCCGATTCACAATCGCCGTGAATCGAATCAATCTCACACCAAACCCCAATTCAAGGAGTCGGAGGCTCCCCGTCCCACGCGTCCTTGTCGCCGTAGAAGTTCAGCATCGCGAACTTCAGCTTTTCAGGCCCGATGTCGAGCATCTCGCTGCGCTCCTCCGGCGGGAAGGTATCCCGGACGCTGTACTTGCCCATCTCCTTGCGTCCTTCCTCAGTATACCGCTTATCGACCAACGCACGCACTCCGAAGTCCTCCGGCGAGCGAATCACGCGGCCGAGCGCCTGTCTCGTCTTGCGAATCGTCGGAATCTCGACGGCGTACTCCCAGCCAGAGTCCCTGCCGGAGCGGTCGGCGAAGGTGCGGTCGTAGGCGTCTTGCACCGCGTCCATCCGGTCGTCAAGATGCGGGTACGGTACGCCGACAACGACCACTGTGCGGGCGTCGTCGGCGTCGAAGCTGACGCCCTCCGCGAGCGTGCCCCAGAGCGAGGTGAAGAGTGCGGCGTCGTCGTCCGCGACGAATTCCTGTCGAAGTTCCTCGGCGCGTTGGCCAGGTTCGTCGAAGTAGAGTTTCGCGTCCGTCTCTCGGCCGAGGCGGTCGTAGTATCGCTCTGCCTCCGAATAGCTCGGGAAGAACAGCAGAGTGTTTCCAGCCGTGAACTCCACCGCGTCCGACAACACTCCCGCAATCGCCTCCTGGGTCTCGGGATTGTCCCGCTCGCTGGAGAAGAGCGCGGGCGTCTGCACGGCGAAGGTGCGCCGATTCTCTTCGGGGAACTGGAGGCCATAGGCCATCGAAACGGGGTCTTCGAGACCCAACACGTCCGAAAGCACGTCGAACGGTCGGAGCGTCGCGCTCATCAACACCGTCGAGTAGACCTCTTCGAAGAGATCCTTCGTGACCTCGCGGGGAATGCAGGTGTACAGTTCAGCGCGGCCGTACACTTCCTCGGTGGCTTCGTCGCGGCGCACCGAGACCACTGGGTACTGGCCCAACTCGGCCCCCTCGGCCATGAACGACTGGACGAACGTCGCGGCCTGCAAGGTCTGGCACTCCTGTCGCGTCGTCGCGTCGCCCTCCTTGTAGGCGTCCTCGTACTCCTCGTCCATCTCACGGCCGAGATGCACCGCCAGTTCGAGTTCCGTGTCGATGCCCTTGCCGGTGTACTGCTGGAGGAAGTTGAGCGTCAAGTCGTCGCGCTTGTTCTCGTTGGCGATGGCAACGTCCTGCCAGTTGTCGCCGACCTTCTCTCTGTCACCGAACCCGAAGTTGTCCTCGTAGGTTTCCGAGAGTGCGCGACGAAACGCGGAGATGACGTTGTACGCCGGTTCGCTTCTTGCATCGTCCGAATCCTGTAGCTCGTCCAGCGCCGAATCGAGGGTGTTCTCCGTCAGGGTACGAGTCGCGTGTTCGCGGGCAGTGTCCTCGATGTTGTGCGCCTCGTCGAAGATGGCGATGACGTCCTCCGGGTCCCGGTCCAGCCATCGGAAGAACTGCTCGCGTATCATCGGGTCGAGCAGGTGGTGGTAGTTGCAGACGACCAAATCGACGCCCTCCATCCCGTCTTTCAGCAGTTCGTATCCGCAGAGCGTCTGCTGTTCGGCGTACTCGTAGATGTCGTCGGGCGTCCGAACGTCGTCGTAGAGCCACGAGTAGAACTCCTCGTTGTCCCCGACGAGGTTGTTGTAGTAGTACTCGCAGGTGTTCTGGTCTTTCAGGCTCTCGACGGTCTCTTGGACTTGTTTCAGTTCGTCCATCACCGCGCTTCGGGCTTCCGCGGCGCGCTCGTCGCCCTCTTGGCTGGCTTCGAGCAACTCCTCTTGCCGTTCCTCTAACTCCTTCAGGTCTCGCTCCTCGTCTACGACTTCGTAGGTGTTGTCGCGCAGAACCTGACACTCCTCGAAGCCCACGTCGATGTGACACATCGACCCCTTCCCGCGGAAGACGACCGCCCGAATCGGCTCTTCTTTGGTTATCTGGCGGGCTTCGGCGACGAACTGGCGCATCTGCTGGTGGACGTTGGTCGTGATGACGACCGTCTTGTCCTCCTCGCGGGCGTACTCCAGCGCGGGCACGAGCGACGAGAGCGTCTTGCCCGTCCCGCAGGCCCCCTCGAAGAGTACGTCCTGTCCGCGGGCGAAGGCGTTGTAGATTCGGTCCATCGCCTCCCGCTGGTTGTCGTACGGCTCTTCGTAAGGGAAAAAACGCGTGTAGCCGTTCGTCTCTGCCACACCGTGGAATTTGCCCGGCTTCGGGTTTAAATGCTCGCTCTGCACTGGAAGTTATCAGAACTGTCTCATTCGCAGGCCGACGAGACTTTAGGTGTCGCGCGTCTCTCCGTTGCTGTGGATTCTAACGACGTTCTCGACGAATGGGAAGACAGGTCGGGGGAGTATTCGCCGACCTACTACGCCTACTACGGGCCGGACGAGATGAGCGAGGCGATTCGGGAGCGAATCGCCGAAGTCGTCGGTTCAGACCCCGCTATCCTCGAACTCGGCTGTAGCTCCGGCCGCCACCTCTCGCACCTCTACGACCACGGCTACGAGAACCTGCACGGCATCGAGGTCAACCCCGACGCCTTCGACGTGATGGCGGAGAACTACCCCGAACTCGCCGACGCCGGGACGTTCTACGCCGACGCCATCGAGAACGTCGTCCCGGACTTCGAGGACGACAAGTTCGACGTCGTCTTTTCGGTCGAAACGCTCCAGCATATTCATCCTGACAACGACTGGGTCTTCTCGGACGTTACTCGCATCGCGTCCGAACTGCTCGTCACCGTCGAGAACGAGGGGCCCGAAGAGAACGGCGAAGCGGACCAGCAAACGGACGGGGCGCAGTCCGACGACGTAGCCGTGAACCACGTCCGGGGTGACTTCCCGCTGTACTACCGCGATTGGAAGGAGGTCTTCACCGAGCGCGGATTCACCGAAATCGACTCCGAGTCGGGCAAGCGTGACCGACTCCGTGCGTTCCGACCTGCGTAGATTTTCGACCCGAACCCTTCCTCGCCACGCGGCACACAGTGACCCGCTACGACTCTCGACCCTACGAAGATTTTTGCGTCTCGATGCTCCTGTATCTACTACGATGGGACTCTTCGAAAATCTCGGCCGGAAAGTCGAGAAGTTCAAACAACAGTCCGAGGAAGTGGCCGCCGAGTCGGCGACATACGAGTGTCGAAACTGTGGCGAACGATTCTACACCGCACGCGAGGAGTGCGACGAGTGCGGTGGCGACGTAGTTTCGCGAAAGAGCGAGAGGGAAGCGACTGGAGGCGAAGAGAGTGGAGACGGACCGGGTGAGAATGAGGCAAGTGGAGACGGAGAGAGTGGGAACGAAGCAAGTGGAGACGGAGAGAGTGGGAACGAAGCAAGCGAAGATGGAACGAGCGAGGACGACAAGAACGCCGACGAGTAACTCTCAGCGCTCCGGTTCGATGTAGACCTTCGCTACGTCTTCGTTGGCCTCCATCAGGGCGTTCTCGATGGCCGTGATGCGGTCGTCCATCTCACCCGTCGGGACGCCCTTCTCGAAGGCCACGTCGGCGGTGACGATGACATCTTCCGGCCCGAAGATGACCGTCCGGAAATCGACGATACCGGTCACGCCCTCCCACTGTTCGACGATTCGACGGAGTTCCTGTTCGTCCGACTCCGGGAGACTCTCGCCGAGGAGTAGGCGTTTGTTCTCCCACGCGAGCGCGACCGCGAAGCCCATGAGCATGATACCGATGAGGAGCGCGCCGACTGCGTCGTAGAAGGGATTCCCAGTGGCTCGGGAGAGATAGACACCGAAGAGGGCGATACCGGCCCCGGCCATCGCGATTGTGTCTTCGGTGAACGCGGTGAGCGTCGTCACGTTGCTGGTCTTTCGGAACGCCTCGGTGAGGCCGCTCCACTCGTGTTCTTCGATGTCCTTCTGCATCCCGGCGTAGGCTTTCTTGAGCGCGTACCCCTCGAAGAGGATTGCACCGATTAGGACGCTGTAGTTGACCCACACTGCAGGGAACGTGTAGCCGAACAACTGGATCGGGTCGATGTGCTCGACGTGAGGGTGCATAATCGCGTTGTACCCGTGCTTCGCACTCTCCCAGCCAGCGATGCCGAACAGCAGGACGCTGACCAGAAAGCTGTAGAAGAACTCCGCTTTTCCGTACCCGAAGGGGTGGCCGCGACTCGCGTCCTTCTTGCTGTAGCGAATGCCGATGAGAAGGAACACTTGGTTCCCGGTGTCCGAAATCGAGTGATACGTCTCCGAGAGCATCGCCGCACTCCCAGTCAGCGTGAAGCCGATGAACTTCAAGATGGCTATCGCGCCGTTGGCTATCAGGGCGGCGATGACGACCGACTTACTTTCCGCCATTGTTGTGGCTTTCTCGGCCGTCCGATATGAAAGTAGTACAAGCGGAACGCTCCGACAGTATGAGGAAGCCCCCGTTCGTACGACGACGCAATGATAACTATTCTCTCGGACACGCACAGCGCGGCGGGCCATCGATTAGAGGGTCGTGCCGCGGAAGCCGTCCGCGAAGCGGACCTCGTCGTCCACGCGGGAGACTTCTACACCGAATCCGCGCTGGACGCGTTCGAAGACGCGAGCAACCACCTCTACGGCGTCTACGGCAACAACGCCACCGATGGCGTTCGAGACCGTCTCCCTCCGG
Source organism: Halorussus halophilus (assembly GCF_008831545.1). Lineage (NCBI taxonomy): Archaea > Methanobacteriati > Methanobacteriota > Halobacteria > Halobacteriales > Haladaptataceae > Halorussus > Halorussus halophilus. Next base: position 3,472,980 of record NZ_CP044523.1, read on the forward strand.
AGCGGACGTTCGAAGCTCACGGACTCCGGTTCGTCCTGACCCACGGGCAGAACCGTGGGGCGACCGGTCTCTCGCTACTGGGCCGTCAGCAGGACGCCGACGTAGTCGTCTTCGGACACTCGCATCGCCACCACGCCAGCGACGCAGGGGACGTGCTACTGCTCAATCCCGGCAGTCACGCCCAACCGCGCGGCGGCTTGCCGACGCATGTCGAACTCCGCGTTGCGGACGATGGTGCGGACTACCGCGTCACTGGGGAGATTCGACACCGCGACGGCTCGACAGTCGAAGAATTCCGAATCGAGTAGGAGAGCGAGCGCTCGAAGCGCAACCAAAAGCGTTCGAGAAAAACCACGGCGTGTTCGAATCGTACCGAAAGGCGTTCGGGGGAGGGCCGAAGCGGGGCGGTACACCTCTACCTACACGCCGGTATATCAAGTAGTTCCCGTAAGCTCAAAAACTCATTTTAGTTACTCACTTCGGTTCGCGTACCACCACGCGAACCCGAGCGAGAGGACCAGTGCGCCGCCTAAGAAGAAGAGGACGCCCGGTGGAAGCACTGAGCTTGCGGCGTCGGCCGCGGTCTGGGTAGACTCCGTAGACATCGTGCCCATGCCACCGTCGCTCGAACTACTCGAACCACCGGTCATACCGAACAGCGCGCCGACGCCGTCACCGAAGGCTTCCTGCACCGCGAGACTCAGCAGGCCGAGCGCGCCGAACGCACCGAGCAAGCGCGAGAGCGCCGCCTTCAGTCCGGTCGTCTTCTCCTCGTTGCCCGCGAAGACGACCAGCGGCTGGTCGGCGGGCGCGTACACCTTCATCTCGCGGCCCTTCTCCGAGTAGATGGTGTCGATGACCTGTATCACGTCGGCGTCTTCGAGGTTGCCGAGGTGGTACTGGGCGTTCTGGAGCGACGTGTCGATTTCCTCTGCGAGTGCCGACGGCGTGGCCGGGTCCTCGTGGAGTGCCGCGAGTAGTTCGCGGGCCGTCTCCGAAGAGAGTGCCCCGAGCAGGTTGTCGGCGTCGTCGCTATCGACGCCGATGACCCGCGGCTCCGCAGTTTGGGGAGCCGACGCGTCCGAAGTTGAGGGCAAAAGGTCAGCCATGGGTCGGGTTAGACACCCCTGAAATATCAACTTTGTTGCCTGCGACGGTCGGTCGCGTCGAAACGAATTTGTTCGGGGGACCGAAACAACCTCTCATGTTAGACTTCGTCTTGGACTTCATGTCCAGCAACCCACTCGTCGTGGGCTTTATGGTCCTTCTGCTCGGTTTCGTGCTGTTCATGTACCTGTTCGTCCGCCGGACCCTCACCGGCTTCCAAGAGGGGATGGACAAGGGCCGACGATAACCGCCGCCGCGTTCGACGGGCACGGTCCGGTTGCGCATGTCTCCTCGTAGCGTCTGCGCCCTAAAACAGTTTGAGTAAACTCAAAGAACGACTTTACTCTTCGAGCGCGCTACGAACCTGTTCTGCGGCGCTCTCCACGTCCGATTTGTCTACGTCCCAGTGGGTACAGAACCGCGCGACGTACGTGTCGAACTGCGTGCCTCGTACGCCCGCGTCCTCACAGACACCGAGGAACTCGTCGGCTTCCATGCCGGTCGCTTCGGTATCGACGAGGACGATGTTCGTTTCGGGTTCCTGTATCGTCAGTCCATCCACGTCGGACAGTTGCTCGGCCAGCACGCGGGCGTTCTCGTGGTCGTCCGCGAGTCGCTCGACGTTGTCGAGCGCGAGCATGCCCGGTCCCGCAATCATGCCGACTTGGCGCATTCCGCCACCGAACAGCTTCCGGTTGCGCCGAGCGCGCGAGATGAACGCTTCGTCCCCGGCCAGCACGGACCCAACGGGCGCGCCGAGTCCCTTCGAGAGACAGAACATCACCGAATCGACGCGCTCGGTCATCCGACTCGCTGGTACGTCGTGGGCGACGGCGGCGTTGAACACGCGTGCGCCGTCGAGGTGGACCGGCAGGCCGAGTTCGTGGGCGGCGTCCGCTGCCGCGTCGATTTTCTCCGGTGCGATGGCGACCCCGCCCTTGCTGTTGTGCGTGTTTTCGAGCGTGACGAGTCCGGTTCCGGGCCGGTGGGCGTCCTCCTCGACGTAACCGTCACGAATTTGTTCGGGGGTCGGAATCCCGCGCTTGCCGCCGTCGATGGTTCGGACTTGCAGACTCGACAGTTGTGCGAGACCACCTAACTCCCACTTGTAGACGTGGCTTTCGTGTTCGATGAGGACTTCCTGACCGCGGTCGGTGTGGGTTCGGACCGCGACCTGATTACCCATCGTTCCCGTCGGGACGAACAGGGCGTCCTCCATTCCGACGAGGTCTGCGGCTTTGGCCTCCAGTTCGTTGACAGTCGGGTCCTCACCGTACACGTCGTCGCCCACGTCGGCGTTGCTCGCGGCTTCGCGCATCGCGTCGTCGGGCTTCGTCACCGTGTCGCTCCGCAGGTCTATCATGCCTTGGCCTTTCGCGCGCCGAGTGAAATAACTGCCTCACGAGCAACCGAAAGCGGTTTCCCCTTCTCGGCAATCCTTGCGAGCATGGACCCACGTATCGAAGACCACGCCGAGATTCTCGTCGATCACTCTGCTTCTGTCGAAGCGGGTGACAACGTCGTCGTTAGCGCTCCCCCTGCCGCCGAAGACCTCACGCTCGCACTGTGTGAGACCATCGGCGAACGCGGTGCTTTCCCCTTCCACGTCTCCGGTCGTCGGGACAACACCCGCGCGACGTTCCTGAACGCAATCGCCGCGGAGGACCTCGACAACGCGGACCACGAACTCGCGCTCGCTGAGGCCGCGGACGTGTGGATTCACGTTCGCGCTCACGACAACGTCGCCAACATGAGCGCGGTCTCCTCGGAGACGATGGCGGCCTACCAGAAGGCCTACATGCCGATTCAGGAGGAGATTCTCGACACGACGTGGGTACTCACGCAGTTCCCTGCGGACGCGAACGCCCAGAACGCCGAGATGAGCACGCGGGAGTACGAGGACTTCGTCTACGGTGCCATCGGCAAGGACTGGGAGGAACAGGAACGGTTCCAAGAGCAGATGGTCGAAATCCTCGACGCTGGCTCCAAGGTCCACATCGTCAGCGGCGACTCGACGGACGTGACGATGAGCGTCGAGGGTATGACTACCATCAACGACAAGGGTAAGAACAACCTCCCCGGTGGCGAGGTGTTCACCGCACCGGTCGCCGACTCCGTGGAGGGTGAAGTCCTGTTCGACAAGCCGCTCATCCACCAAGGCCACGAGGTCGAGGACGCTTACGTCCGCTTCGAGAACGGCAAGGTCGTCGAACACAGCGCGAGCAAGAACGAGGACGTGCTGACGGAAGTCCTGAACACCGACGAGGGTGCGCGCTACCTCGGCGAACTCGGTATCGGCATGAACCGCGACATCGACCGGTTCACCTACAACATGCTGTTCGACGAGAAGATGGGCGACACCGTCCACATGGCAATCGGTCGCGCCTACGACGCCTGCCTGCCGGAGGGCGAGTCGGGCAACGAGTCGGCCGTCCACGTGGACATGATCGTAGACATGGCCGAGGACTCGTACATCGAGGTGGACGGCGAAGTCGTCCAGCGCAACGGCACGTTCAAGTTCGAGGACGGGTTCGAAGGCTGAGCGACCGGTTTTGCGGTTTGCGGTGCGGTCGCGGTTCGTGGTGCGGTTTTAGTCCAAGTACTTGTACCGCGAGCGAAGCGAGCGGACCAAGGAACCACCGAAGGTGGTGACGCCGTGTTTTTCATCAACGTTTTGCCAGCGAGGTCGTGTGGAAGCCAACGGCTTCCACCGACCGAGCGCAGCAAAAGGTTGTGGGCCGAAAGATTTGTCTATCAACCTTACACAGTAATTTAAGTGTTTGGGCCGTTCACGAAGAGTCGTGACGAAAGTAGCGTGTCCTGATTGTGGTCGAAGCATCGCCATGCACGAATTAGAAACGAGAACAGTCGCTCAGCGCAGCGAGTTCCAGACGAACTATCGCTGTCCGTTCTGCCGGAACGACATTCAAGACATCGGCACCCTTCTCTGAACTGGTTTGTACTACGTCTCAGTTCCGAAGTCGTTGGAGAACTGACCGCAGTGACCGCGCTACTAACTTAGTTCTCATTCTTTCAGGAGCAGCGCGACCGGACGGCCACTCGCCGAGCGATTCGTGTTCTTCTTTCGCCCAGTCGAGCGTCGCGGTGCAGAATCGGTGGGGAGGGCTGGACATGTTCCGAGCGTGCCCACGTTCGGGTTGTAAGCTTTCTCCTTGCGAGACGACCGTCAGAGAAGATAATTAGAAATGCGCAGGGCGAGCTGTGAATCCCCAACTGCGGTGCGGTTTCTGTTGCAGTGCTCGCGGCAAAATCAGCGGGCACGATGGGATTCGAACCCACGACCGTCGGATTAGAAGTCCGACGCTCTATCCAGACTGAGCTACGTGCCCTCACTCAATCGTTCGTACTGCTTTGGCAAAAGGTCTTAGGATTGCTACGTGGCAAGTAGAGAAAAGAACTGTACGAATCGTGCATAGCTCGGCATATGGTACGTGTGCAAAACTGAACAGTGCAAACATCGGGAACACAGTGCTTATGCACATCTCCACATTACCAGCATCCAATGAAAGTTATCGGCATCGTCGGTCTGCCTGGCAGCGGCAAGAGCGAGGCCGCGGCCGTCGCCGAGGAACTCGGGATTCCGGTCGTGACGATGGGCGACGTGATTCGCCAAGAGTGTCGTGACCGTGGACTCGACCCCGCCGAGCACCACGGGGAAATCGCGTCAGCACTCCGTGAGGAGAACGGACTCGACGCTATCGCCCAGCGGTCGCTCCCCATCATCGAAGACGAACTCGAAGCGAGCGACACAGTTCTCGTGGACGGCATCCGTGCAGGCGTCGAAGCACAGCGATTCGAGGAGGCCTTCGGCGACGCGTTCACGCTCGTCAGCATCGAAGCACCGTTCGAACTCCGTGCCGAGCGAATCGAGGCACGTGGGCGAGACAACACAGACGCCGAGGCGCTGCGCGAACGCGACGAGCGCGAAATCGGGTTCGGTATGGACGAAGCTATCGCCAACGCCGACGTGAGAATCGACAACACCGCTAGTCTCGAAGCGTTTCGGACGAAGGTTCGGGCACTGCTCGAAGACGGGCCCGAAGCACTCGAACGCACGCAGACGGCGGAGGGAGAGCTATGATTTACAGCATCGACCTCCAGATTACCGCGCCCGTTCGCGACACCGAACTCAGCGACCGAGTCGAAGACGCCATCACCAACATCTTTCCCGGCGCTGACGTGGAAGAACGCCACGGCGAACTGCTCGCGGAGGTCCACGCGGTAGACCACTTCTCGCAACTGCTCCACGAACAGACAATTCTGGACACCGCTCGCGGTGAGTTCTTCGGCAACCGAGACGGGGACACGTTCACTTTCGACTTGAAGAAACAGGCGGCGTTCCAAGGCGTCGTCAACTTCGCAGTCGGCAACCCCGACGAACTAGGCGACATTCACGTTCGCGTCCGCGTCGAAGACCCGACCGTCGAAGAGTTCGTAGACTTCATCGCGCCGCCGACTCAGGACGGGAAACCAATTACGGACGAGTAGCTACAGATTTCGCAGTGTTTCTCCGACTGCCTCCAACGCCTCGTCTGCCACGCCGACCGACTCGCTCATACTGAGAAAGCCGTGTGGCATGTCGGGATGGTGGTCGTGGGAGACCTCCACGTCCGCCTCGCGCAGGCGCTCTACGTAGGCGACGCCCTCGTCGCGCAGTGGGTCGAATCCGCAGGTAAGGACCGTCGCAGGCGGGACGCCCGAAAGGTCCGGTGCTCGAAGGGGTGACGCGTAGGGGTTCGCGCCGTCCACCTCGCTCCGGAGGTAGTGGTCCCAGAACCAGCGCATGTCGCGCTCGGTGAGGAGCGGTCCCTCGCCGTTTTCCGCGTACGAGTCGGTGTCGAAGGCGTAGTCGGTAATCGGATAGAAGAGGAACTGGTGGGCGACGTTCGCTTCGTCTGTCTCTCTGGTCCGCAACGCCGTCACGGTTGCCAGATTTCCGCCTGCGCTGGTACCACCGACCGCGACCTTCTCCGGGTCGCCGCCGAACGTTTCTGCGTTCTCGACGACCCACTCGACGGCCGCGTAGGCGTCGTCCACGGCGGCCGGAAAGGTGTTCTCTGGTGCGAGTCGGTAATCCACCGAGACGACGACGCACTCTCCGCGACGGGCCAGTCGGCGGCAGACGCCCCCGATGGAGTCCAGCGTGCCCAGCACCCAGCCGCCGCCGTGGTAGTAGACCAGCACTGGCGCTTGCTCGTCAGGGTCGTCGTGGTAGACTCGAACTGGAATCTCTGTATTCGAACCGGGAATCGAGAGGTCCCGGACGAACGCGACCTCGGGCGGATTCCCACCTGAGAACACCTCGTCTTCGACCCGACGGGCCGACTCGACCGACATGGCAGACCACTCCGGGACGCCCGCCGCCTCGATTTCCTCGACCACGGCGGCCGCCTCCGGATGGAGTTCCGTGCGCATGTCGCGAGATTGGGTTCCGATTGGCAAACCCCTTTGGCCACCGGCACGCTCGATTCCTCCATGGACGACTTCGAAGTGGGTCGCGAGTTCGCCGTCCAGCGAGACGAGACGGACCCGCTCGCGCCGCTCGCCGACCGATTCTACGACCCCGACGACGAGTGGTACATGGACGGCAACTCGCTCGGACTGCTCTCGGAGGACGCCGAGGAGGCCCTCGACCAAGCAGTCGAGGAGTGGCGCGAGCAGGCGATTCGTGGCTGGACGGACGCCGACCCGCCGTGGTTCTACTACGGCGAGCAGTTGGGCGACCGACTCGCGCCCCTCGTAGGGGCCAAACCGGAGGAAGTCGTCGTCGCCAACTCCACGACGGTCAACATCCACACGCTCGTCGGCACCTTCTACGACCAGACAGAGGGCGCCAAAATCGTCGTGGACGAACTCGACTTTCCGACGGACCACTACGCGATTCGCTCCCAGTTGCGCCAGCGCGGCGTGGACCCCGACGAGGCACTAACTGTCGTGGAGAGCAAGGACGGCCGAACCATCGAAGAGGAGGACGTAATCGACGCGCTGGACGACGACACGGCGATGGTGTTTCTGCCCTCGGTTCTCTATCGGAGCGGCCAGTTACTCGACGTGGAGCGAATCACCAAGGCGGCCCACGAGAAGGACGTGCTGGCTGGCTTCGACCTCGCCCACTCCGTCGGCGTCGTTCCCCACGACCTCTCCGAAGTCGGCGTCGATTTTGCGGTCTGGTGTAGCTACAAGTACCTCAACGCCGGTCCCGGTGCAATCGCGGGTCTCTACGTCAACGAACGCCACTTCGGCGAGACGCCAGCACTCGCTGGCTGGTGGGGCCACGAGAAGGACACGCAGTTCGAGATGCGGACGACCTACACGCCAGCGCAGAGCGCGGGAGCGTTCCAAATCGGGACGATTCCGATTCTCTCGGCGGCCCCGCTCGCTGGCGCGCTCGAAATCTTCGAGGAGACGAGTATCGAGGCGATTCGGGAAAAATCGGTCTCGCTTACGGAGTATCTCGTGTTTCTGGTTGACGAGCGATTGGACGACTGCGAAGTCGGCACGCCCCGAGACTCCGACCGACGAGGCGGCCACGTCGCCATCGAACATCCCGAAGCCTATCGCGTCGGCGAGGCACTGAAAGAGCGCGGCGTCGTCGTCGATTTCCGCCCCCCGAACGTGGTTCGACTATGCCCATCGCCGCTGTACGTCGGCTACGAGGACGTGTGGGAGGTCGCCGAGGAGTTGCAGGAGATTTTGGAGACCCGGGAGTACGAGGCGTTCGACACTCGTGGTGATGGGGTGACGTGAGACACGAAGGAAGATTTCGCTCTTTTCACCAACCACACGGCGCGCGCTGACGAGACCCCCACAGGGTCTCGTCAAACCTGTGCGAGGGATGAGCGAACGAACGTGAGCGAATCGGTTGGGTGGTGTGTGGCCGTCGCGGTGCCGTGCGGAGCGGTGCGGTCTCATAGGCACCGGAAATAGCACGGTTCCCGTTGCTGTTCTCTACAATGAGTGTTACAGTTCTTGTCCACACTTCCAGAACCTCCTCACACCATCACCTGTACCACCAAGAATAGCACCAGCACACCCAGCACGTCGCAGATGTTCGTCACGACCGGTATCACCACGTCGTCGGGGTCCAACTCGAACCGGTATGCGGCGTAGGTCGCCACGAGCGTCACACCAATCGCTACCACTGCCAGCGCCGCACCGCTCGCGAGTGCGACCACCACGACAGTGCCGAGCGGCAACTGCACACCACCGAGAACGAGTGTCACCGCCCACGCGCCAGCGCCGACGACTGGAAAGACAGTCAGTGCCAGCGCGACCGTCGCTACGGCGTTGCCAGCCAACTCGTCGTCCCTCGGGTCGAACGAGAGCGTGCCGAGGTGGAACGCCGTCGAGAGGCGCGCGGCCAGCACGCTCCCCAAATTCCCGGCGGTGCCGATGATGACCGGCACGAGCGTGAGCAGGGCCGGATACTTGAGCAGTGTCGCCTCGAAACTGCCCAAGACGAGACCGGACAGAATCTCCACGACGGTCAGCGCGAGCAGGACTGGCAACATCGCTCGCGTGATGGCTCGAATCGTCCACTCCGTCTGCATCTACCCACCTCCGAGGCCGATTCGAAGGACGAATCTGACCGCCAGCAGGAGAAACGAGATACCGAACACGTCGCCGGTCGTCGTCACCAGCGGGCCGACCAGCGTGTCTGGGTTGTGCCCGCGCGAGAATCCCGCGAAGACGACCGACACGACGGCGACGGTCAGCGCACCACCGGACAGCACGCCAGCGACGAGTGCGATGGCGAGGAGCGTCGTAAGCGACGCGACAGGCTCACCGAGAATCGAGAGGACCAGAAACGCGACTACGGCGGCGAAACAACTCGCCAGCACACCGTTGCCGAGTGCCGCCAGCACCGCGGCGCGGACTCGGTCGTCCGGCATCCACTCGGGTTCGACCAGCCCCTGGTGGAGACCCGTGGAGAGTCGCGCGCCGAGCGACCCGTAGACGTTGCCGCGCGTGGCGAGCAATGCGGGCACGAGGACAAGCAGTCCGGGGACTGCGCGCAACTCCGCCCGCATGCCGCCCAGCACCGCACCCGCGAACAGGCCCCCGACGACGCTCGTGGCGAGCGCCGGGAGGGCTTCGCGGTAGGCCTGCCGAGCGACGTCGCGGACTGACATCTATCGGGAAATGGCGACCTGCATTCAAAAAACCGGTGTGTGGCGACTGGAGTCCGGTTTACTCCAAAACGTCCTATTCGAACTGCTCGATAAGCTCAGGCACCACTTCGAACAGGTCGCCGACGATACCGTAGTCGGCGATGTCGAAGATAGGCGCGTTCGGGTCGGTGTTGATGGCGATAATCGTGTCCGAACCCTTCATGCCAGCGACGTGCTGGACCGCGCCGGAGATACCGATGGCGAGGTACACGTCGGGCGTGACGACCTTGCCGGACTGGCCGACCTGCCGGTTCTTCGGCAACCAACCGTTGTCCACGATGGGGCGCGACGAGGAGAGCGTCGCGTCCGTCGCTTCCACGAGGTCCTCGATGAGCGGCAGGTTCTCCTCTTCCTCGATACCGCGGCCGATGGAAATCAGGAATTCTGCGTCGCTGATGTCCACGTCGCCGCCACCGACCTCTTCGAAACCGGTGACTCTCGACCCAGTGTCCGTGTCGATGTCGGCTTCGAACTCCGAAATCTCGGCATCGCCGACGCCCTCTGCGGCAGACCACTCCGCGCCGCGGATGGTGACGGCCTGCTGGTCGCCGCCGACTTCGACGGTCGTCTCGACCTTCGAACCGTACATCTCGCGGGTGACGGTGAGGCTGTCGCCGTACTCGATGCCGACGGCGTCGGTCGCCAGCGGCAGGTCGAGGCGGTTCGCCACGGCGGGCGCGTAGTCGAGGCCGTTGACGCTGTTAGGCATCAGGACGACCTCGGGGTCGAGTTCGGCGTGCAGGGCTTCGATGGCCTGCGTGTACACGTCGTGGTTGAACTCCTCGCCCTCGCTGACGGTGTGGACGTAATCGACGCCCTCGCGGTTCAGGTCGTCCGCGAAGCCAGTAGCATTGCCGCTGATGACGGCGAGATGCAGGTCGCCGCCGCTCTCGTCGGCGAGTTGTCGCCCGGCGGTGATGACCTCGTAGCTCACGTCGCGCAGGTCGCCACGGCGGTGTTCGGTGATGGCGAGTACGTCCGTCATTGTGCCACCCCCTTCTCGCGGAGGACTTCAGCGAGTTTCCCGGCGGTCTCGCTGGCGTCGCCTTCGAAGATTTCTGCGTCGCTCTCACTCTCGGGTTCGTACATCGACGTCATCGTCAGGTCGCTCTCGACCGCGTCGGCGTCGAGACCGATGTCGGCGAGCGTCTTCGGCGCGATTTCCTTGCTCTGAGCCTGTCGGATACCGCGCAGACTCGCGTAGCGCGGTTCGTTGATACCCGTCTGAATCGTCAGGACGGCCGGAACGTCGATGTCGGTCAGTTCCTCGACGCCACCTTCGAGTTCGCGGTGGACCGACGCGACGCCTTCGTCGGCGTCGAAGTCGAGCGCGTTGACGACCGCACCCCACTGGAAGCCGATTTCGTCGGCCAGCGAGACGCCCGTCGCACCGAACGCGTCGTCGCCCGCTTGGACGCCGGTCAGCACGAGGTCGGGCTCCTCTTCTTCGACGACGGCCGCGAGTAGGTTTGTCTTCGTCTCTACGTCGAGCAGGTCAACGCCCTCCAAGGCGTCGTCCCACACGCGAACCGCGCGGTCTGCTCCTTTTGCGAGGGCCATCCGAATCGTCTCGTCGGCACGTTCGGGGCCGATAGTAACGGAGACGACTTCGTCGGCGGGACCGTCCTCTTTGAGTTGGACGGCCTCTTCGACGGCGTAGTCGTCCCACTCGTTCAAGTCGTATTCGAGGTAGCGTTCGCCTACCTCGGTCCCCTCGATCTCGAAGTCGTCAGCGACTTCGGCGACCTCCTTTACAGTCACCAGGACCTTCATGATAAATGGGTCTGCGGCGCGGGGGTAAACGTTTTCGAAACCCGCGACCGCATGTTAACCGTTTGCTCGCTAACTGACATCCGAAACGTGAACGTGGACTCGTCCGTTCAGTCTGTGTCGGTCACGTCCTCGTCGGGGAGCGTGATGAGGTTCTCGCGGCCGATGCGAAGTTTGTCTACCCTTCCTTCGTCGTTCATCTTCGACAGCAGTTGCGACACCTTCGCGTGCGACCAGTTGGTTTCTTTGACGATGGTGCCCTGCTTCATGCGACCGTCGTTCTCGTCTAGCAGGCGCATCACGCGCTCTTCGTCACTCAGTAACTCTGTCGCCCGTTCTTCGTCGCTTGACTCGTCCGATTCCTCGGTGTCGTCCGCTTCGGCCGAGTCTGGAGACGAGGTAACTGGCCGCTCCGAGCGGTCGTCGGTGTCGGTCGGTTCCGTCTGGGCAGTGGGTGGCGTCGAATCGCGCTGAGACAGCATGTAGACGCCGCCTCCACCGAGTCCGACGAGTATCACGAGGAGGGCGATGCCCGGTAGGCTAGCGATTTCACCCCACGGACCATCATCCGGTGTCGGAGTGTTCCCGGGTCCGTTCGGGTTGAACGTCACGGTCAAATCGGCAGGAGTGAACCGCTTCGGACCTTCGTATCGGATTTTCCCATCTACGAGATGCGGGTTCCCACTGTAGATTTGGTAGTCTTCGGGCGGATCGATGACGAGCGTCTGCTTTTCGGTCAGTGCTGGAAGCCACAGCCCAGACTCCGTCGTGAACACGTCACCGAGCATCACTTGACGCCCAGAGGTACGCGTGAAATTCGTCCACGTGAACGACATTCGAAGCACGCCGACGCTCCCGTTCTGGGTGATTCGACCCGACCGGGAGACGTTCCGTATCGCCATCTCTCGACTCGTGTTCTCGGCGGCGCGGTCGGCGATTGTCTCGAACGTATCTGCGGAGAACCCGACGTCGGAACTTCCTCGCTCGTACTCGCGTGCAAGGCTTTCAAACGCCTCTGTCTCGTTTTCGTCTTGGAGGTGGAATCGTGCAGTTACGTTCCAGTGTGCGCTCCCAGTCGAACGCAGCGAGATGTACATCGTCGTTCCGTCTCGAACAGTCTCGTTGGTCGCGTTCGACGTTTTGTCGGTACCGTTGGCTGTCGTCCCATTCGCCGCAGTGCCGGTGCCGTTCGCCGCGGTTCCGTTGACAGCATTCAGGGCAGGTCGTTGGTCTGAAACTGTGTGGTCCGTTGGCTGACCGACACCGGCACCCACGACGGCGCTCGGGACGAGGAGGAGGGACACGAAGAGGGCGGCAGACCACCGCATACCGACGCATGAACGCGCCGACAAGAAAATACTTTCCATCCCGCGATAAAACGTCAGCGGCCTCTTTAAATCGTCTCGACTCCTCTCGGTCGCTCGCGGGGATGTTCATACTTCCGTGCGTATTTTATTGGTGGAGTACGCACTGGACGTTTGTAATGCGATTCGCCCCCGTTATTCTGGCATTACTGCTCGCCCTCTCTCCCGTTGCCGTTGCGACGCAAGCGACCGGCCCTACCGACGTCCCAGAGAATTCTTCGGTTGGAAGCTTCGAAAACACCGGTACAACCCAACCAGCAGATAAAAATACGACTGCTGTCCTGACGCTGGGTACGGCCGAGAAGCGTACGTCGTTCGAGACGGCCTCGATTTCGCTCGGGAATACGTTGGCGACAGACCGAACCAATGTCGAGAACGAATTGAGCATCCGCGAACTCGATCGGCAACTTCAGACTGCCGGGAGCAACACGGAGAAGAAACAGATTCTGAATCGGTACCGGTTCAGAATAGAAAACCGAGTCATCTCGCTGCAAGCGGAAGAACAGCGAGTAACCCAAGCGTTCACCAACGGATCGATCTCGGCGTCCGAGTACGTGCGGGAACTGGGCCGCATCGACGCAGAGGCCGGAGAGATACTTCGGACTACAGAGGAGTTGAAGCGACAATCTGAGTCGGTTCCTGGTTTTACGATGCCCAACATCAAAGGTACCATCCGAGGGAAACTACTCTTGGTTCTGGGACCAGTTCGCCATGAAGTGGGGGCATCTCTCCGAGGCGTGGGTGATGCGACTAGGGTGTATATCGCCGCGTCGGAATCCGGAATCGTCCTCACGACTATCGATGGCGGTCAGTACGTCCGGGAGGTCGTTCGGAGAGACCAACGCAAACCGGGAGCCTCGAAGCAGTTGCGGTTAGACGAAGCGAGGGCACTCGTCTTCGAACAGTACACGTGGGCTAAAAATCACCAGACGCGAGGGACGAGTACTTCCCCGTACGGCACGACGAACGCATACTCGGCGACGATTGGGCATCCTCACGGACAACTCACGGCCTACCTCGACAGTGGGACGGAAGCAGTCTTCAAAGAGGTTCAGTATAAGTCGCTGATGGGCAACCAACCACTTCCCCCAGGCCCCGGTGTGACAAACACCTCCGACAACGTCACGCTCGTCGTCAATCGCACGTATCCCGGCGGGCCGCTTCGCCTCGAACTCCGGAATGAGACCGGCAGTCCCGTGGACGGTGCAGTGACCGTCGCTGGACACCGAACGTTAGTGACAGGACAAGACGGAGTCGCGTGGACGCTCGGCCCGATTGGAAAGTTCCGCGTCAGTGGGACCCACGACGGAACGACTGTCAACGTGACTGCCCGTCCGACAAAGCCCAAAGCCGTTTCGCCCAACAATTCCACGAAATCGGCGAGCGCCACACCAGCGTAACCACACGAACATTCAAATCCGAAGCCGAGACGATTTCGTGACGTGTCGTCTCGTGCGCTCTCCCCCGTTCTGGGAACTGTCCTCTTACTGCTAGTTACGACCATCTTAGCCGGAGCTGTCGGCGTCGCTGCGCTCGGAACGACGATGCCGACGCCGCCACCGAACGTCGCTATCGACGTGCAAGTCGATGGGACGACAAAGACACTAACGTTCGCTCATCGTGGAGGAGAGACGCTCGACGTGCGCGAACTCTCGATTCAAATCGCAATCGACGGCGTCGCGCTCGACTCGCAACCGCCAGTGCCGTTCTTTTCCTCGGAGGGATTTCGACCCGGCCCAACTGGCCCGTTCAACAGCGCCGCCGACCCGAACTGGAGTGCGGGTGAGACAGCGAGTTTCCGGCTTGCGAGCACCAACAGTCCCACACTCTCACGCGGGGCGCGCGTGACGGTGAAAATCTACGTTGGGGAGTCACTGATTGGGAGAGAAGAAACCACCGTTTGAATCGCTCGCTGGCGCGCAGAGCGCGCCGTCTCGCTCGCGTTCTACTCCTCAGGCACTTTTGCGACTGACGTGATGGCGATGTCGGGGTCGTAACTCGGCCCCATCTCGCGGTGTCGAACGTCCACGTAGCCCGCTTCTTCGAACATCCGGTCGGCCTCCTCGCGGTCGTAGAACAGCATGATGGCGTCCGCGAGCTTCTGGAAGACCGTACTCTCGGGGTAGTTCGGGCCGACGATGAGGACCTGCCCGCCGGGTTTGGTGATGCGGCGAATCTCCCGGAGTGCGAGGATGGGGTTGGGCCAGTACTCGATAGAGCCGGACGACCACACCACGTCGAAGCTGTCCGTCTGGAAGGGGAGGCGTTCGGCGTCGCCGCGCGTGAAACTGACGGGGTCGTGTTTGCCGAGTTTCTGCCACGCCTTCTGGAGTTGGTGGACGCTCTGGTCGAGCGCGTAGACGTTGTCGCTGTGTTCGAGTAGGCCTTCTGTGGCGAATCCAGTGCCACAGCCAACGTCGAGTACTCTGTCGTCCTCGTCGATGTCGAGCATCGACAGCGACTCGTCGCGCATCTCCTCGTTCCAGATGAACGGGTTGACTTGGTCGTACACCTTCGAGAGATACTTGTAGAAGAGCCGCGCGTTACTCTTGTTTTCGAGGATACCCATTGACGGCGCTTCGGGCCGCCAGCCAAATAATCCTGCCATTTCGCCCGGTCGAGTAGGAGCCTTCGAAACTGCTCGAATGCAGCGTCAGTTGGGATAGTAGCGGTACTTTTTCGGAGTTGGTACAGTGACCCACGCGAGTCACTGACTCACGCGAAAACGGGGAGAAAGTGTCGGGAGAAGGTTCCGCAAGTAGTTTATAGCCGTTCGCGCAAACTTTCGGACGATTAGTATATGCCGAGGCCAGAGGTTCTCGAACGAATCAAGGAGGCCGAGCAAGAGGCCGACGAGATCGTCGAAGAGGCCGAGGAGAACCGCGAAGCGCGTATCTCCGAGGCTCGTAAGGAGGCAGAGGACATCCGAAACGAGGCCGAGGAGGAGGCTGCGGAGCTCCACGAGGAGCGCCTCGCCGACGCGCGTGAAGAGATAGAAGCCGAACGAGAGAAACTGCTCGCGGAGGGTGAACAGGAACGCGAGCAACTCGAAAACCGTGCGGAGCAGAACACGGAGGAGGTAGTCGAGTACGTCGTAGACCTGTTCCAGGAGGCGGTGCATGCTCAGACCTGAACAAATGAGCAAGGTGTCCGTGACCGGCTCGCGCGCGGTCATGGACGACGTTATCGAGGCGATTCACGAATTGAACCTCGTCCACCTCTCGAACTACGACGGCTCGTGGGAGGGCTTCGCGCCCGGTAACCCCGTCGAGGGTGCCGAGGAAGCGTCCGACAAGCTCGTCACCGTCCGGTCCATCGAGAGCATCCTCGACATCGAGGCCGAGGACGCCGGACCGAGTCGCATCGTCACCGACGAGGCGCTCGAAGACGAACTCGAATCGGTCCGAACCGAGGTCAACGAACTCGACGACCGTCGGAACGAAGTCGAGGAAGACCTCCGAGACGTCGAAGAGCGACTCGACTCGATGCAACCGTTCGCCGACCTCGGTATCGACCTCGACCTGCTGTCGGGCTACGACAACCTGCAGGTCGCAGTCGGCGAAGGCAACGAGGACGAAGTTCAGCAGGCACTCGCGGACACCGACGACATCGCCGAGTACGAGACGTTCAGCGAAGGTCGCACCGTCGCCGTCTTCGCGTACCCCGCAGACGACGGGGACGAAGACGCACTCGACGAGACGCTCGTCGGCGTTGACTTTGCGATGCTGGAAATCCCGGACGCCGACGGGAGTCCCGAGGAGTACGTCGAAGAGCTGAAACACGACCGCCAAAAGCTCGAATCCAAACTCGACAGCGTCGAGAACGAACTCGAAGACATCAAGCTCGACACTGCGGGCTTCCTGTTGGCGGCCGAAGAGAAGCTCTCTATCGACGTGCAGAAGTCCGAAGCGCCACTCAACTTCGCGACGACGGAGAACGCCTTTATCGCCGAGGGTTGGATTCCGTCCGAGCGCTACACCGAGTTCGCGACCGCACTCGGTGACGCAGTCGGCGACCACGTCGAAGTGGACGAACTCGAACGTGCAGAGTACGAGTCGATGGACGACCACACTCACGGGGAGCCCGAAGGTGAGCAAGAAGTCGCCGCAGACGGTGGGACGACGATGGGCGACGACCAGCCGCCGACCGTGCAGGACAACCCCGGCGCGGTCAAGCCGTTCGAACTGCTGGTCCAGACCATCAACCGACCGAAGTACTTCGAGTTCGACCCGACGGTCATACTGTTCCTCACGTTCCCGATTTTCTTCGGGTTCATGATCGGCGACGTCGGCTACGGAATCCTGTACGCGGGCATCGGTTACGCCCTGTACAGTCGCTTCGACAACCCCGCGTTCAAGAGTCTCGGCGGTATCGCGCTGTGGGCAGGCGGTTTCACCACGCTGTTCGGTATCCTGTACGGTGAAATCTTCGGCCTGCACCTCATCGGGACGCACCTGTGGGGCGGAAATCCGCCGCTCCACAAGGGACTGCAGCCCGCTGAAGTCGGCTACGCGTACACGTGGCTGGTCGTGTCGATACTCGTCGGCCTGCTCCACATGACGCTGGGCTACGTCTTCGGTTTCATCGAGGAACTGAACCACAGCCCCGTCGATGCTGTGCTGGAGAAAGGCTCGTGGGTGCTGTTGTTCGGTGGCATCTGGACGTGGATCTTCAGTACGCAGGCGTCTGGTACGAAGCCCGACTTCATCTACAGTATCTTCGCAGGCGAACCCTTCGCGTTCGGATTCGAAGGATTCTCCGCAGGCGTCGGTACCCTCGGTCTCGCAATCGGTCTGGTCGGAATGGCCCTCTACGTCGGGGGCGAAATCAAGCACTTGGGTGGTGCCGGTATTCTCATCGGCCTGCTCGAAAGCCTGAGCGTCCTCTCGGACGCCTTGTCGTACACCCGACTCGCCGCAGTGTTACTCGCCAAGGCAGGGATGGCCTTCGTGGTCAACCTCCTGTTCTTCGGTGTGTTCGTCACGCAGACAGACCACGGTGCGACGTGGCACTTCGGACTCGGACATATGTACCACGTTGGGGATATGTATCACGGTCACGAAGTCACCAGCGTCATGTTCCCCGGTCTCATCCACTCGGGTATCGGTGGCGTCCTCGGTGGTCTGCTTATCCTCGTCCTCGGACACCTGCTCGTGCTGGCGCTCGGTATCACGAGTGCCGGACTGCAGGCGGTCCGTCTCGAATACGTCGAGTTCTTCGGCAAGTTCTACGAAGGTGGCGGCGAGGAGTACGAACCGTTCGGCTACGAACGCAAGTACACGACGCAGGACTGACCCACACGCGACCCAGAACTGGCGACCAGCGGTACTTTCTTTCGTCTCTCTCTGTCAGCGGTCGAACCCCGATTCGGTAGCCATTGGTATTTGGTACCACAACCTCTGATTTCCGGCTCTACACCCCGTTTCTGGCCAACTCTTTTGGGAAGCTTTATGTCCACTGTGACGGGAAATACGACTGTTCGGTTACGAGAGCCATAGGAGAACTAAACCAATGTTCGAATTTGTACTTGCGTTCGTCGACAGTGCGGTATTGCTCGCTCAGGAAGGTGGCGCACAGGCCGTCCCCGCCATCCCGCCGAAAGCTGCAGCGGCCCTCGCAGTCGGTCTGGCCGCGTTCGGCGCAGGTTACGCAGAGCGCGGTATCGGTGCCGCCGCAGTCGGTGCCATCGCAGAGGACGAGAGCCTCTTCGGTACGGGTCTCATCATGACGGTCCTGCCCGAGACGCTCGTCATTCTGGCGCTGGTCGTCGTGTTCCTCGTCCCGTCCACGGTATAACCGACTTTCCCCCTCTTAATCAATGAGTCTGGACACGGTAGCAGAAGACATTAGAAACGAAGCCCGCGAGCGCGCGAAGGAGATTGAAGCCGAGGGCGAAGAGCGCGCAGCAGCAATTATCTCGGATGCGGAGTCGGACGCCGAAGAGATACTCGCGGAGCAAGAGAAGGAGACGGAACAAACAATCGCCCAAGAGCGCGAGCAGAAGCTTTCCAGCGCGAAGCTGGAAGCCAAGCAGAAGCGCCTCGAAGCTCGACGCGACGTGCTGCAGGACGTTCGCGCCTCTGTCGAAGACAGCATCGCTAACCTCGAAGGCGACGACCGCGAGGAGCTGACGCGAGAACTGCTCGACGACGCGGCCGAAGAGTTCGAGGACGGCGACACCGTCCACGTCTACGGTGCGGAAAGCGACGACGAGTTGCTGACCGACATCGTCACCGACTACGACGGCTACGAGTACGCCGGCGAGTACGACTGTCTCGGTGGCGTCGTCGTCGAGAGCGAACAGTCCCGACTGCGCGTGAACAACACGTTCGACTCGGTGCTGGAGAGCGTCTGGGAGGACAACCTCCAGAACATCAGCAACCGCCTCTTCGAGCAATGAGCGCCAAAGAGACTGAAGGAACGTCGAACTACGAGTACGTCACCGCGCGGGTCCGAACCCGCCGAGCTGCGCTGTTCGACGACGAGGACTACCGGAAACTCCTCCGGATGGGTCCGGGCGAAATCGCCCGCTACATGGAGGAGACCGAGTACGAGACCGAAGTGAACGCGCTCGGTTCGCGGTACGACGGCGTAGACCTCATCGAATACGCCCTCAACCGTAACCTGGCCAAACACTTCGAGGACCTGCTCCGGTGGTCCGACGGGCAACTGTACGCGATGATCGCCCGGTACCTTCGGAAGTTCGACGCGTGGAACGTCAAGACGGTTATTCGCGGCATCTACTCCGATTCGTCACGTGATTCGGTCGAGTCCGACCTCATCCGCGCGGGTGAGTTCGACGACCGACTCCTCGAACGCCTGCTCGAAGCGGGCACCATCGAAGAAGCCGTCGAACTGCTCGACGGCACCCGGTACGGCGACTCGCTGGAAGCCGCCTACGACGACTACGAGACGACTGGGACGCTAGTGCCGCTCGAAAACGCCATCGACCGAGCGTACTACGAAGGGCTGATGGAGGGCGTCACCGACGAATCGAGTCGCGCAATCGAACTGTACGTCGAATTCTTGCAAGCGGAGATCGACTTCCGGAACGTTCGGAACGCACTCCGCATCGCGCGGAGCGGCGCGAACATCGACCCCTCGGAGTACTTCATCGAAGGCGGTCGGTTGTTCGACGCGAGCGAACTCGGTCAACTCGCGGGTAACACCGACGAGTTGGTCGCACGCATCCGCGACAGTACGTACGGCGACGAACTGTCGGACGCACTCGACGAACTAGAGCGCGCGGACAGCCTCATCGGTTTCGAACACGCGCTCGACGCGGCGTTGCTCGAATACTCCGAGCATCTGTCGCACGTGTTCCCGCTGTCGGTGTGTCCCGTCTTGGCGTACGTACTCGCCAAAGAGCGGGAAGTAGACAACATCCGCGCAATCGCTCGCGGCCGCGAGGCCGGACTGAGCGAGGACGAAATCGAGAACGAACTGGTGGTACTATGAGCCAAGAGATTGCCGTCGTCGGCAGTCCCGAGTTCACCACCGGCTTCCGCCTCGCGGGCGTTCGGAAGTTCGAGAACGTCCCGGACGACGAGAAAGACGACGAACTCGACGACGCCGTCACCCGCGTCCTCGAAGACGAGGAAATCGGCATCATCGTGATGCACGACGGCGACCTCGACCACCTCTCCCGAAAGGTACGAAACGAAGTCGAGACGAGCGTCGAACCGACGATGGTCGCCATCGGCGGAAGCGGTGCGGGCAGCGGCGGACTGCGCGACAAGATCAAGCGCGCAATCGGTATCGACCTTATGGACGAAGACGAACAAGGTGAGAACGAATGAGCCAAGCTACTGAAAGCGAGAGCGTCCGCGAGGACGGTCTCATCGAGAGCGTAAGTGGACCGGTCGTGACCGCCACTGACCTCGACGCCCGGATGAACGACGTCGTCTACGTCGGCGAGGAAGGACTGATGGGCGAGGTCATCGAAATCGAGGGGAACCTGACCACGATTCAGGTGTACGAGGAAACCTCGAACGTCGCGCCCGGCGAACCAGTCGAGAACACCGGCGACCCGCTGTCCGTGGACCTCGGGCCGGGCATGATGGACTCCATCTACGACGGCGTCCAGCGCCCGCTCGCTGTCCTCGAAGACAAGATGGGTGCCTTCCTCGACCGCGGTGTTGACGCACCCGGTATCGACCTCGAAAAGACGTGGGAGTTCACTCCCGAAGTCAGCGAGGGCGACGAAGTCGAACCCGGTCAAATCGTCGGCACGGTCCCCGAGACCGAGAGCATCGAACACAAAGTGATGGTCCCGCCGGACTACGAGGGTGGCGAAGTCGTCTCCATCGAGAGCGGTAACTTCGACGTCACCGAGACGGTTGCCGAACTCGACAACGGCGAGGAGATTCAGATGCGCCAGGAGTGGCCGGTCCGTGAGGCCCGTCCCGCCAAAGAGAAGGAGACCCCGACGACGCCGCTGGTCTCCGGACAGCGCATCCTCGACGGCCTGTTCCCGATTGCGAAGGGTGGGACGGCCGCGATTCCGGGTCCGTTCGGGTCCGGGAAGACCGTCACGCAGCACCAACTCGCGAAGTGGGCCGACGCGGACATCGTCGTCTACGTCGGCTGTGGCGAGCGTGGCAACGAGATGACCGAAGTCATCGACGACTTCCCGGAACTGGAAGACCCAGTTACCGGGAAGCCGCTGATGTCCCGCACTTGCCTCATCGCCAACACGTCGAACATGCCCGTCGCGGCGCGTGAATCCTGCGTGTACACGGGTATCACCATCGCGGAGTACTACCGCGACATGGGGTACGACGTGGCGCTGATGGCCGACTCCACCTCCCGGTGGGCAGAGGCCATGCGCGAGATTTCCTCGCGTCTCGAAGAGATGCCCGGCGAAGAGGGGTACCCCGCGTACCTCGCCGCGCGTCTCAGCGAGTTCTACGAGCGAGCAGGCTACTTCCAGAACATCAACGGCACCGAGGGTTCGGTCTCCGCAATCGGCGCGGTTTCGCCGCCGGGCGGCGACTTCTCGGAGCCTGTCACGCAGAACACCCTGCGTATCGTGAAGTGCTTCTGGGCGCTCGACGCCGACCTCGCCGAGCGACGACACTTCCCATCCATCAACTGGGACGAGTCCTACTCGCTGTACAAGGACCAGCTCGACCCGTGGTACCGAGAGGAAGTCGCGGAGGACTTCCCCGAGCGACGCCAGTGGGCAGTTGACGTGCTCGACGAGGAGGGCGAACTGCAGGAGATCGTCCAACTCGTCGGTAAGGACGCCCTGCCGGAGGACCAGCAGCTCACGCTCGAAGTCGCGCGGTACATCCGCGAAGCGTGGCTCCAGCAGAACGCGTTCCACGACGTGGACACGTACTGCTCCCCGGAGAAGACCTACGCGATGCTCGGCGCTATCAAGACGTTCAACGACGAGGCGTTCGAAGCGCTCGAAGCCGGTGTCCCGGTCGAGGAGATTCAGGACATCGACGCCGCGCCGCGCCTCAACCGTATCAACGTCCAAGAGGAGTGGGAGGAGTACATCGAGGACGTGGAAGCAAACATCAAAGAGCAGCTTAGGGAGAAGTACTAAACAATGAAAGAATACCAGACTATCACTGAAATCAGCGGTCCGCTGGTGTTCGCCGAAGTAGACGAGCCGATTGGCTACGACGAAATCGTCGAAATCGAGACGCCAGACGGCGAGACCAAGCGCGGACAGGTACTCGAATCGAGCAAAGGCCTCGTCGCGATTCAGGTGTTCGAAGGCACCGAGGGTATCGACACGAAGAGTTCGGTTCGGTTCCTCGGCGAGACGATGAAGATGCCGGTCACCGAAGACCTGCTCGGACGCGTCCTCGACGGTTCCGGCCAGCCTATCGACGGCGGTCCGGAAATCGTCCCGGACGACCGTCACGACATCGTCGGCGCGGCAATCAACCCGTACGCCCGCGAGTACCCCGAAGAGTTCATTCAGACCGGCGTGTCCGCCATCGACGGCATGAACACGCTGGTTCGCGGCCAGAAGCTCCCCATCTTCTCGGGGTCCGGTCTCCCGCACAACGAACTCGCGCTCCAGATTGCGCGACAGGCGACGGTGCCGGAAGAAGACGAAGCCTCGGATGACGACGAAGGCTCCGAATTCGCAGTCATCTTCGGCGCGATGGGCATCACGCAGGAGGAGGCGAACGAGTTCATGCAGGACTTCGAGCGCACGGGCGCACTCGAACGCTCTGTGGTCTTCATGAACCTCGCGGACGACCCCGCAGTCGAGCGGACGGTCACGCCGCGGATGGCACTCACCACTGCGGAGTACCTCGCGTTCGAGAAGGACTACCACGTGCTGGTCATCCTGACGGACATGACCAACTACTGTGAGGCGCTGCGTGAAATCGGTGCCGCGCGTGAAGAGGTGCCGGGTCGCCGTGGCTACCCCGGTTACATGTACACCGACCTCGCACAACTCTACGAGCGTGCGGGTCGTATCGAGGGCCGTGACGGGTCTGTCACGCAGATTCCCATCCTCACGATGCCGGGCGACGACGACACCCACCCGATTCCGGACCTGACCGGATACATCACCGAGGGTCAGATCTACGTGGACCGCGACCTCAACTCGCAGGGCGTCGTCCCGCCGATTCAGGTGCTGCCGAGCCTCTCACGCCTGATGGACGACGGTATCGGCGAGGGACTCACCCGCGAGGACCACGCCGACGTCTCCGACCAGATGTACGCGGCGTACGCGGAAGGTGAAGACCTCCGCGACCTCGTGAACATCGTCGGCCGCGAAGCACTGAGCGAACGTGACAACAAGTACCTCGACTTCGCCGACCGCTTCGAAGAGGAGTTCGTGGACCAAGGCTTCGAGACGGACCGCTCCATCGAGGAGACGCTCGACCTCGGTTGGGAACTGCTCGGCATGCTCCCCACGGAGGAACTCAACCGCGTGGACGAGGAGTTCATCGAGGAGTACTACCCAGAAGAAGCAGCCGCAGAAGTCTCGGCGGACGACTGATTCAGGCTCTCGATTTTCTCTCTTTCAGCACGCTACCTAGTCGCGACGCTGTCACCACGAGACAGTAGGAACGTGTCGTTTCGTACCGCGCCGACGCCGACGACTGTAAAAGGTTAACCCTGTCGAGCTATTATCACCCCTCAAGATGGCCAAGGACGTCAAACCGACTCGGAAGAACTTGATGCAGATAGAGGACCGCATCGAACTCTCCGAGCGGGGACACGACACGCTTGAACAGAAACGAGACGGGCTCATCATGGAGTTCATGGACATCCTCGACCAGGCGCAGGACGTGCGCTCGGACCTGGAGGACAACTACGAGGAGGCCCAGCAGAAGATCAACATGGCGCGCGCCATGGAAGGTGACGTCGCAGTGCGCGGAGCCGCCGCGGCACTCAAGGAACACCCCGAAATCACGACCGAGTCGAAGAACATCATGGGCGTCGTCGTACCCCAGATCGAGTCGAGCAAGGTCCAGAAGTCGCTGGACGAGCGCGGCTACGGCGTTCTCGGAACGAGCGCCCGTATCGACGAGGCCGCGGAGGCCTACGAGGAACTGCTCGAAAGCATCATCCTCGCCGCAGAGGTCGAGACGGCGATGAAGAAGATGCTGACCGAAATCGAGACGACCAAGCGCCGCGTCAACGCGCTGGAGTTCAAACTCCTCCCCGAACTCAACGAGAACAAAGAGTACATCGAGCAGAAACTCGAAGAACAGGAGCGCGAGGAGATCTTCCGCCTGAAGAAGATCAAGTCCAAGAAGGAAGAAGAGGAGAAAGAAGAGCGCGAACGCGAGGCCGAGTCGGCCGAAGCGGAAGAACCAGTCACTGCGGACTGAGGACGTTTCTCTCTCACCTACGTTTTTCTCCCTGCCGCTCTACCCTCTGGTATGTCCTGCTCCGAATGCGGCGGCGAGCAACTCGACTTTACAGTTCCCGAGGAGTTACGCGAGTTCCTCCGGGGCGACTCGGCACACGTCGCGCTCTGCACGCGCTGTCTCACCCTCGACCCAATCGAAGACGCGCCAGACGACTTGCCGGACTTCACTACGATTAGCGACGCGTTTCCGAACGACGACGAGACGGCCGCGACGCTCGCGCTCGCAGTCGGCCTGCTCGCCGACTCGCTGACGCTCCACCGTGCCGAAATCGAGTCGCTACTGGAGCGCGTCGAGCGCGCGGGCACAGACCCACTGCTGGCTATCGACTATCTCGCCACCGACCCGAATCTCGAACCGGCATTCGATTGGGAGCGCCGGCAGGTGCAACTGGAGCAACTCTTGTACGAGTGAGCAACTGCGGTCGGCGCGCGCAAGCAACGGAATGCTGTGCGGAAGAAGTCTCAATGCACCGAAGACGTGCGAAATCTGTGCGCGACGCGCACAGATTTCGTCGCGTCCCTTTTTGGTCCAGATTTTTGTGCGAGAGGTGGCCAGCGCGCTCCGCGCGCTGAGCCACCCGAGCGAAAAAAGGTGGTGTCGGCTTACCAGGGTTCGTCCTTCAGCCCCAGCAGATACGCGATGCCGTTCGTCACCAGATGGAGCAGTGGCGTCACGACCACGATGACGACCAACACCGGCACGGTGAACACGTCGCCGAACCACGCAGGCGCGGCCAGCAACGTCAGCAGAAGCGCGAACACGACGAAGTCCAACTGGTCGAGGAGCGGGAAGGCCGCCCCCCGCTGGCGACCCGTCCGGCGCTTGATGAACGACGCCGCGATGTCACCTAGCATCGCTCCCGCAGGCAGTGCGAACATCGCGGCGAGTGGGAACTCCGGGAGAGCGATGTCGGAGGTTCGAACGACCACTGGTGCGAGCGCGTTCAGAATTGCCGCCAGCACTGCACCCGCCGCGATGCCGACCGCGGTGCCGCGCCACGTCTTGCCGTCGCCCAACACTCGCCGCCCACCCCACGTGCGTCCGCCGTCGATAGGGCGGCCGCCGCCCGCCAACACCGCCGCGTTGTTCGGCACGTAGGCGGGGAGCATCGCCCAGAGTGCGACTACAATCGTCTCGAAGATATCCATGTCAGTGTTCCCGAACTACGGGGTCTTAAGGGCGGGCGATTCGTCTCCGTATTCGCTCGCGGAAATAGTCCCTTTTAATGTCCGGGGTAGAAAAAAGAACGACCAATGATTCCCCCCATCGCCAGCAAGTTCGTCGCTGGCGAGTCGCCAGCGGAGGCGCTCGAACACACGCGGCACCTCAACGACCGGAACGTCAAGGCGATTCTCAACCTGCTCGGAGAGCACTACCACGAGCGCGGCCCCGCGGACGAGGACGCGGAGGCCTACGTTCGTCTCTTAGAGGATATCGACACCGCCGAGGCAGAGGCTTGCATCTCGGTGAAGCCCTCGCAGGTCGGTCTCGACGTGGAAACGACCGTCTTCCGGGAAAATATGGAGCGCATCACCGACGCCGCCGCGAAGAAAGACGTGTTCGTCTGGATAGACATGGAGGACCACGAGACGACCGACGCGACTCTCGACACCTTCGAAGAACTGACTCGCAAGCACGAGGGCGGCGTCGGGGTCTGCATACAGGCGAATTTGAAGCGCACCGAGGAAGACCT
The DNA here is from genome assembly GCF_008831545.1 of Halorussus halophilus. Taxonomy (NCBI): domain Archaea; kingdom Methanobacteriati; phylum Methanobacteriota; class Halobacteria; order Halobacteriales; family Haladaptataceae; genus Halorussus; species Halorussus halophilus. Next base: position 3,498,964 of record NZ_CP044523.1, read on the forward strand.
GAAACGACTTGCAGACTTGCCCGGGAAAGTCCGACTCGTCAAGGGTGCCTACGACGAACCGGAGTCAATCGCGTTGAAGGAGAAAGAGGAGGTCAACGCGGCCTACCGCGAGTATCTGGAGTTCATGTTCGAGGAGTTCGACGGCGGCATCGCGGTCGGCAGTCACGACCCCGCGATGATAGAGTACGCGAAGGAACTCCACGAGGAGCACGGCACGGACTTCGAGATTCAGATGTTGATGGGCGTGCGCGAGGACGCTCAGTACGAGTTGGCCGAGGAGTACGAAGTCTACCAGTACGTCCCCTACGGCGGCAAATGGCTCTCGTACTTCTACCGACGAATCATGGAGCGCAAGGAGAACCTGTTGTTCGCGGTGCGGGCGATTCTCTCCTGACTCGCACCGACGGATAGCATCTAATTTATAATGCTGGGGTGGGATACACCGTACAAATGTCGTCGTGGAAACGGGACGCGGCCAGTGGTCTCGTGGTCCTCCTCCCGATACTCGTCACGCTCTACATCGTCGCTTGGGTCTACCAGCAACTCGCAAAGATACCGTTGCCCGAGGGAATCGAGGCTCCGTATGGCGTCTTGCTCATCATCGTCGTCTTCTCTATGCTCGTGTTGAGCGTCGGGTACATGATGCGCACCGCAGTCGGGTCGCTCTTCGAGGGCGCTATCGACGGCGTGATGAACCGCGTACCGGGGTTCCGGGTCATCTACAACGCCTCGAAGATGGCCGCCGAAACGGCGCTCTCGGACACCAGCGACCTACAAGCCCCCGTCAAGATAAACACGTTCGGCGGGATGCGGATGACGGCGTTCAAGACGGGGAAGAAGACCAACGACGGCCGCGAACTGCTTTTCATGCCGACTGCACCGAACATCACCACTGGATTCGTCATCGAAGCCAAGCCCGAAGAGTTCGAAGAGACCGACGAATCCGTCGAGGACGCACTGACGCGCATCCTCAGTGCCGGGTTCGGCGACACCGGCGACTCGGGCATCCCTATCGACGTGCAGGACGAGAAAGAGATCAAGTCGCCGTCGCAGTAACCCAGCGACCTTTTTTCGCGTCGAGTGCGCTGAGGGCCGGAGGCCCTCACGCACCGCTCCGCCAAAAAATGTCGATCAAAAAACGGACGCGGCGAAATCTGGCCGCGCCGCGGCCAGATTTCGAGCGTCTTCGGTGTGCTGGTACGACTACCATCACTGGGACAACGACCGCACACCGCTCGCACGATTTCGCCGCACAGTGACTCTCACCCAGCACACGTACCACGACCGAGGGGAGTTATACCAATGGAGTGTTTCAACGCGCACGATACGTGACAGTGCCGTTACCCGCGCTCGGAGCACTCCTCTCGGGCGTCCTCTCACTCTTCCTCATTCGGTATCTCTGGTCGTATCGGGACACTCCGGGCGCACGCTTTTTCGTCGGTGTCATCGCCTGCGAGGCTCTCTGGGCACTCTCGTACGGCGCGGCGCTGTTCGTCTTCGACCCGGCACTCCGACGACTGTTCGAGATACCTATCTGGGTCGGCATCAACTTCATCGGTGTCTTCTTTCTGGCGTTCGCGTTGGAGTACACCGGTCGCGGGCGTCTCGTCCGGTCGCGGGAGTTCGGCCTGCTCGTCGCTCTCCAGACGGTCCACACCGCACTCGTCGTGACGAATCCGTGGCATCACGTCGCGTGGAGTAACTACAACGTCGCCCCCGTCTTCGGGTCGGCGACCGTCCTCTACAGCCACCAACCGTGGCTGTTCCTGAATCTGGGCACCATCTTCCTGCTGGTCTCGGCGGCCATCTTCCTGCTGCTGGAAACGTTCCTCAGCTACGGGCCGCTGTATCGCGCTCAAACCGTCGCCGTCGCGCTCTCGCCGCTCCCCGTGGTGCTGGCGATTCTCGTCTGGTTGTTCAAACTCGGCCCGGTGCCCCAACTGCACCTGACGACGCTCGTCTTCCCGCTCCACCTCGCGCTGGACACGTACGCGTTCTTCCGGCGCGACATGTTCGAGTTGACGCCAGCGGCACGGCGTGCGGGCGAACGCGCGGCCCTAGACGACCTCGGCAGTCCCGTCGTCGTCGTGGACGACGACCGGCGCATCATCAACCTCAACGAGAAAGTCCGGCGACTGTTCGGCATCGGTTCTCAGCAGGTCCTCGGCCGGACGTTCGACGCGTTCTTCGAGGATATCGACCTCGACGCGGACGACCAGACGGTGACGATTACGGCCGGGAACGAACACCGCGAGTACGCGATAAACACGTCGTCCATCGAGGATTCCGGCGGGAACCACGTCGGCTACACCGTCGCGTTTCAGGACGTCACGGCTGAGAAACGGCGCGAGCAACGTCTCGCGGTCCTCAACCGCGTCCTCCGGCACAACTTGCGCAACGACCTGAACGTCGTGCAGGGCTACCTTGAAATTGCAGGCCAGCGCGTGAACGACGACGAGATTGGGGGGTTGCTCGCCACTGCGGAGTCGAAGACGAACGGACTCATCGAGTTGGGCGAGAAGGCCCAGACCATCGACCAAGCGATGCGCACCGACGAGGTGCCGCCCGAAGTAATCGGTGTCCGCGACCTGATCGACGAGATTGCGTCCGACTTGGAGGGCGCAGGCGGAGAAGGTGGAGCAGACGGAAGGAAGGAAAAGGATGGCGAGAGTCACATCGACAATCACGTTCCCAAGGAGCTACAAGTGCGTGCGAGTCGCCGACTCCTCCGGGGCGTCTTCGACAACTTGCTGGAGAACGCGCTCGAACACGGCGGCGGGAGTGGGGACTCGCAGGTCGAGGTGGAACTGGTCGAAACCGACCACGAAGACTCTACCGCGACGTTCGAACTCCGCGACGACGGGCCGGGAATCCCCGACCACGAACTCGCGGTCCTCGACAAAGGACAGGAGACTGCCCTCGAACACGGGAGCGGCCTCGGTCTGTGGGTCGTCAAGTGGAGCGTCGCTTCGCTCGGCGGCGAGGTGTCCTTCGAGACTGGCGAGGATGGCGGAACGACAGCTACGTTGCGAGTGGCGGGTCTGGTCGCAGAATAGTGAGAAAACGAAACCGCACCGAAATTCGGGGTGATGCGGTCTATTCCTCGACGTACTCGAACCACTCTTCGTGGTCGTCGGTGCGCCGCTCCACGAGGTCGAAGAAGGCGGTCTGAATCTCTTCGGTGACGGGACCGCGCGACCCGTTGCCGATTTCGACGTTGTCCACCTGCCGAATCGGGGTGACTTCCGCGGCAGAGCCAGTGAAGAACAGTTCGTCGGCGGTGTTGAGTTCGCCACGGGAGATGGTCGCGTCGTCGTGGACCGTGTAGCCCATCTCTTCGGCGAGCGTGATGACGGTGTCTCGGGTGATGCCGTCGAGGATGCTCTCGGCGAGGCCGGGCGTGTAAATCTCGTCGTCGCGAACGAGGAAGATGTTCTCGCCGGGGCCTTCGGCGACGTTGCCCTCTTTGTTGAGGACGATTGCCTCTACGAAGCCGTTGCGGCGGGCTTCCTCGCCAGCGAGCAGGCTGTTGACGTACAGGCCGGTCGTCTTCGCGTTGGTCGGAATCTGGCTCGAAGAGTGCTTGCGCCACGAGGAGACCATCACTTCGACGCCGTTTTCGAGGGCGTCCTCGCCGAGGTACGCGCCCCACGGCCACGCGGCGATGGTCGTCTCGGTCGGACAGTCGCCCGGACTCACGCCGAGGCTATCGTAGCCGTAGTAGGCGATGGGCCGGATGTAACAACCGCCGAGGTCTTGGCGACGGATGAGTTCCTTCGTCGCCTCGGTCAGTTCCTCGGGGTCGTGCTGGATTTCGAGGTCGTACGGTTTGCACGACTCGTACAGTCGGTCGAGGTGTTCCTCCCAGCGGAAGATAGCCGGACCGTTCTCGGTGTCGTAGCAACGGACGCCTTCGAAGACGCCGGTACCGTAGTGCAGGCCGTGGGTCAGGACGTGAATGTTCGCGTCGTCCCAATCGACGAACTCGCCGTCCATCCAGATGGTGTCTACGTCCATCTCGTCGAAGCTCATACGACGAGACCAACACAGGCCATCGTAATCAGTGTTGGCGATTATCGCCGGAGGTTCGTGTGAGATTACTCGAAAGAGAGTAAGTCTATGGCTCTTAAACTCTGGTGAACGCACCACTCCTGACGCTATTCGTGTGTCTAGTTACGGCCCGCAAAAAAGAGGGCGACGAAGCCTACGCGTTTTTGACCTGCTTCAGCACGTCCGGCGCGTCTTCGAGCGCCTCGTCAAGCTTACTTCCGTCGGGTCCGCCACCCTGCGCGAAGTCGGCCGGGCCACCGCCGCCGCCACCGACCTTTCCGGCCAGTTCGGAGACGACTGCGCCAGCGTTCACTTCGACGCCGTCCGGTACCGCGACGACGAAGGTCGCACCGTCGGCACCACTACCCAGTACTGCGACTTTGCCTTCCTCAGCGAGCGCATTGGCAGTCGCGCGCAGTTCCTCCATGTCGGCGTCGATTCGCTGAACGACTGCGGTCACGTCGCCGAGTTCGACCTCTTCGCCGCTCCCGCCGCCGCTGGCGCGGGCCTCCGCGAGTTGTTCTTTCAAGTCGTCGATCTGCTTGCCACGGGCCTTCCACTCCTCGAAGAAGCGTTCGGCCGTTTCGGGAACTTCTTCGGTGGACACGTCCAGAATCTCCGCCGCGTCGGCGAGCGCCGTCTCTGTTCGCTGGGTCGCTTCGATGGCGGCGTCGCCAGCGGCGAAGGTCAGGCGTTCGACGCCGTCCTGCACGCGCTCGGTGTTCAGTATTTTGATAGTTCCGATGTCGCCAGTTCGTCGAACGTGGGTGCCACCGCAGGCCTGCACGTCCTCGGCGACGTGGATGAGGCGGATGTTCGTTCCCGGCGGGATACCACCCTGATACAGGTCGAAGCCGTACTCCTCTTCGGCCTCGTGGCGGTTCGGCCACTCCTGTTGGACCGTCGTGTTCTCCATGACGAGTTCGTTCGCTACGAGTTCGATTTCGTTCTTCGTCTCGCGGTCGATGCGGTCGTAGTGGCGTACGTCGATGCGTGAACTATCGACGCCCTTCTGCGCACCGGCCTGTCGGACGTGTTCGCCGAGTACCTGTCGCGCGGCGTGGATGACGACGTGCGTCGCCGTGTGGTGGCGCATCAGGCGTCGGCGGCGCTCCACGTCGATTTGACCCCGCACGATGTCGCCCTTGTCGATTTCTTCGTCCGTGCGGTGGAGGATGACGCCGTCCTCTATCTGCGTGTCTTCGACCTGTACGCTCTTGTCGTCGGTCGTCAACGTCCCGTGGTCGGCCGGTTGGCCACCGCCTTCGGGGTAGAACATCGTCTGGTCGAGGACGATGTCGTAGACGGGTTCGCCTTCGCCGTCTCCGTCGCGCTCGAACACGTCGAGGACGACCGCTTCGAAGTCCGTACCGAGTTGGTCTTCGTAGTACTGGCGTTCGGTCTTCGGGAGGTCGGCGAGTCGGTCGTCCTCGTCTTGCTCTTCTTCGAAGGCTTGCCCGGAGTCGTGGCGCGAGGCGACCACGCTGTAGAAGTCGTCGGGCACCTCGACTTTCGCACCGAAGTCCTCGGCGATTTCTTCGACCATGTCCGGTTGGATGCCGTGGCTGTCGTACAGTTCGACCAACTCCTCGGTCGGAATCGGTTCACCCTTCTCGGCGTGTTCCTTGGCGAGTCGCTGGACCTTTCGGCCGCCTTGTTCGAGCGTCTCGCGGTACTTTTCGCCCTCGGTGCGGACGATGTCTCGAATTGTATCGCGATTCTGGTAGTCGAGGCGTTCGGCCTGCATGTCAACCAGTTCGTCCAGCGGAGCGTCCACGCCGACGTTGTCACAGAGGCGCTTCGTGCGCCGGAGGACCATCCGGGCGAGGTAGCCCGTGCCGACGTTGCTCGGGACGATGCCGTCGCCGAACATGTACGCCAGCGTCCGGCAGTGGTCCGCGATGGCGTAGATGTCTTCGAGCGGTTCGAGCAGTTCCACGAGTCGCGTCGTGGGCACGTCCAACTGGTCGGCAATGTTGTCGCGGGCGGCCTCCATGTCCTCGGCCTCGTCGATGTCCATGTGGCCCGCGAGCTTCGAAGCGCGGTGGACGAGTTGTTCTTCCTCCTCGGAGAGGTCGATGCCCGCATTGTCCTTCAGGAAGGCAATCATGTCCGGATACACCGCCTCGTAGACGGTCGGCGTGCCTTGGGACATCCACGTCCAGCGTTCGAGTCCGTAGCCGGTGTCCACGATGTAGGTGTCCATCTTGGAGTACCGGTTGCCGTCCTTCATCTCGTACTCGCCGTCGGGGTCCTGCTCCATCGACATGAAGACCAGCGTCGCGAGCTCCGCGCCCTTGTAGATGACTTCGATAGCGGGTCCGGCGTTGCCGCCGCCGACCCACGGGTCCTCGATGTAGACGATTTCGTCCAGATTCGCGCCCATCGACTCGAAGAACTCGTCGCAGTACTGGACCGTCTCGTCTTTCCAGTAAACTTCACCCGAGTAGGCGTACTCGTCGCCGACTTCCTCACGGGCGTTGAACGCGTGGTGGGCCATCATCTCGAAGGCCATCGTGTGCCGTCCGGTCTTGCCGACGTTGTCGATGTCCTGCATTCGGATGCAGGGCTGAGAGATAGTGAGCGGGTTCGCGGGCGGCGGGGTCTGGCCCGACGTGACGAGCGGCTGAAAGTCGTAGATAGAAGCCTGCGTGAGAAGCACGTCGTCTCGCCAGCGGTTCGCCGCAACAGGATAGGGTTCGATACGCTCGTGGTCGTTCTCCTCGAAGAAGGAGAGGAACGCCTCGCGCATCTCTTCGAGCGTGTAGGACTCGGGGAAGCCGGGGTCGTCGATAAACTGGTAGGTCTCACAGGGCGGTTCGCCACAGGTTTCGCGGTCGTGGTCGCGCGTCCAGAAGTGCGCGCCACACTCGGAGCACTCCTTACGAACGAAGTCGTTCTCCTCGAAATAATCGAGGCGGTACTCCTCTTCGAGTTCACTCATATTGTTCGTATTTCGCCAACGAGAGCGTAAAACAGTTCCGCAACCGTGGTACGCTCCCCGACTCCGCCCCGCCTAAATCCGGCGGCGAACGTCTCGAACAACTCGACGACGAACGACGCTCGCTACTCGACGACGTACGTCTCGAACTGCCGACTCGCGTAGCGGTAGGCGACCGTCGGACCGACCAGTCCGACCAGTACCGCGACGACGCCACCGACCACTTGTGCCGCGCCTGCGGAAATCGCGTTCGCCGACGTGCTGGACGCGAGCGCGCTGGCCAGCGCACCAATCATTGTCGCGCCGACCGAGGCGTACGCGGGAACGAGCGCGACCACTGCACCGGCCGCACCGCCGAACAGCACCAGCGAGTAGGCCACGAACGCGCCCTTGCTCGGCATGACGACCTCGCGGCTCTGGAACACTTCGACGGTGCTGAACCGGGGGAACAGCGTGCCGACACCGATAGCCAGTACCGTGCCAGCCACGACGAACAGCGCACTCAGCACGCCCAACAACAGCGACTGGCCGAGCGCCAGCGAACTCACGACTCCCACCACAGTCGTCATCGTCGCCACGACAGGCACGCCGACGAGCGCGGCCGAGAGGACGTGCCCGGCAACGAACTCTCGTCCACTGACGCCGGAGAGGAGCGTCGTCGGCAACACGGCCCCTTCGTCGCCGAGTGGATTCAGCACCGTCGCGCCAGCGGCCCACGCGCCGTAGAGCGCGACCAGCGGCGGGAGCGACTTCGGCACGACGCCAGTCTCGAACGCCGTCCGGAGCGGGCCGTAGAGGAAGAAGAGTGGATACGCGACGTACAGCAGTTTGATGGGCGAGCGTTTCGCGCGCCGCCACGCACCGCGCGTCACGGTCAGCGTCGGCCGGGAGACCACAGACGAGAGCGCGCGGGCGACTGCGCTGGTCTCGCCGCTACTACGCGTTTCGCCGCTGTAACTGTCACGCTCGCGGTGATTGCGCTCCGTCGTCTCCGTCTCTTCTCTCACCGCATCGTCGTCTACCGTGGTCTGCGCCCGGTCGGTGTACCACAGCGTGACCGTCGCGCGGACGCTCAGACTCCCGACGACGACGAGCAGGACGACAGTCATCGCAACTGCGGCGACTGCGTAGGTCGGATTAGCCTCGATGCCCGGCAGACCGAGCAACACTGCGTCACCGAACCAGGCCAGCGGCGTGCCTCGGAGCGCGCCCGAGAGTAGCGCCACCACGTCGCCGAAGGTGTTCGAGACGATGGCGAACATATACGCGAAGAACGCCACCGCGAACAGTGCGGTCCGATGTTTTGCCAACCACGGCGTCCGAATCGTCACCCACTTGACGGCGACGCCGCCGAGAAAGCCGACGGCCGTCGCCAAGGCAAATACCAATATGGCCGTCGCGGGGACGACGAGAAGCGACAGGAAAACACCGCTTCCAGCCACGAGCGCGACAGTAATCGCTATTACGGGCACCGAAGCGACGAGCACGATTCGGCCGTACTCCGCCAGCAACAGGCCGAGAGCGGCGTCGCGTGCCGGAACCGTCGTGAGAATCCCTTCCGGATGGTCGAGTTCGCCGCGCTTGCCCGCTGTTCGGGCGGTGACCAACACCGCCACGCCGACCCACCAGACAGCCGCCCCGCCTCGAATCGCCGACAATACCTCGAACGGCGCGTCCGGCAGTGCCTGCCCGAGGCTATACGCGGCGAACCCGCCGACGAGCGTCGGGATGACGGTCCAGAACAGCAGCGCGAACCCCATCGCGACGGTCCTGGTGCCACTCCCTCGAATCGCGCGAACGCCTCGAATCACCTCGACGCGGGCGATTCGGGCCGCGTGATCGAAGTTCGGCCGCTTCATCGAATCTGCTCCGACTGTTCTCGCTCCGAGGGGTCCTCGCTCGTCACGTCGAGGAACACGGATTCGAGCGTCGTCTCCTCGCCCGATTCCGCCCGGCGCGTCAACTCGGCAGGCGCGCCCTCCGCGACGAGGCGGCCGTCGTGGAGAACGCCGACAGTGTCTGCCAGTTCCTCCACGACCGGAAGAATGTGTGTCGAGAGGAAGACGGTCATCCCCTCCTCGGAGAGTTCGGAGACGAGGTCACGAACTGTGCGGGCCGCCCGCGGGTCGAGTCCCGAGGTCGGCTCGTCCAAAAAGAGAACCTCCGGCTCGTGCAACACTGCCTGAATCAGCGCGGTCTTCTGTTTCATCCCCTTCGAGTACGTCGAGATGCGGTCGTCGGCGTCGGCCGCGAGGTCGAATCGTGAAAGTAGCGTCTCGATTCGCTCGTGTGCGTCGAGGTCCCGCAATCCGGCGACGTAGGACAGTTGCTCGCGCGCGGTCAACTCCTCGTGAATCGGCGGCGTCTCCGGCAGATAGCCGAGTCGGCCGACCACTGCATCACGATTTTCCACCGACTCACCGGCCACCCACGCCTCGCCGTTGCTCGGCGTCGTCAGCGTCGTCAGCATCCGCATCGTGGTGGTCTTGCCCGCGCCATTCGGGCCGAGGAAGCCGAACACGTCGCCGCGTTCGACCGAGATAGAGAGGTCACTGACGGCAGTCGCGTCGCCGTACTGCTTCGTCAACGACTCGGCCCGAATCGCTGGTCCGTGGCCGTGGGTCGCCTGCTCGTACTCCGCGCTAACGCGGTCGCTCATACCCACTGATTGGCGAACGACTGGCAAAAACCCCTTCCTCGGAAAATCGACGTTCGTCTCAGTCGTCGGCGGTAGCGTCTGCGACTTCGACCGACGCGTTCGGTCGCTCCGAGCGCGCACTTAGTGGCGCGTTCCCGCAACTCACGCACGCGTACTCTCCGTCTACGGTCTCGACGACGGGGGCGTTGCACTCGATGCACTTCACGCGTGCGGCTCGTGACTTTCTTGGATAACGTCCCATGCTCTCGCCTTCGACTACATCGACCCGATACATAAGCGGGGCGGCCGTTTCGAACTGTTCGTGAGGGTATGACGCACTTTCACCGTGAGCACGGCGTTTGCGGCACTGTCGGTCGTCTAGACGGAGCGTTACGAACGGTTCGATCCGCCTGATAGCCGCTGAAACGTGCGGTTTCCGGGGTGTAAGTCGAGAACTAACTCCGTCTGCGTTTCGCCCCGTTTCGAGACCCGTACTCCCTACGGTCGTACGCGTCTCGCTTACTCGCGGGTCGCGTTGCGAGAGTTCTGTGAACTCTCGCGGCTCCCCGCTCGTTGTTTCGAGGTTTTCACTCTCCGCACCGCCCGCTCAAACCTCGCCTACTCCGCGACTCCGTCGCTCCGTTTCGAGACCCGCCTCGCTAACGCTCGGCGCGTCTCGCTATCGTTCCGCGGTTTCACCGCTCCACATCGAGACCCGTACTCCCTGCGGTCGTACGAGTCTCGCTACTCCCCAAGCGACAACGACGCCAACAACGCTTCCAACTGCACGCGCTCGTTCGCACCCTCGCTGATTCGATAATCGACCTCGCCGATTTTGTCCATCAGGCGAACCGCGTCGGCCTCGTCCAAGTCGAACTCCCAGACCGACCGGTGGAGTTGGTCGATGATATCGCCGCCAGCCATCCCCTTGTCGGTCAACAGGTCGTCCAGAATCGAGCGGGCCTTGCTGAAATCGCCGTCGATTGCGTGGCCGACCATCTCCTCGATGTCCTCTGGCCGAGCAGTGGCCGTGATGGTGTAGACTGCTTCCTCGTCTACAACCTCGTCCATCACCGCGGCGGCTTGCAGAGCGTTGATGGCCTTGCGCATGTCGCCGTCGGCGGCGTAGACGAGCGCGTCGATGCCGTCTTCCGTCGTTTCGATGTCCTCCGCTTCGGCGATCTTCTGAATCTGCGTGGCAACTGCTTCGCTCTCGATAGGTCGGAAGCGGAACGTCGCACACCGCGACTGAATCGGGTCGATGATTTTACTGGAGTAGTTACACGAGAGGATGAACCGCGTGTTGTTCGAGAACTGCTCCATCGTCCGGCGGAGCGCAGACTGTGCGTCCGACGTGAGAGAGTCGGCCTCGTCCAAGAAGATGATTCGGTAGTCGTGACCGCCGAAACTCGACCGCGCGAAGTTCTTGATGCGGTCCCGAACCACGTCGATGCCGCGCTGGTCGGAGGCGTTCAGTTCGAGGAAGTTCGTCTCCCAGTCGTCGCCGTACAGTTCCTTGGCGATTGCCACCGCACAGGTCGTCTTCCCCACGCCCGCTGGCCCCGAAAAGAGCAGGTTGGGCAGGTCGTTGCGCTCGACGTAGCGCGCGAGGCGACTGACGATGTCCTCGTGGCCGACCACGTCGTCTAGTTCCTGCGGTCGGTACTTCTCGATCCAGATTTCCCCGCGTCCGGCCGTCTCCTCTTCGGAGACGTTGTCGGCCTCGCTCATGATGTCCACGAGGGACTAGCCGCTCTTAACTTCTGCGAGAACCGCCTCCCTCGCCCTCGTCGGTCGGTCGCAGGTCGCGCTTAACCCCGTCCGAGACGAGCAACGACTCAATTACTATCCGCTACGTTGTCGTGACCGCGCCTATGAGACGGCGCACTCGAACCGCAGTTTTCGCAGTACTACTCGCGGCGTTCGTGTCGCTCGCGGCGATTCCAGCACCGGTCGCGGCCGAGCAACGTTCGGGGGGCACGATAGTCGTCGAAGAGGGCGAGACGATAACCGAGGACCTCACCGCGTTCGGCGGGACGCTTATCGTCCGCGGAACGGTCGAAGGCGACGTGAGCGCGTTCACCGGCAACGTCTTCATCGACGGCCAAGTGAACGGCAACCTCGAAGCCTTCTCCGGCAACGTCCGAATCAACGGCACGGTGAACGGCGACGTGGGCGCCTTCGGCGGGAACGTCGTGCTGGCCGACGACGGCCGCATCGGCGGTGCGCTGGAAACCGCGGCGGGCAACGTCATCGTCGACGGGCAAGTCGGCGGTGACGCCACAATCGGTGCCGGAACCATCACCGTTGGACCCACCGCGACCATCGACGGCGACCTCACCTACGACGGCGAACTGACCCAAGCAGAGGGAGCGAGCATCGGAGGGCAGGTCAGCCAGAGCGACGACCTCACCATCGGCCCGCAGGCGCCGGTCTTGCCCGGCTGGTTCGGCTTCGTCTACGGCCTGCTGGTCAACCTCCTTCTCGGCGCGGTGCTGTTGCTAATCTTCCCGACGTTCTCCCGGGAGGTCGCCGGAAAGGCCAGCGACGACCCACTGCGCTCGGCGGGCGTCGGCCTACTGCTGTTCGTCGCCATCCCTATCGCCCTCTTCCTTATCGCGCTCACTGTCATCGGTATCCCGCTGTCGCTGACCGGCATCTTAGTTTACTTCCTCCTGCTCTGGCTCGCGGGCATCTACGGCGCGTACTCCGTCGGCACGTGGTTGCTCTCGCTGGCCGACACCGACAATCGATGGCTCGCGCTCGTCGGCGGCGTCTTCCTCGTCGCGGTCCTCACCCAGATTCCGATACTCGGCGGATTGGTCCAGTTCGTCGTCCTCCTGCTCGGGTTCGGCGCATTGGCGCTGAACCTCCGTGACCGGTATCGGGGACGACGCGCCTCTCGTCGCGGGACCACCGCGACGCCAGCGAGTAGCACTGACACGGCGCGATAGCGCTACCAGCCAACGACACGCTTACGGCCCGCGCGGGCAAATTTTCGCACCATGCACGTCACCGTCGAGGTCGTCGGCGAGGAGAGCTACGACCTCGAAGTCGAAGACGCGACCTACGCGGACCTCCTTCGGGAAGTGGACCTCAGTCCCCACGAGGTGTCCGTCATGGTCGATGGTCGCCCAGTCCCCGAAGACCAACCGGTCGAGACCGACCACGTGAAAGTCCTGCGACTCATCAAGGGGGGAGCGGTGTGAGTGGCAGAAGCGGTGGGCGCGGAACGACTGGCGGTTGGGAACTCGGCGTCACGGAGACCGACTTCGAACTGCCGAACGCGGGCACTGGTCCCGACCCGCTCCGACTCTCGGAATTCGCTACCGACCACGACGCAGTCGTGCTGTTCTTCCAGCGCGACTACCGCAGCGGCGACTGCAAAGAGCAGGCCCAAACTCTCGCCGACCGCTACGGCGAGTTCCGTGACCGAGACACAGTCGTCGTCTCGGTGCTTCCTGAATCCGAGAAACGCGCCAACAAGTGGCAGAAGAAGCTTCACCTCCCGTTTCCGCTGGTCGCCGACGAAGACAAAGCGGTCGCCGAGCAGTACGGGCAACCGACGCGCTGGGGCAAACTCGGTAGTCTCCACGACCTTCTCGGAAGACTCCCCGAAGTCGCCATCCTCGACGCCCGAGACGGCCTCCAACTGTGGAGCATCCACCGCGGCGAGAAACCGGACGACAGGCCGACAGTAGACGAGGTACTCCAACGCCTCGACACCCTGCTCGGCGACGACCGCGGACTCTGAAACCGAACAAAAGAATGCAGGTCCGCGAAGCAACCGACGACGACGCGCTCGACGTTCGCCGCGTCCTCGACGCCGCGATGCTGGAGGTGCGCGAGGACCTGTCCGAGTGTATCGACTCGGGAGACGTGCTGGTCGCCGAGGAAGGCGAGTCGATTCTCGGCGCGCTCGTACTCGTTCCCAAATCCGGCGAAGACGCCGCCTACATCGACGCCGTGGCCGTCCGCCGCGCTCGCCGCGCGCAGGGCGTCGGCACCGCGCTCGTCGGGCGAGCGGCCGAGCGCGAAGGCCAACTCACCGCTGAGTTCGACGCGGACGTACGACCGTTCTACGAGGCGCTCGGATTCGACGTTTCGCCGGTCGAAGGTGCAGACGGAGAGCGAGGAGAGCAGGAAGAGAGCGGCGAACGAGAAGAACGAGACCGATTCTGGGGCGTCCTCGACTGACTACTCCGCTCGAACGGCGGTCAGGACTTCCAACTCGTCGTTCGCTCCGGCGTCCACGCAGTTCTCGATGCGATACCCCATCGCTTCGAGTGCGGCCTCGGAGTCCGCAGACGGGACCCCGATTGGCTCGTGGGTCTCGACCACGACGACCCGAGGGCGGGCTTCGAGGTTCTGCAGAACCTCGACTTCGCTTCCCTCGCAGTCCAGTTCCAGTACGTCACAGTCCGGAATCGCGCTCGGGTCGCGCCGGTCCCCGTCCGGTGGTCCGAACGTCTCCTTCGACCCCTCCTGTACGGGCCCGACTGCGGCGTGTTCCAGCGTCACCCGGTCCGTCACTCGGTTGGCGAGAATTGTCCGCTGGAGCGTCTGGAGCATCTCGGCGTTCGCCTCGTACGTCGTCACGCTGCCCTCGGGTCCCGTCGCACGCGCCGCCGAGACGGTCGTGATACCTCGCCCGCCACCGACGACCACCACGTCGTCGCCGGGTCGAACTCGACGGCGGAGTGCCGAACTCGTCCCGTCCTCGTACTCCGGAAAGTAGTCGATTCCTTCCTCGGGTTCGACCGTCGGGACGGCGACGCCGTTGAACACCTGCGTTCGTGGTTTCGAATCGTTCGATTGCTCAGAGTTGTTCGAGTCGTCTGGCACGAGTCGGATGAGTTCCGCCCCGGCAAAAATGCTGTCGGGAGCTTGTCAGACACTCGCGTGGAAGTATCGTGAATGGGAGTACGAAGATTCAACTCGGTGATGGACCAACGACCGCTATGAACGAGACGAAACGCCGCCGCCTCGCCATCGTCTGGGTGACGTTCGCGCTCGCGTTGGGTTACGTAGCGCTCGCAGATGGACTCACGTTCGGTCTCGAAGACCTTCTCGTGCTGCTGGTCGCGCTATTCGGTCTCGGTCTCGCGTGGGTGTACTACGCGAATCCGCGGGACGTGCTGACGTTCGGCAGTAAGGAGTGATTGGGCGACGGGACTGAATCTCACACCAACGGTTCGACCAACTCACGACCCGCACTCAACAACTCCTCGACGCGCTCCTCGCTTCCCGCCTCGGCGTAGACGCGCATCTTCGGCTCCGTGCCGCTCGGGCGAACCAGCAACCACGACCCATCTTCCAGCAAAATCTTGAACCCGTCCGTCGTGTTGACGTTCTCGACGTGTTCGCCCGCGACTTCGTCGGGGAGGTTGGCTTCCAAGTCCGTGAGAACGCGCGACTTCTCGTCGTCCGCACAATCGACACTCACCTTGCTTTGATGAATCTCGCCGTGTTCGTCTAGCAACCTATCGACGCGCTCGTCGAACGACTCCTCGCTCTCGGCCGCGGCCGCGACGAGCGCCATCAACACGCCGTCTTTCTCGCGGTTGTGGCCGCGAATCGAGAAGCCGCCGGACTCCTCGCCGCCGATGAGCGCGTCGTGTTCGCCCATCGCTTGGGCGACCCACTTGTAGCCGACTGCGGTCTCGTACACGTCTTCGCCGTGGGCTTCGGCCACGCGGTCGATGAGGAAGGTGGTCGAGACGGTCCTGACGGCCGGACCAGATTGGGTCTCCAAGAGGTGGTCGTACACCGCCGCGAAGAAGAGGTTCTCGTCCAAGAAGCCCCTCTCTGGCGTGACGACCGCGATGCGGTCGGAGTCGCCGTCGTTGGCGATACCGAGGTCGGCGTCACGCTCGCGGATTTCCTCCACGAGACCCTGCAAATTCTCGGCGCTCGGTTCGGGGTTCGTCCCACCGAACTCGGCGTCCTGTTCGCAGCGGCGTCGATGAACCGTCGCACCTGCTCGCTCTAACAGTTCGTCGGTGAAGCCGCGACCGGAGCCGTGAATCGCGTCGTAGACGACCGTGAGGTCCGAGAGGTCGGCGTCCACGAGGTCGAAGACGTGTTCGGCGTACGGTTCGAGGAAGTCCTCTTCTCGGACGCTCCCGTGCTCAGACTCCGGAAGCGGGTCCGGTTCCGCGATGCGGGCCATGATTTCGTCGGTGACCTCAGGGAGCGCGGGCGCGGCGTCGTGGGGGAAGAACTTCACGCCGTTGTAGTTCGGCGGGTTGTGACTCGCCGAGACGACCAGCGCGCCAGCGAGGTCGCGGTCGGCGATGGTCCACACGGCGAGCGGCGTCGGACAGTCTCGCGGCGGAATCAACGCGTCGAAGCCGTTGGCCGCCAGCACTCGACACAACTCCTCGGCGAATCCGCGGGAGGTGTCGCGGGCGTCGTAGCCGACGGCGACGGTCCCCGACTCTCGGTCTTCGACCTCCCGGAGGTAGTCGGCGACCGCTTGGCCGACCATGCGTACGCGGGGGGCAGTGAACTCGTCTAACGTCGCGCGCCAACCGTCGGTCCCGAACGAAATCGGCGTCTCCATACGGGAATTCTCACCAGCCAGTGCGAAAAAACCTACCGGCCCACGCGACCACCTTTTTTCGCGTCGGGTGCGCTGGGAGCCGATGGCTCCCGCGTACCGCTCCTCGAAAAAATGTGCACCGAAAGAGCTTGCTCTTTCGAGCCTTGCTTCGCTTCGCTCAGCAAGAGATCAAAAAACGGACGCTCGAAATCCGAGCGCGGAGCGCACGGATTTCTCACGTCTGCGGCTTGCTGGTGCGACTGCCGCACAGCCCCGCGAGACCGCTCAGCGACCGCACAGCACAGTTCCGCGACCGCACCGTACGGGCCACACGCTCGCGGCCTAAACGCCGCGACCAGCGTGCGCCGGATGCAAGATTCCCTCGCTTCGTTCGGTCGTTCTTGCCTTACGTAGCGAAAACGTTACAAAAATCGGCTTCCGCAAAGTGTTTTTCCCCTCTAGACCCTAGCAACAGCTAAGATGAACACAACCCCCAAAGTCGTCGCACTCTCTGGAAGCATGCGCGACGGCAGTTACACCCGTGCCGCACTGAAACACGTCCTTGACGCCGCCGAAGAGAAGGGTGCCGAGACGAAGCTCCTCGACGTCCGCGAGTACGACCTCCCCATCTTCGACCCCGACGAGAACGAACCCGAGGCCGCGACCGAACTCAAGCGCGAGATTCGAGAGGCCGACTCGGTCATCTGGGGCAGTCCCGTCTACCACGGCTCGTACTCCTCTGCGTTCCGCAACGTCCACGACTACTGTGGCTTCGACGAGTACGAAGACACAACTGTCGGCCTGCTGACGGTCGCTGGCGGCGGGTCGTTCGCAAGCACGCTCGACCACATGCGCGTGACTGCTCGCGGAGTCCACGCGTGGGTCCTCCCCCACCAAGTCGGCATCCGGAACGCCCGCAATCGCATCGAAGACGGCGAGTTCCTGGAAGAAGACCTCGAAGAGCGCGTCCGTAAACTTGGCGAGCAAGCAGTCGAATACGCCTTCATCACGCCGGACGTGACGACGGAGAACACCGAGGCCGATAGCGCGGAGAGCGCAGCCGACGACTAATCACGGCTCCGACTCCTCGAAAATCAACTGCTCTTTCTGCCGCCGCGACAACTGCTTGAGTTCGTACTCGCGGGACATCGCCGCCGACTTCGAGTCGAACTCCTCGGTGTGAATCAGTTCGACGGGCGTCCGACCGCGCGTGTACTTTGCACCCTCGCCGTCGTCGTGTTCTCGCACGCGGCGCTCTACGTCGGTGGTGTAGCCAGTATAAAAGGTTCCGTCGCTACATTCGAGCACGTACACGAAGTGGACCGGCACGCCTGACAGGCTTCGCGTGGTGGTTCTTAGTGTTTCGGTTCCCGCCCATCTTCGACGGGCTATGCGTTGGCCTTCTCGGCGCGCTGGCGCGCGACTTCTGCAATCCCGGCGTTCGCCGAGCAGGAGACGCAGGCTCGAACCCGGCCCTGCTCGTCGGCGAATACTCGAACGAATCGCTCGGAGACGTGCGCGCCGCAGTGGTCACACGTTGGCATGTTCTGGTCTGGCAGGAGGGCCTGCCAGTGACCAAAACTTTGTTCCGAGACACCAAAAACGCTTTTCCAACTTTGACCCAAATTTGGCGAACATCCAGAGACTCTTCCGCAATTACCCTCTGACTACTGGTCAGAAAGATAAATTCGGTGGCAGTAACGAGCCATTGTCCGCGAGTATCGCCTTATTCTGTCTCGCTCGAACTCGGCGAATCAGCTGTCCGAGCACCGACCGTGCGAGCGATGAGACCGGCCTGTGCGCCTGCGACGAACCCGGCATCGACGTTCACGGACGACAGCACCGTACAGGACTGGAGCATCCCCGAGAGCGCGGCCTCGCCTTCTCCGCCGTGTCCGTAGCCAGTCGAGACAGGCAGTCCGATGACGGGCGAATCCACCAACCCGGCTACGACGGTCGGTAACGCGCCCTCTCGCCCGGCGGCGACGATTAGGGCGTCAGCCTCACGAAGTCGGTCCAGTTGGTCTACGATGCGCGTCAACGCGGCGACGCCTACGTCGGAGACGCGCTTGACGCTCGCACCCATCTCCTCGGCGACGACCGCCGCTTCGCCAGCAGGAACGGCGTCGCTCGTGCCCGCCGTGACGACGCCGACCGTCGCATCGACCGTGGGTGCCTCGAAGTCCGCCGCGTGAGCGACGACGACGTTCGACCGTTCGTGGGTCGTCACTTCGGCGTCGGGAAACTCCTCGGCCAGTTCGTCACGGAGCGCGCGCCGCTGGTCTGCGTCGGTTCGCGTCACGATTGCGCGGCCGGTGGTCTCGACGGCAGTGGTCGCCAGCGTTGCGACTTCGTTGGGCGTCTTGCCGTCGCTCAGAATCGCTTCAGGCACGCCACGGCGCGTCTCGCGCGCCGCGTCGAATCGCCCGGCCTCGCTCGTCGCGTAGCCTGCGAGTTCGCTCTCGGCCTCCGCGACGCTCAGTTCGCCCGCGGCGACAGCCTCCAATATCTCGCGCATACCCCTCTCTGGGTGGTCTGTGTACTCGTATCCTCCGACCTAACCTGCGGCCGCACACGATTCACTAGTACTTATAATTTTTGGCCCAGTGTAGAGATAACCGGTTACCACGCGACATGCCGCCGTTCACCCGATAATTTGGGAAGCTTTATTAGGAGGGCCGGGAAAGAACAGGGCGTATGGCAGACCTCATCGTCAAAGCCGCTGTCAAGGACGCACTGGACGACAAGAACGTGGCCTCCGACTTCTACGACGCGCTCGACGAGCGAGTCGAGGACCTCCTCGACGACGCTGCCCGACGAGCCGAGGCCAACGACCGGAAGACCGTCCAGCCGCGCGACCTGTAGACTGGACGAGTACCGTTTCAATTTTTTCGAGCGCTACGTGCCCAGAGCCGTCTGTAGCGCCAGCATCGCTCGTGCCGCGACGACATCGTCGTACCGCGAAAACAGACCTCGTTAGAACTCGGTGACTTCCACGCCGTCCTCGCTTCCGACGTGTATCTCGTCGGCGAGTCCGACGAACAGACCGTGTTCGACCGCGCCGGGAATCGCCGAGAGGTCGTCTGCGAGGTTCGCTGGCTCGGAAATCGGCCCGAACGAGGCGTCGAGGACCAGGTTTCCGTTGTCGGTCACGACCGGTCCGTCCTTGCACTCGGCCGCCCGGAGCTGTGGGTCGCCGCCCAGTGCGCGCACGTCGGCTGAAACCGTCGTCCGCGCGTCGGGAAGCACTTCGACCGGAACAGGGTGGTCCAGCCGCTTGGCGGCCTTGCTCGGGTCTGCGACGACGAGCAAGCGGTCTGCGGCCGCGTCTACGATTTTCTCCCTCGCGTGGGCCGCGCCGCCGCCCTTGACGAGGTGCGGGCCAGAGAACTGGTCTGCGCCGTCGATAGCGAGGTCCACGCCGTCTACTTCGTCCAAGCCGACCAGCGGGATGGCCGCCTCCTTGGCGAGTTCGCGCGACTGGAAGGAGGTCGGGACACCGCGCACGTCAAGGCCCGAATCGACCATCCGGCCGATTGCCCGAATCGCGTGGGCCGCGGTGCTTCCGGTGCCGAGGCCGACGACCATGCCGTCTTCGACTGCTTCGGCCGCGCTCTCGCCCGCCGCGCGCTTCGCCGCGTCGCTTCCACCGGTCGATTTCATACTCGCTGGTGGGTCGCGCGTCCCCAAAAGTGTGGGCGAATTTCGAGCGTCCGGAAACCATACGTCTCGTGTATTTTCACTACCGGAACGGCGCGCGCGGCGTGGCGTTCGCGCGAAGCGCGCGACCGTCGAGCCATTCCGTGCGAGGTCTGCGCGAACGAAGTGAGTGCAGGCTCGAAAGACGAGTGGACGCGAGTCTTTCGGTGGATGAGGACCGCAACTCGGAAAACGCGGCACGCCGCGTTTTCCAGAATTGAGGACCACAATCGGCTGGGGAGGCGTGTGGCTGTTGCGGAGCGGTTGCGGTGCTGTGCGGTCTCATTGGTTTCGGGAGTAGCTATTTTGCTTCTCGATGTTCTTCGTCAAGTTGCCGTCGCCGATTCCCTCGATTATCTCTTCTCGCCCGTTCTCTCACGCTGCTCACTTGGAAGAGACGATCGCACACAGGACTTGCTTACACCACGAACAAGCCCTCGTTTCCGGCCAGAACAGGCACCAGCGTTTTGGTACTGTCGCGCGTACTGAGTTCGACATGGCTGCAAGCCACTCGGACTCCTCGGCCGACGCTGACTTCTCGGACCCCGCTGGCGACTCCGGACAAGCGGTGGCGCTCCGCGAAGTTCGGAAGACATACGTCCTCGGTGGCGAGGAAGTCCACGCGCTCGACGGCGTCACTCTCTGGATTCCGAATGGCTCGTACACGGCCGTCATGGGTCCGAGTGGCTCCGGGAAATCGACGCTGCTCAACCTCATCGGCTGTCTCGACACGCCCACAGAAGGTTCAGTTTGGGTCAACGGCCGAGAAGTGTCGGCGATGTCCGACCGAGACCGCACCCGCGTCCGCGGCGAGGAAATCGGCTTCGTCTTCCAGACGTTCAACCTCATGCCGAAACTCACCGCGGCCGAGAACGTCGCGCTCCCACTCGTCTTTCAGGGCGTCTCGCGCTCCGAGCGCCGTGAGCGCGCCAGAGAACTCCTCGAAGACGTCGGCCTCGGTGACCGTGCCGACCACCGCCCCAACGAACTCTCGGGTGGTCAGCGCCAGCGCGTCGCCATCGCTCGCGCGCTGGCGGCCGACCCCGCCATCATCCTCGCCGACGAACCGACTGGTAATCTCGACCAAGAGACTGGCAAGCAAATCATGGGGCTGTTCCAGCGACTCCACGACGAGGGCAACACCATCCTGATGGTTACCCACGAGCGGCCAATCGCGGAACACGCGGAGCGAGTCGTCCACGTCCTCGACGGTACCTTAGAACGTGTCGAGGAGATAGAGTCGCCCCGACGAGTCGAAGCGGAACTGGACTGAATGGACGCCGTCGAGAGCCTGCGACTGAGTTGGCGCGCGATTCGGAGCCACAAGCTTCGCTCAGCGCTGACGACGCTCGGGGTCATCATCGGCGTCGCGGCGGTCATCACCTTCGTCACGCTCGGCACGAGTCTGCGCGCGGACGTACTCGGGCAGGTCGGGGCCGACCGTACGCCGAACGTCTACGCGTGGGCCAGTCCGGAGGGCGAGGGCGGCGGCGCACCCGGAGCGGGCGCACAGCCAGTTTTCACCGAACGCGACCTCCAGGAACTCCAGAACATCTCGACCGTCGAGTCCGTCGTCCCGCGGGGGGTGGTACCCACCGCAGGCCTCTCTGCGGGCGGCGAGACGGTCGCACAGCGACAGGTGATAGCCACCTCACCCTCCTACTTCGACACGCAGGATTTCGTGGCTGGGCGTCCCTTTCAGCAGGGCCAGCGCGAAGTCGTGCTGAACGAGCAGGCCGCGAAGCTGTTCGATTCGCAGGTCGTCGTGGGGGAGAACGTCACGCTCAGGTTGGCTTCTGGGGACTCAGTCGAGGCGGAGGTCGTCGGCCTGCTCAACTCCTCGGCGGCGGGCAGTGCTTTCGAAGGATTCGGCTCACAACCGCTCGTGTTCACTCCGACCGACCCGTTCTACCGGACGACCATCGAAAGTCCGACCACGGGCGAGAGCGTGCGCGTCTACCCGACGATAACGGTCGTCGCAGATAGCTTCGAGTCCGTCTCGGAGACCAAGGAGGGCGTCCGGAATTATCTCACCAATCGCTCCGACGCCGCGCAACTCGCGCCCGACAATTATGCGTTCTCGGTCTCGACCGACCAAGACCTCGTGAACCAACTCGAAGAGCTGATTAGCACGCTCACGAACTTCATCACCGGTATCGCGGTCATCTCCTTGATTGTGGGGTCAATCGGCATCGCGAACATCATGCTCGTCTCCGTCACCGAGCGCACGAAGGAGATCGGCATCATGAAAGCCGTCGGCGCACAGCGCCGCGACGTGCTCCAACTGTTCCTCTTCGAGGCGGTCATGCTCGGCGTCGTCGGCGCAGTCGTCGGCATTCCGGTGGGCGTCCTCGGAGCCTACGCGGCGGGCGAGTACATCGGACTCTCGCTCGTGTTACCTTACGACTGGTTCGCCATCGCGGTGGCAGTCGGGGTCTTAGTGGGCGTCGTTGCAGGCCTCTATCCGGCGTGGAACGCATCGCGGACCGACCCTATCGACGCGCTGCGGTACGAATAGTGGAGTCTACCACGAACTGTACCGCTCTTCTTGCCACGGATTCGCCGTGTTCGAGTAGCCACGCTTCTCCCAGTAGCCTCGCTTCGGCTCCGTCAGAAATTCCACGCTCGTCACCCACTTCGCGCCCTTGTAGGCGTACTTGTGGGGCGTGACGACCCGAAGCGGCCCGCCGTGTTCAGAGGGAAGCGGTTGCCCGTCGAGTTCCCGGACGAACAGCACTTCCTCGCGCATGCACTCCTCCAGCGGGAGATTCGTCGTGTAGCCGTCGAGCGACCCGAACAGGACGTGAACTGCCTCGTCCTCCACATCCGCCTCCTCGGCAATCGTCGGGAACGTCACGCCGGTAAATTCGTTGTCGAAGCGACTCCACCCCGTAACACAGTGGAAGTCCTGTTTCTGGGTCTCGCTCGGCAGGTCACAGAACTCCTGCCACGAGAGGTCGAGTTCGTCTTCGACGGCCCCCGTGACCGTAAACCGCCACGACTCCATGTCCCACCCCGGTGTCCCGCTCTTCGAGAGGACCGGGAACTGCTGTGTCTGGCGCTGGCCGGGCGGCAGTCGTTCGCCGTCGAACTCCTCGTGTGTCGCGGTCTTGTCTTTACTCGCTGGCATTGCTCTCTTCTCCCATTCCCCGGAGTCGCCACGCCGCGCGGATGTATAGAAATGTGGGCCGACCGCTTTATCAGAACACTCGTCGTACCACCGCCGATTCACGATGCCGCTCATCCACTTCGAAACCGCCGACTCGACGGAACGAACGCAAATCGGGGAGGGACTCGTCCGGTTCGCGGTGCAGGCAGGGCGACTCGAAACTGGCCGCGAGGAGGGCAAATACTTCCTGAACCACGCCGATGGCTGTGGCGAAGACGGCACGCACATCGCGCCGGGCGATGCCTTCTTCTTCCACACCGAGACGGGTGACATACTCTGTCGAGACCACGGCGAAGAGCGAAGCAACGAGGAATAGCGGTGGAAAGCAGGAGCGAGAAAAACTAGTTCCCGTCGAGTCGGTTCAGCACGGCCTCGGGTTCGTAGCGAAGGGAGAGTTGCCGCGAGCGCCCGCGACCCTCGACGTTCGTGTACGTCGCGTCGATGATGCCGAGTTGGTCGAGTTTGTTGATGATTTCGGAGTAACGCGTGTAGCCCAGCCCCGTCTGCTCGTGGAAGGCGTCGTACACGTCGCCTGCGCGCTGGCCGTCGTGTTCGGCGATGACGCGCAAGAGGTCGATTTCGCTCTCGCTGAGTGCCCGCAGACTGTGGCTCAGGTGGACGTACTTGGACTTCTCGTAGGCCTCCTCTACGTCCTCGATTTCGACCGAGCGACTCGCGCGCATCTCGGCGTTCAGTCCGGCACGCCTGAGCAGGTCGATACCGACGCGCAGGTCGCCGCTCTCGGCAGTTAGCTCCGCGACCCTGTCGAGGACCTGCGAATCGACCACGCCCTCGTGGAAGCCGCGCTCGACGCGCTTGCGCAGGATGTCTACGATTTCCGTGCTGTCGTACACCGGGAAGTACACTTCCTCGGGGCGGAAGACGCTTTGGACGCGGCCGTCCAACTCCTCGATGACGTCCAAGTTCATGTCCGAGGAGACGACGATGACGCCTATCTTCGCGCCGCTGTGGGCCTCGTGAGCGCGCAGCAGCGAGTAGAGCGTGTCCGACGCCTCGCTCTCGTAGAAGAGGTAGTTCACGTCGTCTAACGCGACGACGAGGACTTCGTCCTCTTCGACCAGTTTCTCGGTAATTTGGCGGAAGAGTTTCTTGAACGAGATGCCCGACGAGGGCGGTTCGTACTCGAATATTCCTTCGAAGATGCGGGAGAAGACGGAGTAGCGCGTCGAATCGACCTGACAGTTGATGCGTACCGTCCGAACGTCCGTCTGGGCGGACAGTTCGCTGAACAGTTTCTGGACGGCCGTCGTCTTCCCTGTGCCCGGTGGGCCACGCGAGATGACGTTCAGCGGCCGGGAACCGCGCGCAGCAGGTCGCAGTGCGTACTTGAGGCTCTGCAGTTGGCTCTCCCTGTGGGCGAACGACTCGGGGACGTAGTCTATCTCGAAGACGTGTTCGTCACGGAACACGGACTCGTCCCACGAAAGCATCCCCTCTTCGGGGTCGTCTGCCATCACTTTCACCACGCTCGCGCAACTACT
Source organism: Halorussus halophilus (assembly GCF_008831545.1). Lineage (NCBI taxonomy): Archaea > Methanobacteriati > Methanobacteriota > Halobacteria > Halobacteriales > Haladaptataceae > Halorussus > Halorussus halophilus. The sequence continues at coordinate 3,523,507 of NZ_CP044523.1, forward strand.
TAACCTTTCGCCGTCGAAAAATGTCTGTCGGAGCGACTAGTCCCGAATTGGGCCGCTTTCAGGCCTGCTGCATCGCATTCTGGATGTCGCCGCGGTCCATCGACATCCCGTGTTTGTTCTGTGCGTGTTCCCGGACCATGTCTACGACTTCGTTCTCGTCGTTCGCTCGGACCATGAACTCACAGTCTTGTTGTGTGCATTCGAATTGGTGTGCCATGATTTTCTCCCCCGTTAGGGCGAATACTCTGGACGCCAGCCAACGGCAAAACTCCACCGGCCACGAGCGGGTTCGTCGAACTACCAGCAAACTGGTCTCAGAACTTCTCCAGCAGTCGCCCGTAGAACTCGGTGTCGCCCTCTTCCGACAGTTTCTCCACGATGAGTTCCGGCGTCGAGCGCGCGAGGTGGTCCTTCACCGGCGAGCGGTTGACGACCAGTTCGCCATCGACTAGTCCCTCGGCTTCGATGCCGTCCACGGCGACTTCGTAGTCGGCTACGTCGCGAATCTCGGCGGCGAGGTGCGAGACGAACACGCCGGTCACTTCCCGGCCACGAAGCTCCTCCAATATCCCGGCGATAATCTTGGCGCTCGCGCCTGGTTCGGTGATGCTCTCCAACTCGTCCACCAGCACCAATCGGTCTGCGCTCCCGTCCGCGAGCGAGGAGAACTCTCTGAGCGTACTCTCGAACGCGCCCGCGTCGAGGGTTCCCTGCGTTTTGGCGTGGTAGTGCAATTCGCCGAACTGCTCGATGCGCACCTTCTCGGCAGGCACGGGAAGCCCCATGTGCGCCAGAATCGCGACGAGCGCGACCAAATCGAGCGTCGAGGTCTTGCCACCACTGTTGACCCCCGAGAGCAGTGCAACGTCCGAGACGCCGTAATCGACCGGGTCCACGTCTTCGAAGTCCACGTCGAGCAGTGGCGAGCGACCCGCCACAATCTCGAACCCGCTCTCCGGGTCACCGAACTCCGGTAGGACACAGTCGAAGTCCCGAGCAAAGCGAGAGATAGCCAGCTTCACGTCCAGTTCGAGTGCCGTCCGAACTAACTCCTCGGCGTCCTCGCGCCGGTCCGCGAGATTTGCGGCCAACTCGCGCTTGCGACTCGCCGCGCGGCGGTCCTTGGCGGCGTTCAAATCGTCGCGAAGCCGCGAGATGGCTTCCTCGTCGTGTTCGACCGGGAACGTTGGTTCTTCGGGGAACGCGCGCCGCGCGACTTCTGCCTCTCCGGAGTCGAGGTTCAGTGACTCGACGAGGTGGTCGCGGGCCGCTGCGATTGCCGCGGCGTACTGGTCGCTCAACTCTCTGGAGAGCAGTGAATCGACGCCCGCGCCCTGTTCGACCAGCGACAGCAGGTCCGACCCTTCGATGGTCACGTCCTGTTCTTCGATGGCGTCACGTAGCTTGTCGTTGGCGACGCTTTCGGCCGTCGAGACTGCGGCGTCTAAGTCGTCCACGGCGCGAGTGAGTCTGTCCAGTTCCTCGTCGCCGACGACGGTGCCGTCCGAATCGACCCGCTCCACGGCCGTTTCGAGCGCGTCTAAGTCGAGCGGTGGGTCGATTCCGGCCGCACGATGCACTGCGGCCGCGGCGCGCAGACTCTCGCGGTTCGCCGCGTAGAACCCCAGCACGCGCTCGGGGACAATTTCGGCGGGTCGCTCCAACGCGTCGGGTTCGACGCGCACGTCTCCGTCCACGGTGACGCCCGCGAACTCCTCGTCCAGCGCGACGACCGTCGAATAGCCACGTGCGAGGTCCGCCAAGTCGCGGGCGTCTTCGACGACTTCGACGCTCAACTCCGGTATCGTCTGTTGGGCCTCTGTGTAACGCTCTGCGTCCGTCGTCGCCAGACAGCGGTCTCGAACTGTGAGGTCGCCAGGCTCCGAGAGCGGTTCGACGTCGGTCAGCGCGTCGAGTACTGCCTCGTCTGGGTCGCGCTCCATCGCGCGCTCGGCGAACGCCTGCACTTCTTCGACGCGCGAGGGGACGCCGCTCGGGTACAGTGTTTCGAGTCGCTTCTCGCCGTAGGTCGTCACGGCCCGCGATTCCAGCAAGGCGAGCACGTCCCGGTAGAGTTCTTTCGCGCGGTCGGTCGCGAGGAAGTCGCCGGGGTCGTCGTGACGCTCCCGAATAGCGCCGCGAGCGATGGCCGCCGCTCGACTCTCCGTGATTCCGGGGGCGCTGGCGAGTTCGGCCACGTCGCCGGTTTCGAGCGCGCTCTCGGGGTCGTCCAGTTTCGCGAGCGCCGCCGCCGTCTTCGACCCGACGCCCGGTATCGACTCCAACTCCATTCGCCGCTACGTACTGACCCCTCCGTTAAAAAACGTTCGCGGACGGGGACGTGCGACTTAGCTACAGCAGGCTCCACAGCAACCTTCGTCCGACCAGGCCGTACAATCGGTTCCGTCGCCGTAGTTCGTACAGCACGTCCGCTCTTGGTAGACGCAGGAGTTGAGGTCACAGGGGTCGCACGTACAGCGCGATTCGGTGACGCAGGCCTCCGTCGTCACCTCGCCACCCTCGTCGCGGACGGTGATGGGGTCGGCGTCGGCCAGCGGTTTCGCGGAGGCGTAGCTCTCGCCGAGTTGCGGATGCACGACGACGGTGACTTCGTGAGTCTCGGTTTCGACGCTCGCTTTCACCTCTGCCGTCGCCCGCTCGTCTTTGTAGAGACTCATCACGCTCGCGTCCTTCGCGTCGGTACCGACCGCCGAGAAGTCGAACGCGTCGGCCCCGCGGGCGTCGAGATAGCCTCGGTCTGCGAGTTCCGCGAGGACCGTGTCCGCGTGTTCGGCGACGGCCCACTGGGCACGAACCGAGTCGCTGTACGCCGCCTCGACGTGATTCATTTCGCTCGTCGGCACCGTCGCGCTCACTGACCCTGTCGCGGCGAGACCGGCTGCTGCACTCGCCCCGACTGTCTTCAGCATCGACCGGCGGTCGAACGTCTTTTCGTGGGTCTTGTTATCCTTCGACATACATAGATACGGACGAACTAAGAATTAATTAAATTTACTACTAGATAACTAGGTTAGAAATTGGACTGCACTTCACCCCCGACGAATCAGACGCCTCACGCTATCTCGTGGTCGAACTCCGAGTGGGCGAGGTCTTCACAGATGTCTTCGACCTGCTCCTTGGTTTCGTCGTCGATGCCATCGACGGCTTCGACGCTGTGTGCCCCACCGTGAGCAGTTTCGAGCGCGTTCAGGTTGAGGTTTCCCTCGGGGTCTACGACTGGCAGTTTCAAGTCACCGTACTTGTCGGGGTCCTCGAATCCGGAGGCAGACAGCAGGAAGTGGGCTGCTATTTTGCTCAGGTCGTCGGTGTCGAAGTCCTGTTCGTCGGGCGCGCTCCAATCGTCGGTGGTCGTTCCGGAGTACTCGGGTCGATGGACGTCGTAACTCGTTGCCATCCTTTCACCCGGTGACTCTCTGACGACGTCGTCGGAGAAAGAGTTTGTCGCCGAAGTCTGGCGCGAAACCCCGAATACCGCCACAAGGGTTTTCGCCGAAATCGACGTACTGTGACGGTCATGCCAGAAACTCGGTCCACGTCTACCGACTGGGGAATCGCGCTCGTCCGACTCGCGCTCGGCGTCATCTTCGTGGTCCACGGTGTCGGCAAACTGTTCGGTCTCGGGCCGACTGCGACCGGTCTCGACGGCTTCGCCGGGTTTCTCGGCGGGTTGGGCGTCCCACTCCCCGAACTCGCCGCAGTCGGCGTCGCACTGGTCGAGACGGTCGGTGGTCTGTTCGTCCTCGCAGGGTTGCTGACCAGATACGCCGCCGCGCTGATTGCGGTCGATATGCTGGTGGCGACAATTCTCGTTCACTTCCCGCAGGGTTTCGCCGTCTCGAACGGCGGCTACGAGTTCACGCTGACACTGTTTCTTGTCGCGCTCGCGTTGGTCTTTCTGGGTTCCGGCGCGCTTTCGGTGGACAGGGCTGTCCTCGGCCGTGGACGGACCGTTCCGACAGTCGGATGAGGAACTCGTTCGCTCCGCTCGTGAGCGTGCCGTGGTCCAACGCGCTTTTGTCCTCCCGACCCAATCCCCGAGTATGGTTTCTGTCGAGGAGCGAGCGCAGTCAGTTCGAGACGACCTCGCCGACCGTGACGGCGTCCTCGTCGCCTTCTCCGGTGGCGTCGATTCCAGTGTCGTCGCCACGCTGGCCCACGAGGCACTCGGCGACGACGCCGTCGCCTGCACCGCGAAGAGCGAGACGCTTCCGGAAGCGGAACTGGACGACGCCAAGCGAGTGGCCGAAGAAATCGGCATCCGCCACGAAATCGTGGAGTTCTCCGAACTCGACGACCCGAACTTCGTCGAGAACGACGGCGACCGGTGTTACCACTGTCGGACCATGCGACTCGGCAAGATGTTCGACGCCGCCGAACGACTCGACATTCCGGTCGTCTGCGACGGCACGAACGCCAGCGACGCCGACAGCGGGCATCGACCCGGACTGCAAGCCGTCGAGGAACTAGACGCCTATTCGCCACTGCTCGCCCACGACATCGACAAGGACGACGTTCGGGAGATTGCCGATGCACGTGACCTCTCGGTCGCGGACAAACCGTCGATGGCCTGTCTCTCTTCGCGGATTCCGACCGGTCTGGAAGTCACCGAGTCGAAACTCTCGCGGGTCGAGCAAGCCGAAACCCTGCTCCGCCAGTGGGGCTTCTCGCAGTTCCGCGTCCGAGACCACGACGGGTTGGCCCGAATCGAAGTCGCTCGCGAAGAACTTGACGCGGCACTCAATCCCGACTTCGTGGAAGCGGCGCGCGACCACCTGACGGACCTCGGGTTCGACCACGTGACCCTCGACCTGCACGGCTACCAGACTGGGAGCGTGAGTCCAGAGAGCGAGTCCGACCCGGCCGGAGACGAACCACTCGTCGAAAACGTCTTCGACTCCGACTACCCGACCGCAGAGTAACGCTCGCAGCACCGACTGCGACGTTTCGCTTCTCGCGCACCTAACTGTGGCGTAACGCTCGTTGCCGTCGCTGACGAACTAGTTCTCAGGAAATGGCATGGGCGTTCGCACCCAGGGTGGCAGTTTGCTGGCACGCGAACTGCGATTTGTAGCTTGCTGGCACGCGAGCTATGTAGCAGGCACGAACGCTACTATCTGCTTATCATCGAACGCCCTTAGTTATACGCCGATTATCGCCTTGGAAACCTCGCGTTGAAACGGACGGAACGGACGAAAAAGTCGGGTCAGTTACCCGTCCACTTCAGTAGGAACAGGGTACTCTCGAACAGGGCGACCATCGTAATCGTGACGATGATGGGTGCCATCCCGGTCGGGTCGGGCGTGAAGAGGAACGAGATGCCCAAGAACGCGCCCCAGAACAGGAGTCGTCTGTCCGCGAGCCACTGACGGGTGGTCAGTCCCATCATGATGGCGAGCATGATGAACAGCGGAATCTGGAAGACGACGGCGAGGTAGCCCATCAGCATCAAGATGAGGTTGAACGTCTTCGTCAGGCCGAACGCGAGGATGGCCACGTCTTTCGTGTAGTAGACGAAGTACGTGAAAATCGCCGGAAGGACGAGGAAGTACGCGAAGCTCACGCCGATGAACGCGAGGACGAGACTCGTCGGGACCGCCGCGAGGTAGTATTTACGCTCGTTGGGGTACAGTCCCGGACGCATGAACAGATACGTCTGATAGACGAAGAACGGAAGCGCGACGATGACGCCCGCGAGGCTCGCAACCTTTAGCTTCGTCAGCACGAGCGCGAGCGGGTGGTAGATTTTCGGTCGAGCCTCCTGCCCGAGTTGTTCGAGCGGGATGACTTGGTACCACAGGAAGTTGATAATCTCCTCGGAGAACGGCAGGGCAATCGCGGTGATGCCTCCCGCTACGACGACGACCACTGCCAGCCGCTTGATCATCTCCTCGATGTGGTCGGCCAACGGCATCTCCTCGTCCTGAATCGGGTCCTCCGGCGTCGCTGGCTCGGGGTCCCGCAACGACTCCGGCGTCTCGTTGGCAGGCGAGATGTTGCTGGCCGTCGCCTCCGATTCGTCAGCCATTCACCCGAACTAGGTATCGTGGCTGTTATAGGCTTTGTTCTCTTGGCAGGACGATAAGATTGATAACTGCCACAGGGCTACCCCTTCTAAGGAATGTCTGGAGGAAGTAGCATCGTCGACGAGGACACCGCTCGCGCCGTCAATAGCGGCCGTGAAACTGTCGGCGCGATGCTTTCGACGGCTCAGGACCACTTACGGAAAGTTTTCATCGTCTTCCTACTCGGTTTCTTGGGGTCGTTCTACGCACTGCGCATCGCTATCTGGCCGTTTCTCAAGGAAGTCACCCGGTCCCAGATGTCCGCAAGAATCGCGGGCGACGTGCAGTTCATCGCGGTGACTCCCTTCGACGTCATCCTCTTACAGGCGAAGATCGGGGCTATCTTCGGCATCATCATCGCGCTTCCAGTGCTTCTGTACTACGCACGCGACTCGTTCCGCCAACGCTCGTGGTACCCAGAACACGGCGTTCCGCTGTGGAAGCTCTTCTTGATAGGACTGCTCGGGTTCGCGCTCTTCTTCGGTGGCATCCTCTACGGCTACGGGGTCTTCTTCCCCATCATGTTCGACTTCCTCGCCGGAAACGCCATCAACGCGGGGCTCGAACCGAGGTACTCCATCGTCAAGTGGACGGAGTTCATCGCGTTCCTCTCGCTGTCGTTCGGACTCGCGGCCGAACTCCCGCTCGCTATGAGCGGTCTCGCGTACACGGGCATCGTCCCGTACGAGACGTTCCGCGACAAGTGGCGATACGCCGTCGTCGGTATCTTCGCCTTCGGCGCAATCGCGTCGCCGCCGGACCCGTTCACCCAAATCATGTGGGCTGCGCCGCTCGTCCTCTTGTACGCGTTTAGCCTCTATCTGACGAAGATAGTCGTCACGCTGAAGCGCGGTAGCGAGCGCCTGAGTTTCTTCGGCGTGATTCGTGACAACGGGATTCGAACCATCGGTTCCGCCGCGTTCGTCTTCCTCGCAGTTCGGATGTTCTTCGCGGAGTTCGGTCTCACGTACTTCAACACCTCTCTCCCGGCGAAGTGGCAACTCCTGCCCATCTCGGAGTGGACTGGAATGCCGCGAACGCAGTCCATCAACCTCGTCGCTGGCGGGTTCGCGTTCGTCGCCTTCGTCGTGGCGTTCCTCTACTACCTGACGCAGGCACTGAACGAGATTTCGGTCGAATCTGCCGCCCCCCCGACTGCGGGCGCTCCGGCCGACATCGACATCGAGACCCTCGACGCTGGCGCGGTTCGGGCCGCACCGCCCGAAGCGTTCACCGACATGACCGAGGAAGAAGCCGTCGGCCACGCTCGCGAAGCGATGGAGGCCGACGACGCCGCGAAGGCCCAAGCAATCCTCGACCGGTACGACGAACTCCACCCCGACGAGGACGAAGAGGCGGAGGGCGAAGCGGCAGGAGACGACGGTGAGGGTGGCGACGGCGAAGGCGGTGAGGGTGGCGAAGAGGCCACCTTCCCGCGGGAACCCGAGCGACCCGACCGCTCGGACAACGTCGTCCAGAGTACGGCCGCGGGCATGGCCGACGCCTTCACCGAGGACGAGACCACCGAGGACGACATCGGCGGGTGGTTCTACGACATCCGGTTCATCTTCGAGAGTCTCACCTCGAAGATGTTCCGCATCGTCGCGGTGTTCATGGCCGTCCTCGCCGGGACGTTCTACTTCCTCTACTCCGGCGGTATCGGTGACATCAAGGAGGATTTCCTCCAGCGACTGCCCGCAGCGGTGCGCCCCGAGACCGGTTCGTCCCAGCAGGTTCTGGACATCGTCACGCTTCACCCCGTCGAGGCGCTCGTCTTCGAGGTCAAGATTTCGACCCTACTCGGTGCGGTGGCGGTCCTCCCGCTCATCACCTACTACGCGTGGCCCGCGCTGAAGGAGCGCGGACTGGCGAGCGGCAACCGCAACGTGTTCGTCCTGTGGGCTGGGACGCTCACGGTCGGTCTCGTCGCCGGGAGCGCCATCGGCTACGCGTACGTCGCCCCGGAGATTATCTCTTATCTCGTCGCCGACGCTCGGCGGGCGGAGATGATTATCTCCTACCGGGTCAGCAACTTCTTCTGGCTCGTGTTCTTCACGACGGCGGGTATCGGCCTGCTCGCGGACATTCCGCTGTCGATGGTGCTGTTCGAACGCGGCGGCATCGTCTCGTTCGACGCCATGAAGGACCGCTGGCGCGAGGTCACCATCGCCGTCTTCGCCGTCGCCGGACTCGCCACGCCCGACAGCCTCTACACGATGTTCCTGCTCGCCATCCCGCTCTCGCTGGCGTACCTGCTCGGGTTGGGCATCCTGTGGGTGATTACGCTCGGCGGTAGGTGGTAGTTGGTTTGAGTAGGTGTTCTCCGTTTTTTCTGACTACTGAATTAGCGGCCACGGCGCACGCTGGCGTCATCACGACTCAGTCGTGATTGCTCGACGGACGCGGCTTGTCCGTCGGCGTCTTGGTGAGCGGAGCGAACCAAGGCTCGTCAGAGATTGCTCTGACGGCGCGGACCGCAGAGCGTGTCGCGCCAACTCCGTGCGAGGTCTTCGTGAACGGAGTGAACGAAGGCTGTCACGAGCGAAGCGAAGTGACGGTGGATGAGTAACGCAGGCCGTAGGCCGAGTAACGCAATCAGTTAGGGCGGTGTGTGGTTCTGCTGGTGCTGTGCGGAAGTCGCACCAGCACACAGAAGACGCGAGAAATCTGGCCGCTCAACGGCCAGATTTCTCCGCGTCCATTTTTTCATCGACGTTTTGCAGTGCCGAGGGACTACGTCCCTCGAACCATGCGAATAGCGCGGAACGACGTTCCGCGGACCGTGCGAGCGGCGAAGCCGCGAGCAGACGGCCTGCGGCCGTGAGCAGAGAGTGGTCGCAAAGCGCGGCGAAGCCGCGCACAGCCACCCGACGAGAAAAAAGGTGGTGTCGAACGATTTAAACGAACCGCAGATAATACTCCAGTATGAGCAAGATAAGCGTCGAAGTACCCGACGAACTTCTCGACGACTTGGACGGCCACGTCGGCGAGGACGGCAAGTTCGTCAACCGTAGCGAGGCCATCCGGGCCTCTGTGCGAAAGATGTTGGACGTACTGGACGAGATAGACGAGCGGCACGGACGACTCGAAGATGACTAGCGAGGCCCAACGGGCCTCGGACGCTCGCAAGGAAAGCCCGCGAGGACTCCCGACCAGTCGAATCGCGCTCGTCGCGCTGTTCGTCACCGCGCTCGTCACGGCCCAACTGACCGCATCGAAGCTGTTGATGTTCACCATCCCGTTCAGTCTGCCGTTCACGCAGGACGCGCTGGTCATGCCCGGCGCGGCACTGGCCTACGCGGTGACGTTTTTCGCCTCCGACTGCTACTCCGAACTGTACGGTCCAGACGAAGCCCGGAAGGTAGTCAACGTCGGCTTCGTGATGAACTTCGTCCTGCTCGCGCTCGTCTGGTCTACCATCGCAGCGCCCGCCGCACCGTTCAGTTCGGTGGACCCCGCAACTTTCCGCAACGTCCTCGGTGCGAGTACGAACATCGTCGTGGCCAGTCTGCTGGCCTACGTCGTCAGCCAGAACTGGGACGTGGTCGTCTTCCACAGAATTCGAGAAGCGACCGACGGCGACCACCTCTGGGCGCGAAACGTCGGTTCGACGGCGACGAGCCAACTGCTGGACACGCTCATTTTCGTCAGCGTCGGCTTCGCCGTGATGCCCGCGCTCCGGGGCGGCGACCCCACGGGGACGAACGCCCTGCTCGGCCTCATCGTCGGCCAGTACATTCTGAAACTCCTCATCGCACTCGCCGACACGCCGTTCGTCTACGCCGTCGTCGGCTACCTCCGCTCGCAGGGCCACGCCGCGGCGTCGCCGCAGTTCGCAGACTGACTGTCGCACCGCCGTACGTGGCGGAGTGACATCCGAGGCTGGGTCCGATACCTCTTTCCTGCTCGCCTCTCACGGTTCCACGTATGCGAAAGAATGCCCTCCTACTGCTCGCCGTCGGCTGTCTCGTCGCCCTCGCGGGCTGTTCGGGCGCGCTGACGGGCGGCACGGACAACGAGATGACGTACCCAGACGGCGTCTCCGAGAATGGGACGAACGTCTCGAAACTCACCCAGAGCCACGACGCCGTCCTGAACGGTAGTAGCTTCACACTCCGACTGAACACGACGACGAACACGTCGATGGGGAACCAGTCGCTCGCGCTGGACGCGAAAGTCGGCCAGAATCGCGACCAAGTGCTAGTGAACGTCTCCGGCGGCGGCCGGAACGTCACGTCGTACCAGACCGCCGAGAAGCGCTACACGAGACTTTCGATGGGCGGTCAGACCGTCTACCGCGCCGACGACCGGACGCCGCAGGGCCAGCAGTTCGTGACGGGGTCGTACTCGGGGTCGATGTACGTGGACCAGTTCGCGCAGAACGCCAACTTCACGCCGAACGGCACGACGCAGTTCAACGGCGAGACGGTCGTCGTCCTCGAAGCGGACGGCAGTAACGTGAGCGACCCGCAAAGCGCGAACCTCACCGACTACGAAGCGACGATGCTCGTAGACGAACAGGGCGTCGTCCGCAAGTTCGACGCGACCGTTCGAACCGAGGCGAACGGCGCGTACAACCGCGTCTCGCTCACGATGACGATTTCGAACGTCAACGAGACGAGCGTACCGGAACCGAACTGGCTCGACGAGGCGCGCAATCAGTCGAACTCGGACGCCTGAATCTCTCTGCGGAGAGTCGGCACGCTGAACTGTCAGCTTCACCGGGAAAAATCGTTTTTCTTGTGTCACTCTCTCCCAGAGCCGTGCGAAAGTTAGTCGGCGTCGGTGCGAGACTCTGAGATAAAAAGAAGTCCTACTCAGTCCAGTCGCTCGGCGAACCCGTAGTTCGGCTTCACGTCCGTCACTTTCACTTCGACGGTGTCGCCCTGCTCGACGCCGGAGACGAACAGCGTGTAACCATCGACCTTCGCCACGCCGTCGCCTTCGCTACCGATGTCTTCGATTTCGACTTCGACGGTGTCGCCTTCTCGAAGCGGCGAGGTGAGTCGCCCCTTGGCGACGAGGTAGAGTTCCGAGGATTCGTCGCGGGAGGCGTCCGGCCCCATCGTGCGGACGTACTCGAACTCGTCTTCGATGTCTTCGCGGAGGCCCGGAAGGTCCTGTCCTTCGAACACCTTCACGGCGAAGTCACCGCCAGCGTCCAACACGTCGGTGGCCGTCTCGAACGCCTGTCGAGCGAGGTAAATCGAGCGAGCGTGGTCGAGGTTGTACTCGCCGGTCATGTTCGGGGCCATGTCGGAGACCACGACATCGACGCCCTCGCCAGCGATTTCTCGCACTTCGTCTTTCGTCTCTTCCTCGGTCATGTCTCCCCGAACGGTCTCGACGTTGTCCAGCGGGTCGATTCGCTGGAGGTCAACGCCGATGACGGTGCCGGACTCGCCGACTTCTTGGGCGGCAACTTGGAGCCAGCCGCCGGGGGCCGCACCGAGGTCCACGACGGTCTTGCCCTCGCCGAGGAGGTTCTCCTCGCGGTCCAACTGTTTGAGTTTGTAGGCGGCCCGAGAGCGGTAGCCCTCCTGCTTGGCCTTGTTGTAGTAGTGGTCTTTTCGCGCCATACTGATTCGTTGGCGGAGAATAGCGGTTCGAGCGGTTTACCCGCTTCGGGTCGGAACTCGTGGCGTCTGAGTTCCTACGGCAACGGCACCCACGCTGAAGTTGGGAACACTCCCACTATCGCCAGCAAGCCGATAAGAAGCGACGTGAGGACGATGCTCGCCGCGGGTGGGTCGAGGTGGGTGTCCGCGTGTGCGTAGAAGACGCGCTGGCTGACTTCGCCCAACAGCGCGCCGACTGCACCGAAGACGGCACCGAGTACGACTGCTTCGCCGAGCGAGAGCGTGGCGGCGACAGCGGAGGGTCTCATCATCCCGTAAGGTGGATTAACCATCGCCAGCACGGCCGTACTCGCGGGGAGTGTCATGTGATGCGTGACGGGAATCTCGGGCGTGCCAGCGTTGATATAGATTAGCGCGACGACGCTGATGCCGAACGCGAGGAACGCGCTCGCGGTCAGGTAAGCGACGTAGCCGCCCAGAATTCCCATCACGAGACCGAGAACGAGGACGTTCGACCAGTGGTACTGGTGGGGGAGCCACGGTTCGACTGGGAGTCCGGCGTTCGTCTTCGCTCCGCCGTCCGTCTCTACTTTGCCACCGTCTGTCCCGACGCCCGTCCCGCGCTCGAACGGCGTCATGTCGAACAGTTTCCCCGGCGCGGCACCGATGATGCTGTAGCCGAACACTGCCCGGTGGGCGAGTGCGGAGACCACCACGCCGAGCGCGACGGGGTCGGTCGGAATTCTGAGGGTCCCCGACAGCGTGGCGACCCAGTAGCCCAGAATGCCGAAGAGGCCCCCAACAGCCAACACGTCTGGCTTACTCCCGAGGCCGCGAGCCACGTCCTTCGCCGGGTGGAACTCCGAGTCGATGTCGAGATAGCCCCGCTTGACTGCGTAGGCGAGCGCGGCGGCCCCACCGCCGAAGGCGACGTGGGGTCCGAGAACGACGCCGAACGCGACGTTGCCGGTGATGTCGATGGCCGGGAGTGCCGTTTCGGTCGTCTTTCTGACTAGCGCGTACAGTTCCCCCACGATGACCATCAGGCCACAGAGCGTGAAGGAGGGAAGCGCGCCCACGGCGGCCCCGAACGCACCACCGGCGAACGCCGCCAGAAGCATCTCCACTGCCCACAGTTCCGAAACGGCCATTCAGGTCTCGGCCTCGATTTCGTCGAACAGCGCGACGACGCGCTCCTCGATTTCGTCTCGAATCTCGCGCACTCGCTCGGGGGCCTGTCCGTCCGGGTCGGCAAGCGCCCAGTCGCGTACGTCCACGCCAGCGGAGATGTCGAGTTCGAGCGTCGAACAGCCCATGGTGGCGACGTAGTCACACGACTCCAACTCCTCGGTCGTGATTTCCTTCGGCGTCCGGTCCGAGAGGTCGAAGCCTTCCTCGGCCATGATTTCGACCACTTCGTCGTGGACGTGGTCGGCGGGATGGGTCCCGCCGGTCAGAATCTCGATTTCGTCTTCGAGTCCGCGTCGTTCGCGCTCGCACTCCGCGAACGCGGTGGACATCTGGCTTCTTCCGGCGTTCTGTACACACATGAACGCGACTCTCGTCTTCGTATTTCCGGTCATTCGTCGTCACCCCGCGTCGCGTCTAACGCGGCGACCAGTTTCTCGGCGCGTGTCGTCGTGCTGTAGTAGCGCCACGTGCCGTCCTTCCGGCGGGAGACGAGGCTTGCGTCGGTCAAGTCCGAGAGTGCGTGACTGACTGCGCTTTCGCTCACGTCGAGCAGTGGCGTAAACTCACAGACGCAGAGTTCCTCGTCCGCCGTCGCGAGCAGTCGGACGATGCTGTAGCGGGTGTCGTTGCCGAGCGTCTTCAGCGCGCCGAGGTCCGACTCGTAGTCGTCGGGGACGCCCGCAGTTAGTTCGTTTAGGTCGTCCAGTCGCTCTTCTACGTCGGTGTCACAGCACTCGCCGACTTCGTCCGCGATGAGGCGGCGGAGTCTGGTGTTCGCTTCGCTCATGACTGAACGTTTGAGCAAGTGTTCATATGAACGTTTCGAGGTTCGATTCGACTGGTAAAGTCGATTTCAGATATTGGCACAGAAATCGGCAGTGTCGGCGGGGACGGTCCTACGCGAGTAGGGGGAAACGTGAACTACTACGCTTCGCTCACTAGCACCCACCCGTCGCTCTGGACGGTGATGTGGTAGTCGTCGTAGTCGAACTCGACGGAACTGTCTTGCCGACGCTGTTCGGTCCGTCGCGGACCGAACAGCGATTCTTCGAGTGCCGAGGCGTCGATGCTGTCGTACAGAAGTGGCGACTTGAGTTCGGTCGGGTCAATTCCTCTCGCTTCCGCGACGGCGAAGACGATGGTCGTCGTGAGGTCGTGCTTCTCTTCGGGGTCGTAGCGATGCTGGGCGAGTAAGCGCTGTTCGATCTCGCCAGTACCGCCGTTCTCCGTTCGCTCGGGAGAACCGTCCGGCGCGTTACTCATTGTACTCACCCCGTGCGTGCGACTCTTGACGGGAATCGAAACTCGCGCCAGCACCTTCCAGAACGGCCAGCACCTGCTCGGCGTTCGGTCCCGGTCGGATGGTCTCCTCGTCGCTGTCGAATCGAAGAACCCGGTCGTCTACGAGTTTCGGGACGTGAGAGTGGTAGAGCGAGACGTAGAGGCGACTCTGTTCTTCCTGCCCGACGCTCTCTTCGGGCACGTCGTTCTCCCACCCGGCGAGTTTCGTGGCGAGTTCGCTGAGCGACCAATTCGTGTCCTCTTGGAGCGTGTACAGCAGGTACCGCCGCCGCGGGTGTGCCAGTGCCTCGAACACGTGGTCGAGTTCGAGAACCGACTCAGGGATGTTTCGCTTCCTGAGTTCGTTCGCTACGGATACGTCCTCCTCGCATTCGTCCCCGCTATCACTACGTTCCATGTACTAGTGGATGTCACACGGGTCAAAAAGGCTATGTATATTCACCCCCCCCTGACAAGAAACGGTGTCCTCACGCGAGTACCGCTGTTCTATGTCGCTTCGGACTCGATCGACGGCGGGTCCGGAGTTCATTCGCTCGGTAATTCAACTCCACTGTCCGATCTCAGCCCACGTTCCTCGTTTCGTCACACGTCGTCCGTCGTCCTCCCACGCACGCGCGCCCGAACGGGGACTTTTTATGGTGGGGGTTCGTAGCTGACGCCAAGATGTTTAAGGCAATCGTGAGTGCCGACACGCTCAAGGACACTATCGACTCTGTGAGCGTGCTGGTGGACGAGTGCAAAATCCACCTCGAAGAAGATGGCCTCGCTATTCGTGCTGTAGACCCCGCGAACGTCGGGATGGTTGACCTCGAACTCGACGCGTCTGCGTTCGAGTCCTACGAGGCAGACGGTGGCATCATCGGCGTCAACCTCGACCGACTGGACGATATCGCTGGCATGGCCAGCGGCGACCAGCCGGTTCAGTTGGAACTGGACGAAGAGACCCGCAAACTCCACATCCAAATCGACGGGCTGGAGTACACGCTCGCGCTCATCGACCCCGACTCCATCCGCCAAGAGCCGGACATTCCGGACCTCGACCTCCCCGCCGAAATCGTCGTCGAGGGCAAGGACATCGACCGCTCGGTCAAGGCCGCCGACATGGTCAGCGACCACATCGCGCTGGCGGTCAACTCCGACGACGAGACGTTCGTCGTGGAAGCGGAGGGTGACACGGACGACGTGCGCCTCGAACTCGATCGCGAGGACCTCATCGACCTGACGCCGGGCGAGGCGCGCTCGCTGTTCAGCCTCGACTATCTCAAGGACATGAACAAGGCCATCCCGTCGAACGCCGAAGTGACGATCGAACTCGGCGAGGAGTTCCCCGCGAAACTCCACTTCGACATCGCAGAAGGCATGGGCGAGGTTACGTTCATGCTCGCGCCGCGGATTCAGAGCGACTAACTACTCGGTTCTTCTCGTTGCGGTTTTTCGCGCTGTAGAACAGTCTTCTTCAGAAACGGCGTTCCCTACAGATTCCGGTCGATAATCGCCTTCGCGGCTTCGGCCTTCTCCTTCCAGCCGTAGCCTGCCTCGTAGACGTGGCGCTTGCGATTGACCAACTCTTGTGGCGAGGCCTCTTCGAAGCCCCCGCGTTGCCACGTCCCGGTGTCGTGAAGCCACTCCACGACGCGCTCTCTGGTCTCGTTCCACGAGAGGCCGACCATCTCGTACCACGCAATCATGGCGAAGACGGCGTTGTCGTGGGCACCGGGAACCGACCCCTTGTTGGCGACGGTCTTGATTGGCTCGACCGTCGGGTCGGTGACGTGTTCCTTGTACTGTTCGGCAGTCAATAGTTCGAGTTGCCCGTCGTTCTCTACGACGCGCTGTTCGCGTTCGAGGCGTTCGAGGGCGGCCTGATGCACTGCGTCCCACCCGCCGTGGACCGCCTCCCGGAGCGAGTCAGTTCCGAGTGGACTCCCAGTTAGTACGGCGACGATGTCGGTGTAGGCCTTCTCGATGTCGGCCCACGACTCGCCCTCGAATCGACAGTCGGGCCCGTGGAGGTTGCTCGTCGTCCGGCAGCCGGGACAGGGGTACTCGAACCGCGGCACAACTCACGTCTTCTCCTGGGTGGTACATAGAATGCGTGGGTTCGGGTTGGAAGAGACAATCGTTGAGTATGTTCTGTTTTCGAGATCATCGTCGTCACAGCGACAGCCTCGAAAGCTCCACCTGCTCGCGGTCGTTGTGAACGGAGGGTATCAATAGGATGGAGAATGCTTCGAAAGCCCCCGAGTGGTGGACTCGCGCGGAACACTCTGCGCGCCTCGACTTCGCCTGCGGTGCTTGAGGTTCCGGGCTTCGTCCACCACTCGGCCCCTTTCAGTCCACCCAAACACCGCATCACGACAGCCACACCCTCCCCAACCGACTCGCTTCGCTCGTCCCTCGCACGGGGTTGGTGCGAGATAAACTCGCACCAGCGCGCGCCGGGCCGTGGGTTCACAATCGAAACAGCCGATTGACTAATCCACAGGGAGGGACTGAAAGGGCCGGGGCTTTCGAGGAGGTCTCAGCTGTTGTTCCGGTACGTTCTCCGCTCTTTCAACCCTCTCCAACACCTCAAGTTCAGCAACGAGCGACTTTTCACCGGCAACAATCTACGACTCACTAGTGAAGCTGCACGTTCGGTACGAGGGCGACGACGACCCCAAGAAGTGTACGGCCCGCAAACTCGCACGCTTCGACCTCACCGAGCTACATCGCTCCGCTCGCGCCACGCCGTACGGCATCGTCCTCAACCCGCACGCAGAGCAGGCGCTCTCGCCCGCCGACCGCGCCGAGACGGACACGCTCGTCGCGCTCGACTGTTCGTGGGAGACCGCCGAGCAGGCCCTGTTCGAGATGCCCGGCGTCCACCGTGCGCTGCCGTTTCTCGTCGCGGCGAATCCAGTCAACTACGGCAAGCCGTTCCAACTGAACACCGTCGAGGCGTTCGCGGGCGCACTGGTGATTCTGGGCGAGCGCGACCACGCCGAGCGGATTCTCTCGAAGTTCAACTGGGGCGAGACGTTCCTCGAACTGAACGCCGAACCGCTCCGACGCTACGCCGACTGCGAGGACTCCACGGAAGTCGTCGCAGTTCAGCAGGAGTATCTGGACGCGGGCGAGGACACAGACTAACTACGCGGTCGATTCGTTTCCGACTTCTTCGCCAGTCTCCGCCAACCCTTCCCCGACCAGTGCGATGCCCGTCTCGTTCAGGTCGTCGAAGGTCGCCGTGGCGACGTTCGCTTCCACGTCGAGGTCGGTCTCGACTCGCGTCCAGTTGCCGTCGTCGGCACGGTAGAACGCCAGCGTCGGCTCCAAGGCGCTCGCCCGAACCACGTCGGCGTTCCGGTACCGACTCGTCAGCGTCAACGTTCCACTGGCCTCAGTAGCGTCGGCGAGGAGTGTACCGCCGACGGTCTGGCGCTCCGTCGGCAACGGCGGCAGTACCGACTCACCGTTGTCACTCGACGCTACTTCTGCACCACGCAGTGCCACGTCTGTGGCTTCGAACGACAGTCGTCGTTCGGTCGCCTCGCTGTCCTCGCTCGCACCGATTCGAACCCGACGACCGACCGCCCGAGAGGCGCCGGTGGCGTACACTGCCCACTCGGAGTTGTTCCGGAGCGTCGAACGCGAGAGTCGCGCGGCGGACCCGCTGAGGTAGACGCCCGCTGGAACTTCCGCGGTGGTCACCGCCGTCGTGTTCGTGACGGACAAATTGCGGAGTCGAGCGCGCTGACTAGAGAAGAGTGCGACTCCGGCGAAGACGTTGCCTTCGAGACGGCTATCGGCCACGGTCACGCGGTCCGATTGGAAGACGCCGACGCCCGTAAGGTCGTTCCCGCTCGCCGCCGTCGCGTTCACGACTACGTCGTCCGAGCGGAGGATTCGGACCCCTTCGCCGTTCCTCGTCGATTCGGTGTCGGTCACAGAACTCCGCGGCGAGTCGAAGACGTAAACGCCGATGCCGTTGCGTCTGGCCGTCACGTCGGCAATCGTCGCGTTCTCCGACCCGAGTGCGACGACGCCGTCACCGAGGTTTCCCCTGGCGGTGACGTTCCGAGCGACGGCATCCCGGACTCGGACGAAGCCCACTCCGGCACCCCATCCGGTCGCGGTGAGGTTCTCGACGGTGACGTTCCGCAGTAGCTCGGTCGTTCCGACGAGGACGCCCGGCGCGGGGTAGCGTCTCTCGCCGTCGAGCGTGTGGCCCCGTCCGTCGAGGACGACGTTGCTCGCCTGAATCGAGATGCAAGCCGAGAGGTCGTCGGTGAGGTTGGTCGTGTCGCGTCCCGGAACGAAGTCGTTCGCGAGGACGTACGTTCCGGGTCGCGTGATGGTCGTGCAGGACCTGAGTTCTATCGGTTGGGCGCTCGCGTTCGTCTCGGCAGTCGGAGTCTCGTTCGCGCTTCCACTCGCTGGAATCGCAGAGCCGAACGCGGCCAGCACGAGAACGACGACGAAGAATGCGGTGGGTCTCTCGGACATGGCGCATCATCGACGGATTCTTACTTATGAGTTGTCCAGAGAATTTGAAACCCTACTCGCTTCAAGCCCACTTCGCGCCCGGGCATCCGTCGGGGATGACGGCACTGGCGACGACGCTACTGCCGAGGAGGACCTGCACCTCTACGAAGACGATTTCGTCGTCGTACGGTTCCGTGACGGTTCCCACCAGCGGTCCGAGACTCGCCCGCGACCGTTGTCCGCTGACGGAATCGACGTAGTGGACGACGAGCGCGTACTGATGGTCTCCGGGGACGAAGACGCGCACGAAGTCGCAGGCGAAGGTCACGTTCGCGAACGTCGTGTTGACGACCGAGACGGTCGAGTTTTCGGGTGTCGTCGTCTGTGTCGTCGTATTAGCTCCGGCGCCGTTCTCGGTCTCATTCGACGTGATGCTGCCGATTCCGACCCCGAACGCGGCGCTCCCGACGACGACCAGCGAGAGCACGAGCGCGACCAGCGAGACGGAGTCGGTCACGGGCGACCCACGACGCCCGTTCGGTTACGTCTATTCGCCGCGGAGTGAGGTGTCGGCGCGCTGGGAATTGCCGTCCGGTGAAATCTCGCAGGTCTCGAAGAACGCCGCCAGCGTCGTCTGCTCCGGACAATCGGTGAGCGAGGCGTGGCGTGGTCGCAGGTCCGTCCCCTCGGTCACGACGACGACGCCTGCTGGCTCTGTCTAGGTGTACGCCGCGCGCTACCAAGGATTTTCGGGGAAACAGGGCGGTTCGACTTGCTCCTCCACTCGTTGACACCCGAACCGACTCGGTAAGGTTTAAACGCGACGACGGCCAACCGACCGGTATGGCCAGCTTTGAGGAAGCAGAAGCGCGAACGCTCGAAAAGATGATCTGCATGCGATGTAACGCTCGCAACCCGAAGAACGCCGACAACTGCCGCAAGTGCGGCTACAGCAAGCTTCGCCCGAAGAGCAAGGAACCGCGCAACGCCTAAGCGACCTCGCTTTTCAGATTCTCCTCCTCGATAGCTACTGCGCTGTGCTCTCCCACTCGTCTTCGAGGACGGCGTAGAACTCCACGTCAACGTACTCACCGTCTACGAACTCCGCCTCCTCGTGGGTCGCTTCGTGGCGGAACCCGAGCTTTTCCCAGATTCGCGCGGACCCGACGTTTCCCTCGAAGACGCGCGCCACGACGCGATGGTATCGACGTTCGCGGAACGCGAACTCCGTGAGGAGGCGACTGGCCTCGGTGCCGTAGCCCTCGCCCCAGAACTCCTCGGCGAGGAAGACACCGATTTCGACGGCGACGCCGTTCGAGTCTTTCGGTTCGAGCCCCATCGAGCCTATGGCCTCGCCGTCTCGGCAGACGAGGAGTTCCACGCCGTCGCCATCTCCAGACGCTTTCTCTTCGAACCACTCGCGTTCTTGCTCGCCATTGATTGGCGACCGATTTCCTATCGTCCGCCGAACGTTCGGGTCGTTGATGGTTTTTTGCAAGAAGTCGAGGTCTTCTGCTTCGATAGTCCGGAGTTCGATGGTGTCGCTTTCGAGAAAGACGGGACCGGGCATACCGCTCGCTACTCGAACCGACTCGAAAAGCGTTCGTGAGCAGTGGTAGCACTGCTCGCATACTACGAGGGTCAGCCGTAGCTTCTTACGCCAGTACGCCGAACGACTACTATGGATGCTGACAAAAAAGGCTCGCGCGTCGTCTCCGAGGACGACTGCGAGTGGCGGACCACCGAACGCGGCGACCACGAGTTCCACCGGGCGCAACTCGGTGCGGCCGCTGGCGGCGAACAGTTGGGCTGTAGCCTCTACGAGGTACCACCCGGCAAGGAGATGTGGCCATACCACTTCCACACCGGAAACGAGGAGGCTGTCTACGTTCTCGCGGGCGAGGGCGTCCTGCGGACGCCCGACGGAGAAGAGACCATCGAGGCTGGCGACTACGCCGCCTTCGCGGCCAGCGAAGAGGGTGCCCACGCGATTCGCAACGACGGCGAGGAGACGCTTCGCCTGCTGATGATTTCGACCATGAACGACCCCGACGTGGCAAAGTACCCCGACTCGGGCAAGCTTGGCGTCTTCGCGGGGACACCGCCCGGCGGCGATTCGAGCGAACGCGTCGCCTGGGGCTACTTCGACGAAGACAGCGACGTTGACTACTGGAAAGACGAGGAATAGGGACGGGGTGAGGAATAGTGAGGTGGAAAAGTAGTATCGACTCGAATACAAAAACCCGGTTCAGCGAGCCTTTAACTGCTGTCGTGACAGAGTTCCAACTATGGACTTCGACCCGAACATGAGCGAAACGTCTCGAATCGTCCGCGGCGTCGCCGGAATCTGGCTGTTCGCTGCGGCGTTCAGCGCGTATCGGGCCCGCAGGCGTACGGTCGCGCTCACCGCCGCAATCGCGGGGAGCGGCCTGCTGTTCAACGCGTGGACCAAGTTCTGTGGCTGTAACGCGGCACTCGGCATCGACAACTCCGGGGAGTAATCATCCGTCAGGATACTTCGGTTCCCGCCGCTCGGCGCGTTCTAAGGCACGCTTGACGACTTCCTGCACGTTCCCGTGGAAGGGGTCGCCGTGTCCGGCGTACATGTGTTCGACCGTCGGCGACAGGCGCTCCAGAATCTCTCGAATGCTCTCTATCTCGCGCTCGCGGGACTGACCCTGCATATCGGTCCGGCCGAAACTCCCGTCGTCGAACGCGCCGTCGTTGTGGACCACTACGTCGCCGCTGAAGATGGTCGTCTCGCTCAGGAACGCGAGATGGTCGTCGGCGTGTCCCGGCGAGTAGACGGCTTCGAACGTCTCGTCACCGATTTCGAGCGTGTCCCCGTCTTCGAGCGCGTGGGTTCGGCGCGAGTGGTCGTCGTACGCGTAGCAGTCGCAGTCGAAGGCGTCGAGGACGGAGTCGAGTTCCGCGACGTGGTCACCGTGCTGGTGGGTCAGAACGACCGCGTCGAGACTCTCGTCTTCGAGGTGGTCCTCGATTTCCCCGACGACGCCCGACATGGCTCCGGCATCGACCAGCACGTTCCGTGCTCCCGTGGACAGATAGGCGTTGCAGGTGAACGTCTCCGCGTCGGCGGTGACGTTGTAGACGGACATGGCGAGATGTTTTATCTCACCCCTCAAAGTACTGATGGACGGCGCGGGACTTTAGTGGCTAAAGGGCATAGTAATTAATGACCATGGGATTTGGGAGCTACGATGAGTCCGAACAGGACAACAACGACTACGACGCCGACCTCGACGACGAGAACGGTGTAAACACAGAAGAGAACTCCCACGAAGGCAAAGTCGACTTCGAAATTGGGGCGTCGAACGACGAACTCCTCGACCGCCTCCAGGACATCAAGGACAACAACTGACACGTGAAGTCCGGCGTCCGTGCGCTCGGTGTCGCCGAGTCGTATCGCGGCGACGATAGTACCCTCGCCGGTGCCGTCGTCCGAGCGAGTCGTGTCGTTGACGGACTCGCCTACGAGACGTGTACCGTCGGGGGTACCGACGCAACCGACGCCATCGTCCAGCTTTTTCACGCGCTGAATCGTGAAGACGTTCGCTACCTCCTACTGGCGGGTATCGCGCTCTCGTGGTACAACGTCGTGGACTTGCGCCGACTCCACGAGGAACTCGGCCACCCCGTTATCTCGGTGACGTTCGAGGAGAGTCCGGGTCTCGACGCCGCTCTCGAAGCCGAGTTCGAAGGCGAGGACCTCGAAACGCGCCGCGAGACGCTTCACGCCCAACCGCCCCGTGAGCGACTGGTAGTCAACGACCAGACCGTCTTCGTCCGCGCAGTCGGCATCGAAGACTCCGAGGCCCGCGACGTGGTTCGCGGGTTCACGCCGGAAGGCGGTCGTCCGGAACCGCTGCGCGTCGCCCGCTTCGCCGCGAGAGCGGGCGACGAGTTGCGGCGAAATACGAAGCAGTAGTCACGCTCCCGCCGCCTTCGCTCGCTCGCGCTCCAGTCGCTTTCGCTCGCTCGCGTTCTTTCGGTACACGTCGTAAACGACTGCCCCGGTAATCGCCATCCCTGCGCCGACGACCAACACGTCGCTGGTTCGGAACCCCTCGCTTCTTTCGCGGTCGTTCTCCTCGTCGGAGCGTCGGTTCGTAGAGATCATCCTATCGCGGACAGACCACCACCGCGTCGGGCAAAGTAATTTCGACTGGCGACACGCTCGGCTTCCGCTCCTGCGATTCGGCGCATGCAACAACTGTTAGTAGGCCCCCGCCGTGGTCCCGCGCATGGAGAACATGGACGGTTTGGCGGTGACGGAGTGTACCCGCTGTCCCGACCTCGTGGAGTGCCGGAGCCGAATCGTCAACGGCACCGGCCCGGAAGACGCGGACGTGTTGTTCGTTGGCGAGGGCCCCGGCGAACAGGAGGACCAGCAGGGCGAACCGTTCGTCGGCCGAAGCGGGTCGATTCTGGACGAGAAACTTCGGAACCGCGGCCTCTCGCGTGCGGACGTTCGTATTACGAACTGCGTACGCTGTCGCCCGCCGGAGAACCGCGACCCGACGAAGGAGGAACTCGAAAACTGTCGCGGCTATTTAGAGCGAGAAATCGAACTAGTGGACCCCGAAGTCATCATTACGCTCGGTAAGGTCCCGAGTCAGCATCTCCTCGACCGCGACGTAGCGGTGACGAAGGAAGCGGGCCAGATAGAGCGTGTGGAACTCGGCGGTGCGTCCCGGAGCGTCCTCATCTGCGTCCACCCGGCGGCCACGCTGTACGACCGAAGTCAAGAGGAGACGCTCGACGCCGCACTCGACAAGGCCGCGACGATGGCCGGTGGGTCGAGCGGTCAGTCGCAACTCGGCGACTTCTAAACCATTTATTCCATATTTATAACACTAATAACTAAGGCGTCTGCGTTCTCTTGGCAGTGTGTGTCACTCCCAACTCCCGTGTTCGGCACTGCCATCTCTCCGGTCGTCGTCGCCTCGACGCTGTTCGTCTCCTTCTCGCTCGCACTGCTCGTCTACCTCGACGCAAAACGGAGACGGGCGAATCGGTACTCGCTCGCGCCGTTGGCGTGGGGCGCGACGACGTTCTTCGCCGGTCTCGGCGGCCCGCTGGTCGCGCTCTGCTACGCGATAGTGCAACTGCGCTAGAGTGGCCGTTCCGATTCGAGATTCCTGCGGAATCTCGCTACTCGCGGGTCGCGTTGCGAGAGTTCGCAGAACTCTCGCGGCTCTCGCTCGTTTTTTCGAGATTCGGTCGGCAGGGCCGACCGAATCTCGCTTGTTCCGCGACTTCGTCGGAAGACTCGCTTCGCTGGCCTTCCGAGCCTGCGTTCATTCTGTTCACGCAGACGTCGCTCCATTCCGAGGTTTCGGCGGCGAACGCCGAAACCTCGCTATCTCCACGGCTTCGCCGTTCCGATTCGAGATTCCTGCGGAATCTCGCTACCGCTCCAACGCGGCCCACCGAAACAGGTCGTCGAACTTTAGCGCCGACTCGTGGCGGTCTTCGGGGTCGGCCGCCAACCCGGTCATCAACACGTCGTCAACTTCCGAGGGGAGCGCCGGGTTCAGCGCACTCGGCAACGTTGGCTCCGCAGTTGGCACGACCCCCGTGAGCAGATGATAGCCGAGCGCGGCGAGTCGGTACACGTCCGTCTGCGGGGTCTGTTCGTCCGGTTGCTCCGGCGCGGCGTACCCTGCTGGCGACTCAACCACCGAATCGGAGAGGAACCACCCGCCGACGCGGGCGTTCTCGCCGCGGCCGGGAGACGGTAGGAAGACGCTGGCAGGCGAGAGAGTCCCGTGGACGACTCCCTCGTCGTGGGCGGCGTGGAGCGTCCGCGCGGCGGCCGAGACGGCTTCGACTCGCTGGACTGCGGCCACCGGCCAGCAATCGGCCAGCGACCCACCTTCGGCGTAGGGCGTCTCGAACCACGGCCGTGGGTCGGTGCCATACTCTTGAATCGGCAACACGCCGCTCACGTCGAGGTCGGCCCAGCGTTCGACTCCCTCGGCAAACTCGGCCGCCGTCTGCTCGTCTGCGCGCTCGGTCAGTTGCGTCTCCGCGACGACGGCCGTGCCGTCTGCCGTCTGGACGCGCTTGCGATACGTCTCGGTCAGCGGTCCCGTCCCGAGTCGGCCGAGACGGCCCAACTCTACGTCGGGTCGGGCGGCGCGCTGTTTGCGGCGATAGCCCGCGGCGAGGACGCCGACACCAGCCAGACCCAACACGGCGAGTCCGGGACCAGAGGTGGCGGCCCCGAAGAGCGTCGCGACGGGAGCGGTGACGAGCGGCGACGGCCTATCGACGGCGTACAGCGTGCCGCTTTCGGTTCCGAAGAAGAGGTCCCCGCCTTCGATTTCGGTCCAGTAGACTCGCTCGTCGAGTTGGTACGTCCACCGTTCGTTTCCGCTGTTCGCGTCGAGTCCATAGACTGCCTGCTCGCCGAGCGCGTAGACGATGCCGTCTGAGATGCCGCCCCAGTAGTCGTGGAAGCGCGTGTCCGTCGTCCACTCCCAGCGTTTGGCCCCAGAGTCGGCGTCCACGGCGTAGAGTTGCTCGCCGACACCGGTGTAGACTGTGCCGTCTTCGACCGTCACCACAGCAGGCGCGTGCCCTCGCTCTTCCTCCGGAACGCTGGTCCCCTTCCACGGGTCGAACGTCCACCGTCTCGCCCCGGTTCTGGCGTTGAGCGCGAGCAACTTCTGTCCCCAGACGAAGACGGTTCCGTCGGTCACCGCTCCGCGGAACTGGTGGATAGTTAGCGACTCGAACGTCTTTCGCCATCGTTCGGCCCCCGACCTGGCCTCCAAGGCAACGAGCGCGTTCTGGACCCAGACGTACAGCGCGTCCCCCTGTCGTTCGAGTATGCGTGGCCGGTCTTGGCCGACTGTCGCGCGCCACTGCTCGCTCCCGTCCGACGTGTTGACGGCGATGACGTTCCGATCACCGCCGGCGTAAAGTACTCCGTTCTCGACGTGTCGAGCGATCAGCGGCGACCCGTTCTCTCCGCCGTACGGCTGTTTCCACTCCGTTTCGCCGTCGCTCACGTCGAGCGCGTGCAGAATTACCTCCGAGTCGGGACCTTCTTCGAGCGCGGTGACGAAGACGCGCCCGTCGGCAATCAGTGGATTCCCCGCTCTGTAGTTCTCCTGTTCGAACGTCCACCGCTTCTCGCCGGTCGTCACGTCGAACGCTTGTACTCGCTGTTGGGTCTGAAGTAACACTGCGCCATCTACGAGTTCTGGAAGTGACGGATACTCCCGAAACTCGTGTCGCCACTGAACGGACTTGTCGGCTTTCGAGAGTCCGACTAAGTCGAACCGTGGTCGATTGGCCGTGGCGTCGTCGTTTTCTTCTTGCTCGTGTCGTGGCCGCCGAACGATAGTGACGACTGTCCCGTCGGCGACGACTGTCGGATAGATGGTCGTCTCTTCGCCGCCGGAGAACTGCCACTTGACGTGGTGACGACTCTCGATTCCGGGGAGGGAGAACGCGGGAGAAGCAGGACCGTCTTCGGACCCGGTGGCAGGCCCAACCGAACTCGTGCCACCGACTCCGGCCAAACCACCGAGAAACGAGCGGCGGTCCAACTCGGGGCGATTCATTGGGCAAACGTCAGTACTCTGCGCTCTTCAGCGTTCGGGTCCGAGAGAAAAGACAGGGGAAGAGAACGGCGAGAACTACTTCTTGCCGGTGTTCGTGCCGAGCCACTTGTTCGGGTTGGCGAGGTCACGAATCGCGTCGAGGAGCGACTTGCTCTCGTGTTCGCCCGGGCGGAGTCGCGCTCGGATGCGCGAGGAGATGAGTTCCACGGAGATGACGATGACGAACACCATCGTGATACCCGCGGCAGCCTTCGGATACTTGAACAGCGCTTGGCGCAGTTTGATGTACTGGCCGATACCACCGGCACCGACGACGCCGAGGCTGATGGCGAGTCGGGTGTTGATTTCGAGGATGTAGAGCGTCCACGCGACGTAGGAGGTCGAGACCTGACTCAGCATCCCGAAGCCGATGACCTGCGGTTGGGACGCGCCAGTCGAGCGAATCGCCTCGATAGGTCCATCATCGATTTCTTCGAGTTCGTCCGTGAACAGTCGGCCGAGGTTCCCGATCGTGTCCGTCGAGATGGCCAGAACTGCGCTCACCGGGGAGATACCGGCCATCGGGACGTAGATGAGAATCCAGACGAGCGCCGGGATGGCGCGAATCGCACTCATCACGCCGCGGAAGATGAAGTTGAACGGGAACGGCGTGACGCGTTCGGAACCGAGGACACCGAAGACGAGTGCGAGCGGGAAGCCCAGCACCGTACCGGTGAAACCGAGGATGACAGTTACCATCGACAGGCGGATGAGCGACGAACTATCCGACGTCAGACTGTCGATGATGGGCGCGCCGAAGTTCCGGAAACTCGCCGAAACCGCCTTGAGTCCCGTGATGTCGTTGTTGCTCGTGTAGACCGTGAAGTCCACGAAGTTCGGCGGGAAGAAGCTCTTGACGAACTCGACTTCCTCCGGAAGTTGGGCCAGAAGCTCGCTCAGTTCGAAGCCGATGAACTCCAGTCCGAGGTACGCCGCACCCATGATGACAGCGACGATACCGAGTCCGAACAGTTGGCGGATTCGGCGGCGTCGTTCGAGTACGTCGAGCGTTTCGGAGATGGCGGAGTTGCTCACTCGCCGTCACCTCCGTTGGTCGTGTTCGCCAAGCGCGCGGCTTCGCCTTCGTCCGTGGACTCGCCGTAGTAAATCTGGTCCACAACGTCCATCGTGAGGTCTTCGCGCTTGCCGTCGAAGATGAGTTCGCCGTCTCGAACGCCGAGGAATCGGTCGCCGAACTCGCGGGCGATGTTCACTTGGTGGAGACTGGCGATGGTCGTCAATTCGCGCTCTTTCGCCGCTTGCTTCATGTATCGCATCACGTCTTTGGCCGCCTTCGGGTCGAGACTGGACACTGGTTCGTCGGCGAGCAACAGGTCGGGTTGCTGGACGAGCGCGCGGGCGATGCCGACGCGCTGTTTCTGCCCACCACTCATCGAACCCGCACGCTGGCCCGCTTCGTCGAGCAGTCCGACGGTGTCGAGCGCTTCCAGCGCCGCGTGCTTGTCCTCCTCGTCGTGCATGGTCAGCACGCTTTGGGGGATGTTCGTCCGAGAGAGCGCTCCCGTGAGCGCGTTCTGGAACGCGCTCAGACTCTCGATGAGGTAGTGCATCTGGAAGACCATCCCCACCTCGCTGCGCTCGCCGCGGACGGGTCTGTCGTTGATGATGACCTCACCCTCGGTCGGTTGGGTCAGTCCGTTGAGAATCCGCAGCATAGTCGATTTCCCTGCGCCTGACGGTCCCAAGAGAACAACGAACTCGCCCTTCGGAATCTCGAAGTCGATGTCCCGAAGCGCGACCGTGTCTCCCCCGTATACTTTGGTAACGTTTTCGAGTGAGACTGCTGTCATCGATAAAGAGACGAGGTTTCGCGTTTATGTATCTATATATTCTACTTGTCTTTGAAGATGTCCTGCCCGACGCCGAGTTCGTTGGCGACGTCGATGACACCCTGGTACTGATCGACGCCAGCCTCTCGAACCGCGTTGAACCAGAGGTCGTCGTCGGTGCCTTTCTCGCCGTCCTCACCGTAGTAGATCTTGTCCGGTGCGCCGGTGAAGGCGTCGGTGATTGCCTGCTTCTCCTTGTCGGAGAGTTGCGGGCTGACCACGATTGGTGCTCGCGGGAGACCCTCCTGCGTGTGGATGGTCTTCGCGTTTGCCTCGTAATCCTCCGCGATGCCGGGGATGAAGCCACCGAAGCCAGCGGCGTCAACCTGACCGGCCTTCAGTGCTGCGTAGGACTTCTCGTGGCCGCCCGTGAAGTTCGGCTCGAAGTCAGCGTCGCCGCCCGCGCCTTCCGGCAGGTTGCCGACGCTGAGACCGCCTTCGGTCTTCAGGTTGTACAGCGGGTAGAGCGCGCCGCTGGCCGAGAGTCGGTCGGCGAACGCGACCGTCTTGCCTTTCAGGTCGCTGAGCTTCGAGATGTCGCTGTCCTTCGGGACCGCGATGAGACTCTTGTACGTCCACGAGCCGTATCCTTTCCGTTGGAGGATGATTTCGGCTTTGTCGGACTTGACGCCGAGTGCGGCCGCGAACGGGCCAGTCTCTGCCACGTCTGAGGTACCCGAACTCAGCGCTTCGATGACCGCGCTGTAGTCGTTCGCCAACTGCATCGTGGCCGGGAGGCCGAGTTTGTCCGAGAGGTGGTTCTTGATAGGCTTGTACTGCGCCTGCAGGGACTCCTGTGCGACGCTCGGCGAGACGTTCATGTTGACCTCGCCGTTCTGGAAGTCCATCTCGCTCTGGGTCGTCGTGTCGCCGCCAGAGGTCGTTCCGTCGCCCGAGGTGGTCGAATCGTCCTCGGTCGTTCCGTCGGAGCCACTTCCGTCGCCGCCCATGCAACCGGAGAGTGCCGTGAGACCAACTACACTTACCGCGCCCGTCGATTTGAGGAATTCACGTCGGTTTTCCATGACCGAATCACGTAATGCATTAGACAGGCTCCCGTTAAGTCTTCCTATTCTTTCTATATTTCTCTACATCTTTACTGTATATCTATACTGACACTGTTTACCGCAGACACTGTGGTAGAAAGACTCAGGGAAACGAATACGGAATCTGGTGGACGAACGTACGAAAAATATTGGACATGCACCCACTGCGGTTTCACACCGGCCAGTTCCTTCCCGTAGGCCGGATTGGATTCTCCAGCTTAGCTGTACGAACTCCAGAGCGAGAAGTCCGTCGTGTTGAGGTTCGACGTGAACAACTGCTCGGGGTCGCCGATGTTGTTGCTGTCGTCCAACACACGGTCGGCGTTGAGACGGAGGTCAGAGCCGAGCGCACTGGCGAGGTCGTTGAGGTTGCTCCGGGTGTCCGGTGCAATCTTCCCCCAGCCAGCACCCATCAGGACGACTGCGCCGCCGTTGCTCACGAAGTTGTTCAGTGCGTCCACCTCGCTCGTCGTATAACACGAGCGCGGCGAGGTGACGATGACGGCACGGCCCGTCGAAAGTGCGTTCTGACCGGACCCGTCGAGGCTGTTGACCTGCTCGAACGCGATGTCTTGGCCTTCGAGGTACCGCTGGTAGTTGACGGCGTCCTCGTTCGACAGCGAGTAGGACTCGTTGAACTGGCCGTGGCCCCCCTCGATGAGAATCTGGCCGGACTTGCTCGACAGCGAGTCGATGAGGTTCGTCAGGAACGTCTCGTGTTCGTAGCTAGCTGCGTCGCTGTGGTAGCCTTCGTCGATTGGGAGACCGCCGACTAGCGCGGTGCGGTTGGCCGAATCGACGCCGACGAGCGGAATCTGACTGTAATCGACGCCGCCTTCGAGATCCTGATACGCCGTACTCTCGGCGAACACCGGCACGCGCGAGGCGGAAATCGCACCGCCGGTGGTGCGGACGCTGGAAGTGTCCGGACAGAAGACTTCCTCGACCGCTCGGTCACGCACTTCCGAGGAGTTGCTGGGGTCGCTCTGTTGCCAGACGCGGCGGTTTGCGGCTTGGGCGTCGTTCTCGGCGGCCCAGAACTCGTCGTGCTTCGAGAGGTTCGACCCGTAGACGCGAGCGTACCCTTTTTGGAGGACGTCTTTGTTGTACAGCGTGTCGATGGTACCGTCGCCGTCTTGGTCGTAGTAGACGTACGCCAGCAGGCGACCGAACGGGTCCCACACGTCTTCGGCAGGGTCGAGTTCGATTTCGACCGTCGCACCGGAGAGCTCCTGTGTCGCGTAGTCCGCGGCGTTCTCGCCCCAGTCGGCGAGATACTTGTCGTCCTCGATGCCCTCGAAGCCCTGGGGTTCCTCGTACTTGCCGTTCTTCTTCGTCTCGGGCGAGTCGAAGCCGAGCGTCCGAACCTCTGCGGTCGAACCGTCGGAGAACTCGATGTCCACCGTGTCGCCGTCAGTCACGTCGGTGACGGTCGCCTGATAGCGGACGCCAGCGTCGAGACCGATGCCGGAACGGTCGGCGAACAGACCGAAGTTGTTCGCGTTGAACTCCCCGGAGAGGATGTCGTAGTTGTTCCCGCCGACGTTGCTACCGTCGTCGTTGATGTCGTCGTCGTTGAACCGGTAAGCGAGACCGAGTTCTGCGGCGAGGTCGTTGAGGTACTGCGTCCCGTCGTTGTTGTTGTAGTCCGATTGGTCGTGCAGGAACAGTGCGCCGCCGTTGCTCACGAAGTTGGCGAGGTCGCTGAGTTCCGAACTGGTGAACGCTTGGCCGGGCGAGGTGATGACCGCGGCGTCTGCGTTCGAGAGGTCGCTGGTCAACGACGTGGTGGCGTCGACCGTGTAGCCGTTGTTCTCCGCGTAGTTCTCGAACTTCGAAACCTTGTCCAGAGTGTAGTACTGGCCGTGGCCCTCGTCCCAGAGGACGGTGCCGGAGCCACCCATCTCTGCGTCCCACGCGTTGAGGACGAACTCCTCGTTGCCGTAGTCGTAGTTTATCTGGCTGTCTTCGAGCATGATGGCGCCGAAGCCGTACACGCCACTATCGACCGAGACGAGCGGAATCGGCGTGTCGCTGTCGTAGCTGTAGGCGTCGCCGTTGCCGTCGTCGTCGGTGTTCGTGGCGCTCGGTTCGGCCCAGACCGCGACGACTGAGGGGTCGGTCAGTGCCCCGTAGTCCGGGTCTACCTGGCTGGCCGAGGAGTAGAACTCCACTTTCGGATGCGTATCGACGCCGCTGCAAGCAGAGCCAGCGGCCGCGCTCGCAGTCGTGACGAATCTATCTGTGCCTTCGACGGCCGCCGCGCTGGTAGCAGTCGAGGCCGCGACGAGTTTGAGGAAGGTACGTCGTTGCATGACGTGATTCTTCCTCTATTCTATTTAGTATTAAAACCAAGCAATTGTAACTAAATTTCTAATGTATCGTACAGAACCTGTCGCTAAGAATCTATTCTCGGATAATATGTCCGAACTCACTCCAGTTCCCGTGGAGCATCGTTCTCTCGAACGGACGTTTCGACCGCTCTCAGCTCTCGGGAGACCCGTCCAACCACTCGTCTGCCCAGCACTCGATTTCCTCGAAGACCGGACAGAGCGAGGTACCTTTCTCCGTCAGCGAGTAGTACGTCGCTACCGGCGACTCCTCTTCGAGTCGGCGCTCCACGAACCCCGTCTCTTGGAGGTCGTCCAAGACCCGCGAGAGGGTGCGGGAACTCGCGCCCGTCGAGCGTTTGAGTTCGTTGAATCGCTTCTCGCCGTCTTGGAGGTCGTGGAGGACGACGAGTCGCCACTTCGAGCCGATTTGCTCGATGGACTCGATGACCGAACAGGGACCCGCCTCCGCGTCGTCGTGGGTTGGTAGCGACATCGGTGTTACCTGCTTACAGTAGCGTCGCCGAACGGCTATAGTAGTTCGGGTTCGAACTTAGTTACGTAGTGTTACTACCTGCTTCGAGACGAGACTTACCCTCACCGTGACAGACACCATCCTCAGGAGTACTCCATCATCATGACAGACACCACCCTCATCAGTAAGCCATCACCATGACAGACACTATCCCCGGCATCCACCACGTGACGGCAATCGCCAGCGACCCCCAGCGGAACGTGGACTTCTACACCGAAGTCCTCGGTCTCCGACTGGTGAAACAGACGGTCAACTTCGACGACCCCCAAACCTACCATCTCTACTACGGCGACGAACTCGGCCACCCCGGCACCATCCTGACCTTCTTCCCCTTCGAGGGCACCCAATCCGGCCGGGTCGGACCGGGACAGGTCAGCGCGACTGCCTTCGTCGTACCGGAGGGGTCGGCCGACTACTGGTTGGACAGACTCCGCGAGTTCGAAGCCGAGTTCGACCTCAGTATCTCCGGCACCGAACAGCGGTTCGGCGAGACCGTCGTGCGATTCAGCGACTACGACGGCCAACCGCTCGAACTGGTCGAGTCCGGGCGAAACGACGACATCGATCCGTGGACAGACGGGCCGGTCCCGACCGAACACGCGATTCGGGGCTTCCACGGCGTCACCCTCGACTCGTCCGATTTCGAGGGGACAAAAACTGTCCTCGAAACATTGGGATACGAGAAAGAGAGCGAAGGCGACGAGGGCGACCGAACTCGATACCGCGCCGCGAGCGACCGAGCGTGTGTCGTGGACCTCCGGGACGCCTCGAACGACCCGCGGGGCCTCCAAGGTGCGGGCACCGTTCACCACGTCGCGTTCCGAACGCCAGACGACGAGTCCCAACTCGCGTGGCGCGAGCGACTGACGGAGGAGGGGCTTCGCGTCACGGAGGTCAAAGACCGCCAGTACTTCCGCTCGATTTACTTCCGGGAACCCGGCGGCGTCCTCTTCGAGATAGCCACCGACCCGCCGGGGTTCACCCGCGACGAGGAACCGGCGGAACTGGGCTCTTCGCTCAAACTCCCGCCGTGGCTGGAAGACGACCGCGAGCGGCTACAGCGTGGTCTCGCAAACATCGACGTGTCTCGGGCCATGGAGGCAGACCGATGAGCGACGCAGACGACATCCACGAGAACCAGCCAGTCGAGACGGCAGGCGTCGAACTCTCCGAAGCGAGTGCCGCCGTCGTGTTGCTCCACGGTCGTGGCGCGCGAGCGACCGGAATGCTCGACTTCGCGGGGGAGTTCGACGCCGATGGGGTGGCTTACCTCGCGCCGCAGGCCGCCCGCGCGACGTGGTACCCCCAGTCGTTCCTCGCGCCGATGGAGCAGAACGAACCGTGGCTCTCCTCCGCGCTGGCGAAGGTCGGCGACGTACTCGGAACGGTCGAAGACGCCGGAATCCCAGCCGAAAAAACTGCGCTCGTCGGCTTCTCGCAAGGCGGCTGTCTCGCCAGTGAGTTCGTCGCGCGAAACGCCCAGCGATATGGCGGCTTGGCGGCTCTGAGCGGTGGACTCATCGGCCCCGAAGGCACGCCCCGCGAGTACGAGGGGTCGTTGGACGGGACGCCGGTGTTTTTGGGGTGTAGCGACCGCGACCCACACATCCCGCTGGAACGCGTCCACGAAACCGCCGACGTGCTGGACGAACTGGACGCCGACGTGACCGAGAACATCTACGAAGGCATGGGCCACACCATCAACGAAGACGAACTGGGTCACGTCGCCGAGCTAGTCGGCAATCTGCAAGACGACTAACCTTCCAGCGCGTCGTTTTTCGCCCCAAGGGAAAGCGACTTGCCCACCGCGTTCTCATCTTCTCGTATGAGTCAGACGACTGCCAGCGACCGCGAACGCGACGGCGCGACGGCCGACGTCGTGGTCGTGGACTACGGTCTCGGCAACCTGCGGAGTGCCACCCGTGGCTTGGAGCGCGCCGGAGCGTCCGTCGAAATCAGCGACGACCCCGAGACGTTCCACGACGCCGACGGCGTCGTCCTGCCGGGCGTCGGCGCGTTCCGCGAGGGCGTCGAGAACGCCGGACCGCTCCGCGAGGAACTGATTTCGGTCGCCGAATCGGACACGCCGCTGTTCGGCATCTGTCTCGGCATGCAGATGCTACTGACGACGAGCGAGGAAGCAGAGCGCGCAGGTCAGGGAGACGTGAAAGGTCTCGACCTGATTCCCGGCACGAACGTCCGCTTCGCCGAAGGACAGAAAGTGCCCCACATGGGCTGGAACGAACTCTCCGTCGAGCGGGAACACCCACTCGTCGAGGGGGTCGATGGCGAACACGCCTACTTCGTCCACTCTTACTACGCAGTGCCGGACGACGAAGACGCCGTGGTCGCCACCACAGACTACGGCGTCCAGTTCCCGGCCGTCGTCGCCGACGAGTCGGGGACCGTCTTCGGCACGCAGTTCCACCCCGAGAAGAGCGGCGAGACGGGTCTAACCATCCTTCAGAACTTCGTCGATATCTGCGGGGAGTAGAGACCGCCCGTTACACGCTGAAATCTTCCTCTGCCGGTTACTCGCTCACTCGCACCGTGTTGGTGTCTGTGACCGTCACTTCACACCCGACGTAGTGGAACGTGACCCGAACGTTGGCGGTCGCCCGTGAACTTGCCGATAAGTCGGTGAGTGCGTCCGGTTCGATGACCTCGTGTAGCGGTGGCAGTGTCTCGCGCCCGCCGTCGGCCGACACCGAGGCTTCCGGTGGTGAGGACGGAATGTCTGTGAATGTGCTCACTGCGTTGAGTACCGCTTCGACTACTGTCTCGGAGTCGCTGATGTCGTACTCGAATACGTCCGAACGCTCCGCAGATGTCCCTCCGGTCTTCCGCTTTTTGTTCATTCTCACCTCTTCGTACGCGTGGTATCGGTTAGGGGGTTGCTATTAACTATGGAACTCCTTTAAACGATGGTTCGGAGATTACTGGCCCTCCCTGGACGAATGGTGAGCGATAGTACTCTTGAAGATGTTGCGTGTGCCCCGTCTGAGGCGATTAGCGAACGCAGGGCGCGAAATCCCGAGTTCGTCGGCGAGCGTTTGGAGGTCGGTCTCTCGCGGGTCGTCGTAGTAGCCTTCGGTGAACGCCAGCAGCAACGCCTCTCGCTGGTTCGGGGTCAGTCCGTACTGGTCGCCCGTCTGCATCTCTGCTAACGACTTCAACCGAGTGAGTCGCGCGTCGATGTCGTGGTCGTTGCAGAACTGTTGAAACCGGGCGATCTGGTCGGTGTCTTCGGCGCGAAACTCGAACGTCCAGTGGTCTTTCGTTCCGAGCGCAGAGAGGATAGTCAGGTTGTTGTCGATGACTGCCGTCAAGATGCCATCGACGTCGTGGTTCCACTGGGCGCGAAAGAGTCCTTCCTCGTCGAGGCTATCGACGAGGGTCACGGTTTCGAAGTCGGGTTCGTCTGTGAGAACGCTCCCGATGTAGTCCGGGTCGTGGTTGCGAACCCAGAAATACGGAAGAATGTACTTGTTAGTCGGAACGACTCGTTCGAGTTCGACTGTCGCTTCCGGGATGCCGTCGAAAATCCGACCCAACGGGAAGTCGTCTGCCGGAATCGTGAACTCCGCGATGGTCGCCATTTCAGTCGAGATTTGCCCGCGAGACTGAAAAGTGACCTGCCCAGCGCGGGTGGTCGTCAGCGTCGGTTCTGCGCGGAGCAAGAATCCCTAATCGTCTGCGCCTGTCTTCTGCTTGGGTTCCGCTTTCGCGGCCGGTTCGACCTGCACTGTGAGTGCTGTCTGGTCGTCGCTCTCGACACTGACTTCGTAGCCGTGGTACTCGAACGTAATCTGAATCGGCGCGCTCCCGCCGTCGGTGGGGCCCGCAAAGAAGTCGTTCAGCGCATCGGTGTTGACGACTTCGTAGAGTGGCTTCGCCAACTCGTGTGGCGACACCCCTTCCTCCGCTGCCACGGCATCGACCACCTGTTTAGATGCCAGCTCTGATTTCATTGCAACTGCTTTGGCCGTACTTCCACATAAGAATTTATGTATCGTGCAGAAACCCGCAGCTAAGGCGGCACGAAATAATATTTCCGCAGTCTAATGGTGGAAATTATATCTGGCCGACGAGATTTCTGGCGGAATCCGTACTGTAGTTGTACAAACTCGGGACCGGACGAAGCTTCATTTAGGACGCGGTTCTTCATCGACTCATGAGTTCCGCCACGCTCGACGAAATCGACCACGGAATCTTGTACGCGCTGCAACGAGACGCTCGCAACACCACAATCGCCGACATCGCCGAGGAGGTCGAGGTGTCGGCCAGTACGGTCAGAAACCGAATCGAAGAGTTGGAGGAAAGCGGCATCGTCGAGGGCTACTACCCCAAAATCAACTACGAACGCGCCAACTTCCCGCTTCACGTCCTGTTCGTCTGCAACGCGCCAGCAGACGAGCGCGAGAACCTTGCCGCAGCCGCCCTCGACTCGCACGGCGTCGTAGACGTGCGTGAGATGCTCACCAGCATGCGGAACATCTACATCGAAGTCGTGGCGACCGACACGCAAGACTTGACCGAAATCACGAACGACCTCGCCTCGATGGGTTTCGAAATCGAGTCTTCAGAAATCAACACGAATCATTACACTCGCCCGTGGGCCGAATTCGCGTTCAAAGATGGCGAAGACGCGTAACTCACTACCAAAATTACCTTCCTGACCAATATTTGTGCGAATCTCCATATTTTATTGCTCCTGAATTGTGGATTCCACACTCAATTGACTGCGCTATCCGCAAATATAATGTGGGCACAGTCCGACTAGTGTTCTACCGAACGTGGAGGGGGAGTTCGTCTGCTTCTCACCACTCGGCACTGAACAGAATGAGCAATCAGACACAATCGGAAGGTGGTCGCACTCGGTATGGGGGAGAGACGACGTTCGACCCACTGTTGAAGGCGCTCTGCAAATCGCCCCGACGCCAACTCCTGACTGCACTCGCCGACGTTGATTCCGACGACGAGAAACTCACGCCATCCGACTTCTGCACTCCGACAGCACCCGACGGCCAAGTCCCGATATCGCTACACCACACTCACCTCCCGCACCTCGAAGATGCGGGCTTCATCGAGTGGAACCGCGAGACGAACTACATTCGGCGCGGCCCGCGATACGACGAGATTGCGCCGCTCGTGGAGTTGTTACGGACGCACGAAGGCGAACTACCGGCGGACTGGCCGTAATCGGTTCGAGTTACAAGAACTCCCGCACGTCAGAGTACCACATGTCGTGGTGGTCTACCTCGCCGACGCGCTCGGCGATTCCCACCGCGATGACGTGCCAACAGAGGTCCGTGGGGTCCTCGGGGTCGAGGTTGTACTCGCTGTCTCGACAGCCACAGCCCTCGTCTTCGACGATGTACTCGTCGTCGTGGCCGACGACGACGGTGAAGTCCCGGTACTCTTTGACTCGGCCCTCCGAGACGGCTTCGATGGCCTGCGCGCCGCGGTCGTCGTGGGCGCGAAGGATGGCGTTGGTCACCGTCGGCGTGAGTTGCCCAGCCGATTCGAGGTCCGACTGCCACTGCTCGACCACGTTCATGCGACGGGGTTGGGCACCTCCTCGTCGGGTCGGTGAGCAGTAGTAGCCAGCGACACGGCCGACTGGTTTGGACGGTGGGGCTAAACAGGTTCCGGTGTCACAACTCGCAGGAATCGGTGTACTTTCTTCTGTAGGTACTTCTGTGACGACGAGAACTGCAACTGCGACCGCAACTACCGAGCAGCTAACTACTCCCGGTGCATAGCCGTGCAAACCCCGCAGACGGGCTGGTTCGCTTCGCTCACGAGCCCTGTCGCAGTCCCCACACCTCCCCGGAAACGGCTCCGCCGTTTCCGCATCCTGTGGGCCAAGACAACCACCGAAACGCCCGGAAAGCCAACCACCAGAAACGCGAATTTTCGCAGAATCATCTCGCGCGTCCACCAGTGGGGAGCGCGCTCCGGGGGATGGCCGGGAGCGAGGGGCGCTGTTTCGAACCGGCGATAGATTGCGTTGCGGTGCTGTTTGCAGTCGTACTCACCGCGCTCCTATCCACAAATCGACGCGAACGTTCAAATACGAAGCGGGAACCAACTCGTCGCGGACGCTTCGCGCGGTTGCGAGCAGGGAACTGGCGAGTCAGCCAGCAGTGTCTTCGACCTCGTACACCGCCAGTCCGACTAACTCGGCGCTCGCGGTTCCACCGGAGGATAAACCGCGTCCTCCGAGCCTTGGCTCGCTTCGCCAAGACACCGCTCGCGCACAACGCGGTACTTCGAACCGCGCGAGCGGAGCCACCAATCGAGAGTCGCATCCCTTTTCGCCACCGAACCGAAACCCAGCAGTATGCACGTCAGCGAAGGCGCTGTCGAGGTCGAGGTCCCCGAGCAGGCCGACGACGGCATCGGCGACGGGGTGTTCTTCAACCCGGTACAGGAGTTGAACCGCGACGTGACCGTCGCAGTCCTGCGCGCGTACCGCGACCGCGAGGAGCGAGCCGAGTACTACCTCGACGCGATGGCCGCCAGCGGAATTAGAGGTACCCGCGCCGCCGCCGAAGGGTGGAACGTCACCATGGCCGACATCGACTCCGACGCAATCGACCTCTGCGAGCGCAATCTGGCGCGCAACGACCTCGAAGGCGAGGTCGTCCAGCGCGACGCCAACGCGCTCATGCACGAGGAGGTGTTCGACGTGGTGGACATCGACCCGTTCGGGACGCCGATTCCCTTCGCTGACGCCGCCTTCGCCAACACCAGAGATTTAGTCTGTGTCACTGCGACCGACACCGCACCGCTCTGTGGCGCGCACTTCCACAGCGGCGTCCGCAAGTACAGTGCCGTCCCACAGAACACCGACTACCACGCCGAGATGGGGCTACGAATCCTCCTCTCGGCGCTCGCTCGCACAGCGGCGCGCTACGACGCTGGCGTCACGCCGATTCTGAGTCACGCGACGAACCACTACGTCCGGACCTACCTCGAACTCGACCACAGCGCGACCGACGCGAACAACGCCATCGACCAACTCGGTCACGTCTACCACTGCGAGGACTGCCTCTACCGAGAGTCTGATTCGGGGCTCATCGCCGACCCGTTCGACTCGTGCCCCGAGTGCGAGAGCGAGCGCATGCTCACCGCCGGACCACTGTGGCTCGGCCCCGCCCACGACGCCGAGTTCGTCGCCGACGTGCGCGGAGAAGTAGACGACGAGATGGGCACCGCCGACCGTGCCGAGCGCCTGCTGGACACGCTCGAAGCCGAACTCCACGAACCGACCCACTACGACCAGCACCGTCTCTGCAAAGAGTGGACTCGCTCGGCCTCGAAGATGGACGACTTCCTCGACCGACTCCGAGACGCCGGATTCGACGCCTCACGTGCACACTTCAGCGGCACGGCGTTCAAGACGCCCGCGACGGTCTCGGAGATTCGAGACGCGACGAGCGACGAGTAGTTGTTCTCTCGTCCTCGGGACACGAGCGAAGCAACTCCCAGACCTGAGCGGTCAATACCCGCGGGCGTTGCCCATGAATATTTGTATCTCGTCGGCGAAACGTGTCGCGTGTCCAGTCGATTCGGTTCCGCCGTCGGTGTCGCCCGCTCGGTCGTCACGGAAATCCGCGAACAGGAGATAACGTTCCTCGCGGCGAGCATCGCCTACTACGCGTTCGTCTCTCTCATTCCCCTCCTCCTGCTGGCGTTCGCGGTTGCTTCGTTCGTCGGCGGCGATGCGTTCGCGACCGACGTTGTCGAGGCGGCCTCCGGCATCCTGACGGCGACGGCACTAGAAGGATTCGAGGACTTCATCACTACGTCGCAGGGTCGCGGTACGGCGACCGTCGTCAGCCTCCTCACGCTCACGTGGAGTTCGCTGAAGGTGTTCCGCGGGCTGGATTCGGCGTTCTCCGAGATATACGCGACGCCCGGTGGCACGGGCTTCGTAGACCAAATTCAAGACGGACTGACCGTCTTGGTCGCTCTCGGTGTCGGAATCGGCGCGTTCGTGCTGACCAGCGCCGCCGTCACGGCGTTCCCGAACGTTCCACTCATTGACCTGCTGACCACGCTCGTGCTGGTCGCCGCGCTCGTCCCCATTTTCCTCCCGCTGTACGTCGTCTTCCCGGACGCTGGCGTGACTGTCCGAGAAGCGTTGCCCGGCGCGGTGACTGCCGCCGTCGGGTGGACGGTGTTACAGGTGCTGTTCGGGTTCTACGCCCAAGTCGCCGGGTCGAACGCCTACGGCTTTCTGGCTGGCGCGCTGTTGCTGGTGACGTGGTTCTACTTCGGTAGCACTATCGTGCTGTTGGGCGGGGTCGTAAACACAGTCCTCACGAACACCGGCAGTTACGCCGAGCGCACGACGGAACCCGACGAGACGCGCGCCGAACGCAGACGAGAACTACTCTCCCAACTCATGACTGACGAAGACGACTCTGCTCCCGACATCGTCGAATTGCGCGACGAACTTCGGGAGTTGCAAGCAGACGTAGAATCGTTCGAAGAAGACATCGAGGAACGAACGGTCGAGAAACCCGAACTGGAGTCCGAACTGAAAGGCTACGTCCGCAAGCGGATGCGCCGTGGCCACGCCCGCGGTTGGGGGCCGTATCTCGTCCTGCTGTACGGCACCGTCATGACCGTGGCGGCGTTCTTCTGGTTGCAGAACTGGACGGCCGTCTTCGCGATGGCGGTCATCTGGCTCTCGACGCTCGGCCTCTACACGCTGATGTTGCTGTTCGGCTTCGGCATCAGCGCCGTGAGCGTGCCCGGTCGTATCGCCGACCGCATCAGCAACCTGCGCTCGTAATCGCTCTCTCCTCGCCCGCTACCGCTCGTAACCCGCCGCTCTCGTTCCACTACCGCTCGTAATCAAGAAGTTCGGTTCCCTCGACCCGTCCAGTCGTAGCGCCTAAACGCTTCGCGTGCCAATCGCAGGAAGATGGGTGGCAGAGGACTCGGCATCGTGGACGCCCTCGAAGCACTCGTACCGCAAGTCGTTCGAGAACTGTTCACCGTCGTGACGCAACTCGGCGACGCGTGGTTCCTGTTCGTCGCCGTCGCACTGCTCTACTGGTTCGTGGACCGACGCCGCGGCGCGTTCGCGCTCGCGGCCCTCCTCGGTGCGCTGTCGCTGACGCTCGCGCTGAAAGGGCTGTTCGCCCTCCCGCGACCGCCCGTCTCACTACAAGTGGGTCACGCGACAGGCCACGGCTTTCCGAGTGGCCACGCTATCGGCTCGACCGTCGTCTGGGTCCTGCTGGCGTGGATTCTCGACCACCACACTCGCTCACGGCGCGCAATCGTCGCGGCCGCCGTCGTCACGCTGGTCGCCTCTTCACGGGTCATCATCGGCGTCCACTACGTCGTAGACGTTCTGGTCGGCGTCGCAGTCGGTCTCGCGTATCTGGGGCTACTGGTGAAAGCGACCGATTGGAATCCCACCCGAGCCTTCGGCGTCGCTTTTGCCGTCGTCCTCGCAGCAATCGCTACGAACGGACTTACCACGGACACGGTCGCCTCGCTGGCGGGCGTCTTAGGCGCGAGTGCAGTCTGGGTCGGCTACGGTGACGTTCCGCGAACGTCGGTCGGCACTGCGCAAGCGGCCGTCGGCCTGGCCGTTCTCGGTGCAGTCGGGGTCGTCGGAAACAGATTCGGACTGCCGCTTCCGGCGGTGTTCGTCCTCAACGCCGTGATTCCTGCGGGCATCTTGG
This sequence comes from Halorussus halophilus, assembly GCF_008831545.1. Lineage (NCBI taxonomy): Archaea > Methanobacteriati > Methanobacteriota > Halobacteria > Halobacteriales > Haladaptataceae > Halorussus > Halorussus halophilus. Next base: position 3,565,240 of record NZ_CP044523.1, read on the forward strand.
CACTCCCGCTCGTCGTCGGGCGCGTCGAAAAAGAACCTGCGAGCGAGACTGCGTAGAGAATCAGCGACCGAGACCACCTAGAACTTTTCGAGGTACTTCTCTTTCTCCCACGAGGAGACGTGGGTCTTGTAGTCTGCCACGTCGGCGCGCTTCGCTTCCGCGAACTTCTCGGTCACGTGGTCGCCGAGTGCGTCGCGGACGACTTCGCTCTCTTCGAGCGCGTCGATGGCGGCACCGAGACTTTCCGGGAGGGTCGTGATACCGTACTCGTCGAGTTTCTCGTCGTCGAACTCGTAGATGTCCTCGCGGACGGGGTCGCCGGGGTCGGCGTCGTTCTCGATGCCCTCCAGTCCGGCCTTGATGACGACCGCCAGCGCGAGGTAGGGGTTACACGAGGGGTCGGGACTGCGAATCTCGAACCGGGAACTCGCGCCCGCGGCGTCCGGAACGCGGATGAGCGACGAACGGTTCACGCCGCTCCACGCGACGTAGACGGGGGCCTCGTAGCCGGGAACGAGACGCTTGTAGGAGTTGACCGTCGGGTTCGTGACGGCGGTGAACGCTTGGGCGTGGTTCAGGATGCCGCCCATGAACTTGTACGCTGTCTCGCTGAGGTTGAACTCGTCGTCCTCGTCGGCGAAGGCGTTGCCTTCGTCGTCGAAGAGGCTGATGTGGCTGTGCATGCCAGAGCCGTTGATGGCGCTGATGGGCTTGGGCATGAACGTCGCGTGCATGTCGTTCTGCTCGGCGACGGCGCGCACGACGGCGCGGAACGTGGCGATGTTGTCCGCCGCGGTCAGCGCGTCGTCGTACTTGAAGTTGATTTCGTGCTGGCCGTCGGCGACTTCGTGGTGGCTGGCCTCGATTTCGAAGCCCATCTGTTCGAGTGTGAAGATGATTTCACGCCGCACGTCAGACGCGAGGTCCTTCGGCGCGAGGTCGAAGTAACCGCCGGAGTCGTGGGGAATCGTCGTCGCCTTGCCGTCTTCGTCTTTCTCGAACAGGAAGAACTCCGGTTCCGGGCCGATACTGACTGAGTAGCCCATCTCTTCGGCCTCTTCGAGGACGCTCCGCAGTACTTGGCGCGGGCCGCCTTCGAACGGCGTGCCGTCGGTGTTGACCACGTCGCAGATGAGACGCGCGCTCGCGGTGTCCTCGTCGGTGCGCCACGGGAGGATGGCGAACGTCTCGGGGTCCGGTTCGAGACGCATGTCGCTCTCCTGAATCCGGACGAAGCCCTCGATACTGGAACCGTCGAACCAGATGCCTTCTTCGAAGGCTTTCTCGACTTGGGACGCCGGAACACTGACGTTTTTCACAGTACCCGTAATATCAGTAAACTGAAGACGGACGAAATCGACGTTCTCCGCTTCGATGGTGTCCAGTACGTCCTTTTCAGCTTCACTCAGCCCCGAATCCTTACTCGCCTCGATTTGTCCATCCGTCATCTTTGTCGTCATCCTACACGAGTACGTCCATTACTAAAACGTTACTGGTAAGCGCAACTCTGGCTTTCGCGCTGGGAATTGGATATTCGTAAAATTCTAATGGGTGGGGCGTGTTGGTGAGCGTAATGACGTACGAAAATCTCGATGCGAAGTTGGTGAACGCACTACTAGGTGACGGTCGCGCGAGTCTCCGCAGTCTCGCCGAAGAACTCGACGTGTCGGTGACGACGGTGTCGAACCACCTGAAGGACCTCGAATCGGAGGGCATCATCGACGGTTACACGCCGAAGGTCGATTACGACGAGTTGGGTTACGACGTCACTGCCATCCTCCAACTGAAGGTCGAGGGCGACGCGCTCTCGGACGTGACCGACCTGCTCGGGTCGGAAGACCAGATGATAAGCGTCTACGAAGTGACCGGCGACTACGACATCATCGCGGTCGGGAAGTTCGCGGACACGGACGGGATGAACCGCCAGATCAAGACGCTGCTCAACGACCCGAACATCAAGGAGAGCAACACCAGCGTCGTCCTGAACGCCGCGAGCGAACACGAACAGTTCGACCTCGACATCAAGGTGGAGTAGGCGAACCTCGTCGCTGGGCGGTCGAAAACCGCCGTCGCGCTACCGGACTCCGGCGACGGTTTTCGACCGCGACCTAACTCGTTCCGACACCCTTTCATGCGACCGGAAGTACGTGAAGCCAATGAGCCTCATCGCCGAATTCACACTCCGCGCGCCGGACCTCGCACTGACGACGGCGTTGGACGCGGACACCGACATCACAGTCGAGTTAGAAGGGCAGATGGCGACGAGTTCCGACACCCCGGTACTCGTCATGTGGGCGTTCGGCGGTGACTTCGACACCTTCGAGGTCGGTCTCGACGAGGACCCGACCGTTCGGACGTACAACGTCCTCGAAGAGTTGGGCGGCCGGAAACTCTACCGCGTCCGACTCGCCTCCGAGAACCTCCAACCAGTGTATCCCGTCTACCAGCGTCTCGGGGCTGGACCGCTGGCTGCGACGGGAACGCACGAAGGCTGGCAACGCCGCGTTCGGTTTCCCGACCGCGAATCGGTCGTCGAGATGCGCGAGTTCTGTACGGAAAACGACGTTCAGTTCCAACTCCGCCGACTCTACACCCCCGGCGAGTCGGACCTCGAAGACGAGTTCGGTCTCAGTCCCGAACAGCGCCACGCCCTCGTCGTCGCGGAACAGAACGGCTACTTCGACGTGCCGCGACAGTTGTCGCTGGACGACCTCGGTGAGCAACTCGGCGTCAGCGGCCAGTCGGCTTCGGAGCGACTTCGACGCGGGGCGTCCCAACTCGTGAGGAAGACGCTGCTGAGTGATTTTTAGCGACGAACGGAGTGCTACTCGGCGCGTAAAAGAAACGGAGAAGCTGTGTTTTGCAGACGGTGCGAACGAGATTCCGGAGGAATCTCGCCGTGAAGCGGTGAAGCCGCGGGACCGGACAGCGGTGGGTGTATGGGTTGACCTAACTGACCGGAGCTTACATCGCTCCGCCCATGCCGCCCATACCGCCCATGCCGCCCATGCCGCCGCCCATTCCGCCAGCGCCGCCGGGCGGGCCGCCTGCGTCGCCGCCGTCGTCGGGGTCAACCTGACCGCCTTTCAGGTCGCCAGCCGCGATGACGTCGTCGATGCGCAGGAGCATGACGGCCGCTTCCGTCGCGGACTCGATGGCCTGCGTCTTGACTCGGAGGGGTTCGACGACGCCGTCCTCTTCCATGTTGACGACTTCGCCGGTGTAGGCGTCGAGTCCGGAGGCGAACTCGCCGCCGTCGTGCTTGCTACGGAGGTCAACCAGCGAGTCGATGGGGTCGAGACCCGCGTTCTCTGCGAGGGTGCGCGGGATGACTTCCAGCGTGTCGGCGAACGCTTCGACGGCCAGCTGTTCGCGGCCGCCGACGCTGTCTGCGTAGTCGCGGAGTTCCAGTGCGAGTTCCGTCTCGGGTGCGCCGCCGCCGGGGACGACCTGACCGTCCTCCAGCGTCGTGCGGACGACGCCGAGACTGTCGTCGATGGCACGTTCGACTTCGTCCACGACGTGTTCGGTGCCGCCGCGGAGGATGAGGGTCACGGACTTCGCTTCCTCGACGTCTTCGACGAAGATGCGCTGGTCGCCGCCGACGTCCTTCTGGGCGACGGAGCCAGCGAAGCCGAGGTCAGACTCTTCGATGTCCTCGACACTGCTGACGCGGGAGGCACCGGTCGCGCGGGCGAGCTTCGCCATGTCGTCGGACTTCGCGCGGCGGACCGCGATGATGCCCTTCTCCGCGAGGAAGTGCTGGGCCATGTCGTCGATGCCGCCGTCCACGAAGACGACGTCTGCGCCGACATCTTCGAGGGATTCGACCATCTCACGAAGCTGGTCCTCTTCCTGGTCGAGGAACTGCTGGAGTTGGTCGGGGTCGGTGACGTTGACTTCCGCATCGATTTCGGTCTCCTTGATTTCCAGCGCGGAATCGAGGAGAGCGATGTTTGCGTCCTCGGCGAAGTACGGCATGTTCTCGTGGACGCGCTCCTTGTCCACGATGACGCCCTCGACGAGTTCGGACTGGTCGATGGAACCGCCAACGACGGTCTCGACCTTGATGTTGTCCGTGTCCACGCCGTCTTCGTCGGCGACGCTCTGGACGGCGTCCACGACGAGGCCTGCGAGTTGGTCTTTGGCGTTCTCCGCGCCCTTGCCGGTCATCGCCGTGGCGGCGATCTTCTGGAGGGTCTCGCTGTCGTCTGCGTCCACGTCGATGGCCTTCTCTTCGAGGAGTTCCTTGGCCTTCTCGGCGGCCTGTCGGTACCCCTGTGCGAGCGTGGTCGCGTGGATGTCCTGTTCGAGGAGGTCCTCGGCCTTTTCGAGGAGTTCACCGGCGACGACGACGGCGGTCGTGGTGCCGTCGCCGACCTCGGTCTCCTGCGTTTCCGAGACTTCGACGACCATGTTGGCCGCCGGGTGCTCGATGTCCATCTCCTTCAGAATCGTGACGCCGTCGTTCGTGACGACGACCTCGCCCGTGGAGTCCACGAGCATCTTGTCCATGCCTTTCGGACCGAGTGTCGTCCGTACGGCCTCCGCAACTGCGGTCCCGGCGGTGATGTTCATCGACTGTGCGTCCTTTCCGGAGGTGCGCTGGCTGTCCTCGGAAAGTACGATCATCGGCTGGTTACCCATTCGTTGTGCCATGATTCAGTGCAATGATTGATTGCCATTCTATATAAACCTTTCCTTAGTGGTGTGTGAATGTCATGCACAAGTCCCGAATTCGAGAGTGTCAACTACTCGCACAGCATTCTTTATAAGTGAAAGAAAGGGTGGAGGCGACGGAAAACTAGTCCTCCTCGTCGTCCCCGCCGGGTAAGCGACGGACTGCCTTCTCCCACCTATGTTTGGCCGCTTGTCCGGGGTGCGCAATCGGGTCCCACGTGATGTCTTCGTCCGTCCCGAGACGCTTCCATTCGCTTTCGGTCTCCCATCGCCACAGGCCGACTGTCGTTGCGAGTAGTAACGCCCCGATGAGTGCGGCTAACGCGACGCTGGCGAGACTATCGAGCGGCAACACCAGGTCCGCCAGAAGCACCGCTGGCACGGCCATCGAAACTCCGATGAAGAAGAGTAAGAGCCGCTTGCCCGATATCTCGAACGTGCGGCTCATCTTTGTAGTACTCGACTAGCCCGAGAACTGGTGGAACTCCATCCCCTGTCGCTTCATCTCGTTGCGCTTGCGTTCGAGGAACGAGTAGACAGAACCGTGCGGAGCACCATCCAGAATCATCTCGGCGGCACTGCGGGCCACGTCAACCTGCTTCGGCTGGCCGATGATGCCCATCGTGGTGCCGTAGATGACCACGTTGGCACCGGTCAGCTCTTCCATCAGCTCCCGCGTGCGACCGTTCTCACCGATGAGTCGGCCTTTCTGCCGTTCGAGGTCGTTCTTGTTCCGGGCGGCGGCGTCGATGTCGATGACGTCGAACATCCGCATGTCGTCTTCCAACAGCGAGAGGGCTTCGTCGGGCGCGAACCCCCGACCGATGGCCTTGACGATTTCCGGGCCTTTCAGGCCGCGAATCGGGTCGCCGGTCTTCTCGACCTTCACCGAGCCATCTTCGGAGTCGATGTCGAGACGCACCTCTGCCTCGCTCTCGATTTCGCGCATCGTCTCACCACCTTCACCGATAAGAACGCCAATCCGGTCCTGCGGAATCTTCACGTGTTGCATATGTGGTCGTATGCGCTCAGGCTGGTTTAAGCCTTTGCTGCGTCGTGTCCGTGGGTGGTACTCACGTGCAGTGAGTTCCTCCAATTCTCATTCCTCCGGCGGGGACTGCACGCAGAAGCCGTTTCCTTCTGGGTCGTGCATGACCGTCCACGTCTCGGTGTACGGACCAGTCGTTTCCGTCTTGGTCTCGACTTCGGTCGCACCGAGTTCCGTCAATCGTTCGACCTCCGATTCGCGGTCATCGGCACTCAAGTCGAGGTGAATCGGGATGTGTTCGGGCGACGAGCGAGCCATCTTCTTGAAGAACAATCGCGGTCCCTCGCCCGCAGGGTCGATGGCCGCGGCGGCACGGTTCGGGTCCCCGCCCTCGGCCTCGATAGCTTCGAGCAGTCCCGGCGGGGCTTCCTGAATTTCGTAGTCCACTGCGGCGGCCCAGAACTCGGCGAGTGCCTCGGGGTCCTCGCAGGCGAAGGTGATGTTTGCGATAGACGCCATACTACGCAGACGGTCTTCGTAGTGAAGACTCTGTGTCCTGTCCAGTTTCGGTGTCGTAGGGCTGAAATCATGCCTTAGGGACTGAACTCGCAATTCGAAGAAACACAGCTACGAACCGCACTGATGCCGGTGCCTAGAAGACCGCCCTGCACAGCACCGCTCTGCACTGCAGGAGCCACTACCTTCCCACCCGACTGCGCTTCTCGGTTCGGAAAGACGCGACCTTGTCGCGTCTTTCGCGCTGTGTTGCTCATCCACCGGAGGACAAACCGCGTTCTCCGAGCCTTGGCTCACATTCGTTCGCCAAGACACCGGCAGACAAACCGCGTCCTCCGAGCCTCGCTTCGCTACGCTCAGCGAGACCTCTCGCGGGACTGTCGCACCACCAAGGGGTGCGACCGCACGCGCCGGTTCGTCAGTGAAGACTTCGAAGACGATCCAGGGGCCACGGCGCGCCCTTGCGCGAGTTCATCTCGCGCTAACCCCGCGCGAGGGATAACCAGAGCGACCGTAGGGGAGCGGTGGGTATCGGTTGGGGAGGGACGTGGCTGCCGCGGTGCTGTACGGTTGCGGTCTCTCCTTTGCACCGGAAGCAGCTAGCTTCTCGCTGTCTAATTCAGTACAAATTGCGCGTACTCTCGCACGTCCAACCGCAGAAAAATGCACGTCCTATGGCCTCGGCGTAGCGTTCTCGTGAATCCACTCCTCCAACTCGTCGCCGTGAACGTCCATGCCTTGTCGCTGGAAGAACGAGGCGATGTTCGCACAGTCGCGGGTCAGGAACTCGCCGCTGTTCGGATGGTGAATCGTCACTGCTTGCCCGAGGTCGATGAAGCAGAGTTCCCCGTCGTGGACGATGATGTTGTACTCGCTCAGGTCGCCGTGGACCAGTCCGGCGTCGTAGAGTCGCCGCATGTACTCACGTACTACCCCGAAGGCCGTCTCGGGATTTTCGAGGTGGGCGTCGTCGAGCGTCGGCGCGCGATTGCCGTCGCTTCCCAGAAATTCCATCACCAGCACGTTGCGCTCGACGGCGATAGGCTCCGGTACCCTCACGCCGGCTTTCTCGGCGCGCTTGAGATTCGCAAATTCCTTCTTCGTCCACGCCAGCACAGTTCGTTTCTTGTCCCCCGACAGTTCCTCGAAGCGCGGGTCGCCGACGAGGTAGTCGCGCATGTCTCGGAAGTCAGAAGCGTTGATACGGTATATTTTCACCGCGACTTCCTCGTGCTCGTCGTCGTCGCCGAGCGCGAGGTAGACCGTCGCTTCCTTCCCCGAGGAGAGTGGGCCACCGAACGCCTTCACGTAACCGTGTTGGACCAGTCGGTAGAGCGCCGCCAGCGTCGCGTCGTCGAACACCGACTGTTCGACCTTGAACCGCTCGGTGTTCTTGATGCGCTTGCGGAACTGGTCGAACTCGCGGTCCCGCTGTCTGGCGACACGGTCGGCCTCGGTGTCTGAAACGTCTATTTCCTCCCACTCGTCCCCGACGCCGTCGGAGTTGTCGAGGTCGAGCAGGCCGTACTCCTCGGACATCTACTCCGACCTAGCGCGTCGAACGGTAAAAGGGTGGGTATACGCTCCGCTCAGTAGGATTCGCGGTGGAGCACTTCCTCGACGCCGCGTCGTGGGAGTCGCTCCGGTTCTTCGCCACCGCTCTCGCCGACCGCCACGAGCATCACCGGAATCTTGTCGTCTGGGAGTTCGAGGAACTCCGAGAGACCTTCGGCGTCGAAGCCGATCATCGGCGTCGCTTTCAACCCTCTCGCGTGCGCGGAGAGCATGAGGTTCTCGGCAGCCAGACTGGCGTTTCGAATGCCGTAGTCTCGGCCCATCCGCTCGTCGTCGTACATCCCGACCGCGGTGGCTTTCGTCTCCTCGGCGGCTTGTTCGTCCATGCGACCTGCTTCTTCCCACTCGCCGAAGACGCGGTCTGCGGTCTCGGCCTCGCTGTGGCCGACCACCAGAATCGCCGTTCCGGCGTCCTTGATGTGTTCCTGACCGTACGCCAACTCCACGACCTCGTCCAGTCGCTCCCCGTCCTGCACGGCGACGAACTCCCACGGCTGGAGGTTGTACGAGGAGGGCGCGAGCGCGGCGTCCTCTACGAGCGCTTCCAGCGTCTCGTCGGAAATTTCGGCCTCAGCGTCGAAGTTGTGGCCCGACCGCCGCGTTCGAATCGCTTCGATTACTCCGGGGAACTCCGCGTCGTGGTCTACGTCGTAGTCGTCGGTCTCCAGTTGTTGGGACATACGAGACAGTAAGTACCGCTCCTTTAACCACCGAACGAAACCCCGCTGTCTTGCCGTTTGGGATGACTTGCATGTTACCAGCAGGCGACGACGACACTGGTACATCTGACACCTGCGGTGCTGGGCCGTCCGGTGGCTGTTCTCGGTGCTGTGCGGTGGTTGTTTGCGGTGCTGAGCGGTAGCTGTCGAGAACTATTTTCAACTACCGCGAACGAAGCGAGACGCGCTCCGCGCGCCTCGTGAAGTGAGCGCGTCCGAGGAACCCTCGAAGGAGGCCGCAAAGCGGCCTCCGGAGGGGGTGACGACGTGTCATTGGGAGCGTAGCGACCGATTGCTCGGAAGACGCGGTTTGTCTTCCGGTGATTTTCATGTACGTTTTGCCAGCGGGTGGTCGCTCTGCGACCACCCCGCAGGAAAAGGTTCTACTGAATATGCCCTTCGTCGCGCAACTGGTCGGCGTCCTGCTTCTCGTAGCGCCACGTGATGTCTGCCTTCTCGTCCTGCCAGTCCCACGGTTCGACTAGCACGACGTCGTCCTCTCGAATCCAGATGCGCTTTTGCATCTTGCCCGGGATGCGAGCGGTTCGTTCCTTGCCATCGGCACACCGTACTTTCACTCGGTTCGCGCCGAGCATATTGGTGACGGTGGCGAACACCTCGTCGTCGTCGGGCATGCGGAGGTTCTTCCGCCGTCCGCCGTCGTTGTCACTCATATCGATGACTTTGATTTCCGGACGTTTAACTCTTACAGGGTTCGCCGGTGAACTACCTGCCGACCGTACCACGAGTGTTTAAGTCGCCGCCGTCCCCATGCCGGTGTATGCTCGGAAAACTCGGAGCGAAAGGCATCGCCGGGGTGCTGATGCTCCTCGCCGGTATCGCAATCATCGCCCTCAAGAACCTCATCATCGCCGCCGGAATGGCGCTGGTCGTCCTCGGTGTCGTCCTCACCGCGTGGGGGCTCGTCTCCAGTCTGATGGCGAACTTCGGCCTCGGCGGGATGATGGGCGGCGGTGGCGGTCCGGGCGGTTTCCAATAAGAACGACCTTTTTTCTCGTCGGGTGCCGTCGCGCCGAAGGTGCTCGGTACCGCTCTCTGCTCACGGCCGCAGGCCGTCTGCTCGCGGCTTCGCCGCTCGCACGGTCCGCGGAACGTCGTTCCGCGCTATTCGCATGGTTCGAGGGACGTAGTCCCTCGGCACTCCAAAAAATGTCGATCAAAAAACGGACGCTCGAAATCTGAGCGCGCCGCGCTCAGATTTCTCACGTCTTCTTCACGGTGGTGACCTACCGCAGGAGGAAATCCCCCTCGCCGCTATCCTTCCAACTCGCGCAACTTCTCGCGCCCTGGTGCAATCAACTCGTCCAAGTAGTCCGCCAGCGCGCCCTTCGCGTCCGCTGGGTGGAGTTCGCCGCTCTCCAAATCGTCCGCGAGCGTCTCGTAGTCGTCGTACTCCAGATTGCCGCCGTACTCGTCGGGTCGCTCCACGACGACCTGCTCGAATCGCGGGAAGACGTGGAACTGGAAGATTTCCAGCACCGGGTTTTCGAGGTCGCCCTCCGGATTTCTGGTCGGCGGGCAGAACGCCGAGTTGACCTTCTCCTCGATGTCTTCCGTCGAGTCCTCCATCGAGATGGTGACACCCGAACTGCTGGACATCTTCCCCTCGCCCGTTCCGAGGTCGGCGATAATCGGCGTGTGAATGCACGGCCGGGCCTCGTAGCCGATTTCCGGCAGTTCTTCGCGCATGAGCATGTGAACCTTCCGTTGGTCGAGACCGCCGACCGCGAGGTCCAAGTCGAGGTACTCGATGTCGAGCGCCTGCATCAGCGGGTAGACGACGTGGCTGACCTTCGCCGTCTCACCGCCCTGCAACTCCGCCATCGCTCGCTGGGCGCGGTTGAGCGTCGTGCCGAGTTCGAGTTTGTGGAGGTCCAGCGCGTAGTCGTCGTCTAGCTGGTACTCAGAGCCGTAGACGAACTCGGTCTGCTCTTCGTCGAGACCGTACGCGAGGAACTGCGCTCGCATCTTCTCGGCCGTTTCCTCGATTTCCTCGAAGGAGCCTTTGCCGTTGAGGTAGGCGTGAACGTCCGCCAGTAGAATGATGACTTCCATGCCCGCCTCCTGCAGGTCGATGAGTTTGTTGGCAGTCAGCATGTGGCCGATGTGGAGCACGCCGGATGGCTCGTAGCCGACGTAGACCCGCTTCCCTTCGGGGTCGTCGGCTAGCTCTTCCACCTCCTCCTCGGTGACGGCTTCCTCGACGTTCCGCGTAATCAAGTCGTAGGCGTCCATACGCGATTTGTGTCCCGCACGTGGCTTGAGGCTTCCGACACTATGCTGGTGGTTCTCGTGGTACTTCTCACTACACCTCTGCAAGGAATTTAGGTGCTAGCTGAGAAAGCTCTCCGCGATGAACGCGATTCGAATCGGCGGGATACTGCTCGCAATGGGGCTAGTCGTGTTCGCCCTCTCGATTCTCACGGGCGCGACAGTCGGTTGTACGGCTGTCGGCTACTCTGGCGAACCACCCGGCGGGTTCGAACTGAAAGAAATCGACGTTCTCGGTCTCGACATCGTCTACACGCCCGATGGCGGCATCAATACTTGCTCGATGGACTTCGGATATATTTTCGCCCCTCTCGGTCTCGGCGCAATCGCACTCGGAAGTCTCGTCGGCGGGGTCGGTTGCTTGCGGGAGTGGTTCTAACCCCCGAGAAACAGCAACTTCAGGAACTCTGACCGCTCGTCCGCGACTCGTAGCGTCGCTCCGCGCGATGCTCGCTGATGAGTTGGTCGAGTTGGTTTTCCTTCTTCTGTTGCCGACGTTCCTCGGCGCGGTCCTCCCAGTCGCTAATAACCGACTCCACCTCGCTCTCCCGCGCCACTGCCAATTCGTCTATCTCCTGAATCGTCACGTCGTCTGCGGGACCGACTGGAATCTCGCGTTCGAACAGCACTTCGTCGGCGACTTCCGAGAGACCGCCGTGCTTGAGGACGACCCTCGGGTCGAATTCGGCCAGTCGCTCGGCAGTCGAGCGTCCGGCACCGCTGGCGTCCCGCAGCAAGATTACGTCGTCTTCGGCGAGTCCGAAGTTCTCGTGGGCCGAGTCGATGTCCTCGTTGGTGAACTTTACCACCGGTTTGACCGGCACGAGTCCCTGCTTCTTCTCGGCCACGTCGCTGAAGTTCGAGTGGTCGAGTTTCCACAGTTCCTTGAGTCGTGCGAGTTTGCCCTCTAGTTCTTCGATTTCCTCGTCGCGCTCCTCGACTTTCTGTTCCAGTCGGTCGTTCTCGCGCTCCAGTCGGGTGACGACGCGGCGCTCCTTCGCTTCCTTGCGCTCCTCGCGTCGCGCGTCACTCAGTTCGTTTTCCAGTTCGGCGATGCGCTCGCCTTTCGTGTCCACCGTCTCGTTCAGGTCATCGACGTGCGATTCGAGGCGCTCGACCTGCCGTTCGAGTTCCTTGATTCGCTTCTCGTCCTCTGTTAGCTCTCGTGGGTCGTGCTGGGTTTCGTCTTCTTCCCCAGCGTCGTCGTCCTCGGTCAGTGCGTCGAGTGCGGTTTCGACCGTGTCGTCGCCTGCGACGACGCGAGCGGTAATCTCCCCGCGGTCCACGTTCATCGGAATCTTGCTGGCGATGCGGTCGAACTGCTCCTCGTGGGCGTCGAAGGCGAACAGCGAGGCGGCCATCGCGTCGCGTTCGTGGTCGTTGTCGTAGTCGTGGTCGCGCGTGCGGTGTTGCTTCTCGTCCACCGGCAGGTCGGCGTCGGGAATCCACCCCGCGGCGTCGAAGCTTCGGCGGATCTTCTCCACCGTCTCGGGCATCGGTTCGACGTCGGCGGCGACGACGATGGGTCGCCCGCGCTCGATTATCCACTCGATGACCTCGGCGGTGCCCGCAGTGCGCGTACTCAACACGTCCAAGACGGTGCCGTCCAAGCCGACCACCGAGACGGCCGTCGTCGTGCCGGGGTCGATACCCACCAGCACGTGGTCGCGGCGCTTGGCTAGGGGTTCGAACTCGATGCCGTCTCTGCGCTCGCGTTCGATTTCGACCCGAACGTCTCCGGACCGGCGATTCGAGACCGGGATGTCCTCGGGCCGCGCTTCGACCTTGAAAATCGCATTCGAGAGACCGCCGTACTTCTCCGTCGCGTCGCGTTCGTAGTCGAGTCCGGCCGAATCGAGTTCCGACTCGATTTCTCTCGTTTGCTTTCGAACTGCGCCGTGGATGCGCCGAGTGTACCTATCTTCGCTCCAGCCGCCCTTCCCCGTCGAGCGACCGCGAGACACCTTGATTTCGGTGGTGTTCGTAAACGCCGACACCTCGTGGCCGACGTTCCCGGCGGCCAGTCTGGCGGCCGCCTCGGCTTCCTTCATCGGGTCCTTGCCGTAGGGGACGCCGTGGCGAGAGGCGACTCGCGAGAGCGGTTCCGGTCGCTCCGCGCCGGTCACCTGCACGAGTCGCGTCGAATCGGGGAGTCCGCGCAAAAAGTGGACGAGGGCGTCCTTGTCGGACGCGAGTTCGTACATGTTGTCGGTCGCCAAGAGAGCAGGTTCCTCGCGTTCGACGAGTCGCATCAGCTTTCGATGGCTCACCACGTCTTTGTCGAGGTTCTCGCCGTCGAAGGCGACCAGCGCGTAGGACGGCGAGTCGCCCCGCACGTCCCCACTCTGGATGTCTACGCCGAAAACGAGCGTGTCGAGGGCACTCGTGCGCGCGTTCACGGGCGAGGGTAGGGTTCGACCAGATATAAATCCGGCGCGGAGTCGAGGTTGACCTACTCCTCCGGATACTCCACGTCTACGATATCGCCGTCGTCCGGAACAAAGACGTCGCCGTCGAACTCCTCGCGCGCCTCTTCCAGATGCTGAGAGGTGTCGTTGCCGTACCGCGAGGAGATGTGGGTCAAGGCCAGTCGCTTCGCACTTGCTTGCCGGGCGATACTGCCCGCCTGTCGCGCCGTCGAGTGACCGGTCTTGTTCGCTCGCTCCTCGCCGTCGTCGGCGAAACTGGCGTCGTGGACCAGCAGGTCGGCGTCTTCGGTGGCTTCGACCACGGTGTCGGTGGGTCGCGTATCGCCAGTGTATGCAAACGTCCTCCCCGGCCGGGCCTCGCCGACGACCTGTGCTGGTTCGATAGTGGTACCGTCGTCCAGTTCGACCGACTGGCCTTCGTGGAGTCGCGAGAACTTCGGGCCGACCGGAACGCCCAACTCTTCCGCCTTCTCTCGGTCGAAGCGTCCTTTTCGGTCGTCCTCGACCAGGGCGTAACCCACCGCGTTGGTGTCGTGGCTCACGTCGAAGGTGCGGACCTCGTAGTCGTCGTGCCGCACTGCAGTCTCGCCAGGAGCGACTTCGTAGATGTGAATCGGGAACGACGGGTCGTTTCCCGCGGCGTGGACCAGCGTCTCGATGTCGCGCTTGGTCCCTCGTGGCGTGTAGATAGTCACCGGGTCGTCGCGCTCGTTGAAGTCCCACGTCTGGACGAGGCCAGGGAGTCCCAGCACGTGGTCGCCGTGGATGTGCGTGACGAAAATCTCGGAGACGGTGAAGCCAGTGCCGAACTTCATCATCTGGCGCTGTGTCCCCTCGCCGACGTCGAACAGCAGGCGGTCGCCCTCCCGGTTGACCAGTATGGAACTGGGGTTGCGTTCGGTCGTCGGAACGGCCCCGCTGGTGCCGAGAAAGGTCACGCGCATCGTCATGTCCCTTCGTCGGACCGCGAGGAGTAAACCCGCTTCGAAACCGCTCGCGTCGGCGTCCGCTCGCAACTCCGGTTACATCGCGCGAAACGCTCGGTTACGAGTGGAACCCGTTCGGGGAAATACGAAGCTAAGTCGGGCCTATACGGCCGTATCAGCGTGTTACAAGCGTGAACGGTCGCGCCCGTTTATTCGCGGCCTTCACGTCGCTTTGTTCGCGGATTAGGGGGGTACAAATGACACGTGACAACAGGACCTTTAGCGCCGTGTTCATGGCCGTTCTACTGGTGCTCGCCAGTGGCACAGCGGTGTCGCTCGCAGTAACCGGCGACAGTAGCCAAGCGGCCGGAGCGAACGCGGTTAGCCTCCAAGACGAAGACGGACAGCCCACAGCAAACGTAACCTTTAGCGACCAAACGTCCGACGACGGCGCGACGATAGTCGTCGATTCGGTGACGCTCTCGGAGGGTGGCTTCGTCGCCATCCACGACGAGACGCTACTCGACGGTGACGCCGTCGGGAGCGTCGTCGGCGTCTCGGACTACCTCGAAGCGGGGACCCACGAGAACGTGGAAATCACGCTCGCTCGTCCCCTCAACGAGAGCCAGTCGCTCATCGCCATGCCGCACTTGGACACCAACGAGAACCAAGTGTACGACTTCGTTATCGCCAACGGTGCCACGGACGGTCCGTACACCACTGACGGACAGATAGTCGTAGACCAAGGGATGGTGAGCGTCGGTGAGGAACCGGCGGAAACGACGACTGAGGAAGAGGAACCAGTCGAAACCACCACTGAAGAAGAGGAACCAGTCGAAACCACCACTGAAGAAGAGGAACCAGTCGAAACCACCACTGAAGAAGAGGAACCAGTCGAAACCACCACTGAAGAAGAGGAACCAGTCGAAACCACCACTGAAGAAGAGGAACCAGTCGAAACCACCACTGAAGAAGAGGAACCAGTCGAAACCACCACTGAAGAAGAGGAACCAGTCGAAACCACCACTGAAGAAGAGGAACCAGTCGAAACCACCACTGAAGAAGAGGAGCCGGTCGAAACGACGACTGAGGAAGAAGAGCCGGTGGAGACGACCACCGAAGAACCCGCCGAGGACCAACAGCAGTTCATCTTCAAGATAGAGCAACTGCAGATCGACGAGTGGTCGTTCGTCATCGGCGATTCCGAAGAACCCGACCGCACTGAGACGGTCAGTGACGTGTCCGTCAGCGACCGACGCGTCGAAATCAATCTCTCTGAGGTTCTCGCTCAGCAGGACATGGCTGCGGGTGACGTGACCACCCAAGACCCTGCGGCGGCCCAAGCGACCGTCGAGGAACAGCTCTCTGGGGACATCCAGACGGTTCGGTTCGTCCTCCGGGACATCTCCATCGAGAACGTCACGTTCGTCATCACGGCACCGGCCGACATGGAACTGCCAGAGCCGCCCATGATGACGACGACGCCGGAGGAGCCGGAGACGACTGAGGAACCGGTGGAGACGACCACCGAGGAGCCTGTCGAAACCACGACTGAGGAACCAGTGGAAACCACGACTGAAGAGCCGGTCGAGACGACGACCGAAGAACCAGTCGAAACCACGACTGAAGAACCGGTGGAAACGACGACCGAGGAACCGGTGGAGACCACCACTGAGGAGCCGGTCGAGACGACGACCGAAGAACCAGTGGAAACCACAACTGAGGAACCGGTGGAAACGACGACCGAAGAACCGGTCGAAACAACCACTGAGGAACCAGTTGAAACCACGACTGAGGAACCGGTGGAAACGACCACCGAAGAGCCGGTGGAAACCACGACCGAAGAGCCGGCAGAGACGACCACCGAGGAGCCTGTCGAGACGACGACAGAGGAACCCGCAGACCTCGCGTCCTTCGAAGTCAGTGAACTCGACGCACCCGAGGAAGCGGCGGCCGGTGACGACATCAACGTCTCCGCCGTCATCAGCAACCCGAACGAACAGCAGACGACCCAGAGTATCGCGTTCCGACTCGAAGGGACCGTCATCGCTCGCCAAGACGTCACCCTAGAGGGTGGCGAAGAGCGTACTGTCACCTTCGAGATAAACACGACCGGAGTCCCGTCGGGCGAGTACATCCACGGCATCTACAGCCAAGGATTCGGTGACCTCGCGGTCATCACCATCGCGGAACCGCCCGCGGAGACTACGGCGGCAGCGACGACCGAAGCGGACGACGAAGAGACGACGGAAGCTGAAGAGACCGAGACGCCCGCCGAAGCGACGACCACTGCAGCACCCGCCGAGACGACGACGGCAGAGGCGTGACGACTCTCGTCGTCTGACTTGACGACAATCTAATTTTTAAACGGTTCAGTATCGTTTAATCGCAAGATAGCGTCGGGTGTGGAACGTACCTGAACAGGAACATCCGTTTATTACTATCTATTTCGACACACCAAAATGCAATGAAGCGATACGCCGCCGTCCTCGTGACGGTCATGTTGTTGCTCGCCGGTTGTTCCGGCGGCACTGGTAGCACAGGCACGACGACTACGACGCAGCTTTCCGGGACGACTGACGCGGGCGCGACGACCGCCCAAACTGAGTCGGGCACGTCGAGCGCGAGTCAGGGCACCGTCGAGTTCTACGTCAGCGACGAGAAGAACGCGATGGGCGACTTCGAGCATCTGAACGTCACGGTCTCGAAGGTCGGTCTCAAGTCCGGCAACGAGTCCAACAGTTCGTGGCAGAACTACGAAGTCGATAACCGCACCATCGACCTCACCGAACTGACCGGCCCGAACGCGACGCACGTCGGGTCGTTCGACGCGAACGCGACCACGTACCAAGCCGTCTTCGTCTACGTCGAGGACGTGAACGGGACGCTGAAGAACGGCGAGCAGGTGAACGTGAAACTGCCGAGCAGCAAGCTCCAAATCAAACAGCAGTTCACCGTCGGCGCGAACGAATCGACCGACTTCGTCTTCGACATCTCGGTCTTCGAGGCCGGCAAGAGCGGCAAATACATCCTCAAGCCGGTCATCAGCGAGTCCGGTACCGACGTGGAAATCGACCCCGTCGATGAGAAGGGTGGCGCGGAGGACGGCAACGAGTCGAGCGAGAGCGCGCTGAACGCTTCCTTCGTTGGCAACGTCACGCAGGGCGAGAACGTCACCGTCGAAGTGACGGAGAACGGCAGTGCCGTGGCGAACGCGACGGTGAGAGTCGACGGCGCAGTCGTCGGCGAGACGAACGCTGACGGGACGCTGACTATCTCCGTTCCCGACGTGACGGTGCTGGAAGTCGAAGTCGAAACCGACGACGCGTCGGCGACGCTGAAACACGAGTTCGAAGCGAGCGGGCAGGGGAACAGCGAGAACGGTAGCGGCGGAAACGGCAACTGAAGCGACTGAGGTCTTCCGCCATCGATTTCACCCTCCACGTTGTGTTTCTGCCCGAGGGATGACGGACGACGCCGAAGGAGACGAGAACTCGGCGAGCGACGGAGACGACCTCCTCGCCCTGTTGGACGAACTTCGAATCACCGGGCTGAACGGTCTCGAATACGCGGACGACCCGTACGACGAGACGCGATATCGACGCATACTGAAACTCGCCTGCGAGTGGTACGGTCGCTCGCTAGACCTCCCGGCGGAAACAGTCCGCGAGCGATTCGCGTCGGAAGTCGGCCGCGTCACGCCGAAGGTGAGCGCCGACGCCGCCGTCTTCGACGACGAGGGTCGCATCCTCCTGCAACGACGCACAGACGACGAGACGTGGTGCTTGCCAGGCGGCTACACTGACCCGAACGAGTCGCCCCGCGAAACCGCCGTGAGGGAGACGCGAGAAGAGACCGGTCTGTCCGTGGAACCGCTAGAACTCGTCGGCGTCTACACCCGAAGACCCGGCGAGTACGGTCCGCACTGTCTGGTGGTTCACCTCTATCGCTGTGCAGTCGAACGTGGCGACCTCGAACTGTCTCACGAAGGTACCGACCTCCAGTACTGGTCGTTAGCGAACGTACCGGAGTGGCACAAGAACCACGAGCAGATGGCTCGGGACGCACGAAGGAAGTGGACCGACGCCCGATAGCCAAGTGCCCGATGGCCAACCACCCGATAGCCAACCGACCGATTCTTACCCGGCGGGTTCCTACCTCCGCCTAATGGACGCGCCGCTGTGGACCGAACGGTACGCCCCCGACCTCGAAGACCTCCCGCAGGACGAGGTCCGGGACTACCTCCAGAAGGCCGTGGACGAACCTATCAACCTCGTCCTGCACGGCCCGCCCGGTGCCGGAAAGACGGCCGCGGTGCGGGCGCTCGCCCGTGCGGCCCACGACGACCCGGACAACGACCTCGTGGAGATCAACGTCGCGGACTTCTTCGGCATGACGAAGAAGGAAGTCTCGAACGACCCGCGCTTCTCGTCGTTCATCGACAGCAAGCGCAGGCGCAACTCCTCGAAGGCCGACCTCATCAACCACGTGCTGAAGGAGTCGGCGAGCTATCCGCCGGTCTCCGGCACCTACAAGACGGTCGTGCTGGACAACGCCGAAGCGATTCGTGAGGACTTCCAACAGGCACTCCGCCGGGTGATGGAACGCCATCACGAGGCGACGCAGTTCGTCATCACGACGCGCCAACCGACGAAGCTCATCCCGCCCATCAAGTCGCGGTGTTTCCCCGTCTCGGTGAGCGCGCCGTCCCCCGACGAAATCGCCGCCGTGCTGAAAGACGTTGTAGAGGCCGAGGGCGTCGAGTACGACGAGAGCGGACTGGAGTACGTCGCTGGCTACGCCAACGGCGACCTCCGGAAAGCTATCTTGAGCGCACAGACCACCGCCGAGGCAGAGGGCGAAGTGACGATGCAGGCCGCCTACGAGGTACTCGGCGAGGTCGGCGTCAGCGCGGAAATTCAGGAGATGTTAGACGCCGCGGAGGCAGGGGAGTTCAGCGACGCCCGCGGCATCTTGGACGACCTGCTCATCGACGAAGGCTTCGACGGCGAGGAAGTGCTAAGCGAGATTCTGGACGTTGCGCACTCGGGTCGATACTCTGGCGACGAGTTAGCGGAGTTGACCGTGTTGGCTGGCGAGGTGGACGTCGATTTAGCAGAAGGGTCGAGCGATCGAGTTCACATCGCGCACCTGCTGGCGGAACTCGGAGCCTGAGGATCGGCCGTTCGTTCTCTTACGTCGGTGCAGTCCCGAGCAACCGCACCAGATTCAGGATGGTAATCCCGAACAGCACGCTGATGGTGTAGTGTGCGATTGCGACCAGCGCCGTCGTCCGGTACTTTATACGGTACACGGCCCGGATTGCGAAGAAATCCGCGGAGAGCGCGAGCACAATAATCAGCGCGACTCCGAGGGAGCTTTGGTACGCTTGCAACGCGAACGAGATAACGGCCGGAACTAGTCCGACGAGGAAGGCCCGCGAAATCGGCACGCTCCCGAGGACGTATCTGGCGGCGATGTGTGCGGTGACGCCGTAGAACAGCACCGCCAACAGGAACGTGACCACCAGCGCAGTGAGCGCGACCATGGCCGAAAAATAGGACCGAGTCGGTTTGTGTGTACTGATTCGAATCCGCTCGTCTCGCTCTATTCGAGCAGACCGAGTTCTTCGAGGCGCGAGACGATCTTGTCAACTGCCTGTTCTGCGTCCTCGGGCTTCTTGCCGCCGGTGATGACGAGTTTGCCGGACCCGAACAGGAGCGCGACGACTTCGGGTTCGTCGAGTCGGTAGACGAGACCGGGGAACTGCTCGGGTTCGTACTCGATGTTCTCCAGACCGAGACCGATGGCGATGGCGTTGAGGTTGAGATTGCGTCCGAGGTCCGCCGAAGTGACGATGTTCTGAACGACGATTTCGGGGTTCTCGTTGACGTTGATGTTCAACTCGCGGAGTTTGTCGAAGACGATTTCGAGACTCTCGTGGACGTCGGCGGTACTCTTCGCGCCGGTACAGACGATTTTACCGGAACGGAAGATGAGTGCTGCGGACTTCGGGTTCTGGGTGCGATAGACGAGACCGGGGAACTGCTCGGGGTCGTAGTCGGCCCCTTCCAGGTCCATCGCCACGCTCTGGAGGTCGAGTTCCTGCCCGATGCCCGTGGAGGCGACCACGTTTTCAATGTTGATGGTCTCCTTTGGGTCAGTCATGTACGACTTAAATGTCGTATTTAAGGTTTATAAAGGTTGGTACTCTTCCCTGACAATTCCGTCAGGCGCTTTTTATGTTCTGTGTAGACTGTCAGTGACAACCGGCAATAAATGGGGGTCGATACTCGGCTTCATTTCGGCGACAGACGCTCTCTCCGGACGGTTCGTGTGTGTATTAAATTACTAACAGCCCTTGAGTGAATGTCGCACACCTACTCAGGGATTAGTGCCTCGGACGAATCTCGCGCGCGGACGGAGTTGATAAATTTTCTTGGAAATTGGACATTTGGGTGGCGCGCGCTGGTCGCGGCCTTTACTGGCCGCGCCGTTTCGCGCGAGGGACGAGTATCGCAAGCCGAGACGACGCGCTCCGGCGCGTCGTCTGTACTGAGAAACGCAGTCGGTTGGGAGGACGTGGCCTCGCGGTGCTGTGCGGTGCGGTCTTCATAGGTATCGGGTGTAGCTAGCCTCCATTCAGCCACGCCGGAATCGTCGTGAGCATTGTACTCTAAGCCACACCGAAACAACTCCGGGAAGACCACCACAACATCTTCGTCCGCAGACGAAACCCCCAATAGTCACCGCCGAATCGAATACGCTGTGTACGCGCTGGAACTCGGAGGAGAGGACGACCGATTCGCCGCCGCGGAGGCCGCGAGCGCGGCGACCGGCGTCGAAGTCGCCGCGCCCGGACTCGCGACTGCAACGACGATTAGCGACCGAGTGCAGACGCTCGCCTACACCCACCGCGCGAGCGAGTTGCTCGGCACGACGGACGCCGACGTGGAGAGCGCGAAAGTTCTGCTCGAAGCCAGCGACCTGAGCAGGGAGGGCACAGTCGCCGTCCGTGCCCGAGACGTTCGCGAAACTGCCGACATCGACACCCAACGCGCCGAGCGCGAACTCGGACAGGTCCTCGTGGACGCAGGTTTCACAGTCGATTTGGATGACCCGGACCACGAACTTCGGGCACTCTTTTCCAAGGAAACCTGCCTCCTCGGCTGGCTCGAAACCGTGAGTATCCGCGACTACGGCACTCGAAAACCGACCGACCGGCCGTTCTTCCAACCCGGTGGGATGGACCCACTCCTCGCTCGGGCGCTGGTCAATCTCGCCGGAGCGTGCCCCGGCGCGAAGATACTCGACCCGATGTGTGGCACCGGCGGCGTCCTCATCGAAGGCGGACTCGTCGGCGCAACGGTGTACGGCACCGACGCCCAGCGCAAGATGGCTCGCGGCGCGGCGACGAATCTGGACCACTACCTCGACTCGGGGTGGGCGACGATGCAGGGCGACGCGACGCACCTGCCGTTTCCCGACGGTAGCCTCGACGGTGTCGTCTTCGACGCGCCCTACGGCCGCCAGTCGAAGATTGCGAACCTCGGCTTAGACGATTTGGTAGAGGGCGCGCTCGAAGAAGCCAAGAGAGTAGCAGAGCGAGCAGTCGTGGTCGGCGACCGCTCGTGGGCCGACGCAGCACGCGAGGCAGGGTGGGAAGTCGAATCGGAGTTCGAGCGGCGAGTGCATCGCTCGCTGGACCGATTTATTATCGTCCTAGATTAGTCCTCGTCGCTCTCTGCCGCCAGCGCTTTCTCTCGCAGTCGTTCGTCTTCCTCGGTTTCGACCACGAGTTCGGGCACTTCCACGGGGGAACCATCCTCGCCGATAGCGACGAAGGTGAAACACGACTCCGTCGTGCGCTCGGTCTCGCCCGTTCTGGGGTCCTCGCGCCACGCACGCAGTCGAACGCGGACACTGGTTCGACCGGCCGCGTAGACGTATGCCTCCACGAGCGCGGTGTCGCCCACTGGAATCGGCCGGTGGAAACTGAGGTCCTCGACGCCCGCCGTAACGCAGGTTTCGCCCGCGAAGCGCATCGCGGCCATCGCGCCGAGTTCGTCCATCCACTTCATCAACTCGCCGCCGTGGAGCGTCTCGTAGTTGTTGGCGTCGTTCGGTTGGACGCGAAAGCGGTTTTCGAGGTAGGTGTCCGTGGGTGTTGGCATGGAGAAAATATCGTATCGAGACGTGATGAGCGTCCGGGTCTGGGGCAGGGGACGACGGCGAGAGAGAACACGAGCTTCGAACGTTATTCCACGAGTCGCTCGATTTCCGTCACGAGAATCCCGCTCGCGCCCACGCTCTTCAAGTCGTTGATGGTCTCGAACACGTCGCGTTCGTCCACGACGGCGTGGACGGCGACCATGCCGTCGCCGTTCCCGTCGCCTTCGATGTCCATCACCGTCGGACCGCCGAGACCTGGAATCACGTCCTTGACCTCGCCGAGTTTGTCCGCGGGGGCGTTCATCATCAGGTAGCGCTTGCCGTCCGCCGAGAGGACCGACTGGAGCGCCATCACGATTTGCTGGACTTTCTCGTCCTCGACCACGTCTTCGCGTGCAAAGAGGTGGACCGAACTCGCCAGCACTTCGTCCACGATGCCGAGGCGGTTGACTTTCAGCGTCGTCCCCGTACTCGTGATGTCGATGATAGCGTCGGCCATCTCGACGTGGGGCGTCAACTCCGTCGCGCCGCTGACCTCCACGATGTCCGGCGAGACGCTCTGGTCGGCGAAGTACTGCTCGGCGATGTTGGGGAACTCCGTGGCGACAGTTTTCCCCGCGAGGTCTTCGACTGACTCGATGTCGCCATCTTCCGGCGCGGCGAGGACGAGTCTGCACTGGCCGAACTCCAAATCGAGCAGGTCGGTCACGTCGCCGGGGTCAGCCTCCCGAACTTGGTCGAGTCCGGTGATGCCGACGTCTGCAGCACCGTCGCTGACGTACTCGGGAATGTCGGCGGCGCGCGCGAAGAGGAGCGTCACCTCGGGGTCTACCGTGTCGGCGTACAGCTTTCGGTCCGCGCCATCGACGGCGTGCAGGCCCGCGTGTTCGAGCAGGTCCATCGACGGGTCGTGCAGTCGGCCCTTGTTCGGGACGGCGATTCGCATATGTGTGTTTTGCAACTCGCTCGGCGGGGAACTAGTTTTCGACGCCACCTTTTTTCTCGTCGGGTGCCTACGCGCCGGAGGCGCTTGGCACCCTCCTCCAAAAAATCTGGACCAAAAAAATCGACGCTTGAAATCTGTGCGCGCCGCGCACAGATTTCGCACGTCTTCCACGATTGGTTCGACTACAGTACAGCACCGCACAGCGAGGTCAACAGCCGTGCGCCGACCGCATTGGTGACCGACAATATCCACAAAAAGTTACAGAACTCGCGTTGCGTCGAATCGGCGGGTTTCGCAGGCACCCGAACCACCTTTTCCCGTGGGAGTCAATCGATTGGCATGAACCACACTTTCGAGTGCATCTTCTGCGGTTCGAGGGCCGCCCCTGCCGACAAGTCTTCCTCGTGTACCGACTGCGGCGGCCCGCTCGAAGTCGCGCTCGACGCCGACGAACTGCCGAGTTCTCTTCCCGAAACCGACCGGCGAGACCTGTGGCGCTACGCCGACTTCCTGCCGACAGAGGGCATCACCCCGATTTCGATTGGCGAGGGCTGGACGCCACTGACCGAACTTCCTACCGTCTCCGAG
Source organism: Halorussus halophilus (assembly GCF_008831545.1). NCBI lineage: Archaea > Methanobacteriati > Methanobacteriota > Halobacteria > Halobacteriales > Haladaptataceae > Halorussus > Halorussus halophilus. The sequence goes on from NZ_CP044523.1 coordinate 3,589,071, forward strand.
AACCCCACCGTCCTCCTGAAGAACGAGACGACCAATCCCACGTGGTCGTGGAAGGACCGCCTCGCTGCCGTGGTCGTTCCTCACGCTGTCGCCGCAGGAGCAGAGAAAATCGCCACCTCGACCTCTGGCAACCACGGGAGCGCCATTGCCGCGTACGCCTCCCGTGCTGGAATCGAGCAGGTTCTCACTTTCGTCTCGCCGTCGAGCGAAACGCCCCACCATCGTCAGATGCGCGCCTACGGAGCCGAATCGCTGGCACTGACCGACTACGGGGAGCGCAAGAATCTGCTCCGAGAACTCGCCGACCGTGGCTGGTTCGTCGGGTACAACCTCCAGAACCGCTACACTGCGCAACCGTACGTCTACGAGGGCTACAAGACAATCGCCTTCGAGTTGGTCGAGCAACTCGACAAGGTCCCCGACGCCATCGTCGCTCCGGTCGGTGCGGGTGATGGCTTCTACGGTATCTGGAAGGGATTCCGAGAACTCCGAGAACTCGGCATCGTCGAGACCACGCCCAAGATGGTCAGCGCCGAATCGGCAGAACGCCATCCCCTCGCCAAAGCCCACCAGTCAGACGCCGAGACGGTCGGCAGAGACGACGGCCCGGAACCACTCAGTACCTCCACGATGGGCACTACCTCTGGGACTCACGCACTCCAAGCAGTTCGAGACTCCGACGGCGCGGCCTACGCCGCCGACCGAGAGACGGTCGAACAGGCAATCAGAGACTGCGGCCACGACGGCATCTTCCTCGAACCGGCCTCGGCGCTCGCGCCCGCAGTCGTCTTGCAAGCCATCGCAGACAACCAACTCGACGCCTCAGACACCGTCGTTTGCGTCGGTACTGGTGCAGGCGTCGCGTGGCCCGAGAAGACGGTGGAGGCCGTGGGAACTGCGCCGACCGTCGAACCGACCGTGGAGGCAGTTGCCGAGGCAGTTTCGCTCGACTTGGACTGAAAACTCCGTCCCGATGGTTTGACACCCCTCGCCCGAGAAGACGGAGCCATGACGACGCTCCAAATCGTGGGCGGGCAGGTACTACGCCCGGACATGACCGTCGAAGACGGCGACGTGCTGGTAGACGCAGACGAAGGGACGATTCTTGCAGTCGGCGAGACCCCAGCGGGCGACGAGACGCTCGACGCAGAAGGCAACCTCGTGATGCCGAGTCTGGTCAACGCCCACGGGCACGCGGCGATGACGCTCCTGCGAGGCTACGCCGACGACAAGGAACTCGACGCGTGGCTACAGGAGGACATCTGGCCAGTCGAGGGCGCGCTCACTGCCGAGGACGTGCGCGTCGGCACCGACCTCGCGCAGTTGGAGATGATTCGGTCGGGGACGACCGCCTTCGCGGACATGTACTTCGAAGTGCCGGAAGTCGTCGAATCCGTCGAAAAAGCCGGTCTACGTGCCCGCGTCGGCCACGGGGTCGTGACCGTCGGCAAGGACGAGCAAGCAGCCCGAGAGGACTTCCAGACGAGCCTCGACGTCGCCAAAGAATTCGACGGCGCGGCAGGAGGCAGAATCAAGACTGCGGTCATGCCCCACAGCCTGACGACCGTCGCAGAAGAGTATCTGCGCGAATACGTCGCCAAGGCCCGCGAAGCGGAAATCCCGCTTCACTACCACGCCAACGAGACGCGCCACGAAGTCGATCCAATCGTCGAGGACGAAGGCAAACGACCGCTCGAATACGCCCGCGAACTAGACATGACCCAGCAATCGGACTTCGTCGCCCACGGCGTCCACACCGACGAGACCGAAATCGACCTCTTAGCCGAGTCGGGAACTGCGGTCGTCCACTGCCCGGCGTCGAACATGAAACTCGCCAGCGGGATGGCTCCCGTCCAGCAGATGCTCGATGCGGGTGTCACGGTCGGTCTCGGCACCGACGGTGCGGCCTCGAACAACGACTTAGACATGTTCGACGAGATGCGAGACGCCGCGATGCTCGGCAAGTTGTCCGCCGAGGACGCTAGCGCGGTGCCCGCCGAAGCAGTCGTGGAGATGGCGACGAGAGGAAGCGCGAGTGCGCTCGGCTTCGATAGCGGCCGAATCGAGGAAGGTGCGAACGCCGACATCGCCGTGCTGGACTTAGACGCCGCGCACCTCACGCCCCATCACGACCTCGTGAGTCACCTCGCGTACGCGGCCCGCGGGTCGGACGTTCGACACACTATCTGTGACGGACAGGTCCTCATGCACGACCGGGACGTGCTGACCCTCGATGCGGCCGCAGTGCGGTCGAAGGCGGAGGAACACGCCGCCGCCGCAGTCGAGCGTGCCGAGTGACGAATTATGTACAGATTTCTCTACGTGACAGCGAAGAAATGACTCGTTGACCTAATCGAGATTAAACGTTCTGCGGGCGTTCTAAACTTTCTAGACGAATATGTGGCTTTTATGGACTATCCGAACACCCCCCTGAACCATCCGAACGGCAGTCGGGGTTTAATGTGTCCTTTCGCATCAGGACGATTTGCAATGAACTCGAAACGAACCCTGACCGCCGTCGCGCTTGCTGGCCTTCTGCTCGTGTCGGCACTCGCGTCTGCGGGCAGTGTCGCAGGAAGTACCGCCGCCAACGCAACGGCGAACGACAGCCTCTCCGTCTCCGTCGAAAACGTCGGCAACGACGGTGCGACGGTGATGGTCACCGCGAACGACTCTGCGGTCGCGAACGCCTCGGTGAGCGTCGAAGCGACTGACAACAACAGCACGTACGCGGGAGCGGGCGACTACGAGACGGGACCGGACGGGACCGTCTCGCTCCCCGAACCTGAACAGAACGTGACCGTCTCCGTCACGGCCGAGAGCGGCAACCTTTCGGAGACGACGACGGCGACGCTGACCACCGCCGAAGAGTCGGACGAACCGAAATCCTTCGGCCAGATGGTCTCCTCGTTCGTCCACCAGATGCTCAACGCGGGCGACACCGACGGCCCGCTCGGTCAGGCTATCTCGGAGTTCGTCACGTCGAACAACCCCGGTTCGGAACACAAGCCCGACCACGCTGGCAAGCCTGACGACGCAGGCAAGAAGGACACGGGCAAGCCCGCACACGCTGGCGGCCCCGACAACAGCACCGCTGAAGGCGACGACGACCAGTCGCCCGGTAACTCCGGTAACGGCAACGACGAGACGGACGACGACAAGAAGGGCAACGGCAACGACAAGGCCAAGAAGGGCAACAACGGCAAAGGCAACTAACGCCCTCGCATCGCACTGCTGACCTGCTTCGTTTTTCGTGGACTGAATCGATCACGAACCACCGCGTCAACCTTTGGTACCGCACACCGAATCCGCCTTCGGTAGCGTTCGCTACTCCGCTTCGGTAGCGTTTTGGGCGCGGTCCCCATGTTTTCGCGTATGGTAGACTACCCGACGATTAGCGAGCAGGTAGACGACGTAGAATCTGCTCGCGCGGAAGGCCATCGAAAGATGGACTGGGCGCGCGAACACATGCCGATTCTCACCGCGATTCAGGACGAGTTCGGCGACTCGAAGCCGTTCGACGGCCAGCGAATCGGGATGGCGATGCACGTCGAAGCCAAGACCGCAGTGCTGGTCGAGACGCTCGCCGAAGCGGGCGCGGACGTGGTGGTCACTGGCTGTAACCCGCTCTCCACGCACGACGACGTGAGCGCGGCACTCGACGAGCACCCGAACATCGACTCCTACGCGAAGCGCGGCGTGGACGACGAGGAGTACTACGAGGCCATCGAGGCCGTCATCGACCTCGAACCGACCATCACCGTGGACGACGGCATGGACCTCGTCGCGGCGATTCACGAGGACTACCCCGAACTCATCGACTCCATCGTCGGCGGTGCCGAAGAGACGACCACCGGCGTCCACCGACTGCGCGCGATGGACGACGACGGCGCACTCGAATACCCCGTCTTCGCGGTCAACGACACGCCGATGAAGCGCCTGTTCGACAACGTCCACGGCACGGGCGAATCCTCGCTTGCGAACATCGCCATGACCACGAACCTCTCGTGGGCGGGCAAGAACGTCGTCGTCGCGGGCTACGGCGACTGCGGTCGCGGCGTCGCCAAGAAGGCGTCGGGCCAGAACGCGAACGTCATCGTCACGGAAGTCGAACCCCGGCGCGCGCTCGAAGCCCACATGGAGGGCTACGACGTGATGCCGATGACCGAGGCGGCCGAAGTCGGCGACGTGTTCCTCACGACGACGGGCAACCGCGACGTGATTACGACGGAACACTTCGAGAAGATGCAAGACGGCGTCCTGCTCGCCAACGCAGGTCACTTCGACGTGGAGGTCAACTTAGACCAGCTTTCGGACCTCGCAGTCGCAGAGCGCGACGCCCGCGACGGCGTCCACGAATACGAGATGGCGGACGGTCGCCGCCTCAACGTCCTCGCGGAAGGTCGCCTCGTGAACCTCGCCTCGCCAATCGCGCTGGGCCACCCGGTCGAAGTCATGGACCAGAGCTTCGGCATCCAGTTCGTCTGCGTGCGCGAGATGGTGGAGAACGGCGAGACCTACGACGCCGGCGTCCACGACGTGCCGGACGAACTGGACAAGGAGATTGCCGAGATTAAATTGGAGGCCGAGGGCATCGAGTACGACGACCTCACCCCCGAGCAGGCCGACTACATGGGTAGCTGGGAACACGGGACGTAGACACCTGCCCTTATACCAACGTTTTTCTCTCGGACGTTCGATAGGAGTACCATGACCCTCCACCACGCCGCGGACCCGAGTGCGGAGGCCGAACCGTATCTCGACACACTCGGGAATCTCTGTGACTACTACGACGTAGACGCCGAATCGAAGTACGTCGAACTCGACGGTCCCGCCAGTCGTGTCCACTATCTAACCGCGGGCGAGGGACCGCCGCTCCTGCTCTTGCACGGTCTCGGTAGCACGGCCGCCGTCTGGATTCCGCTGCTCGACGCGCTGACTGACCACTTCACCGTCTACGTGCCCGAACGACCTGGACGGGGGCTTTCGTCTGCTGTAGACTACCGAAAGACCGGCTTCCGGCACTTCTCGGTCGATTACGTCGCGGACTTCCTCGACTCGCTCGGAATCGACGAGACTGCGGTGATGGGCAACTCGCTCGGCGGCTTTCAGGCGCTGGCGCTCGCCGTCGATTATCCCGAACGCGTTCAGAAACTCTGTCTCGTCGGCGCACCGGCGGGACTCTCTCGGTCGGTTCCGTTCCTGTTCCGACTGTTTGACGTGCCACTGTTCGGTCGGTGGCTGTTCGACTACACGACTGCCGAGACGATTCCGGAAGCGCGCGCCGCGGCCCGGCGACTGGACGTGGTGGACGATTCGGCGCTCCCGGACTGTTACTTCGAAGTCGGACTTCTCGGCGAACAGTTGCCCGGCCAGCACGAGAGTCTCTGGTCGCTATTGGAAGCACTCGGGACGTTCCGGGGGATGCGTCAGCGGTTCGACCTCAGGGAGAAGTTGGCGGGGAGCGAAATCCCCACCCGATTCGTCTGGGGCACCGAGGACTACTTCTGGCCGCCGGACGTCGGCGAGGAGACGGTCGAAGCCATGCCGAACGCCGAACTGGTCGTCCTCGACGGCGAGGGTCACGTGCCGTGGCTGGAACCCAACGCCGCCGCGGAGGAGGCCGTCGTGGAATTTCTGGCCGCCGAGTGATTGGCGACTGACGACGAGTAGCGTTTTGCTTTGCCACCGCCTGTACCACGCATGGACCGCCGAAACGTCTCCAGTGGCACCGAGTGGGAACCGAAGGTCGGCTACTCGCGGGCAGTGCGCGTCGGCGACGAGGTACACGTCTCCGGCACGACAGCGACAGACGAAAACGGCAACCTCGTCGGCGCGGGCGACCCCTACGAGCAGACGAAGCAGACGCTCGCAAACGTGGTCTCTGCGCTCGAAGAAGCGGGCGCGAGCGTCGAGGACGTAGTGCGAACGCGAATCTACGTCACCGATATCGACCAGTGGGAGGCAGTCGGGCGAGCGCACGGCGAGGTGTTCGGCGACGTGCGTCCGGCTACGAGCATGGTGCAGGTCGCGCGACTCATCGACCCCGAGATGCTCGTCGAAGTCGAAGCGGTCGCCAAGGTCGAAGTGTAGGCCCGTCCCCGCTTTACTTGCCTCCGCGAACCACGTGCCCGTACTTCAGGAGCGCGACGAAGACGGTGCCGCCGATGGCGTTACCGACCGTCGCGAGCGCGAGGAATTCGAGATAGTCGAGCGGCGAAATGCTCGCCGACACAATAGTTCCCGCCAGTACTTCGACGTTGCCCGCGATGGAGTGGGGAAGGTGGGCCACGCCGATGCTCGTCGTGACGAGCCAGACGAAGAACACCCGCGAGGTGGTCTCTTGGGCGGCGGCGACGAGCCACGAGAGCAGGCCCATCATCCACCCCGCGAGGACGCCGCCAGCGAGCAGAACGAGAGGTTCGTGTTCGACCAGTTTCGACGCGATGTCGGTGAAGGCGCTAGTCTCTGCGATGCCGTACGCCGGAGCCAGATACACCATCGAGACGGCGAACACCGCGCCGCCGACGACGTTGCCCACGTAGACGATGCCCCAGAGACGGCCGAGTTGCCCGGGCGAGGCTTGCTTGTCGAGGACTGGGAGGACTGCCAGAGTCGTGTGTTCGGTGAACAACTCTGACCGTCCCAATACGACGAAGATGAACCCGACGGCGTAGGCGTTGGCGATGAGGAGGCTGGTCAGCGGTTCGCCCCACGCGCTTCCGACGAGCGTCGCCAGCACGGCCATGAGCAGGGGGCCGAAGCCGATGTCGAGACCCGCGGAGAGTGCCGAGAGAAAGAGGCCGCTCGCGGGCCGTTCGAGTTCGTTCAGCCCTTCGTCTATCTGTGAGGCCAGAATCGACTCTTTGGGCTTCTGCTGGTCGGTCGACCGGTCCTCGAACTCGTCGGTGTCGAGGTTCTGTGACGCCACTACTGTTCGAGATGTGAAGGAAGTGGAAAAATTGATTGGCCACCCCACGAATCGAGACCTCCACTTTCACCGCGCTTTCAGGGAACTTAACACCCAGAAGAGAGCAGTGCCCACAATGAGTGAATCGACGGACCAAGTGAGAGAACCGACGGGCCGACGGAGCGAAACGTCGGGAAGTTGGAGCAAATCGCCGGGTCGCTCCATCGACCCGGCGGCCGTTCGGGGGTGTCTCGATGTCGAACGCCAAGGGTGACAGACGCGAGCGCGAACTCGTCAACCGACTGGACGAGGCCGGGTTCGCAGTGATGCGCGCACCCGCCAGCGGGTCGGCGACGGAGCGCGAACTGCCGGACGTGCTGGCGGGCGACGGCGACGTGTTCTACGCTATCGAAGCGAAGTCGAGCGCGGGCGACCCCATCTATCTCACCGGCGAGGAAGTCGAAGCGCTAGTCTACTTCAGTCAGAACTTCGGTGCGAAGCCGAAAATCGGGGTACGTTTCGACCGCGAGGACTGGTACTTCTTCCACCCTGCCGACGTGCATCAGACCGACGGCGGCAACTACCGCGTAAAGAAGGAGACGGCTATCGAGGAAGGCGACCCGATGGAGAGTCTCCGAGGCGACAGCGGTGACGATGATGGCGACGACGATTCGGGTCACGGCGTCGAAGACGTGTTACAGGCCGTCGAACAGGGCGTCCTCTCGGTGGACGAGGCGACAGATATTCTGGAGTAGTTCGCTCCCTACTGGGCCTCGACTCGGAAGTCTCCGAGTTCCGACTGGTCGTCCGGGAACTGCTCGGTGGAAGCTTCACCCCGGCGGCCGAGTCGGCCACGCGGGAACGAGTACCGGCGTAGGTGGTGTGGTTTCAACTCGTCTTCGCTGAGTCCCGCCGGAATCGGGTACAGTACCTCGACCACTACGTCGTCTGGATTGTAGCCTTCGTTGTTGGGATACTCCGCGACGGTGCAGTTCCGACCCGTGATTTCGACCTCGTCGGCTCTGCGGCCGCTCATCCGAACCACGACGAGCAGGTCGCCCGTCTCGCGGTCCAGTACAGTCTCGCCCGGTGCGAGCGCGCACGCCTCGCAGAACTGCGGTTCCTCGGCGTTCTCGTCTACGAACAACTCTTTGCCGCAGTTGGCGCAGGCGACTGCTTTCTCGCCCGGCGCGGGGAGCAGTCCTTCGGTAATCTCCATGGCGACTCGCCGGATGTGCTTGCAGTGGGCCTGCCGGAAGACGTGGTCCGGGCAGGTGCAGCGACCACCGGACAAATCGACGGAGTACGTGTGGCCACTCTGACTTTCGATGTCGTAGACGCCGCCGCCGAGCGGCGTGACCGCCATTCGCTCCAGTCTGGCGCGCTGAGAGCGCATATCGAGGCTCCCCATGTCGGCCAGCGGCGCGAGCGTTGCTGGTGTCCGTGTGTGCTTGGAAGCAGTTGTGTGTTCCATGGCTTCCTCCTGTGTGCGGTGACCGGCCAGCAAAACAGCGTCTCCAACCCCCTCAGTGTCTCGATACCGGTCGATTCCGCGTACTAATCTGTAGGGGCTACACGACCCTAAGTGTTTCATCTGTCAGTGCAGGGGAATCCGGGTTGAGCGGGGTTTGAGGTTGACTTCGTGGCCATTTTCGTTTGGATAATTCCCGCTGGTTGCGGTGCGGTGGCGGCTCGGAGCGGAAGAGGTCCCAGTGACTCTACCGCGAACGAAGCAAGGCGCGCACCGCGCGCCTCGCTGAGAGAGCGGGTCTTTTTGGTCCAGATTTTTGCGAGGAGGGTGGCAAAGCGCGGCGAAGCCGAGCGAAGCCACCCAACGAGTAAAAAGGTGGTTTCGAAGCTCTTTTAGCCGTACCACGGGAACGCCCGTCTATGGACCACGAGACGCGCCGAGACATCGTCGTCTCCGTCGGCGCAGTCGCTCTGTTCGTCGCGCTGTTGATGGGCGTCGGCATGACGTACGGCGGCAACGGACTCACACAGACGGGAGCGATAGCCGTCGTCGGCGTCATCGTCTTCTTCGTACTACTGATGACGGTCGTCGGGTATTGGTTGGCTAATCAGTACTAGCCACCTTTTGACGAGGCATTTGGGATGTGGTTGCTTCTGGTGGATTCGGTCGTGTGATCGCTTCTAGCGGCAGGATTGCTACTGTCGGAGTGACTAGCTACTCCCGATACCTGCAACGAGAATAGAGACGCCGATGACGCGGGAGTGAACACGGTGCCGCTAGCTACTGCCGAAACCGATGAGACCGCACCGCGACGGCCACACGCCTCCCCACCCGACTGCGCTTCTCGGTTCCGAAAGACGCGACAGGTCGCGTCTTTCGCGCTCCGATGCTCATCCCTCACGTGGGACGGCCGAATCCTCGTGATTCGGCCGCACGCGCCGAGTTTAAAATCTGACAGCCGGAAAACCCGCTTTCACGCCTCGCGCCAATCCGTAACCCCATCTGCCTCCGCCAGTGCCTCCTCGTAGTACACCAGCGGGTGCGTAATCTCCGCACAGCGCTCGTCGGTCGTCGGGTCGTCCTCGTCGGCGACCGGACACTCCTCGTAGGCGGCCATCGTCGCACAGGTCGGCGGCGCGAACTGCGAGCCTTTCTCGTCGGCGATGCGGTCTACGCGGTACTGGAGTGCGCGCTGACCCAGTCCTTCAGTGCCGCAGAGCGCGGCGATGTCCTCGGCGTCGGCACCGATGCTGGCGAGGAACGTCACCAGCGCGAACTCCGAGTGATTCTCCAGATTCTCGCCGTCGCGGGCGCGTTCAAGCAGTGCCGACATGCACGGCGGGAACTGTCCTGGCGCGAGCGTGTCGATGTCCCGCGCGAGTTCGACTTCCGAGAAAGTGTCCTCTAACTCCTCGATGACGCCAGTCAGACCCTCTCGAATCGGGTCCGGAACTTGCGCCAGCGGCAGTCCCTCGGCTATTCGCCGTCTGGTCGCCTCTCGGAGCAGTTCGTGCAGTTCGGCCTCTTTCAAGACCACCGTGCCGTCTGCGAGTTGTCGGACGGGCAGTCGCCACTCGTCGGCCGAGAGCCCCGACGAGAGCGCGAGGTAGTCGCCGACGGCCATCCGGTAGTTCTCGCCTCGCTGTTCGACAGCCGACGCGAGGTCGAATTCCGCGAGCAGGTCGTCCAGTGTAATCGCGCTCGTGGTCGTACTCTTCAGGCCGTCGTCCGGATTTTCGAGGTCCGACGTGAACCGTTCGTAGGCAGTGTCCGCTTCCGCGCTGGCGTACTTCTCGACCGCGCCGGGTGCGTCGAGTAGCGAGACCAGCACCCGCGCGACAGGGTAGGAAAGCAGTTCCGCGCTCGTCCCCCAGCGGCGCTCTGCGTCCTCGGGTGGGCGAACCGTCCCGTCGATGAGCGCCCGTCGGACGCGTTGTCTCCCTCGCTCGACGGCCGGATGGCGGTCCCCCTCGGAGACGACGATTTCCGCGAGACCGATGTCGGCACTGCGGACGCTCTCGCGGGCCGCCGCGAGGAACGGGTACCGAGCGTGGAGCGGGTCCATACCCGTCAGTCAAAGCGAAGCCCGATAAACGCGACGGATTTCCGAGAACCGCCGGGGTTGATGGCTCGGACGTACGTAGTCGCTCGCATGGGTGAGACGACTGTCCGAGACTACTACGAGGCCATCGACGCGGGCGACTACGAGCGGTTCGCCGACCTGCTCGCGTCCGACGTGGTACACGACCGGCCAGATCGGACCATCGAAGGCAAGGAAACACTGGTCGGGTTCATGCGCGATGACAGGCCAGACAAGGACACGTCGCACGAGGTCTGTCGCGTGTTCGGGAGTAGCGACGGAAGCGGTAAGGACTGTGTCGGAAGCGATAGCGACGGCAACACCGTCGCCGTCGAGGGCCGACTACTCGATTCTGCGGGCGAACCGCTGTTCGAGTTCGCCGACGCGTTCGACCTCGAATCCGGGCGAATTGCTCGTATTCGGACCTACACGCGCTGATTGCCGGTTTATTCGAGCGTTCCGTTCAGCACCTTCGCCGCGGTGAGCACCGGGTCCCAAACTGGACTGAACGGTGGTGCGTAGGCGAGGTCGAGATTCTGGACCTCTTCGACGGTCATCTCGGCGTGGAGTGCAGTTGCCACGGTGTCGATGCGTTTGGCGACGCCCTCCTCGCCGACCATGGCCGCACCGAGCAGACGACCCGTCTCGCGGTCCCCGACCATCTGGATAGTGATGGGTTTGGGGTCGGGGTAGTAGTGAGCGCGCGACCCGTCGGTGACGACCTTCGAGACGGGGTCGTATCCGGCCACCTCGGCCACTTCGAGGTCGGTGATACCCGTCCGGGCGACTTCGAGGTCGAACACCTTCACGACCGCAGTGCCGACGATGTCGCCGACTTCGGTCGCGTCGCCCGTGACCGTCTGCCCGATTGCGCGTCCGGACCGGTTCGCGGTGAGCGCCAGTGGAACCCAGTCGGAGGCGTCGGTGACCGCGTTGTGTGCTTCCGCACAGTCGCCCGCAGCGTAGACGTTCTCGACGCTGGTACGGCCGTACTCGTCGGTAGCGATGGCACCGGTCTCGCCCGTTTCGACCCCCGCCTCTGCTGCGAGTTCCGTGTTCGGTGCGACGCCGGTCGCTACCAGGACTAGTTCGGCGTCGTGGCGTTTGCTACCCGCTTCGATACCCGCGACGTGACCGTCGCCGACTATCTCCTCGACGGTCGTGTCGAGGAACACGTCGATGCCCTTCTCACGGAGGTGGTCTTCGACTGTCTCGGCGACGTCGTCGCCGAACGGTGCGAGGACGTGAGGGAGCATCTCGTACACCGTCACGTCGAGACCGCGGGCGTCGAACGCTTCGGCCATCTCCAGTCCGATGTATCCGCCGCCGATGATGGCGACCGACTCCGGACGCTCTCCGGTCAGGTATTCGCGCAACTCGGCCCCGTAGCCGTCTCGGTCGGCGACTATCTCGTCGCCCGCAACGTAGTCACGGACGGCCCGAGCAGTGTCCATGTCGTGGAACGTGAAGACGCCGTCGAGGTCGATGCCGTCTATCGGCGGTCGAATCGCCCGTGCGCCGGTCGAGACGAGGAGGTCGTCGTACGCTTGCTCGTATCGCCCATCGCCGTCCTCGACTGTGACCGTCTTCGATTCCGCGTCGATGGCGACGACTTCGCTTTGGGTTCGGAGGTCGATGTTTCGCTCTTCGCGGAACTGTTCCGGCGTGACGGCTACGAGGTCCTCCAAGGTTTCCACGTCGCCCTTTACGTAATACGGCATGCCGCACGCGCCGTAGGACACCCAATCGCCTTTCTCGAAGACGACGACCTCGCGGTCTGGGTCGTCTCGCTTCGTCTTGCTCGCTGCGCTCATTCCCGCTGCGTCACCGCCGATAACGACGAACGTTTCTCCCATGTGAGACGATACGGTGTCCCTATATAAAGTAGAATTGTACAATTCCCACAAGATGGGGATATGGGGAGTAGCGTCTATTCTTTCTCGCCCGCTCCGAGTGCGCTTTCGCCGACCTTTTCGTGACCTTCGATAACTTCCTTGCCGCCCATGTAGGGTCGCAGGGCTTCGGGCACCGTCACCGTGCCGTCGTCGTTCTGGTAGTATTCGAGGATGGCGACCATAACGCGCGGTAGGGCCAGTCCCGAGGCGTTCAACGTGTGCAGGTATTCGGCCGATTCGTGCTGTTCCGGCCGGTAACGCAGGCCAGCGCGCCGGGCTTGGAACGCCTCGAAGTTCGACGCCGTCGAGACTTCCAGCCAGCGACCACCTTCGTCGGGGCCGTCGTCCATGTCGTCGCCGGGTGCCCACACTTCGAGGTCGATTTGCTTGGCGGCCTTGAATCCGAGGTCGCCGGTGCAGAGTTCCAGCACGCGGTAGGGAAGTTCGAGCTTTCGGAGGACTTCCTCGGCCTCGTCCAGAAGGGCATCGAGTCGGTCGTAACTCGTCTCCGGTTCCACGAAGTTGACCATCTCGACCTTGTTGAACTGGTGGACGCGGACGATGCCGCGCGTCTCGGTGCCGTGTTCACCCGCTTCTTGGCGGAAGTTCGGCGTGTACGCCTGATGCTTGAGCGGCAGGTCGTCCTTCAGCAGGATATCGTCGGCGTACATGTTCGTGACCGGCACCTCCGCAGTCGGGCAGAGCCAGAGGTCTTCGTCTTCGAGTTTGTACGCATCCTCGGCGAACTTGGGCAACTGCCCGGTGCCGGTCATCGACTGGCTGTTGATGGGAATCGGCGGGAAGATATCCACGTAGCCCTGCTCGCGATGCACGTCCATCATGAACTGCATCAGGGCGTGTTCGAGTTGACAGCCCTCGCCTTTGAGGAAGTAGAACCCGCTCCCCGACGTTTTGGCGGCGCGCTGTTCGTCGATGATGTCGAGTTCCTCGCCGAGGTCGTAGTGCGGGACGACCTCCGCAGGTAGGTCGCGCAGGTTGTCGAAGCCTTCGGTGCGCAGTTCCACGTTGTCGTCCTCGTCTGCGCCCAGTGGGACGCTCTCGTGGGGCACCTGCGGGATTTCGAGCATGACCTCGTCCAGTTCGTCCTCCAACTCCTCGGCGCGCGTTTCGACCTCCTCGATTTCGGCCTTGAGTTCGCCCGAGCGTTCGATGGCTTCGTCGGCCTCCTCGTGCTTGCCTGCTTGTTTCAGGTCGCCGATTTTGTCGCTGACCTGATTGCGCTCGTGTCGCAGGTCGTCGCCGCGTGCCTTCAGTTCGCGCCACTCTTCGTCCATCTCCAGCACGGCATCGAGGTCTACGTCGTCGGTTCCGCGGGCTTGTAGACCCTCGCGGACCTCCTCGGGGTGCTGGCGAATGTAGTTCCGGTCGAGCATTCCTACTCTCCACAACCCACTCCCGGCAAAAAATCGTATCGTTCGTGCGGGAGTGGTTGGCGGGGGTGGAAGTGGTTCAGGGTGTGGTTGAACAGGTACCCTGACTCGTTCAGTGTTTAGATTGGTAGACGGAGTTTCAGGTTCTGGCAACGCGGGCGTTGCTGTCTCGAAAATCTTGTCGCTACGAACCGGGGAATCCGTAGAACTGTATCCGCCTCGAAAGCCCCCGCCCGTTCACGGCACTTCGTGCCGTTAGCTCGGAAGAGCTTCGCTCTCCCGGTGCTCGCGGTCGCTCGGCGACTACACTGAACGCGACCGTGCGGCTCCTTTCAGTCCCACCCTGTGGGTTGGCTAGGTGGTCGTTTTCGGTGGTTGGTCGGGCGTTTTCGGTTGAAGACGGAGCCAAGCGCCGTGGTGGTACGGACTCGTTCGCGGCAGCGGGGAGACCAGACCTCCTATCTGAACATTCCCTACTTCGCCGTGGGCGAACCACTTTTCTCCCGTCCACTCCACCAAATACCTATGAGACGAGGCGACCTCAAGGAGGTCACTGTTGGCGACTGCTCGGACCTCTACTACCTCGATACGGGGATGTACGACACCGACGAGTACGGTGCGGTCTACATCTACGACGCCGCGCGGCCCGCAATCGTGGAGACGGGAATCGGCACCAACCGCGAGTACATCTTCGACGCGCTGGAGGTGCTGGGCATCGCCAAGGAGGACGTGGCCGTCATCGCGCCGACGCACGTCCACCTCGACCACGCTGGCGGCGCGGGCTTTCTCGCGAAGGAGTGTCCGAACGCTGAAGTCTACGTCCACGAAATCGGCGCGCCGCATCTCGAAGACCCTTCGCGTCTGGTCGAGGGTACCAAGCAGGCCGTCGGCGACCAGTGGGAGTTCTACGTCGAACCCGAACCGGTGCCCGAGGACCAACTCGTCCCGATACAGGGCGGCGACGAAATCAACCTCGGTAACCACCACCTCGAAGTGTACCACGCGCCGGGGCACGCACCGCATCAGGTGGTCTACTACGACCGGGACGACGACGCCGTCTTCACCGCCGACGCGGCGGGCATCTGGGTCCCGTCCACCAGAGAAATCCGCGAAACCTCCCCGCCGTCGAACTTCGACTTGGAGCAGTGTCTCGCAGACCTCGAAACGATTCGGGAACTGAACCCCGAGGCGCTCCTCTACACCCACTTCGGGCCGCGAGAGTACGACCAAGTGGCGATGGACGAGTACGCCGACGTGCTGTCCTCGTGGGTCGAACGCGTCGAACAGAAGCGCGACGAACTCGGCGACGACGAAACGGTCGTGAAGTTCTTCGCCGAGAACGCAGAGATGGCCGACGTGTGGGGCGAGCGCAAGGCGCGCGAGGAGGCGAAACTGAACAGTCGAGGCGTGTTGACGTATCTGCACTACCGCGACGATTGACCGGGATTTTAGGACCTCCCCAAAGACCGGAACGGTCTGGACGTTTTACTGGCGGTAGCGAATTACAGTCAGGCATGCCACGAAAGCTGACCCGACGACGGTTGCTCGCTGGCGTAGGCGCGGCCGGTGCCGTCGCACTGGCCGGTTGTACGAGTGGCGAAGTGGAGTGGAGCGCCGACTCCGGGGACTCGAACGGGAGCGACTCCGGCGACGGTGGCGAAGATGGCGGCGACGTAGACGTGAACGTGAGCGCGGGGTCGGACGGCGACTCCAGCTAGCTGGGAATTGATGCGATGTCCGACGGCCAATTCTGTCGCCGTCGCAGGTGAACTGTCCGACGGCCAATTCTGTCGCCGTCGCAGGTGAACTGTCCGACGGCCAATTCTGTCCCCGCCGGTAGCGGTTTACGTAGCCCCGTCGAGAATCATGCTGATTCTCGGTGACAACTGTCAGTACAGAGATGGTGCGAATCGGCATCGTCGGCGCAGGGAACAGGGGAACGAACCACGCGGCGCGCTACGAAGGCGTTCCCGGAGCGAACGTCGTCGCCGTCGCGGACGTAGACGAACCGAAGGCCGAGGCACTCGCTTCAGAGTACGACGCCGAGAGCTACGTAGACCATCAGTCGATGCTCTCGGGGAGCGACCTCGACGCTGTCAACGTCTGCGTCCACACGAGTCTCCACGAGGAAATCGCGGTGGACGCGCTGGAAGCAGGCGCGAACGTCTTCTGCGAGAAGCCGATGGCCGACAGCTACGCGGCCGCGAGTCGGATGTACGACGCCGCGGAGCGAACCGGCAACCGGCTCGCCGTGCAGAACCAGTTGTTGTTCACGAAGGAGACGCGCGCCGCGAAGGCTCTGATAGACGCGGGCGAACTCGGTGACTGCTATCAGGGAATCGCCGCTCGCTCGCGGGGATGGGCGTTCGGACCCGACCCCGAAGAAATCGACCTCGGTGCGCGCCGCCGAGGCACGCCCTACGTCGATGGCTACGGGACTCCGTCGTTCGTCCGTGAAGAGTCAGCGAGCGGCGGGGCCGTCTACGACCTCGGGAGCTACACCGTCGGTCAGTTGCTCTACCTGCTCGGGTCGCCGACAGTCGAGCGGGTCAGGGGTGAGACGTTCCGCACGGAACCCGAACGACACGCTTCTGGCGGCGAGACATCTGCGGAGTACCGCCGTCGAAT
The DNA here is from genome assembly GCF_008831545.1 of Halorussus halophilus. Taxonomy (NCBI): domain Archaea; kingdom Methanobacteriati; phylum Methanobacteriota; class Halobacteria; order Halobacteriales; family Haladaptataceae; genus Halorussus; species Halorussus halophilus. The sequence goes on from NZ_CP044523.1 coordinate 3,605,446, forward strand.
CGAGGAGAGCGGCCACGACGTAGAGGACGTTGGCGTCGGTTTCGTCACCTTCGAGGACGGAACGGTGTTGTCGGTGCGCGCCAGTTGGTCGCGCCACCTCGAAGAGGAAGGGAGCGCGGTCGTCGGCACCGAGGGCGGCGTGCGACTCGACCCCTTCGAGTACCACGCCTCGATTGCCGAAATCGAGATGGACGCGAGCGCCGACTTAGAGGAGTTCGACTTCCGCCAACAGTCGCTCGCGGGCAAAGAGTACGACCCCAGCGTCGAAGCCGACCCGCTCTTTCACTGGATAGAGGTGCTTCTGGGGCGCGAGCAAGGAGTCCCGACCGCCGAACTGGCCTTGGAGACGATGGTGGTCATGGACGGCATCTATCGCTCGGCAGAACTCGGCCGGGAAGTGTCGCGCGAACAAGTGGTCGGGGACGATTGAATCCCCGGACGCGAGGAATAAACCCAGATGAACGCCCCTCGCGTTCGGAGTAACTTAATGACAGGGGCACATGATGGAGTGGTATGGAGTGGCGTGACGCTGAACGGGCCTACGAGGACGCGGTCATCGACCGGACCACGTTGTCCCGAATGTTCGAGGAGAGTGCGGCCCGGCACGCGAATCGCCCGGCCCAACAGTACAAGGGTGGCGTCTACGACCGGTCGCTAGCCGGGAGCGCGATTTCGGCCGCGCCGAACGCTCAGTTCAGACCGATTTCCTACGCGCGGATGCGGCGCATCGTTCGCTCGCTGGCGACCGGATTCCGCGAGATAGGCGTCGAACCGGACGACAGGGTCGGCATATTCGCGGACACCCGCATGGAGTGGGCACAGAGCGACTTCGGCCTACTCGCGGCCGGTGCCGTCGTGACGACTGTGTACCGCGGTTCGTCGCCGAGTCAAGTCGAGTACCTGCTCTCGGACCCCGGCGCAGACGGCGTGGTCGTGGAGAACGAAGAACTACTAGAGCGAGTCATTTCGGTGCAGGACGGCCTCGACTTGGAGTTCGCCGTCGTCATGGACGAGATTCAGGACTCGTCGCTGAAAGGTGAGGACACCCCCGCCGACTTCGACGTGTACACGCTTGGCGACGTCTACGAACTCGGCGACGAGGCCTTCGACGAGGAGACCTACGAGTCGTGGCTGGACGACCGCGACCCCGAGGACTTGGCGACGCTCATCTACACCTCCGGCACGACCGGCAAGCCGAAGGGCGTGAAGTTGACCCACTGGAACTTCCGGTCGAACGTCAACCAGTGTCGCAAGCGGTTCGGGCCGCGCCCCGACAAGGAGGACATGCCGATAATCGACCAGCAGAGTCGAACTGTCTCGTTCCTGCCGCTCGCACATGTCTTCGAGCGACTCTCGGGACACTTCTTGATGTTCGCCAGCGGTGCGACCGTCGCCTACGCCGAGAGCACGGACACGATACAGGAGGACTTCCAGCAGATCGAACCGACGACTGGTGCCAGTGTGCCGCGCGTCTACGAGCGGATGTACGACGCCATCCGCGAGCAGGCAGAATCTTCGCCGATAAAGGAGCGACTGTTCGAGTGGGCGACCGACGTGGGTCGGGAATACTTCGAAACTGACTCCCCGAGTCCCGCGTTGCGGGTCAAGCGAGCGGTCGCGGACAAACTCGTCTTCCAGAAGGTCCGGAACGGACTCGGTGGCAACATCGACTTCCTCATCAGTGGCGGCGGCAGTCTCTCGCCGGACCTCTGTGCGCTCTACCACGGGATGGGACTCCCGATTCTGGAAGGCTACGGCCTGACCGAAACGTCCCCCGTGGTCGCCGTGAACCCGGCCGAAGAGCCAAAAGTCGGCACTATCGGCACGCCAGTCGTGGACGAGGAAGTCCGCGTTGACGAATCGGTCGTCGGTGAGGAGTTCGCAGACGCCGCCGGAGAAGTCGGCGAACTGCTCGTCAGGGGACCGAACGTCACGTCGGGCTACTGGAACATGCCAGAGGCGTCCGAGCGCGCCTTCACAGAAGACGGATGGTTCCGAACTGGCGACATCGTGGAACTTCGCCCCGACGACTACATCGCGTTCCGCGAACGCGCCAAGGAACTGCTCGTCCTCTCGACCGGCAAGAACGTCGCGCCCGGTCCCATCGAGGACGCCTTCGCCGCGAGCGAAATCGTCGAGCAGTGCATGGTCGTCGGCGACGGCCACAAGTTCGTCTCGGCGATTCTCGTGCCGAACGTCGAGGCCGTTCGGAAGCGTGCCGACAAAGAAGACCTCACGCTCCCCGAGGACCCGCAAGCGCTCTGCCGAGACGACACCGTTCGTTCGTGGATAGAAGAGGAGGTGGACGACGTGAACGAACGGTTCGAGTCCTACGAGCAAATCAAGCAGTTCCGACTCGTGCCCGACGAGTTCACGGAGGACAACGACCTGCTGACGCCGACTATGAAGAAGAAACGCCGCAACATCTTGGAGCGGTTCGCAGACGAGATAGATGCGATTTACGAGCGCGAGTACGAGACGGCGTAGCGAAAATCGGATTTTGTAGATGGCGCGCGCTGATGGAGTCCGTGGTTTGGACTCCACCAACGCCGCGCGAGGTCTTCAGGAGCGTAGCGACTGAAGGCTCGGAAGACAAGCGAAGCGCAGTCTTTCGGTGGACGAGTGAGCAGAGCGATCGAGTCGGTTGGGGAGGCGTGTGGTTGTGGTGGTGCCGTGCTGTGCGGTCTTCTAGGCACCGGCAGTAGCTAGCTTCCATCTAATCGTCCATACTCATTTCCTGCTGTCGCCGCTGTTCATTGGAGAACCCACCCCTCCCCGAAACATCACGAAATATCACGGCAATCACAGACGGCTACCGACCACTTTAAACACCAGACACCCCACAACTCGGACACGGAGGTCCCAAAAACGTGAGCGCAGGCGCGGAACTCATCGCCATCGTGGCCGCTATCATCGGCCTCGGCGTAGCCGCACAGCTGTTGGCCGACAAGTTTCAGGTGCCGAGCGTGCTGTTTCTCATCCTCGCGGGCATCCTCTTCGGACCCGAGGGGCTGGGGAACTGGATACCCTACGTGGACCCGCTCATCACGCGGGACTCGTTCGGCGGGGCGCTCTCGGCCATCGTCGGCTTGAGCGTCGCCATCATCGTCTTCGAGGGAGCGTTCCACCTCACCCGCGAGAAACTACGAGAAGCGCCTTCTGCGACGTTAAAGCTCGTCAGTCTCGGCGCTATTATCGCGCTCGTGGGCACCGCAGTCGTGGTTCGATTCGCCCTCGACCAGCCGTGGGACGTGTCGCTCCTCATCGGCTCGCTGCTCGTGGCTACCGGCCCGACGGTCATAACGCCGATTCTGGAAGTCGTCCCAGCACGGGACCGCGTGGAAGCCGCACTGGAGACGGAGGGCGTCGTCAACGACGTGACCGCCGCGATTATGGCGGTCGTGACGTTCGAAGTCGTCCTGCTCGAAGAACCGACGGTCAACGCCTTCGTCTCGGACTTCGCGCGGCGACTCGGCATCGGCATCTTCGTCGGTCTCGTCGTCGCCGCGGTCATCTGGTACCTGCTCCGGTACGTGGACTTGTCGCCGGACAGCGCGCCACAGAACGCTCGCCTCATCGTCTTGGCGGGCGCGCTCGTGGCGTACGCCGCGGCGACCGAACTGGCCTCGGAGTCTGGCATCGCGGCCGTGGCGACTGCGGGCATGCTACTCGGCAACGCCGACTTGCCCTACGAGGAGAACATCACCGAGTTCAAGGGCGACATTACGCTGCTCGTCCTCTCGTTCGTGTTCATCGCGCTGGCGGCACTGTTGCGATTCAACGACTTGCTAGCGCTCGGCATCGGCGGCATCGTCGTCGTGCTGGCAGTCGCGCTGCTCGTTCGCCCGCTGGGCGTCTTGCTTTCGACGACAGGCGACCGCTACACCTTCAACGAGCGTATCTTCATGAGCGTGGTCGGCCCGCGGGGCATCATCCCGGCCTCGGTCGCGACGCTGTTCGCGGTTCAACTGCAGGCCCAAGGGATGACGGACGCGGCGAACGTACTCGTCGGCACCGTCTTCTTGGTCATCTTGGCGACCGTCGTGTTCGAGGGCGGTTTCGCTCGACACATCGCGGAATACTTGGACGTGATACCAATGCGTGTACTCATCATCGGTGGCGGAAAGGTGGGCCGTGCGCTCGCCGAACGCCTCGAAGACCGCGGCGAGAACGTGGTCATCATCGAGAGAGAGACGGACATGATAGAACTCGCCCGTGAGGCCGGATTCACGGTCCACAAGGGCGACGGAACAGATACAGAATTACTACGGAAGGCGGGGGCAGACAACGCCAAAATCGTCGTGGCCGCGACCGGCGACGACGACGCGAACCTGCTCATCGCGCAACTCGCCGAGTCGAAGTTCGACGTGGAGACCATCATCGCGCGGGCGAACAACCCCGACAACGTGGACGCCTTCGAAGATTTGGGCGTGCGCACCATCGACGCCTCCATGGCGACGGCGTGGGCCATCGACAACGTCATCGAACGCCCCGCGCTGTCGAACTGGATGACGGAAATCGGCCGGTCTGGCGACGTGCAGGAGGTCGAGGTGACTTCGCAGGACCACGTCGGCAAGACCATCGAGGAGTTGGACTCGGAGTTGCCGAACGGCGTGCTGATTGCGTTGGTCGGTCGCGATGGGAATACGGAAGTTCCCAACGAGAATTTCACCCTACAGGAGGGCGACCACATCACCTTCCTCGGCCGGAAGGAAGCTGTGCGGGATGCCATCGACCTGTGTCATCCGCACGCCTAGGAACGTTTTACTTAGTTTTCGAGTTCGTGACTATCGGGGTTGTTCACTTCGAGGAACAGTTTTTCAGATCGTGCGGTATGTTACGTTGTTTCTTCATCTCGAAGAACAGCACTACTGCCGGTGCCTATGAGAAACCGTACAGCACCGCAACCGCGAGCCACACACCTCCCCGACCGACTCCTTCACTTCGTTCAGTCGTCCACCGAAAGACTTCGCCTTGCTCGTCTTTCGAGCCGTGACTCACATTCGTTCGCCAAGACCTCGCACGAGTCGCTCCTTCCGTCGCTCCCGCGCGCCGGGTAGCCAGTCCACATGCGCGAAATTGAATTTTAGTCCCGGCGCGCGCTGACGAGACCCCCTGGGGTCTCGTCAACCGTCGCGCGAGGGACGAGCAACGACGCTCGGAACACGCGGCGCGCCGCGTGTTCCGGAATCGAGTCGCGCAGTCGGATGGGGAGGAATGTGGCTGTGGCGGTGCGGTTTCTCATTTGTACGTGTGAGCAGAAAGCTTCTCGATTCAATTATCCACAGTAAAAGCATCGCCACACCTTCCCCAAAGCCACCAATCCATCCAAAATCCCGAACAGACTTCACGACCACCAACCTACACCCACAAACAAGATGCGAGACCACCTCAGAGCAGGCGTCGCCATCTACAACGCGGGCCACTTCCACGCGGCCCACGACGCGTGGGAGGACTACTGGCTCGAACTCGATTCCGGAACCCGAGACGAGCGACTGCTCCACGGTCTCATCCAGTTCACCGCCGCCGTTCACCACACCGACGACCACAACTGGGAAGGCATCCGAGGCCTCGCCGAGAGTGCCGCGAATTACCTCGCCGACCTCCCAAACGACTACCGTGCCATCAACGTCGCCCAAATCCGGGCTTACCTCCAAATGGTCGCCACCGACCCCGAACACGTCGAGCGCGTGACCCTGCCGAAACTGACCCACGAGAACGAACCGCTCCTGCCCGAAGACCTGCGATTCGACGCCTCGGCAATCGTCGCGGAAGTCTACGCCGAGGAGTTCGGCTACGACGAGCAAATTATCGACAAAGCAATCGAGTACGCCCGTGTAGACCTCGATTCGGAACAGGCGACGAGTCAGTTCGTTACGTTCGTCATGGACTTCGCCCGCGACGACGCGAATAGAGGAATCATCTTCCAGCGACTCAGTAGTGCCGTCGGCAAGCGAGAGCACGAGGAGAGCGACGTGGAAGGCCTGTTCGACTGAAGTTCCTATTCCACTTTCGCGTCCGGAAACTCCGCCGAATTGTCCTGCGGGTCGTAGCCCAGCACTTCTTTCGCGCGGTCGATAGAGTAGTACTTCCGGTCGTTGTCCGAGATGCCGTAGACGATTTCGTAGTCGTAGTCGGCCTGCAGACAGCGGTCGAACAGGTGCGCACAGTCTCTATGGGAGAGCCACATCGCCTGGCCGCGTTCGTAGTCCTTCGGCGGGTGGTTCTTCGTCAGGTTGCCGATTCGTACCGCGACAAAGGAGAGGCCGTGGTGGTCGTGGTAGTACCGCCCGAGCGTCTCGCCGCTGGCCTTGCTCACGCCGTAGAGGTTGCTCGGTCGGGGGAGTTCCGTGCCGTCGAGTCGGAACTCGTCGGTCGGTCGGTACATCTCCGGCGTCTTCTCGTCGGTCTCGAACGCGCCGACCGCGTGGTTAGAGGAGGCGAACGCGAACTTCTCGACGCCCTCCTCACAGGCCGCTCGCAGAATCTTCTGAGTCCCGTCGATGTTGTTGCTCAGCACGCTGTTCCACGGGGCCTCCGGACGCGGATCGCCAGCAAGATGGATAACTGCGCCGACGCCCTCGACGGCTTCGCGGACGGCCTCGTAGTCGGTGATGTCCGCGACGACGAACTCGTGGGTGGTCTCGGTCGTCGGTGGGTCGCGGTCGAGCAGTCGCCACTCGTACTTCTCGTCGAGCTCCGAGAGGATGGCCTGCCCGACGCGGCCTTCCGCGCCCGTAAGCAGGACTGGGTCGTCCATTCAGGTGGAGCAACGGATGGCGGCGATAAGTAAGGTGCGATTCGGGGTCACAGGGGAGAACCCTGCTGTCTTCAGAGATTCGCCGTGATTCGAACGAGCAACTTCTCGCGGGCGAGTTTCACCGCGAACCCGAGCGCGACGAGGCCGATGACCGCGCTCCACACGCCGGGTATCGTGTTCCCGAGTTGCAGTTGCTGAAAGCTGGTGTACTCCGCGGCGGCGGCGAGACCGGACAGCGCGACCGTCCCGATTGCGTACGCGACGACCGCGAGAAGTTCGGCACCGAGTTCGGAAAGTACGTCGTACATTACACGTCCATCGGCACGCCCCCGATATAGGGCTTTCGCGTCGGTGAAGTACGCGATTCCACGCCGGTGAGGAACGTTTTTGTGTGAGACCGACAGACCGACTGCTATGGGACGCTACGGAGACCTCGACTACGAACGGGTGACCAAACTCGGATTCTTGCTGAGTCTCGCACTCTTCGCCGTCGGCGCTGGTGGCGAACTCACTGCCGCGACGATGCACTGGACGCTACCGGCCTGGGAGCACACGCTCTTGGTCGATATGGAAATTCTCGGCGTCGTCGGCGCGCTGTTCACGCCGCTCGTGTTCGGCATCATTCTGCCGCTGACCGAGTGAGAAACGGGGAGAAGAGACGAGACAGGAAGAGGCGAAAGAGAGGGGACGACAGAGAACGCGAGCGGTCGAGAGAAAAGGAGAGCAGTCAGGCGAGTCGCGCGAACGCCAGATTGCCCGAGATGTTCTTGATGTAGACCTGCACTACGTCGCCCTCTTGAGCGCCGGGCACGAAGATTGTGTACTTGCCCTTTTCGGCGACGCCGTCGCCCTTGCGGCCCGTGCCGGTAATCTTGACTTCGTAGGTCGAGCCTTCTTCGACCGCGTCGCGCTGTTGGGTCTGGCTGGCCGAGGAGCGTTTCGTGACGGGGCGGAACGCACCACAGGCGTCACAGCGAAGCATGAGCGTGCGGTCCTCGCTGACGAGGCGAGTGTCCGGCAGGCCACACTCCGAACAGAGGACGAACTCTTCGACGTAGCTGTCGAGGGCGTGGTCGAAGTCAGACCCCGAGAAACTCCCGTTGTAGCGGGCGCGGCCGTCTTCTAGCTTCCCGTTCGTCCCGAGTTCGCGCTGGAGCGCGCTGTGGATGTGTTCGACGTCGCGACTCAGCGCGTCGGCGATGTCCGAGAGGTTCGTCAGTCGCGTGAACGCGCCGTCCTTCTGGGCGTCCGCGTTCGGGTAGCTGAAGCGCTCTTCGCTCCCTTCGAAGTCCGGTACGTCGTCCATAGCCCGGTCGAGGCTCGATGAATAGTCCATACGGGGTCCAAGAACCGGGGACTGAAATGTGTTCCGCGATACGAGCGCGCACGGTCGTAGACGGTTCCGTGTGGGCCGCCAGCGGGAATGTGACTCACAGCGAAGCCAACGGAAGGGACTTGTCGCTCCCCGTTCGTCGTCCAACTATGACGAGCGATTCGGCTGACTCGACGACCCCGACAGACGGTGAGGAGGCGTGCTTCGAGGCGGGCATCAAGTTCGGCGCGCTCTACCACCAGTTCGCTGGCACGCCAGTGAGTCCCGACAGTGCGGCGAGTTTAGAGACGGCAATGGAGGAGTCTATCGAGAACCAACCGTTCTGCGAGTCGGTGACTGTGGACATTCTGGAGGACAAACTCGCGGCGGAAATGACGAACTCCTACACCGAACTCACGGGCCGATTCATGGAGGTCGAAATCGTCGTCCAGCGCGAGGACACGACGGTCACGACGCGCATGGAGATGGAAGACGGCTATCCCCTGATGCAGGTCGAGTCGGTCGAATCGACCGCGTCGGTCGAATAGCCGGCCAGACTCTTTTCGATTTCGCCCGAACTGACCCCAACTCGTACCGGGGTTTCACTTTCAGTTTCGGGCGTGCCTTTAAAGGTACGGGGGCCGAATCGAAACGTATGAGCCAATCGACATTCGACGACGACGAACTCTTCGGCGAGGCCGCGAACGAAATCCGCTCGGACGTGGAAGCGAGTCTCGACGAGGCTGCCGCGTCGTTGCCCGACACCGCCGACATCTGGGAAGTCGATGCCGACAACACGCTCGGCGCACTCAACACGCTCCGCTCGGCGCTTGACGTGGGCGACGCGGAGGACCACCTCCGTGATGCGAAGAAGTGGTTCACGATGGGCCAGCGCGCCGACGCCTTCGAAGACGCAGACGACCTCGAAGCCCGCATCGAGAGCCTCGAAGACGCCATCGAGGACATCGGCGACGCCAAAGAGAAGGTCGGCGACCTTGCCAGCACGGTCCCCGGTCTGAAAGGCACGCTGGAGGACCTGCACGCTGCCGCCGAGGAGAGTGAGGCGGAGGACGAAGAGACGGACGACGCAGACGAGAACGAGGCGGAAGCCGACGACGACGCCGAGGCCGCAGAAGCCTGACTACCTGTTTCCGTGCCAGCGGGCGTAGCAATCGGAGTTCGAGACGCGGAACCAAGCCGGTCAGTTCACTTGTGGTCGGGCCGACGCACGTCTCGCGATTCGACTGCCTCCAGTAGCTTCACCAGTGCCGCGCCAGCCAGTTCGAGCAGTTCCTCGCCACGTTCGGCGTCGCCACCCGCCGGGTCGCCGACGACGCCGTTCTCCGAAAATTCTGCGCTGTCGAACGCGAGATTCGCGTAGCTGACCCACTCGCCCCAGCCGTCGCTGGCTCCCTCGCGTGCTTGTTTGACCCGTTCCTCGCGCACCGTCTCGGGAGCGACGTGCCGAAGCATGGCGGTTTCGAGCGGACCACCGTGCCCCATGTCCGAACTGTGGTCACCGACGGCTTCGAACCACGTGAACGGCACCGCGTAGGCGTCGTCGTGGCGCGAGATGGTGCCCGCGACTTCTCGCAGTGCGGCGACGTTGCCACCGTGACCGTTGACCAGCACCACTCGGTCCCAGCCGTGGTGTGCGAGGCTGGCGACGGTCTCTCGGACGTAGTCGCGGAACGTATCGGGGGAGACCCACAGCGTCCCCGTAAACTGGCGATGTTCCTCGGCGACCCCCACCGGAATCGCTGGCGCGACGACGACTTCGCCGTCGTAGGCTTGTGCACCCGCCTCTGCGACCGCCTCTGCGGTCAGCACGTCCGTCCCGAGTGGCGCGTGCGGGCCGTGTTGCTCGGTGCTACCGACGGGGAGGACGGCGAGGTCCGTCTCCGCGGCGTCGGCCTCGGTCCACGTCGCGTCGAAGAGGTTCATGTCGATATTGTCGGAACGGGTGGTCTTGTAGCCGGTGGAATTTGAATTGGAAGGCACACGGCTTACCCAACTCCACGGCGTACTTCGTCGAGCATGACCGACTCAGACGACGGACGAGAGCTAGGCGTGGAACTCGGTGACCTCGAAGACGACCTCGAATCTGCCGACTACCCGATGGACAGCGGGGAACTGATGGACAAGTACGGCGACCGAGAACTCGACTTGCAGGGTGGTTCCGAGACGCTTCGGGAAGCACTCGCCACCGGTGACGACGAGACCTTCGAGTCCGCAGACGAAGTCGAACAAGCGATTCTCAACCGAGTGAGTAGCGAGGCCGTCGGTCGCGAGGGCTACAGCGACCGCGGGTCTGACGCGGCGGACGACAACACCGACGAGTCGTTCTGAGTGTGGGAGCACGTACCCAGAAGGGCGGAAACACGAAGGTACTTCCCTCCGAACTCGGGGTATGGTTCGCATTCTCTCGGAGTCGGCAGTCCGAGACTGTCTCTCGTTGTCCGAACTCCTGCCGGTCGTCCGCGAAGCGTTCGAAAAGCAGGGTCGCGGCGAAGTCGAGCGTCCCGAGCGACCGCACTTCCCGGTCGGTGCTGGACTCGACGACCCGGACCCGAACGGCACGGGTCTCGTAATGGCTGCCTACCTCCACGGTGCGAACTACTACGCGACGAAACTGGTGGGCGTCTTCGAGGGCAACGCCCAGCGAGGGCTACCGACCGTCAACGCCCAAATCGCGCTGACCACGGCAGACACTGGGCTTCCCGTGGGGTATCTCGAAGGCACGAGAATCACCAACGCCCGAACTGGTTGTATCGGCGGCTTGGCGGCCACAGAACTCGCGCTCGACGGGCCGGTCACGCTCGCAATTCTTGGCGCTGGCACGCAGGCCCGCTGGCAGGCCCGAGCGATTGCGGCGGCGACCGAAGTCGAATCGGTACGCGTCTACTCGCCGAGCGATTCGAAGGCGTCTTGCGCCGCAGACCTCCGTGACGAGGGAATCCAAGCCGAAGCCGTCGATTCTCCAAAAACTGCTGTTTCCGGTGCGACTGTCGTCGTGACTGCAACCACGAGCGAAGAACCCGTCTTCTCAGGTGCCGACCTCGAACCGGGAACGCTCGTCGTCGCCATCGGAGCCTACACCGCCGAGATGCGCGAACTGGACGCGACGACCTTCGACCGGGCGAGTCGAGTCTTCGCCGACGTACCAGAGGAAGTCGCGGAAATCGGCGACGTGCTGGACGCCGACGTGGAAGCCGACGAACTGTTCACCTTTTCGAGCGCGCTCGAAGGCGAAATCGGTCGGGAGAACGACGACGAAATTCTGGTGGTCGAGAGCGTCGGCTCTGCGGTGTTGGACGCCGCCGTTGCGGAACACGTCTTCGAGCGCGCGAAAGAAGCGGGAGTCGGGACGGAAGTCGAGTTGTAGCTACTTTTCGGTGCCGCCGTCAGCAGAGGTGAGGTCGCCGTCTCCAGAGACGTCGGCGTTGGGTCCGACATCGGGAGCGTTAGCCTTTTCGTCGTCTTCGATGACGGTTTGCTTCCACGTGCCGCGGGTGAACCACAGCACCGCGGCGATTGCGCCGACGACGTTGCCGAACGCCATGCCCCACCAGATGCCCAGCGGCCCCCAACTCGCGACGAACGCGAGGTAGTAGACCGTCGGCACGCGTCCGAGCCAGAGCGCGACCATCGAGAACCCGAGCGCGGTCCTCGTGTTGCCAGCGCCACGGTACGCGCCGAGCATCACCTGCAAGACGGCCATGAACGTGAACTCGACCGTGCGGATGCGCAAGTACGTCGAACCGTGTTCGACGGTCTGCTTCGCGGCTTGCGTGCCGGTGGCCATGAACACCGAGACGATTGGCTCGGGGAACAGCGCGGCGACGACTGCGACGCCGAGCATCACGGACGCGCCGGCTTTCGTCGCGAGCCAGACTGCTCGCTCGGCGCGGTCTTCCTTCTGTGCGCCGAGGTTCTGGCCGACCATCGTGTTCGTGGCCCGCCCGAGTCCCATCGCGGGCAGGAACACGAGCGACGCGAGTCGGTTACCCAGTCCGTACGCGGAGACGACTGGCGGCGCGAACTGGACGACCATCGCGGTCAGCGTAATCATCGCCAGCGCGCTCATCGACTGTTCGAGCGTCGAGGGGACGCCGATGCGTACGATGTTCCGGATGTACTCGAAGTCGGGCACGAGGTCGTCGAAGTTCACCGTCGGTCCGGCGTCGGTGCCGAACAGGATGTAGAATCCGATGAGGCTGGCGACGCCGCGAGAGAACACGGTGGCGACTGCCGCGCCCTCGATGCCGGTGATGGCTTCCGGGGTCGGACCCAATCCGAAGATGAGTATCGGGTCCAATATCACGTTGAGCGCGACGCTGATGGCCATCACGCGCATTGGCGTCTTCGTGTTCCCGTAGCCTCGCATCAGCGACGAGAAGACGAAGAAGCCGAACAGGAACGGCATTCCGAGGAAGAACACCTCCATGTAGTCGCCCGCCAGCGGGACGATTTGGTCGGTCGTCTCCTGTTGGCTCGGGATGAGTTCGAGCATCGGCGTCGTGGCGAAGAACCCGAGGATGCCGAGCAATATCGCTAAGATGCTGATGAACACCAGTATCTGCCCGGCGACCTTTCCGGCCGAGCCCTCGCTGTCCGCGCCGGTGTACTGGGCGACGAGGATGCTCCCGGCAGTCGTGAACCCGCCCGCGATGGAGATGAGGAGGAAGATGAGCGGGAACGCGAGGCTGATCGCACCGACGGCATCGGCCGAATACCGGCCGAGCCAGAACGTGTCCGCGATGTTGTACGTGACTTGTAGCAACTGGATGACCACGATGGGCCACGCGAGCCGGAACATCGGGCGGACGAGACCGCCCTCTGTGATAGAGTCGTCAGGTGTTGGAGGGTCCATTGTATTTCGAAACGAAAGGGGGTATTTTGAATGTGTGGGTTGGGGGGCAATGCAGAGGCCGCGCTCAGGAGACGAACGGTCCGTACTACTGTCCTAAATAGCTACCTTGATAAATCATTTTTTCAGACGTGGTATCACGGGGCATGGATTCGGCGGACTAAGCGTACTCACTTCGTTGCGTGCGACTTGCAGGGTTCAAATCCCACTCGGGACGTAGTTTGACGCTCACGTTCGAGACGAACACACGTTTCGCGGTGTTCGTCGAATTGTTTGCGTCAAAACTAGCGGGCGACGTGGGATTTGAACCCACGACCTTTTGGTCCGGAACCAAACGTTCTGTCCGCTGAACTAGCCGCCCTCGTCAATTACTACCACAGCACTAATCTTAACGATTCGGAAAGACCCACATTTCGCACTCCCGGTCACGGGGACCCTGCGTAGGCAACGAGTCGGCTTAAGGAACCAGCGCAAGTCCATCCGATGGGTTTCCAATGACTGTACGCACTCTCGAAGGATACTCGACGCGCTCGAAGAACTCGAATCGCAGGTCGAGCACGAAGAAATCAAACAGGCGTTCCGCGACCACCGCGAGGAGACGCAGGGTCACATCGACCGCCTCGAATCGGTGTTCGACAGACTCAGCGAACCGGCCGAAGAGGAAGAGTGTGAGGCGATTCAGGGCATCATCACCGAGCAGGAACACTTCGCCGAGGAGGAGGACCCCGACCAGGCAGTCCTCGACGTGTTCAACCTCACGTCGGCACAGAAGGTCGAACACTACGAGATAGCCGCCTACGGGAGCCTCGCGATGCTGGCCGACCGTCTCGGAATGGAGGAGGCTGGCGACATCCTGCACGAGAACTTGGAGGAAGAACAGGCAACGCTGGAGAAACTGAAGGACCTCGCCGGTGAGTACGACTACCAGCAGATAACGGCCGACTGAGGTCACTTGTTGTGGTCGGTCACTTCGCCGCCGTCTACTCCGACGGCGACCTCTTTCGGGTTTGCAGCGGCTTCTTCGGCGTCCACTGCGGGTTCCTCGGAGTGGATAACTGCGCGTTTCCAAGTGCCGCGAGTGAACCAGAGGCCAGCGGCAATCGCACCGACGACGTGTCCGGCCGCGACGCCGACCCAGATACCGGTCGCGCCGAGACTCGTCTGGAACGCGAGGTAGTAGACCACCGGCACCCGAACCAGCCAGAGCGTCACCATCGAGAAGACGAGGGCGGTCTTGGTGTTGCCCGCGCCGCGGTACGCGCCGAGAATCACCTGAAAGAGACCGATGAAGGCGAATTCGACCGTTCGAATCGTGAGGTACTCCGTCGCGTACTCGATGGTTCGGTCTGCTTCTGCGGTGCCGGTGGCCATGAACAGCGAGACGATTGGTTCGGGGAACAGCGCGGCGAGGATGGCTAGGACGAACATGACGCCTGCCCCGACTTTCGCTGCCAGTTTCACGGCCTGTTCGGCGCGGTCGGCGCGTCCGGCACCGAGGTTCTGGCCGACCATCGTGTTCGTCGCTCGCCCGAGTCCGACCGCAGGCAAGAAGACGAGCGAGATGAGTCGGTTGCCGAGTCCGTAGGCCGCGATGACCGCCGGTTCGAAGGTGACTATCATCACCGTCAGCGTGACCATCGCCAGTGCGCCCGCCGACTGCTCCAGTGCAGAGGGAACGCCGATGCGGACGATGTCTCGGATGTAGCTCGTGTCCGGTCGGAGGTGGTCCAGACGTACGCTCGGTCCCAAGTCCGTCCCGAACAGGACGTACAAGCCAGCGACGCCCGCGAGCGAGCGTGCGACGACCGTCGCCCACGCGGCCCCCTCGATACCGAGTTCGGGGACCGGTCCGACGCCGAAGACGAGTACCGGGTCCAAGACCACGTTGAGTAGGACGCTGACTGCCATGACTAGCATCGGCGTTCGAGTGTTACCGTACCCGCGCAGGAGACTGGAGAACGCGAGGAAGGCGAACATCAACGGTTGGCCGAGGAAGAACACTCGCATGTACTGCTCGGCTAGCGGAACGACTTGCGCGGCGGTCGCGGCGTCGCTCGGGAAAAGGCTAAGCAGGGGTCCCGAACCGAAGTGACCGACGACGGTCAGCACCGCACCGATTGCGACGACGAACCAGAGCGTCTGGCCTGCGACTTTCCCCGACGAGCGCTCGCTGTCTGCACCGGTGTACTGCGCGACGAGGGTACTTCCGGCGACGTTGAATCCGCCGCCGAACGCGATGAGGAAGAAGATTATCGGAAACGAGAGGCTAATCGCACCGACTGCGTCCGCGGAGTATCGACCGAGCCAGAACGCGTCAGCGACGTTGTAGGCGACTTGGAGGAGTTGGGTGACGACTATCGGCCATGCGAGGTGGAAGAGTGGTTTGCTCAACCCCCCTTCGGTAATGTCAGCAGACTCCGTGGACGACACTATTCTGTTGAAGAACTGCTCCTAATTTCAATGTTTTGACTTAAAGTTGCGAGAGCGAGGAGGAAAATTATCAGGGCGTCTCGTTGGTCTCCAACGAGAGGTCTGCAGTCGGGTACGCCGTACACGTGAGGACGTATCCCTTCTCGACCTCGTCGTCGCCCAGCGTCTCGTTGTTGCTGTGCTGAACGTACTCGTGAGCGTCACCGTTGGTGACCTTGCCACCGCAGGAGAGACACTGTCCCTGTCGGCAGGCGTAAGGCAGGTCCCAGCCCTCGTCTTCGCCCGCGTCGAGCAGCGTCTCGTTGTTGGCGACTTCGATAGTCGAACCTTCGTTGACGTACTCGACTTCGAAGTACTCGACTTCGTCCTCGGGAATCGAGGCCGGGTCGAAGCCTTCCTCTTCCTCTTCGTCGCCTGCGAGTTCGCCTTCGGCACCGGCGCCACCGACCGCGGCCGCACCGCCACCGCCGCCGATGGAGCGGTTCATCGGTTCGGGGAAGTCCGTCTCGGCGACGGTCTCCGCGCGACGTTCGAGAACCTCTTGGGAAATATCGTCGGACGGGTTCCACCCGGCACCCTTCGAGTAGTGAAGGGCAACCGCGATGGCCACGAGCGTTAGCCCGAGTCCCAGACCCAGTGTATCGACCATGCGCGAGGCTACGGAAGCGTGGTTTAACAGCATTGTGATTGCTAGCGGGGACTAGCGGGGTGGTGGTTTGGTGTCGATGGAGACAGAAACATTGACGATGAAACTGAAAATACGAGAATCAGCAGTCCCCAGAAAGCCCCCGGACGCTCGCGGTCGCTCAGCATCGAGGCGCGCGCTGCGCGCCTCGCACCTGGCCCCTTTCAGTCCCGCCCTGTGGTTTGTGTCACCGGACGCTTCTGGGCCAGGATTCACCGGCTATCGTGGTGTTGACTGTTCCATCCGGCGCGCGCTGGTGCGGTCTGCGTGAACGATGTGAACGCAGGCTCGACGGACGCGGGTTGTCCGTCGGTGCCTCGTGTCGCACCGAACCCGTGCGAGGGACGAGCAACGAGCGCGGACGACGCGCGATAGCGTGTCGTCCGGAACCGAGTCGCGCAGTCGGGTGGGGTGGCGTGTGGCTGTCGCGGAGTGGTGCGGTCTTCTCGGTATCGGGAGTAGCTAGCTCCGACTCTACTGTCTCTTCTTTACTAGCCCTGTCTCAGCGATGATTCGAGTCGCATCAAAACCTACCTTCGAGGTACACACTTTTCGCATCACGCATCCACGACCAACCATGACCACCGAAATCACGATACTAATCTACCAAGGCTTCGACGAACTCGATGCCGTCGCGCCGTACGAGGTCTTCGACACTGCCGCGACTCACGGCGGCGACCTCGAAGTCTCGCTCCGAACCCTCGACCCGACCGACCGAATCACGGCCAGCCACGGCCTCCGAATCGAACCCGACGGCGTCCTCAGAGACACCGACCCCGACATCGTCGTGGTCCCCGGCGGCGGCTGGAACGACCGGGCACCCGAGAGCGCGTGGGCCGAGGCCGAGAAGGGCGACGTTCCGGACGCACTCGCCGAACTGCACCAGCGAGGAGCGACGCTCGCCGCCGTCTGCACCGGCGGGATGTTGCTCGCCGAGGCTGGCGTCCTCGACGGCCGACCGGCGGTCACGCACGCGAGCGCGCTGGACGACCTACGAGAAACTGACGCCGAAGTCGTAGACGCACGGGTCGTAGATAACGACGACATACTCACCGCGGGCGGCGTGACTTCCGGACTGGACCTCGCGCTCCACCTCGTGGCACGACGTTGCGGCGAAGAGGTGGCAGAACAGGTCGCGACGACAATTGAGTACGAGCCAACTGACGAGGTGTACCGGAGCGACCGAGCTGAGTAGTCACCACCAGCGACCGTCCGGCCCCGACGATTCGTCGGGTCGCACGTCCCACAGCGCGGCCGAGTGCATCTCGACCGGACTCCACGGTTCGTTGTCTCCCTGTCCGCACGTGTTCCAGTACCGCTCCTCTGCGCGATTCCAGTAGACGCCGTTGAAGTTGAACTCCGTGCAGTACCACTCGCCCCGTGCATCGAGAGCGAAATCGACGCCCCACGTCGATTCCTCGAACTCTGCGGCGATTCGTTCGGCGTATTCTCTTGGCGTCTCGAACTCCACAGCGTCGAGAACCGATTCGAGATACTCGTAGTGACCGTCACAGACCATCTCGAACGGGTCGGGGTCGTGCGGCGTCTGGCCGACGACTTCCCCATTGTCTACGAAGAACCGAATCGACGGGTGGTGCGAGTGATTCGGAAACGGACAGAAGTCGAGGTCCAACCACTCCCGGACGACGAGGCCGCCGCCGTGGGGCCACCACTGCTGGTCGTTCTGGTTGAGGAGCGACTGGACCGTCTCGTCTACTGCGTCGGCGTCGCGCCGATGAATAAACGACCCTTCCCGCAGGCGAACGGTGGCGGCCTTCCGCTGGGTGCGAACGAACGCTCGGTCGTAGTCGTTGTTAGCCATGAAATCGAGAATCGCGCCGGTGTCCCAATCGTAGCCCTCCGCTGTCTCTTCGAGCGTGACGAACGCCGTGTTCGGAACTGGCACGTCGAGCGATTGGAGTCTGTCCCAGTAGTAGCTCATTCGCCCGCGTTCGTCCTCGAAGTTGACGAAGAACAGCGAGATAGAGGAGGGCATCGTACCGAGACGAACGTCTCGCCTCGCTATCAAGCCTGCGGCGGTGTGTGAAGGGGTCTCCCGCCTGTAACTCCGTACAAGCTCGTCTGCAACCCCACGCACACTCGCGTCGCTCGACCAAACTCCTTCGTAACTAACTCATAAGTTATGAGTGGCCATGATATTACCTGTATCAGTAATTATATATGGTTATAGCGCCTCTGTAGGAGTAGGAGTTCTTCTCCTGCTATCATGACTACTCGCACACTCACCCCAGAAACGAGCAACACCTTCACGAGCACTATTGGCGGCTACACCGTTCGCGGCCGCGCCCACAGCCTCAGCGCGTGGTTCGTCCTCTCGCTCCGTCTCATGATGGGTTGGGCATTCGCGTACTCCGGCCTCACGAAGCTTCTCGCCGCAGAACCGTTCAGCGCGGGTGGCTACCTGACCCACGTCGCCGCCGCGAACGGCAACCCGCTGGCCGGGACGTTCGCGTGGATGGGTTCGACGCCGTGGTTCGTCGAGTTCGCCAACGTCGCAGTCCTGTGGGGTGAACTGTTCATCGGTCTCGGCCTGCTGGTCGGCGCGTTCGTCCGCCTCGCGGCGTTCTTCGGCGCGTTCATGATGCTCATGTTCTACTTCGGGAACTGGAGCATCGAACACGGCGTTATCAACGGCGACTTCGCGTACATGCTCGTGTTCCTCGCCGTCGCGGCGTTCGGCGCAGGACGTATCCTCGGTCTGGACACCTACATCGAGAACTACGAAGTCGGCGGACGCACTCTCGTAGAGCGCTACCCCGCTCTCGAATACGTCCTCGGCTAACCGTCTGCTTCTGTTCTATTCTGTCGCTACTTCCTTCCCTTATTCCTCGCGCCGCTTGACCTCGTGTCTTCCAAATCCGTACCGAAGCCGATTCGCCAGTCGGCGCGAGAAGCGACCTTCCTCCGGCGCACGCGAGCCGAATCGTTCTGAAAGCGCCTGATAAATCAGCGGCAGAGGGACCTCCTGTTCGAGCGACTCCTGCACCGTCCACGTGCCCGTCGAACCGCCAGCGACGTGGTCGTCCACGTCGCCGAGGTCGGTACCCTCCTCGCGGAACGCCTCTTCGCAGAGTTCCAGCAACCACGAGCGGATGACCGCACCGTTGTTCCACGTGCGCGCGACTTTTTCCAAATCGAGGTCGTAGCGACCCTCAGCGAGCAGTTCGAAGCCCTCGCCGTAGGTCTGCATCAGCGCGTACTCCACGCCGTTGTGGACCATCTTCACGTAGTGGCCCGACCCCGCCTCACCCATGCGGTCGTGGCCCGCCGGGCCAGTCGCCACGGCGTCGAAGACTGGCACCAGCTCGTCGTAGGCCCATTCGGGACCGCCGACCATCAGCGAGAAGCCGAGTTCAGCGCCTGCGGGGCCGCCCGAGGTCCCACAGTCGAGGTACGCGGCGTCGGTCGCCTCGGCGCGGCGCACGGAGTCTTTGAAGAAAGAGTTGCCGCCATCGACCACTACGTCGTCGCCGTCGAGATGCGGTTCGAGGTCGTCCAGCGCGGCATCGACTGGTTCCCCGGCGGGCACCATCAGCCAAATTCGCTTGTCGTCGCCGAGTTGCTCTGCGAGACCGACGACCGAGTCGGCGGTCTGCGCTCCCGCCTCGCTGGCGGCTTCGACTGCTTCGTCGTCCAAGTCGAAGGCCACTACGTCGTGGCCTGCGTCGAGGACGCGGTCAACGACGATGCGGCCCATGCGGCCTAGTCCGATGACGCCCAGTTGCATGGGAGGCAGTGGTTCGGGGGCGAAGGTAGGGGTTGCGGTTCGGCGTGACTCCGAACGAACGATGTGACATTCGTTAACACGAAATATCGCCGTTCTGACGCTCCTGCCGTGCGAATCCGTCCCGCTAGACGAGAACCTTTATCAGTGCAGGCACGCTCCGTTGTGGTATGAAGCTGACCGCGTCGGTAGTACGTAGAACTGCCTAACACAGCGACGCGTCCTTCTCCCGGTACCGTCTTTCGACCGATAGCGACTACTGTATCATGACAGACGTTCCCGACAGCTACGACCCCGAAGAAGTCGAACCGAAGTGGCAAACAGAGTGGCAAGGCTCCGAGATTTACAACCACGAGGGCGAACCGGACTACGTCATCGACACCCCGCCACCGTACCCGACCGGCCACCTCCACCTCGGCCACGCCCTCGGGTGGAGTTACATGGACTTCGCCGCCCGATTCCACCGAATGGTCGGCGACGACGTGCTGTTCCCGCAGGGCTGGGACTGTCACGGCCTGCCCACCGAGGTCAAGGTCGAAGAAGAGGAAGGTATCCACCGGACCGACGTCTCCCGTGAGGAGTTCCGCGACCTCTGTATCGAGTTGTCCGAGCGCCGCATCGACGGCATGAAAGAGACGATGACCGAGATGGGGTTCTCCCAAGACTGGTCCGCCGAGTACCGGACCATGGACCCCGAGTACTGGGGGAAGACCCAGCGCTCGTTCGTCGAGATGGCCGCGGGCGACGAGGAAGAGAGCTACGTCTACCGCGACGAACATCCCGTCAACTGGTGTCCGCGCTGTGAGACCGCTATCGCCGACGCAGAGGTCGAGAACATCGACCGCGAGGGGACGCTCCACTACGTCACGTTCCCGGGCGTCGGCAACGACGACATCGAGATTGCGACGACGCGACCCGAACTGCTCGCGGCGTGTGTCGGTATGGCAGTCAGTCCCGACGACGAGCGGTATTCGGACCGCATCGGCGACACCTTCGAAGTCCCGCTGTTCGGCCACGAGGTCGAACTGCTCGCTGACGACGACGTGGACGGTGACTTCGGTACGGGCGCGGTCATGATCTGTACCTTCGGCGACAAGCAGGACGTCGATTGGTGGGCTGAACATGACCTCGACCTACGGCCGGTCTTCACCGAGGACGGCAAACTGGACGAACTCGCGGGCGACTACGCGGGGATGGCTATCGAGGACGCGAAGAAAGCCGTCGCCGAGGACTTAGACGAGGCAGGCTACCTCAACGACACCGAACCGACCGAGCAGTCCGTCGGTGCCTGCTGGCGCTGTAACACGCCCATCGAAATCCTGAGCAAGGAACAGTGGTTCGTCGAGGTCCGCCAAGACGAGATTCTGGAGAAGGCCGAACAGGTCGAGTGGATTCCGGACCACATGTACACCCGTCTCAAGGACTGGACGGAGGGCATGGAGTGGGACTGGGTCATCTCCCGTCAGCGCGTGTTCGCCACGCCGATTCCGGCGTGGTTCTGCGAGAAGTGCGACCACGTCCACATCGCCAGCGTCGAGGAACTCCCCGTCGAACCGACCGACGAGGACCCCGCAATCGAGTCGTGTCCCGAGTGTGGAGCCAACGACTGGCGCGGCGAGACCGACGTGATGGATACGTGGATGGACTCCTCCATCTCGCCGATGCACGTTCAGGGCTGGCCGGACGAGGAGTTTACCCCGACGACGCTCCGCGAGCAGGGTCACGACATCATCCGTACGTGGGCGTTCTACACGCTCCTCCGCGTCACGGCGCTCGAAGACGAGATTCCGTGGGAGGAGTCGCTGGTCAACGGCATGGTCTTCGGCGAGGACGGCCACAAGATGAGCAAGTCCCGCGGGAACGCGGTCGGCCCCGACGAGGCCATCGCGGAGTACAGCGCCGACTCGGTCCGCCAAGCCCTCGCGCTCGGTGGCACGCCCGGCAGCGACATCCAGTTCCAGTGGAAGGAGGTCAAATCTGCGTCGCGGTTCCTCACGAAGCTCTGGAATATCTTCCAGTTCTCCTCGGGCCACTTCGACGAAGACACGCCGGACATCGCGGACCCGGCCTATCGTGACGCAGACCGCTGGATACTCTCCAAACTCTCGCGCACTGCCACAGAAGTCGAGGACGCGATGTACGAGTACCGCTACGACGACGCGCTCCGCACACTCCGGACGTTCGTCTGGGAGGACCTCGCGGACGACTACGTCGAACTCGTCAAGGGTCGCCTCTACGAGGGTCGCCCCGGCGAGCGCGACGCGGCACGCGCGACGCTTTACACGGCAGTCTCGGCGAGCATCCGAATGCTCGCGCCGTTCTCCCCGCACTTCGCAGAGGAGGTCTGGGAGTACCTGCCCGGCACAGCTGGTAGCGTTCACTCGACGTCGTGGCCTGCACCAGAGTACGACTTCGCGGCCGAGGACGCCGAGGCGAAAGGCGAACTCATCGCCGAAGTCGCCAGCGAAGTCCGAGCGTGGAAGTCCGACGCTGGCATGGCGCTCAACGCGGAACTCGACCGCGTGGAAGTCTACTCGGAGTTCGGCCGCGAGTTCGACACCTACGACCTGAGCGAGACGGTCAACGCGCCGGTCTATCCGGAAGACGGCGAACCGAACGTCGAACTCGTTCCGGTCGGCGTGGACCCCGACCACAGCGTCATCGGCCCGCAGTTCCGCGACAAGGCGGGGCAGGTCATCGGCGCGCTCGAATCCTCGGACTTCGACCGCCTGAAGAAGGACAAGGAAATCGAGGGCGAAGTGACGCTGGACGTTGATGGCGAAGAGATTACACTCGACGGCGACGCCATCGAAATCGTCGAAGAGTACCGCGCTGAGAGCGGCGAGGAAGTCGAAGTCATCGAAACCGAGAACGCGACGGTGCTGGCGTTTCCGTAAGCGGGACTAGTCGCTTTCTCCTCTCTGTCGCCACGCGAGGCAGGCGAATCCGACGACAGAGAACAGAATCGAGAGTGGGAACGCTATCCGTACTACTATGACTGGGGCCGAGATGTCGAGAAAGACGGGAAACAACGCGACTGCGAACGTGACTGCCGCCACGTCCCACCACGTTCGCCAGTGGAGGAGTCGCTGAATTGCTCGTGGCATTCCTGTCAATTCTATCACTTCTTGTGCGAGGGGTAGTCGCTCTTTCGTGTTAGAATTACGGGTGGTAGTAAATATCCGAGAAAGTAGTCAAGCCTCTGGCGCGTGCGGTCGCGGCCGTGTGCCGCGACCTGTCCGCGCGAGGTCTTGGCGAACGGACGTGAGCCAAGGCTCGGAAGAGTCTGCTCTTCCGGTGGACGAGCAACGGAGCGAAGTGAGTAGCGCAGTCGGGTGGGGAGGACGTGGTCGGTGCGGAGAGGTGCTGTGCTGTGCGGTCTTCTAGGTTTCGGGAGCAGCTAGCTTCGACTCGGTTACACAGCACTCAGGAATCGTATCGGACTCTCACAGAAACTCCTTCCTGAAGTCCTGACGGAGATTTGAACTCGCCGAGACGGTTCGGGCGTGCGGCCCTTCGGGCCGTTCCGGACTGCGACTCGTCTGCTCAAATCTCCGCGAAGAGTTACACGCGACGCAGTGTTGCGAGCGACACAGCGGTCGCTCGCGGATTTGCGTCGCGTCAGAAACGTCCTGACGGAGATTTGAACTCGTGAAGACGTTCTTGCTCACTGCGTTGCGCGAGCGTGCGTCTTCCCTGCTCGAATCTCCGTTTGGAGTTTTACACTCCGCAACAGCGTGAGAGCCATAGAAGGCTCTCACAGGTTGGCTCCCTGAAAACGTCCTGACGGAGATTTGAACTCCGGTCACAGGCTCCGCAAGCCCATAGGATAGTCCACTACCCTACCAGGACTCAACTCTACGTTGGCCGGTTCTGTTAATAAGGCCTGCGGTCTGTCCGTCGAATGCCACCCGCAGTCACACGCAATTAACACAAATACTCATTTTTCCATCCATGAATGCTTTGAAAGGGGACACCGTTACACTGGGTATGAACCGACGCGAGATGCTCGCCACGACCGGTGCGGCCATCGCAACAGCCTCGCTCGGCGGCTGTGTCAGCCAGTACACCGACAACCCCGGAGCTGACGGCGGAGACGAAACGACCGAGTCGAAACCGACGCTCGGCGAGCAGTCGCTGAAAGTAACGAAGGCTGGCTGTGGCACGCAGAAGAACGAAGCCACGGTCGAACTCGCCGACTCGAAGGTCACCGTCACTGGGACGATACCCGGCTCCGACTCCTGTCAGACCGCGACGCTCGGCGACGTGAGTTACTCGCCGGACGACGGGACGCTCGACGTGACCGTCACGACCAAGAAGAAGGAGGGCACCGGCGTCTGCTCGCAGTGCATCACCGAAATCGACTACGAGGCGACGTTCCAGTTTGAGGGCGGTCTCCCGAGCAACGTGACCGTCACCCACGAGTCGATGGGCAACTCCGAAACCGTCGCCGAGAAAGGACAGTAGCTCTCGCCAGCCACCACTCCGAACGTTTTTATTCGAAGCCGGAACCAACCTCGACTGTGACAGATAGTACGAAAACCACATCCGGCGGGAGAGGCGCCAGAGCGTCCAAATTCACCCGTCAGCTACAAGGACAATCCTTAAGCGCGGGCCACTCTTGCTGGCTAATACGATTATGGGCGCCATAGAGGACGTTCACGCCGACCTCGACGCAGACGTTTCTTTGGAGGAGTTTCGCGAGGCGGTCGAAGAGAAGGTAGCACAGATGGGCGGTCTCGCCGACGAGGAGACCGCGGCGATGCTCATCGCCCACGAGATAGACGACGAGGGCGGGGAGGTCAACAGCATCGCCGACGTCGAACCGGGCATGGAAGAGGTGAAGTTCGTCGCGAAGGTCGTCGGCGTCGGCGACGTGAAGACGTTCGAGCGCGACGGTGAGGACGAAGAGGACGGCCGCGTGTTGAACGTGGAAGTCGCCGACGAGACCGACTCCATTCGCATCACGTTCTGGGACAAGCAGGCCGACGCGGGCGAGGAGGAATTAGAGCCGGGACAAGTCCTGCGAATCAAGGGCCGCCCGAAGGACGGCTACAACGGCGTCGAAGTCAACGTCAGCGACGCCCAACCCGACCCCGACACCGAGGTAGACGTACAGATTCGGGACACCTACCGCGTCGAAGACCTCTCGCTCGGCCTCTCTGACGTGAACCTCCAAGGGAAACTGCTCGAAACCGACACCATTCGCACGTTCTCGCGCGACGACGGTTCTGAGGGGAAAGTCTCGAATCTCAAACTTGGTGACGAAACCGGAAGAATCCGCGTCACTCTCTGGGACGAGCAGGCCGACCTCGCCGACGAACTGGACGCTGGCATCTCCGTCGAAGTCGTAGACGGCTACGTCCGCGAGAGAGACGGGAATCTCGAACTCCACGTCGGCAATCGCGGTGCGGTCGAGGAAATCGAGGAAGACATCCAGTACGTCCCGGACAGCGCGGACATCGAGGGTCTCGAAATCGGCGACCAAGTGGACATCGGCGGCGTCGTTCGCTCTGCGGACCCCAAGCGCACCTTCGACCGCGACGACGGTTCCGAGGGGCAGGTCCGGAACATCCGGATTCAGGACTCGACCGGAGACATTCGCGTCGCGCTCTGGGGCGAGAAAGCCGACGCCGAAATCGCGCCTGGTGACGAAGTGCAGATTGCCGACGTCGAGATTCAGGACGGCTGGCAGGACGACATCGAAGGCTCCGCTGGCTGGCAATCGACCGTCACCGTCATCGAAAGCGGCGACAGCGCGCCGAGTGGCGACGCAGGCGCAGACGACTCGGCCTCCGCCGGAGACGAGTCGAGCGCGGGTCTCGACTCGTTCGGTGGCGACGGCGACGACTCCTCGGCGGACGAGGCCAGCGCAAGTGGAGACGAAAGTGCAACGACCGACGGCGACGCCGCTGGCGAGTTCGTCGAGTTCACGGGCACCGTCGTCCAAGCAGGCGACCCAATCGTGCTGGACGACGGCGAAGAAACGGTAAGCGTCGAATCGAACGCGGACGTGACCCTCGGGCAGGAAGTCACCGCGCGCGGCGAACTGCGCGACGGGCGACTGGACGCCGAAGACGTCTTCTAAGCGCTATTCGCTAACTCACTTCTTGCTTCTTAACTCTCGAACGGCTCTTCGTCGCGGTGGTTGTCTACGTTCTGCTCGTCTGCGGCGGCGTCCTCGCGCGCTTGCTTCTGCTCGACGTCAGTCTCGTCTTCGAGTTCGTCTTCGCGGGCCTGTTCGGCTTCAGCTTTCTCTGCTTCTGGCTCCTCTTCGTCGTCCTTCTCCTTCGCCATCGTGCGGTCTCGTTCGTGTTCGTCGGACATACCTGCCAGTTGTCCAGCGAGAGGTTTAGGCCTGCTGGCGGATATGGAAAGCAACGGTTCGAACGACGAACGCAGGCGGCCGCAAAGACGCTACGGAAAGAACTAAGGGCGCGACATTCGCCCATTTGGGTATGAGCGTCGAGCTTCCGTTTGCACCGGTCGATACTATCATCCGACGGAACGCAGGCAACCTCCGAGTCAGTGCTGGCGCGGCGGAGGAACTCGCCCGTCGCATCCAACGCCACGGCGCGGAACTGGCCGTTGACGCGGCCGAACACGCGACTGCCGACGGACGGAAGACACTGATGAGCCAGGACTTCGGCGTCGAGCAGGTCGTGGACAAAGACTCCCTCGAACTCCCCGTCGCGCCCGTAGACCGCATCGCACGCCTCGACATCGGCGACGACTACCGCGTGGCGATGGACGCCAGAATCGCACTGGCGGACATCTTAGAGGACTACGCCGACAACGTGGCGGCGGCGGCGACCATCCTCGCACACCACGCCGACCGGCGAACTGTTAAGGCCGAGGACATCGAGACGTACTTCGAGCTATTTGGATGAACTTCGGCTACAGCGAGGACTGCCTCGCCCACAACACCGGCGAACGCCACCCCGAAAGTCCGGACCGCTTGCGAGCTATCAAAGAAGGGCTGGCGCGCCGCCACAGCGTCGAGTACACCGACGCCGACCCCGCCGACAGACCGGCGGTCGAAGCCGTCCACGACGCCGACTATGTCGAAGAGTTTCGGTCGTTCTGCGACGGCGGCGGCGGTAACTGGGACCCCGACACGGTAGCCGTCGGGGAGACGTGGAACGCCGCACTCCAGTCGGCAGGCCTCGCTCGGTGGGCCGCCGAAGCCGCTCTCGACGGTGCAAACGGGCGCAAGACGCCGTTCTCGCTCGGCCGTCCGCCGGGCCACCACGCCGTCGAGGACGACGCCATGGGGTTCTGTTTCTTCAACAACGCCGCCGTTGCGGCGCAGAAGGTCATCGACGACGAGGAACGGGACTGCGAGCGGGTGGCTATCTTCGACTGGGACGTCCACCACGGCAACGGCACGCAGGACATCTTCTACGACTCTGGGGAGGTGTTCTACGCGTCGTTTCACGAGGAGGGGCTGTATCCGGGGACGGGAGAGGCTGAGGAGGTTGGGGATGGCGACGGGGAAGGAACGACCCTGAACGTCCCGCTTCCGGCGGGTGCTGGCGACCCGGAGTACCGAGACGCCTTCGACGACCTGCTCGCGCCCGCGCTCGAAGCGTTCGACCCCGACCTCTTGCTTGTGAGCGCTGGCTTCGACGCCCACCGTCACGACCCCATCTCCCGGATGCGAGTTTCCTCGGAGGGGTACGGCATGCAGGCCGCACGCTGTCGGGAGGTCGCTTCGCGGACGGACGCCGCGCTGGGGTTCATTTTGGAGGGTGGCTACGGACTGGACACCCTCTCGGACAGCGTGGCGACGGTCCACGAGACGTTCGACGGCCGGAAGCCGGTGGTGTCGGACGAAGATGCCGACGAGGACGTGACCGAACTGATTGCGGAGATTCGAGACCTCCACCCGATTTTCGACTGAGCGAAACCGTGGGCCGTATTTCGAATTTTCACAGATGTCCCGGCGCGCGCTGACGCGTCCCGTTGTTTGGGACGCGTCAATCCCGCGCGAGGGATGAGCAATGAGCTTGGAAGACGCGCACCTGCGCGTCTTCCAAAATCGAATCGCGCAATCGGTTGGGGAGGTGTGTGGCCGTTGCGGTGCTGTGCGGTCGCGGTTTCTCCTATGTATCGGGAGTAGCTAGCTGCAAACCGTTCTCGACGGCTTCTCACTCTCTCGGTTCCTCACCTACCTCACTTCCTCCAAAAAATCCTCCAAACGACCCACAGCGATTATCAAAACCACCACTCACGGTCGCGGGTCGAAGTACCGAGCTAACTCCACCCCAAATTCCGAGGACAACTCTCCGACCTCCTCACCTACGAGAACCTCGTACTCCGCTTCCAAGGCATCCTCTACGCGCACACCCAATCCAACCTGCAAAATCGCGTCGCTCTCTAAAAACTCAGAAGCACTCGAAAACTCCCGGTCGCGCTCCACGACGTAGCGGTCGCCGTCGATGAACGGGCCGTACGACTCGTCCTCCTGCTCGTACTTCCCGTAGAAGCCTTCGGCGTGCTGGCGGACGTTGACTGGTGGCCCTTCGTGACGTTCGACGTTCGGTCGTTCGGCGACCTCCAACTCCACGAACAGCACCGCTGTCTCGTCAGCCAACGCAACCGCTCGAAGCGTGTCGAAACCGCGCCTGTCCAACTCGTCTTGGACTCCAGCCAGCGACTTGAAGAGTTGGGGATACAGTTGGTCTTCCACGATGTCCGGTGCGTCGAAGCGCACGGCGACGGGCGTGGTTCCGCGGCGCTGGACGTGTTCGCGCACTTCCGCCCCACTCAGCGACTCCGGCGGGTCGGGGAAGAACAACTCTTCGGTGGGCGATTCGAGCAACTCGCGGGCGTAGTGCTGGAGTCGCGCGAAGTTCTCGGCCGAGAGGACCGCCGCCACGTTGCGCTTGGGGTCGGTGGGGTCCACGACGACGAGTGGGTCATCAAATTTGGTCTCGGCGTGGTCCTCGGGGTCGAATCGAACCTGCGGGTTCCACTCGGAGGCGGCCTCGATGGTGTCCCGAAAGCTCCCGTATTCGAGGACGAGCAGTTCGGTCAGGTAGCCCGAGAACCCCTCGGTGCGGAGGTCGCTCCCGTACGCGCCGATGCCCTTCAAGAACTGCTTGAACAGCCGAATCTCACCGGCGAGGTCGTCGTCCAGACGCGCGTCCAAGTACTCCGTGTGGAACGGCGTGCGGTCCACGGCCGACTGGATGTCCGTCGCGGAATCGAGTTTGTAGCAGGGCACGAGGTCTACGTCGAAGCCATCGAACTCGCCGGTGACGTAGGGGTGCTCGGCGAACTCCTCGTGGCCGTCCGGCAAGACGGCGTGGCCGACTTCGAGGCCGTAGGACTCTAGTCGCTCGCGCGCGAGGTCGGCGGGGAAGCGCACGAACAGGTCGATGTCTCGGTCGCCGCTGATCCACGTCCCGCGGGCGGTACTCCCGACCTGTATCGTGTCGGCCTCGACTGGCAGGTCGGCGATGGCCTCCTCGGCCCGCTCGTGCAGGCTCGCGGTCGCCGCCCGCATCTGCTCGCGCTCGTCCTCGCCGGGGTCGATTCGCTCCCGGACCGACCCGACCACCGCCTCGAACTCCTCGTCGCCGGTCATTGCCCGACTGTTCCGAGCGCGTGCGGGAAAACGTATCGTCTCTGGTCGTCTCGACGCGCCCGATTCGCTCTCTCGTGGTACATCGTCTCACCTCCCTCGGGCGAAAAACGAAAGCCCTATCAACAGACTCGCCATACAGAAGAATGCGTTCAGAAGCCGTCGTAGCTCAGATGGTAGAGCACCACGCTGTTAACGTGGTTGTCCCAGGTTCGAGCCCTGGCGACGGCGCTATTCTTCCGCTCACATCAACTGCGACGCAGTGAAAGCGAGACGCCCGCGAACGCCACTGTCACGACTGAACACCGTTCCTCGTCGTCGTAGTTTGCTTTCATCCGATATGCTTAAACAGATGGGAGTGAGAGAAAGTCGTAGAGGGCCCTTAGCTCAGTCTGGTTAGAGCGCTCGGCTCATATTGACAATCGGATCACAACATCCGGTGTCATGGGATACCGAGTGGTCGATGGTTCGAATCCGTCAGGGCCCACTTCTATCGACACGGTAAACGCAGTGGTTCCGGCCGTTGGAGCTGCAACGTTATAGTGCTGACAGGACGTGATTAACGCGGCCCAAACCCTGCCTATCGCGGTCGTCGCTCGCTAACTGCCGTATAACTAATCCGATAGCTCTGGTCGTCAGACCGTGCAATCGCTTCGCTCGTCCATCGCTCGCATCGTCTCCTCTCCGGAATCGACATCGCTTCCCCGACACGTACTGGCTGTCCTGACGGTGGTCGTCCTCGTCGCGGCCGCAGTCGCGCTCGTGAATACCGGAATCGCTGGGGCATCGGACGCTGGTGCCACGCCAGTTTCCTCGTGCCGGACGATAACCGACCCCGGCGTCTACGAACTGACCCGCGACGTGGCAGGCGACGGACCCTGCATCGAGATTCAGACCAGCGACGTGACCATCGACGGAAACGGATACACTGTCTCGCAGGCGTCCGGACTCGGCCCCGGTGCGGGCGTCCTCGCCGACGATACCGGCCAACTCACGAACGTCACGGTTCGGAACGTCACCGTGACCGAGTTCGGTGTCGGCGTCTGGTTCCGCGGCGTCGATAACGGCGAGATACGGAACGTAAACGCCTCGTGCAACCGCGAGGCGGGATTCAACATCTCGGGCGACCGCAATCGGGTCGTCTACAGCGTCGCCTACGGCAACCACGGCAACGGGTTCGAGTTCCCGTCGGTGAGTTCGGACGGAATGCATTTCGACTCGCCAGCGAACAACTACCTCGCCCACGACGTCGCCGTCTACAACGGCAGGAGCGGGTTCTCCTTTGGCTCGCACACCAGCGACAACGTGGTTGTCGATAGTCTGGCGCGACACAACGCGTTGAATGGATTCGCAACGTACAACGCTCGTGACACGAAGTTCCGGAACGACCGGGCTGTGAACAACTTTCGGTCGGGG